>JBPBQO010000092.1:0-1606 GCA_050954785.1 Janthinobacterium lividum | reverse complement strand
TGCTGGCGCAGGCTGCGCTGGTGCATCGCCACCAGCGTGCCGCGATGGAAGATCTCCACGGTCCTGGCCGTGATGCGCGCCTCCACCGGTTGCCGCAGCAGTCGGAACGGCACCGAGTAGAAATGCTTCGCGATCTCGATGTGGTAGTCGAGGTTGACCCGGCAGTGCTTCCAGTCGGCATACTCGTAGGGCGCCGGTGGCAGGGCCAGCAGCGCCGGACGGTCAAGCTGCTCGTAGAGCGCGCGCCGTGTCGTGCCCCAGCCGCGCATCGGCCGGTCGTTGATCTGGTCCATCAGCGCACGGATCGCCAGGTTCATCTCGGCCAGCGAGAAGAAACGCCGGTTGCGCAGGCGCGCCAGGATCCAGCGCTGCACCACCTGCACACCGACCTCGACCTTGGCCTTGTCGCGCGGCTTGTACGGCCGGGCCGGGATGATCGCGGTGCGGTAGTGCGCCGCCATGTCGGCGTAGGTGCGGTTTATCGTCGGCTCGTGGAAGCAGGCCCGGGTCACGCCGGACTTGAGGTTGTCGCTGACGATCTGCCGCGGCACGCCGCCAAGAAAACTCAGCGCGTTGACGTGAGCCAAAATCCAGTCCGGCAGCGTCTGGCTCCAGGTCGCCTCCACGTAGACGAAGCTCGACGCCCCCAGCACGGCGACGAAGATCTCGGCACGGCGTATCTCTCCGCTTGCCCCGTCGATCACCTCCATGCCGTGACCGGCGTAATCGACGAACAGCCTCTCGCCTGCCGTGTGCACCTGACGCAGCGTCGGCTTCAGCCGCCCGGCCCATTCGCGATACAGGTCGCAGAACCACGAGTAGCCGAACCCGTTGACCGCTCCGGCGCGGTATTCTTCCCACAGCAGCGCCAGCGTCATGTTCGGCCGACGCAGGTCGCGGTGAACCGCAGCCCAGTCCGGAACCGGGCGCTGGTCCAGCGGCACATCCGGCGGCGACGGGAACAGCAGCGCCTCGAGCCGTTCGTCATCCAGATCATCCGGCAGCGGCCAGCTCAGACCGGCACGGCGGGCCCGCCCCAGATACTCGCTGATCGAGCCCTGGCTCAGCCTCAGGCTCTGCCCGATCCTTCGCTGCGACAGCCGGTGCTCCCACCGCAGTCGCAAAAGCTCGCGTATTTTGCGCATCGACACTCTCTCACCCGGCATCCCGATCCCCTGCTCCCCGGCAAAGGATCGACACTACCGTCGGTTGAAGACTGTCAGCGGCACCCGCCCAGCATCGTCATCTCCAGCATGATCAGCATCACCGGAACCGATGATCACGATCAAACGGAATGCATGATCAGGATCCACCGGATTGAGTGATCACGATCCAACGGAATCAGTGATCACGATCAACCGGAATGCGCATGTTCGCGAGGCTGGCCTGCACTGGCGGACGGTAGACAAGTGGACGCGGCTTGACGCTCTGCCGGAACGCGCGATCATGGCCCCGAAGACAACGACGCCAAGCGGCTTTCGAGCCTATCTGGCGCAGCGTTGGGCGGCCGGGTGCACGATGGGACGTGAGTTGCTGGCTGAGATCCAAACACTCGGCTACACCGGAAGCCTCACCCATCTGCAGCGCTTGCTGAACCGGTGGCGCC
>JBPBQO010000091.1:0-1732 GCA_050954785.1 Janthinobacterium lividum | reverse complement strand
GCATGACGTGGAAGCGCTGAGCGAGATCGGTGGCATGCGCGATCGCTGGACTGGCGGTGCGCAACGTCGCTATAAATCGGCGATCCATCGGTGGCTGTCGCTGGCGGTGTAATTCTCCCCACAAGTGGCGATTGAATATTCCCCACTTCTTTTAAGTTCGGACTGTCCGGGGCTAGCCCCGGACAGTCCGAACTTGGCAATATCGTGCATGCTTCCATCGATCGGGAGTGCTGCTGCGATGAAGAAGCTTGGAGATCTGATGATGATCCTGGATTTACATCGACAAGGACTGAAGGTTGCCGCGATCGCCCGTCAGGTGGGGATCGATCGCAAGACGGTGCGCAAATACATAGCCAGAGGGCTTGAGCCACCTGGCTATGGTCCGCGTCAGCCACGCGCTCGAATGATCGACGCGCATGTGGCGTATCTTCGGTCCCGTCTTGCGGAATATCCTGGCCTGACCGCACAGCGCCTGCTTCGCGAAATCGTCGGACGCGGTTACACCGGTGCCTACAGCATGGTCCGCGACGAGGTTCGCGCGCTGCGGCCATCTGGCGGCGGCAAAGGCTTCGCCGTTCGCTTCGAAACGCTGCCTGGCGAACAGGCGCAGGTCGACTTTGCACAGTTCCGCGTGAGCTTTACCGACGAGCCGGGTGCCGTGCACATCGTCTGGCTGTTCTCGATTGTGCTTGGCTACTCCCGCCTGATCTGGGGTCGCTTTGCCCACCGCCAGACGATGCAGACGGTGCTCGCCTGCCATAAGGCGGCGTTCGAGGCATTCGGCGGCGTGCCGCGCCAGATCCTCTACGATCGCATGAAGACCGCCGTGATCGGCGAGGATGCTGACGGTCAGGTCGTTTACAACCGCACGCTCGGTGATCTCGCGCATCATTACGGCTTCTTGCCGAAGGCCTGTCGTCCTTATCGGCCCGAGACAAAGGGCAAGGTCGAGCGGCCCTTCCGGTATATCCGCGAGGACTTCTTTCTCGGCGGTGTCTTCCGCAATCTCGGCGATCTTAATCTGCAGTTCAAAGGCTGGCTTGGCGACGTTGCCAACCCCCGCCTGCATGCAACGACAGGTTGCATCGTGAATGAAGCGTTCGCCGAGGAAAAGCCGACGCTTTTGCCCTTGCCGCTGATCCCGTTCGGCGCGGTCCTGAAGCTTGATCGGCGGATCAGCTGCGAGGGCATGGTGAGCGTTGGCGGCAACTATTACTCGGTCCCGGACGCCACACGTCGTCGGATGGTCGAGGTCCACAGCATGGCCGACGAGATCAGAATCTTCGAAGGCGACCAGCTGATCGCTTCTCACCCTGTGCTGGACGGAAGACGGCAGCGATCCCTGATCGAGGGCCATCGGCTACCCACCCGGCGCAAAGGTCTGCCACCGCTCCCGCCGGTCTTTACCGGCGACCTCGTCGCGCTGCGACCGCTCGACATTTATGAAGCCGTTGGTCGGCGGCTTGCCGCGGGAGGTGCAGCATGAGCTCCCTGCTTCCCGATCCGAATGCGTCGCTGCTCGACCGGATCAAGACCAGCATGGTTGGCCTGAAGATGCCCCGGGCGATCGAAGTGATCGACGCTTGCGTCAGCAGGCTCGACCATGGCGAGATCACTGCGCTCGAGGCGATCGAGCAGCTTCTCCTCGAAGAGCTGACGTTCCGCGAAAACCGCCGCATCAAGACGGCGCTGGTGATGGGCAGGCTCGGCTCGATCAAGACGCTGGCGGGAT
>JBPBQO010000090.1:0-2170 GCA_050954785.1 Janthinobacterium lividum | reverse complement strand
CCGGGCGGCGTGTCTGGTGAGCATCGCCGCGCCGTAACCGCGACCCAGCTCCGACGCCAGTCGTGCCGGCGCTCTCGGTCCCATCCCGCGCGGCGTGGGCTGCCCAAGACCGGACTGGCGGCTTTCGGGTTGGGAAGCTGCCGGTCGTAAAACGCCCACTTGCGGAAATTCGCGGTTAGCAAATTGGATGCCGAAAGCGGCCGCGCCAAAACGCTAAGGGTGCTCCGCTTCCTGAAGCAGTCAGTCCGATGTTAACCGTCTCGTCGCATAGGTGCGAGATGACCGGGCCGACACCGTATGCTGAGGGAGGGCGACAGAGGTGGCTCGGTTTGTCTGCACAGGCTCGCGGCTCGGATAAGTGGACTGCCGCTGGTTGATCATGCCGCTGCGAGAAGCGGCGGGGCGAAGTATATCTGGTCGGGCGTGCGGCCGCCAAGCGCGGAGTGCGGCCTGACGGCATTGTAGAACCCGATGTAGCGGCCGATGCCGGCGCGGGCGTCGGGGACCGAGGCGTAGGCGTGGAGGTACACCTCCTCGTATTTCACCGAGCGCCAGAGGCGTTCCACGAACACGTTGTCGCGCCAGCAGCCTTTCCCGTCCATGCTGATGGCGATCTTCTCGCGTATGAGGACGGCGGTGAACGCGGTGCTCGTAAATTGCGAGCCCTGATCGCTGTTGAAGATCGCCGGCTTGCCATGCCGCGCCAGCGCTTCCTCCAGCGCCTCGATGCAGAACCCGGCGTCGAGCGAGATGGACACCCGCCACGCCAGCACCCGCCGGGTGAACCAGTCGACGATGGCGACCAGATAGACAAAGCCGCGCGCCATCGGGATGTAGGTAATGTCCGTCGCCCACACTTGGTTCGACCGCGTCACCGCCAGCTTGCGCAGCAGGTAGGGATAGATCTTGTGCCCCGGCGCCGGCTTCGACGTGTTCGGGCGTCGGTAGAGCGCCTCCAGCCCCATCCGCTTCATCAGCGTCGCGACATGCAGCCGACCCACCGGCGTGCCCTCCTGCCGGAGCAGGTCGCGCAGCATCCGGCTACCGGCGAACGGGTAGAGCAGATGCAGTTCGTCGATCCGACGCATGATCGCCAGATCGCTGTCCGACACCGGCCGCGGCAGGTAGTAGATGCTGCCGCGGCTGATCCCGAGCTGCCGCGCCTGGGCAACCAGCGGCAGCGCATGACCACGGTCGATCATCGCTTTGCGCTCGGCAACAGACCGGCCTTCCCGAGCGCACCGGCCAAAAAATCGTTCGCCAGCGTCAGCTCGCCGATCTTGGCGTGCAGCACCGTCACGTCGACCGCCGGCTCGGCCGCTGCCGGCTCCGCGCCGAACACGTCCGCGGCGCCCTCCAGCAGCCGCGCCCGCCACTGGTTGATGAGGTTGGGATGCACGTCATACTGCTGCGCCAGCTCGGCCAGCGTCTTCTCGCCCTTCACGGCGGCCAGTGCCACCTTCGCCTTGAACGCCGGGCTGTGGTTCCGGCGTGGTCGCTTGCTCATCTTGCCTCCTGCTCGCGACCAGCATGGCCGCTGTCAGATCGGCAATCCACTTATCCCCGCTGTCCAGATTCCCCGAGCCACCTCTGCTTATGGCAGCGGCCGAAGCGGCGACGAACTGCCGTCAACGTCATACTTCAGAGACTCAGCGATGGCGGAAAGTAGCGCATGAGATTGCCACATCGGCGCCCCAGCACCATCGGCAGCCTCGGCAACCTGAACCTGCACCTCATCCGCTCTCCCGATGATTTCAATCGCATCGCCGATGCTGATGATGGAGCGCGCCAGAAGGCCGTGGATCAGGCTTTCGGTCAGCAGCAATGCGGCTTGACCGTGAGCGTCAGGCATCGGGGGTGCGATCCTTCGCAGAGTGGGGTTATCGTCGTGGGTGGGCATGGAAAACGCCTCAATACAGGCGAGAGTTGGAATTCACCCTCTGTCGCCGGCGCCTGGTTAACGTGTCGACGATGCGACGCCTGTAGACCGTCGATCAAAAAACATCTCAATCTATAACAACAATGGTCAATGTTTGACCGCAATGTTATAGATTTATTTTCAGTGATAGACTCCATCATGGCTAATCGCTTTGTCGAAAAATTGAGAGGCTTGGCCGACCTCACGGCCCGCGATGTGGCTGCGCTCGAGGCTGTCACGGCTCGCCCCCGC
>JBPBQO010000089.1:0-2401 GCA_050954785.1 Janthinobacterium lividum | reverse complement strand
TCCTGTATTCTCGAAACAGAAAGCCTACCGTGCTGTTACGTTAGAGCTTGGTAGTAAGAAGCTGTCGGGATTAGTCATCGTTTGGTAGGAACTGAATCCCTGCAGCATCAGGCCGGGGCCGGCTTACCGCGTGTGTCCTTGCCGGCAAGCACGGCGGTGCCGGCTGCTTTGGGCGAGCCATCGCCGTTGACGTAGGTGTAGAGCGTGGTGGTGGTCAGGCCGAGGCGCTTCGCCACCTCACAGGCTTTAGCTCTGGGATCGGCCATCGCGGCCATGGCCATGCTGAGGGTCGCGCTGTCCATCTTGCGTGGCCGGCCGCCCATGCGGCCACGAGCGCGCGCGGCCGCTAGGCCTGCCCGGGTGCGCTCGGCGATCAGTTCGCGCTCGAACTCGGCGAACGCTGCGAAGATACCGAAGGCGAGCCTTCCGTTGGCAGTGGTTGTGTCGATCTGTGCGCCAGCACCAGCCAGCACCTTGATGCCGACGCCTCGCACGCGCAGGTCCTCGGCGGTGGTGACCAGATGCTTGAGGTCGCGGCCGAGGCGGTCCAGCTTCCAGAGCACGAGCGTGTTGCCGGGCTGCAGCGCCTTGAGGCAGGCATCCAGGCCTGGGCGTGCATCATGCCGGCCGGAGGCGAGGTCCTGGTAGATGCGCTCGGGATCCACGCCAGCCTGGAGCATCGCATCCCACTGCGGGGCGAGCGTCTGAGACCCGTCGCTCTTCGAAACCCGGACATAGCCGATCAACATGGAAGTAGGACCACCAAAATAGGTTGCAGCCAGGGTGCAACCTTGCAATCATAAATTCAACGGGTTTCCTGATGGTTCACGGGAGCTGTTCAGCCTGCCTGAACAGCCGCAAGGAAACCGTCCGTTTTCCTGACTGTTGAATGCTGGCGAAATAGGCCGGCGCGGCCAGAAAGGAAAACCCATGGTGCGTAGTGGCGGTTGATCCCAGCCTTGGTGGAGAAGACGATACTGCTGGTCATCAAGACTCAAGTGCGGATGCTTCCGCCCGCGAAGGCGGACAGCCAAGCCAAGATGCTGCCGCACCAAACCGAACTCGCCTGATCGTCGGGATCGGCGCATCCGCCGGCGGCATTGAGGCTTTCAAGACGTTCTTCTCGACGATGGCACCCGACATCGGCGTGGCGTTCGTCATCGTCCAGCACCTCGACCCCGACTACGACAGCTCGCTGGCCGCGATCATCGCCGGCTACACGACGTTGCCGGTGCACGTCGCCGAGGACGGGACCGCGGTGTGCCCGAACCAGGTCTACGTCATCCCGCCCAATGCAATCCTGACGATCCGCGACGGCTTCCTGTGCCTTTCCTCTCCGGCGTCGCCTGTCGCCCGTCGGGTCTCGGTCAACACCTTCCTGTCGTCGCTGGCGGAAGACCAGCGCGAGAACGCGGTCGGCATCATCCTGTCCGGTTTCGGCAGCGACGGCGCGCTCGGGATTGCCGCGATCAAGGAGCATGGCGGCCTGACCATCAGCCAGGCCGAGTTCGACCACCACGCCAAGCAGGGCATGCCGCAGAGCGCCGCGTCCGGCGGTTTCGTCGACCATGTGCTCGCGGTCGAGGACATGCCGCAGGCATTGCTGGACTACCGACACCACCGCGCGATCTGCGACTGCCACAAGGGTCCGGACGGCATCCGCCAGGACCTGCCGAGCCACCTGGCGACGATCTGTGCGGTGCTGCACAGCAGGCTCGGGCGCGACTTCAACGACTACAAGACCGGCACGCTGATGCGCCGCATCCAGCGCCGCATGCACGTGCTGCAGACCGATGAAGTGGCCACCTACATCCAGCAGCTCCGCACGCTGCCGCACGAGGCCGACCTGCTGTTTCGCGAGCTGCTCATCAGCGTGACGCGGTTCTTCCGGGACCATGAGGCGTTCGAGGCGCTGGAGGCCAGGGTGATCCCGGACCTGCTGCGCGACGCCGGCAGCGCCGAGCCGATCCGGGTCTGGGTTGCCGGGTGTGCCACCGGCGAAGAGGCTTACTCGATCGCGATCCTGCTCAAGGAGGCCGTGCTCCGGACGAAGTGCCACCGTCCGGTCCAGGTCTTCGCCACCGACGTGGATGACCGCGCCATCGCTGTCGCGCGCGCCGGGCTCTACCTCAGTTCCATCGCCTCGGACCTCTCCAGGGAGCGGCTGGAGCGGAACTTCCTCAAGGAGGATGGCAGCTACCGGGTGGCCAAGGACATCCGGGAGATGTGCCTGTTCTCCGCGCATGACCTGGTCAAGGACCCGCCGTTCTCGCGCATCGACCTGGTGTGCTGCCGCAACCTACTGATCTACTTCGAACCGCAGCTGCAGCAGCGGGTCATCACCACGTTCCACTATGCCCTGCGCCCAGGACGCACCCTGTTCCTCGGGCCGTCCGAGAGT
>JBPBQO010000088.1:0-2620 GCA_050954785.1 Janthinobacterium lividum | reverse complement strand
ACCGCCTGCTGTCCATGGGTCCTCCCTCGATCTGATGAACGAATGACCGGATGCGCTGGGCTGCCCCCCGAAAGCGGACTGGCCGTTCTCCTGAAGAGTTTCGGGCGCCGTTTGGCGTACGAAAGTCTGGGATGCCCGAACCCGCGGGCCATGTGGACTGCGCTACGGAGTTTTGGTGGTTTGGCCGGGTGAGCGGCCGGGCCGACCGGTCGGAGTTGGCGCCGATTTCGATGCGGACCTGAGGCTCCAACGCCATCTTCCGGCGCTGGGATCGCCCTTCGCGGCGGTCAATCGGTCGGTCAGGCCGCCGGCGACGGCCTTTGAGCCGAGCGCGATCGTTGCCCGAACCACGAGGGGGACGGGGTGCGAAGTTCCTGAGCCGTGCCGGGTCACGGCGTCGTGGTCCCGGATGGCGACGGCGGTGACGGCGGTCCGCGGGGCTGGTGCCCTCGCTCGAACGTCTCGATGACGACCATGTGGCCGCCGCAGCACGGGCAAAGCGGGCGGCTATCGGCCGGTTCCTCCGCCGTGTCGTCCTCGGCCGGTAGCGCGACGGCGAGCAGCTTGCGGGCGAGAGCAAGGCTGGCCTTGCGCGAGGACGCTGCGAGCAGGCCGTAATGACGGATGCGGTGGAACCCGCGCGGCAGGACGTGGAGCAGGAAGCGCCGGATGAACTCATCGGCGGCGAGGGTCATGACCTGCTGCCGTTCGGGACCGCTGCGGCGATAATCCTTGTAGCCGAACGTGACCTGATCGGCGTCGAACGCGATCAGCCGGCTGTTGGAGATCGCAACGCGGTGGGTATAGCGCGACAGATAGGCAAGGACCGCCTCGGGTCCGGCGAACGGGGCCTTGGCGTAGACGACCCAGCGCTTCTTGCGAACCGGCGACAGGTGACGGAGGAACACGCGCCGTTCGGCGAGATGCGCCAAGTTGCCGAAGAAGGCGAGCTTGCCGGCATCATGGAGCGCGATAAGCCGGGTCAGGAACAGCCGCCGGAACAGCGCGCCGAGCACGCGCACCGGCAGCAGGAACGCCGGCCGCGACGATATCCAGCGCTCGCCACCGGGTGCGATGCCGCCGCCGGGCACGATCATGTGGACATGCGGGTGATGGGTCATCGCCGAGCCCCAGGTGTGGAGCACGGCGGTGATGCCGATCCGGGCGCCGAGGTGCCGGGGGTCGGCGGCGATGGTCAGCATGGTCTCGGACGCTGCCTTGAACAGCAGGTCGTAGACCAGCGCCTTGTTGTGGAAGGCGATATCGGCGATCTCGGCCGGCAAGGTGAACACGACATGGAAGTAGCCGACCGGCAACAGGTCGGCCTCGCGCTCGGCGAGCCAGGCGCGCGCAGCCGATCCCTGGCACCGGGGACAGTGCCGGTTGCGGCAGCTGTTATAGGCGATCCGCCAGTGTCCGCAGTCGGTGCAGGCCTCGACGTGACCGCCCATGACAGCGGTACGGCAATGCTCGATCGCCGACATCACCTTGAGCTGGTGCAGGCTCAGGTGCCCGGTATGGGCGGCCCGGTAGCCGGGGCCAGCTGTGCGGAAGATATCGGCGACCTCGAGTGCGGCGCGCATCGGCCTCAGCCGCCGGGCTCTCTCCCTTCGGCAGCCATCGCCAGCTTGTCGAGCGGACTGGTCACAGCGCGCATCGTGCGGGTCGCAACCTTGGTGTAGAAAGCGGTGGTGTCGAGCCGGGCATGGCCGAGCAGCGCCTGGATGACGCGGACGTCGACCCCGTCCTCGAGGAGGTGCGTGGCGAAGCAGTGCCGCAACGTGTGCGGACCGATCCGCTTGCCGATGCCCGCGGCCTGTCCCGCCTCGACGACGACACGGTGCAGCTGCCGGGTGCTGAGCGGCTTGAGGTAATGCTGGCCGGGGAACAGCCAGCCGTCGGGGTGCATGACGCCCTGCTGCCGCCCGGCCTTCCACCACTCGCGCAGCAGCGGCAGCAGACCGGCCGGGAGCATGGCGTTGCGATACTGCCCGCCCTTGCCGCGCTCGACCCGGAGCAACATGCGCTCGCTGTCGACGTCGCGCACTTTGAGTGCTGCGACCTCGGACGCGCGCAGACCGGCGCCATAGGCGACCGACAGTGCTGCCTGGTGCTTGAGGCTGGTGGTCGCGCCGAGCAGTCGCGCTACCTCGTCCTGGCTCAGCACGACGGGGAGCTTGCGGATGTGACCCGTGCGAACCAGCTTGCGTGCCAGATCAGGCCGGTCGAGCGTCTGCGTGAAGAAGAACCGCAGTGCCGAGACGATGGCGTTCATGGTCGGCACCGACACGCCTTGGTCAAGCTGCTCAACCTGGAAGCGCCGCACTTCCTCCGCCGTCGCCGTGTCGGGTGAGCGACCCAGAAACGTCGCGAACCGGCCGACGTCGCGGATGTAGTTGCGCTGGGTCTCGCGGCCGAAGCGGCGCATCTCCATCTCGTCGATGAGACGCTGGCGTAGAGGGCTGACAGAAACAGGGATGAGGATGTTCATCTTAAGGCTCCTTCTGGTGGAGCCCCGATGTTCTGCCTGCCTCCCGCCGCGCTCAATCCGCGCGCGACGTCCGTCCCTTCACCTCAATCGTGCCGCGCACACCCTCCCGCGCAGCGGGTTCGTGCTTCC
>JBPBQO010000087.1:0-4758 GCA_050954785.1 Janthinobacterium lividum | reverse complement strand
GGACGAGGCGAGCGGCACCGATCAGGATGGTAAGAAGGATCCGCTCGGCCGGCATCTGGCTTCGGGCCATGCAGGCATGGATGACGGCTCGGACACGCATGTGCCGGACGTGACGGAAACCGGACGCTCGCGCGAAATCGAGCAGGAGTTGCGCCGCAGGGACAGCGACCGCACGCGACCGCAGCCTGAGCTGGACTATCTGGACCGGCTGCTCAAGCCGTTCTGACGACGATCAGCCGCCCGAGAACGCACGCTGCATGAAGTCGAGCTGCACCGTGCGAAATCCGGCATGCGCGGCAACAGTCGGGCCGAATTCGAGATAGGGGTCGCCCGGGCCGCTCGCTCTCGGCCACCTGACGGACGACGCCGACGCCCCGCCGCCATTCGGATCGCCGGTCGTGGCGAACCGGGTCCAGGCGGTCATCATCGTCTCCGACAACGCATGCTCCTGGGCGGATGCGAGGGGGCCAAGCGTTCCGAACACATAGGCGACTTCGGCTGCGTGACGCGGCGGCACGCCGTGGATCGGCTGGGCGAACAGATACCGGAACGTGCGCGGATCACGCGACGCGCCGGCACGACCGAGCATCCGTGAGCCTTCGTAGAACAGGCCGTCGCCAATGATGTCGGCCCCGGCACGCAATCTCGATGCGGGATCGTGCGCGGGATAGATCGCGGCCGCCTGCGTGGCCTGCACGTCGAACAGCATCGACAGGCGCCGCGCGTAGTCGCCGGGCGACAGGCCGCTCCAGTGTCCGGCGAATGACAGTCCTTCATCGGCGTTGGTGCCGATCATCATCGGCATGCGAAACCCGTCCGGTGCCGTCAGCAGGGCGTTCGGCTGGTCCGGCAGCACCTGCCCATCGACCACCGGGAACGGCAGCGGTACCGGCGCCATCGGCGGTGCCCGCGACTGGATGGTAAGGTTCGCGGCCAGCAGCGATTGCGCCGGGGCACGCCTCAGCGCCGCAATGTCGGACCCGATCGAAACGCCGGTCCGCTCCGCCTCGGCCAGCGTCATGAAGCGCCAGCCGAGCGCCGGGCTCTCCAGGATCGCCTGTGCGAACAGCCCGCGCGCCATGGGCGAGGCCAGCAGCATGGCGACCGAGGTGCCGCCGGCGGATTCGCCGAACAGGGTGACCCGGCGCGGATCGCCGCCGAACTGGCCGATGTTGGCCTGTATCCAGCGCAGCGCCCGGATCTGGTCGAGCAGCCCGTAATTGCCGGATGTGCCGCCGCCTTCGCGTGTCAGCGCCGGGTGCGCCAGGAAGCCGAACACGCCGAGCCGGTAGTTCAGCGTGACCAGCAGGACCTTGTGTCCGGCGAGCGCGGTTCCGTCATAGACCGGCTCGGCACCGGAGCCGAACACGAAGCCGCCGCCATGCACGAACACCATGACCGGAAGCGGCGGACCCACGTGCCGGATCGGCGCCCACACGTTCAGCGACAGGCAATCCTCGGACGGGATCGCAGCGACGCCGGACCGGTGCCACTGCATGCAGGCCGGCCCGGCCCGGGTCGCATCGCGCACGCCGGACCAGGGTACCGGCGGTTGCGGCGGACGCCAGCGCAGCGGCCCGACCGGCGGCGCCGCGTAGGGGATGCCCATGAAGGCCTGGACGCCAGGATCGCCGGTCGCACGGCCCAGCAGCGCGCCATCCAGGACATGCACGACCGGCGCGGCATCATCGCCGGCCATCGCCGGCAGGAACACCAGCAGCGACAGCAACAACAGGCACCAGACAAGCGGCAGCCGGTGCAGGTGATGGCGGTCGATCATGGTCATTCGCCGGTCAATGACCCTGCAGCAGATCGAGCACGCGCTGCAGCCCACCCAATGCCACCGACACCGCATCGGCCGGCGCGGCCGTGCCGGTCGCCGCGACCGAAGTGGATGCTGCGGGCGTCGTCGTGGCGGATAGCAGCTTCGCGAAAGACGTGCCGGAAGATCCCGAATGCGCGTGACGCGCATGCGCCATGGATACGACCGGTGCGACAGACGACAGGATGGACATGAACGGCTCCGGGACGAGGATGGTGGCGTCCATGTTCTGCAAGCGGCGGACCGCGCCGTTGCTTACATCCAGCGGTGGTTCTGCCGCCATTATGCATCACGACACTCGGCATATCATGCCGCGCCCGGCAGTTTCAGCCGAGCAGGGCGCGTACCTCGTCGAAGGTCGGGGCTGCTTCCGCCGCCCCACGCTTCGTCGTCGCAAGCGCGCCGCAGGCAGCAGCGAAGCGCACCGCATCGCCCAGCGCATCGCCGCGAGCGAGCGCCACGGCCAGGCCACCGTTGAAACAGTCGCCGGCGGCCACGCTATCGATCGCCTGCACCTGGAACGGCGGCACGAACCCGCTTTCCCGGCCATCGCGCCAGAACACGCCGCGCGCGCCCAGCTTGACGATCGCCCGCGCCAAGCCCTTTGCCTGCAGCCGGTCCGCGGCCAGGGACGCGGACGCCGCATCGGTCGGCCGGATGCCGACCAGCCGCTCGGTCTCGGTCTCGTTCGGCGTTACCAGATCGACCAGGCTCCAGGCCTCATCGGGCAGGCCGTCCACCGGCGCGGGTGCCGGATCCAGGATCACCAGTGCTCCGGCGGCACGTGCGCGCCGTGCGGCCTCAAGGCTGGCCGGCATCGGGATTTCGAGCTGCAGCAGCAGCACGCTTGTTTGTCCCAGCAGCGCGTCGATGGCGTCGATGTCGGTGACGTCGAGTTCCATATTGGCGCCGCCGGCGACGGTGATCGCATTTTCGCCGTCGGCATTGACGCCGATCAGGGCGATGCCGGTCGGATGGTCCGGATCGCTGCGCAGCGCGGACAGGCCGACACCGAATCCGGCCAGACGGGTTCGTGCGAGTTCGCCGAACGCGTCGGTGCCGGTGCGCCCGGCCAGCTCGACCCGAAGCCCGAGCGAGGCGGCCAGCCTGGACGCGGCGGCGGCCTGGTTGGCGCCCTTGCCGCCGAGCCCCATCGCGTAACGGCCGGCATGGATGGTTTCGCCCGGACGCGGCAACCGGTCCGAATAGGCGATGATGTCGATGTTGACGCTGCCGAGCGACAGGATCAGCCCGCCATCCCGCGTGGGTTCGGAAGACATCGATCCTGCTCCTGTAGCGGCCTTTGCACGAGCTTCTGGCACGCGCGTCGAAGCCGGTCGAGATGTCGCGTCAGTCGGTCGATTTGGGTGCCAGGAACACCGCCGCCAGCCCGATCACCGCGACGCCGGCAACGTAATGCGCCGGAGCCAGCCGATCGAGATGGACCAGCCACGATACCAGCAACGGCGTGGCGCCGCCGAACACCGCGTAGGCGACATTGTAGGAGAAGGAGAGGCCGCTGAACCGCACGGAGGCGGGAAACGCATGCACCATCAATACCGGTGTCAGGCTGACCGTGCCGGCACCGGCGCCGGCGAGCACGTAGAGCCACACCAGCGCATGCGGCCTGAACGCCGCGCCGAGATAAAGCGCGTACGTCGAGCCCACCAGCAGCAGCACGACCGGTATGGCGGTCCGCCTGATCCCGAACCGGTCGGTGGCCATGCCGACCACCACCGCCGAAACGCAAAGCGATGCGGTCCCGGCGAGGTTGGCCAGCAACGTGTCGCGTGGCGACAGCGCGAACAGCTTCTGCAGCAGCGAAGGCGTCATCAGGATCACCACCACGATCGCCGCCGTCAGCATCCAGGTGCTCGCCATCGAGGCCGCCACCGCCGCGCGGTGCCGGCGCAGCACGGCCCGCAACGGCAGCTCGCGCGCCTGCCTGGCGCGGCCGCGCATTTCCATGAACACCGGCGTTTCCTCGAGCCAGCGCCGCAAAACCATGGCAGCGAATCCGAACACCCCGCCGACCAGGAACGGCAGCCGCCACCAGCCGCCGGCGATCTGTGCCGGGGTCAGGGCCAGGTTGATCGATGTCGCCATCAGCGAGCCGAGCAGGATGCCGCCGGTCAATCCGCCGGTCAGCAACCCGATGGCGAGCCCGATCCGTCCCGGCGCCGCATGTTCGGCCACGAACACCCAGCCGCCGGGCGCCTCGCCGCCGATCGCCGCACCCTGCATCACCCGCATCGCCAGCAGCAGCAGCGGTGCCAGCGCGCCGATCTGCGCGTAGGTCGGCAGCAGGCCGATCAGCAGCGTCGGGATCGCCATCAGCAGCACGCTGAAAGTGAACACGCGCTTGCGTCCGATGGTGTCGCCGAAATGCGCCATGATCACGCCGCCCAACGGACGCGCCAGGTAGCCGGCGGCGAACAGCCCGAAGGTCTGGAGCTGCCGCAGCCAGTCCGGCAGGTCGGCCGGAAAGAACAGCCTGCCAATCACACCTGTGAAGAACACGAAGATCACGAAATCATAGAATTCGAGCATACCGCCGAGCGAGGCGAGGCCGAGCGTGCGAATTTCGAGCAGCGACAGCGGACTGCGCCGCGTGGTGGTAGCGTTATTCATTCCGACACCCGGTCTCCGGTGCGCCGGCGAAGCAATGCCGACCCTGCCAATAGCGCGCACGCCAGGTAGGCGGCCACGCCGACGAACCACACCACGCCAGGCAGCGTGTGCAGGGTAGCGGCGAACAGCAGCGTCACCAGCAACGGCCCGACCACGCCGGCGAGATTGGCCAGGCTCGACAGCGTGCCCTGCAGCTCGCCCTGGCGCGACGGGCCGACCGCTCCGGATACCGAAGCCTGCAACGCCGGCAGCCCGACGCCGCCGGCTGCCAGCAGCGGCATGATCGCGAACGGCATCCAGCCGCG
>JBPBQO010000086.1:0-7158 GCA_050954785.1 Janthinobacterium lividum | reverse complement strand
GCCGGCGCAGGCTGATCCATCCGGTCAGGAACGCTCCATCCACCTGGACGGCAGGGTCGGTCTGGTATGCGTCATCCGCCATGACCAGGGCGTCGGTATCGTGATGGTCACGCAGCAGATCCCGGGCCAATGCATCGCGCTCGGTCCAGAAGGCGGTCAGCCGGGCGTGGGATATCTGCGTTTCAGCCGTGAAGCCGCGCGTCTTCCACAGGGCAAGCGCGTCGTCGGGCCGATCGCGCCGGCGCAGCCAGCGTGCGAGGTTCAGTGTCAGGGCCGGATCATGCGACGCGTCGCCCTGCAGCGCCGCGGCAATAGTGTCGGCACCATCGGAATTGCGTCGCAACGACAGGCGGGCAGTTGCGAGCGGCTGCCGGACGGCCTGCAGCAGCGGGACGACACGCTCGGCGGCTGCGAGGTTGCCGCTCCATTCCAGCCGGTCGAACCGCTGCCAGTTGTCGTCCGGCGTCAGGAACCGCCCCCAGTTGCGCAGGAACGTGCCTTCCCGGTCGGGCTGATCGACACCGCCGACCCAGGCGGTTCTCGCTGCCTGGATGATGGCGGGAGGCACGGCCACGATCATGGCGGGCGACACCGTGCCGGGCTCCGGCTGTTGGGGGATCAGTGCGCCCGAACAGCGCAGCAGCGACTCCGACGTGGCGAGGGTGGCGGTACCGCATAGCGAACCGAGGACGGCGACATCCGTCTCCGCACCGAGCGCCTGGTCGAGTCGCTGGGTCAGCAGGCCCCGGTTCGGCCAGGTCGGATTACGATGCAGGAAGTCGGCGATCTCGGCGGCGGACCCACCGCCCGGCGACAGCAACCGCAGGTACAAAACAAGCCGTGCCGCGACGGGATCGGCCGAACCTGCCGCCATGGCCATGGTGCCGGCATCGCGTGCCACTTCGGTATTGCCGGATGCGGCAGTGCCGGCAGTTGCAGCGATCGGCACCCGCGCACAGCCCGCGATCGGTGCGGGTGACAGCAGCGCCAGGCTCGGTAGCAGCAGGCTGCGCAAGAGCGGGAACGAGACCAGCCGACGGCGGGGGGATACTGACGGCAAAGGTATTTTACGCTCCGGGACGGTCGACGACATCATGGCGCGTTTGCAACCTGGAATGGCAACCCGCACAGCATCAGTCGATCGACCGCATCCAGCAAGACCTCCTGTCCGGCATGCGTCGCTCCCATGTAGCCGGGTGGTTCCAGCAACGGCCGGACCGGGCTAGACTGGACATGCTCGCTGCGTCCCGACCGGAAGGGATCTTTCCACGCTCCCGCTTCCGCGAGTTCCCACACCTCACGCGGCCCGACCGGGTCGGATATTCTGGAGAAGTCGATGTTCAAGGGGTCCATCGTCGCCCTGATCACGCCGATGCGGCCCGACGGCGCGCTGGACGAAGCAGCTTTCGAGCGTCAGATCGACTGGCAGATCGAATGCGGCAGCAATGGTGTGGTGCCGTGCGGGACAACCGGCGAAAGCCCGACGCTGACCCCTGCTGAGCATCGCCGGCTGATCGACATCGCCGTGCGCGTCGCGGCCGGGCGTGTCCCGGTCATTGCCGGCACCGGTTCCAACAGCACCGCCGAGGCGATCGAGACCACGCGCCACGCCCGCGAAGCCGGCGCAGATGCGGCGCTGGTGGTCACGCCGTACTACAACAAGCCGACCCAGGACGGGCTGTTCCGGCACTTCACGGCAATCGCCGATGCCGTCGACCTGCCGATCGTCATCTACAATATTCCCGGCCGCAGCGTGATCGACATGGGCGTCGAGACCATGGCGCGACTGTCGCTGCATCCGAATATCGTGGGCGTGAAGGACTCGACCGCGAACCTGCTGCGTCCGCTTCAGGTCCGGCGCAGGGCCGTTCCCGGGTTTTGTCAGCTCTCCGGCGAGGACGGTACCGCGATCGCCTTCAATGCGGCTGGCGGCAGCGGCTGCATCGGCGTCACGGCGAACGTGGCACCTGCCTTGTGCGCGCAGATGCATGCAGCCTGGGACCGTGGCGACGTGAAGTCGGCGATGGCCATCCAGGACCGGCTGCTGCCGTTACACGACGCGTTGTTCGCCGAGAGCAATCCGGCCCCGGTCAAATACGCAGCCAGCCTGCTCGGTCGTTCGGCGGAGTTCTGCCGGCTGCCGCTGGCACCGCTGCAGGACCAGACCCGCCAGTTGGTCCGCTCTGCAATGGAGGAGGTCGGCCTGCTCGGCTGACCCAAACGATGACAGCAGACAAGAAAAAGAGCGGGATGATCTCGCACGGAATCGCCTCGCAGAATCGCAAGGCGCGCTTCGACTACACGATCAAGGAGACCGTCGAGGCGGGCCTGGTGCTGAAGGGGCCGGAGGTCAAAAGCCTGCGCCTGGGACGTGCCACCCTGACCGAGGCCTACGCCGCCGAGCGGGATGGCGAGGTCTGGATGTTCAATTGCTACATCCCGGAATACCAGGGCGGGGTTCTGTCCCGGTTCGAGCCGAGAGCGCCGCGCAAGCTGCTGCTGCACCACAAGCAGATCTCCAAGCTGCTCGGCGAAGTGAAAAAGAGCGGCTACACGCTGGTGCCGCTCGACATCCACTTCAACGAGCGTGGTGTCGCCAAGGTCCTGATCGGTGTCGGCGAGGGGCGCAAGAACGTCGACAAGCGGCATGCGGTCGCCGCTCGCGACTGGCAGCGCGACAAGGCCAGGCTGCTGCGCGGGCGCGGCTGAGCGTCCGCTTCGGAACGTTACGCAACGATTTACGAATCGCGAGGTTCTTCTGTTTCAGGGAGAACGCGGATGAGCGAGATCGACGACGCACCGACCACCTACGTACGTTACCACGCCGGCATCGAGAGCCCGCCCGAGGGTGAGCAGGAGGCGATCGACGGCATTATCGCCACCATGACCAGCGAGAGCCGGAAGGTCGCCAATCGTGAGGGAAGTGCGGTTCGCGCATCCCATGCCAAGACCAGCGGCGTCCTGAAAGGCGAGTTCGTGGTGCATGGCGGCCTCGCTCCCGAGCTGGCGCAGGGCCTGTTTGCACGGCCAGGTCGCTATGACGCGCTGGTGCGCCTGGCCCAGGGGCCGGGCGAGCATCTCTCGGATCGAGTCTCGACGCATCGCGGGATGTCGGTGAAACTGTTCGGGGTCGCCGGCGACAAGCTGGACGGTCACACGCAGGACACCCAGGATTTCGTCCTGGCGACCGGTCCTGTTTTCCCCGATCCGGATGCCGCGTCGTTCCTGAAAAGCATGCGCATGATCGAGAAGCATGTGGACAATTCCGAAACGGCCAAAGCGGCGGTCTCGACGGCCGCACGCATGGCCAATACCGTCGTCAAGGCGGTGACCGGCAGCGACGTCCCGGTGCTCGACTTCTTTGGTCATAAACCGCTGCATCCAGTGGCCGAAAGCTATCATAGCCAGGCGGCGCTCCGGTTCGGATTCTATGTCGCGAAGGTGGCCATATTTCCCACCTCGCCCGAGCAGTTGGCACTGTCCGGCAAGACGCTCGACCCTAAGTCGGATCCGAACGTGTTCCGTGACGCGACCGCGAACTATTTCGGGACCCATGCCGCCACATTCGAATTTCGCGTGCAGCTCTGTACCGATCTCGACACGATGCCGGTCGAGGATGCGTCCAAACAGTGGCCGGAATCGGAGAGCCCCTACGTCACGGTCGCGACCCTCACGCTGGCGCCACAGAACGTGCTGTCTCCGGAGCGGGTCCGATACGTCGAGGAGGTGCTGAGCTTTCGTCCGGCGCACAGCCTGGTCGAGCATCGTCCGCTCGGCTCGCTGATGCGTGCCCGCCTGCAGGTCTACACCGCATTGTCGGCCTTCCGGCACGGGCATAACCAGGTGACCGAGACCGAGCCGACCGGCCTCGACGCCATCCCGGATTGATTGTCAGCGGTCGCGGGAGGCGCCGATCAGCGCAAGACCTTCCGCGACCGATACGAACTCGCCGCCATCGGCGATGCAATCGGGTCCGAACCGGTTGGTGAACAACCGGCGGACTGCCGGCACGAACGAGGTGCCGCCGGTCAGGAACACCCGGTCGATCCCGCCGGCGGCTATGCCCGCATCGTCCATGGCGCGGCCGATCGCGGCATCGAGCTGCTTCAGGTCCGGCGCGATCCAGCTCTCGAAATCAACGCGCTCGATCGGCTGCTCGATCCGCAGGTCCCTGTGGCTGAAGCGCAGCACGGTCCGGTCGGCACGCGAGAGCTCCGCCTTCGCGGTCGCCACCGCCCTGTACAGCGCATGGCCCTGCTGATCCTCGACCAGCGTGGTCAATTGGCGAAGCTGGTGCGGTGCGGATGCGGTCCGTGTGACGTCCGCGATCGACCGGAGCGTCTGCGGCGCACGCATCAGCGACAGCAGGTGCCACCGCGACAGGCTCGAATACCATTCCGCCGGAACCGGCAGCGGCGTGCCGCCCATGATCCGGTAGGTGCTGTCGCGTCCGAGCAGCGGCGACACCACCCGGTCGATGATCCGGCTATCGAACTGGTCCCCGGCCAGCCCGACTCCGGCGTGGCCGAGCGGTACCACCGGCTGGCTGGAACCCGGATCGAAACGCATGACTGAAAAGTCGCTGGTCCCACCTCCGAAATCGCCGACCAGCACCACGGACGGCGCATCCAGTCGCTGCATGAAACGCCAGCCCGCACCTTCGGGCTCGAGTGCGACGTCGATCCGGCCGAAACCGGCCTCGGTGAAGGCCGCGCGCAGCCGGGTTTCGCCGAGCGTGTCGTCCGGCCTGTCGCCGGCGAACCGGACCGGCCGGCCGACCGTGGCGGCGATGTCGGCGGGATGGTGTCCGACCGCGCGGATCAGGGAAGCCAGGAAGCGCGCCACCAGCGCCTCCAGCGTCATCACCTGGCCGAACAGCCGGGTCTCGCGGAACGACGACTGCGCCAGGTAGCTCTTCATCGACATGATGAGGCGGCTGTCGGTTGGATCGTCGAGATAGGCCTCGATCGCCTCCTGTCCGATCGCGTCGCGCAGCGTCGTGCCGCTGGCCGCGTGCTCGTGCCACAGGCACAGCAGCGTGCGGCAGGTATCGCTCGACGGTCCCCCGTCGGTTTGGAACCGCAACGTCCGGGTGGCGCCGGTCTCGTCGGCCAGCACCACGACACTGTTGGTGGTGCCGAAATCGATCCCCAGCCTGACCGGTGTCTCGATAGCCTTCATTCGCCGATACGCTCGCGCAGGGTTTGTACCACGGCCTCGAACATTGGCGTGGTGAGCCGCCCGGTGTTCGTGTTGTAACGGGACACATGATAGCTGTCGGTCAGCAGCAACCCGTCCGGCAAAGTAAGGACCTGGCCATGCTTGAAGGGCTGGCGCGTGGGCGGCAGGCCACGTGCGCGCAGCACTGCATTATGCGCCACCACGCCGAGTGCCAGGATCGCACGAAGCCGGGGCAGGGAAGCCAGCTCCGCCTGCAGGAAGCCGTTGCAGGTCCGGATTTCGATCGGCAGTGGAAGATTGGCCGGCGGCACGCAGCGGACCGCGTTGACGATGCGCGTATCCTGCAAGACCATCCCGTCATCGGGTTCGGCGCCGTAAACACCGGTGGCGAAGCCGAACTTGATCAGGGTCTGGTAGAGCAGCACGCCCGCGAAGTCGCCGGTGAACGGACGACCGGTGCGATTGGCGCCGCGCACGCCCGGAGCCAGCCCGACCACGAGCAGTTGCGCGGACCGGTCGCCCCAGCTCGGCACCGGTGCATTCCACCAGTCCGGCTGCGCCTGCCGGTTCGCATCCCGGTAGGCGGCGAGCCTTGGGCATAGCGGACAATCGTGAGGCGGCTCCGCCGCGTCGGACGGTAGGGAAGCCTGAATGCGGGGGGCGGCCTTGGACATCGGCAGCGATCTAGCGCAGCCGATGTCCGATCACAAACGCCGGGCGGGGCAACACCCCGTCAGATGATCGCACCCACTTCGGCCAGTGGTTCGCCTTCGGAGATTTTAGCCGGTGATCGAGGTCGTGGCTCCATCTGCCGCCTGGTGAATTCGGGAGCAATGTCGGCCAGATCCAGGAACTGGTCCGCCTGGCGCCTGAGATCGTCGCCGACCATCGGCGGGGTGGTGCGGATCGAAGAGACCACCGACACCTTGACCCCCTGCCGCTGCACAGCCTCGACCAGACGCCGGAAATCCGCGTCCCCACTGAACAACACGGCGTGATCCATCTTCGGGGCGAGCTCGAGCATGTCGATCGCCAGTTCGATATCCATGTTGCCTTTTACCCGCCGGCGGCCGCTCTGGTCGGTGAACTCGCGGGCGGCCTTGGTGACCAGCGTGTAGCCGTTGTAGGCGAGCCAGTCGGTCAGCGGCTTCAGAGGCGAATATTCCTCGGTGTCGAGCACGGCGGAATAGTAATATGCTCGTATAAGGTTGCATCGCCCTCGGAAAAACCCGAGTAGGTTGCGGTAATCGACATCGAACCCGAGATTACGGGATGCGGAATATAGATTGGCCCCGTCGATGAAGAGACAGACCCGTTCGTCCTGCCTGAAAATCATTATTCGTAATCCTTGCCGATGTTTCCCTCCGGCACATCGCTCTGCGGCAATGTTTCCGGCCCGATGGCGGTACTTGCGATGATCCTGATCGCGATCGGCGCTAATCTTGCCGCGCATGACGGACGGACATCCTATCAGGTTTGCAGTTCAGCGGTAGATGCGCTGGCACGGCTGCCCGGGTTTCGACTGGTCGCCGTGTCGCGCTGGTATCGTTCCGTCCCGGTTCCGCGCTCGGATCAGCCGGATTACGTGAATGGCATCGCGCGGCTGGCGGCGACCGGGTCTGTCGAACCCGACCCGGCGACGCTGCTGGCGATGCTGCAGCAGATCGAACAGGCAAACGGTCGTGAACGCAGCGTTCCCAATGCTGCCCGGACACTGGATCTGGATATCGTCGCGATGGGGAAAGGTGGACAGCTCGTCCGTAACTGGCCGGACCCGGTGCTGCCGCATCCGCGCGCTCATTTTCGGGCCTTCGTATTGCTGCCGCTGCGAGATGTGGCACCCGACTGGATACATCCGGAACTGGACGTCTCCGTGAATGAGTTGATCGACGGCCTGCCGGTCGAGCAACTGCATCGCTCAGCGATCAGCCTTGCCGATCCGTGACATCAACCTGAGCCCCAGGGCGGCGACGAGGA
>JBPBQO010000085.1:0-7710 GCA_050954785.1 Janthinobacterium lividum | reverse complement strand
TACTGCTGCTGCGCGGCCAGGCCCTGTACCTGACGCCGAAGCTGATCTGCTGGTTCCTGCTGCTGGGGACGCTGAACTGTGCCCTGCCGTTCTGCCTGTTCGCCTGGAGCGAGCAGCGCCTGACCAGCGGGCTGGCAGCGATCCTGAACGCACCGACACCGATCGTCACCGCGCTGGTAGCGCACTTCGCCACGCACGACGAGAAACTCACGATACGGATGATGATAGGGGCAGTCTGCGGGCTTGCCGGCGTGGGAGTGCTGATCGGTCCGGATCTGGTACATGGCCTCGCCTCATCGAACCTTACCGCGGAACTCGCCTGTCTCGGAGCGACGATGGCCTATGCGTTCGGCGGGGTATTGTCGCGCAAGGTTCACGGCGTGCCGCCACTTCAGTTCGCAACCGGGCAATTGAGCGGCGCGGTCATCGTGATCCTGCCGTTCGCCGCGTTCGGAGATCGGTTCTGGACGCTTGCCCCTCTGCAAGCCTCCGGTTGGGCGGCCCTGCTCGGGATCGCGCTGCTGAGCACGTCGCTGGCCTACCTGATATATTTCCGGATCCTGGCTTCGAGCGGAGCCACGCGGGCGGCGCTGGTCACGTTCCTGGTGCCGATCAGCGCGCTGCTGCTGGGCGGCGTGTTCCTTGGCGAACGGATCAGCATGCGCGACCTGGCCGGCATCCTGACGATCGGCCTTGGCCTCGCGGTGATCGACGGACGGCTGCTGCGCGTGTTCCGGGACCGGCCAGACCCCGCGCGCCGATGATCGCCGGACAAAGCATCGCCAGGATGGACAAGAGCTAATACATCTGTATAGCTGGATATATGGAATCATTGGCGGCGATAGCGGCACTTGCATCACTTGCTCAGGAAACCCGGCTGGACACGTTCCGGCTGCTCGTTCGGCAGGAGCCCGGCGGATTGGCGGCAGGCGAAATCGCACGCCGTCTCGACGTGCCTCAGAACACGATGTCGGCGCATCTGGCCACGCTGGCTCGCGCCGGTGTCGTCCGCTCGGAACGGCAGGGCCGTTCCATCATCTACCGCGCCGATCTGGACCGGCTCCGCGCGCTGACAGTGTTCCTGGTCAAGGATTGCTGCGCGAGCCGTGCAGAGCTTTGCATCCCACTGATCGCGGAGTTGACGCCATGCTGCTGAACGAGAAAACGCCTTTCGACATCGTCGTCTATCACAATCCAGCTTGCGGAACTTCGCGAAACACTCTGGCGATGATCCGCGATGCAGGCATCGAGCCGCACGTGATCGAGTACCTCAAGACACCACCTGCTCGCGCCTTACTGGTCGAACTGATCGAGCGTGCCGGGCTCACGCCGCGGGCGCTGCTGCGCGAGAAGGGCGCCCTTTACGCCGAGTTGGGTCTCGGCGATCCGGCGCTCCCGGACGACCGGCTTCTGGATGCGATGATGGAGCACCCCATCCTGATCGAGCGGCCGCTGGTGGTGACGCCGCTGGGTGTCCGGCTCTGCCGTCCATCCGAGACCGTGCTCGAGATCCTGCCTCGGCCGCGGCGGTCTATTGTCGCCAGGGACGATGTCGAGCGGGCCGTCGACGATGCAGGTGGCCGTATCGCCTGAGCATGTCTCGCCCGGGCCGCCTCATTCCGGTCGGCTACATTGTCAGGCCGCCGATGCCCCATACGTTGAGAGGACGCGCATCATGACCGACATCATCGGCAAGACCGACCATCCGGCGCTCCGCACCGACCTTCTGCAGGTCCCGGATCCGCTTCGGCTCGAACCGGCAATCCGTGTGACGCATCCGCCGCGCATCCTGCTGCTGTATGGCTCGTTGCGCGAACGGTCCTACAGCCGCCTGCTGACGCTGGAAGCAGAGCGCATCCTGCGTGTGCTCGGCGCCGAGACCCGCGTGTTCGATCCGGGCGATCTGCCGATGACCGACAGCGTGCCGGCGACTCACCCGAAGGTCAGCGAGCTTCGTGAGCTGTCGCTATGGTCGGAGGGACAGGTCTGGTGCAGCCCGGAGCGGCACGGCGCCATCACGGCCGTTTTCAAGAACCAGATCGACTGGATCCCGCTCGAAGTCGGCTCGACCCGTCCGACGCAAGGCCGCACCCTCGCGGTCATGCAGGTATCCGGCGGGTCGCAATCGTTCAACTCGGTCAACACGCTGCGCCTGCTCGGACGCTGGATGCGGATGTTCACCATCCCGAACCAGTCGAGCGTTCCGCGCGCCTACGAGGCATTCGACGAGGCAGGACGCATGAAGCCGTCGGCCAACTACGACCGGGTCGTCGATGTGATGGAGGAGCTGATGCGGTTCACGTGGCTGCTGCGTGACCGCACCGATTACCTGGTCGACCGCTACAGCGAACGGAAGGCGACGTCCGGACTTTCCGGGACGCCGCCTTCCACCGCCGGTATCTAGAACCGCGGCTGGTCGATGACTGGGTGGTGGGGCCGGTCGGCGGCAGGGGACAGACGGTGGACGTGCTGCTGATCGCCGACACCAACATGTCGATGGACAGGGCCGTTACGGAAAAGTTCTTGCGGCGCGATCTGCTGTACCCGCTGGCGGTGGTTCCGGTGCAGTTGCCGCATCCGGCGGACCGGCGAGACTTTCCACTGATTGCGCGGGGCATGCTGGCGAAGATCGCTCCGGTGCTGATCTTGCCGGATGACACGGTCGCGCTGCCGGCCGCCCAGGACTGGCAGGGCAACATCCGCGAGCATAGGAACCTGCCGCTGCGGGTAAGCCTTGAGGGCGGACCCGGCTCGACATCGCACGGCTCCGGCCGATCCTCCCGATCTTGATCGGCGCAAGCACGGTCGCCCCGTCAGGGGACTTCGACCTGCAGGTGGCACAATGCATCGTCTGACCGATCCCGATGAGTACAGGATCGAACTGCTGCAGCATGGCGGCCGCTATCTCTGATCCGTATGGTCGGCCGAAAACTCAGGCACCGAAGATATCCTCGATATATCCCCGCACCGTGGATCGCGACAGCGTTTGATCGATGTGCCGCCGACCTTGCTCGGAAAGATGTCGCCACAGATCATCGTCGCGCAGGAGTTGCAGAACCTCGTTCGCAAACGCGCTTTCCTCGTCGGCGATGAGGATGTGCCGGCCGTGCACCAGACCCGTTCCTTCCGCGCCGATATGCGTTGCGACGACCGGAAGTCCGTTCGCCATGCTCTGTCCGACCTTCCCTTTCATGCCGGCGCCATACCGGAGAGGTGCCACGAATACGCGATGGCGATCGAGGAGGGGGGGCACCTCGGAAATATAACCGAGAGCCTGAATTCCCGGACGTTCTCCGAACGCCAGGATGTCGTCGGGCATGCCGCTTCCGGCGATGCACAACTCGACGTCCGGTTCCTGTGCGCGGATGAGCGGCCAGATACGGTCGACGAACCAATGGATGCTGTCGCCATTCGGTAAATGCAGGAAACTGCCGATAAAGAATATTCCGCGTCTTTGATCCAGATCCGGCAGAGGGCGTGTCGAGACATCGAATATGTTGGGCAGAACCTTGACGACCGCCGTCGGCGCCAAGGCAAGGACGGCATCCTTTTCCTGCAGCGTCACCGCGATCGTGACGTCGGCTGCGAGTGCGAGGCTTATTTCCTGGTCTCTCGTCCGTCGAGCCTCCGCGAATCTGGCTGCGTCCGATGTCAGCTCGGCCTGCCGTTCGATCCGCAGGCTGTGGAAGTCCACCATGTCGAAGGCGATCATGGCGTCTGGAAAGCGTGTGCGGACGAGCGGCATGAATCTGCTGGCGACGCTCGGATAGGATATGAAGGCCCAGTCGACTTTCGTATCGGGCTCGCCGAGATACGCATCGATTTCCGTTTCGCCATACAGGATCCGACGAATGCCGAGTGCGTGCAGCGCGCCCTCGTATCGGGCTTTTCCGTCGACGGAGGTCAAGGCGTCCGGAAGTTCCGAGCGGCTTAGATAGGAGCCGAACGTGAGGCTCCAGCCAGCCTCATGAAGCAGTTCGAGCAACGTGAACAATCGAAGCGCACCGCTTTGTTGATCATGGAGTGGCGGCATGTCGGCAATGACGAACATGTCTCTCCGCTGCCGATGGACTGGCGTCGGCACTTCGCTCGTTGCCGGTATTTTATGTCGTATCGACTGCCAGATATTCGAAACCGCGCGCAACGGTGCGGTGATCCTCCATGAGCTCGATGCATGAATGATGGAAACGACGCGTCGTTGCTCCTGTTCCACGGCACGCAAACGACGAATTTCGTCAGTCATCGCCTGTGCTATCCGGGCCATTTCCTCAAGGCGAACAGTTCGGTTGCCAGCGGGTGCGTCCTGGCACTCGCGGATCAGGCGTACGATCTCATCCTGAAGGCGCGTTTCATCATCCATGACGATCGCCGGATCGGTAATGGGTTTGACCTCGTGCAAAGCGTCTATTCACGGAAGCTGGTCGATCGCAGGTTCATGACGGCCGGCTAGTGCGTCAGGATGTAGTTCACCGTCAGGTCGATGTCGAAATGGTCGCCCTGCATGTCGGGAGGAACCTGCGGCAGCGTGGCGTTGCGGAACATGCCCTGTGTGGAGTCGTCCAGCGCGAACGAACTGGACGAGCTGACCAGCCGCACGCTCTTCACGTGCCCGTCGCGGTCGATCACCACATGCACGCTCGCCTGCCCGTCCTCGCCGCGATGCGCGGCATCGGGCGGGTAATAGAGGTGTCGGCGGATCCAGGCATCGATCTCGTTGCCGTAATCGTTGCTGACGCCCTTGATGCCCACTGTCGCGAACGGCGTGTTCAGGCGGCCGTTCTTGACCAGCGGCCCGAGCGACATGTCGATCGGAGCGCGTGACCCACCCACCCGGCCGGTGCGGCTGCGTGGCGGGCCCACCTGCGAGAACGACAGATCCATCGGGTGGGAGAATGCCGAGCTCGGCGATGTCTGCGCCGACGAACGGGCCGTACGCAGCGGGATCCGCACCGGCTGGCTCTTGGCCGGCTGATCCTGCGGTTTCTCCGGAGTTGGTGGCGGCGGCGGCGGCAGTGGCAGGAATTCCGGTATCTCGACCGGCGGCGGTGGCATCAGGTTGGTGTTGACGGTCGGCTCCTGTGGTGCCGGCGTCGGTGCAGGGGTGGCGGGCGTTTCCGGCGTGGGCTGTGCGGGAGGGGGCGCCTCGTGCGTCGGTGGAGTGCCACCGCCGAACTCGGGTGAGACCGGGTCGCCCTTCATGCCGCTCTGGCCGTAGACCATCTCGACAGGCTGCTGGTCGCTCGGCGGCGGCAGCTTGGACTGGCGGGCATAGAGGACCGCCAGCAGCACGAACAGGAGCAGGTGCAGGATGGCCGAACCGCCGACGCTCCGCTCGAACGGGGTGCGCCGGGCGTGGATGTCGTGGGAGATCGGCAGGCCGGTCAGGTCGAGGCGCGCCTGCTGGACCAGGTCGGCCGCCTGCGCGAACGGCGCCGATGGCGCGACGCTTCGTCCGGCGCCGCGCGGCTCCAACGGCAGCGGCGCCAATGCCGAGCGACGGGCGATGGCCTGGCGGTGGGTGGGGAGCGACACCGGGCGTCGCGGTGCGCGCGGCATCGGGTCCTTGGAAGCGACGCGGTCAGCCATGTGGGGTCGGGTCTCTCCGCCTGATCGCCCGCGGCCCTGATTGCTCGCAACGACGTTCTGTGTGCCGACGGTCCCGCCCTGGTCGGCTCCGGCTTTGGGCTTCATTGTGGCAGTTGGCTTCCCGCTTCGCCACCACCTCCGTGATCGGATGAACGACGTGTCATCAAAGCGTGTCGTGGCTGCACTCCCGGCACCGGAACAGGCCTTGCGATCGGTCGATGCCTCTCTGCTCGATCAGCCGGGCAGCGCGCGCGATACGGCGCGACGATACTTGATGGCAGCGGACCCGGACCTCGCCGCGTTGATCCGCCGGATCGGCCCCTGCCGGTTGAAAGCCGAACGCGCGCAGGAGCCGTTCGAGAGCCTGATCCGCGCGATCGCCCATCAGCAACTGCATGCCCGTGCTGCCGAGGCGATCCTGGGGCGGCTGGTGGCACTCCCGCCCAGTGGGGTTTCGGCCCAGGATGCGTTTCCGGCGCCGGAAGCACTGCTGGCGCTGACCGACGAGACGTTACGCGGATGTGGGTTCTCCGGCTCCAAGACCCGGGCCATGCGCGCGGTCTGCGAAGCGACGCTGGCCGGAATCGTGCCGACGCGGCGGCAGGCGATGCGTCTGTCCGACGAGGCGCTGATCGAACGCCTGGTCAGCCTGCGCGGCATCGGACGCTGGACCGTGGAGATGCTGCTGATCTTCAGCCTGGGACGGAAGGACGTGATGCCGGTCGACGATTTCGGCGTGCGCGAGGGCTACCGGCTGATCAAGCGGCTCGAGGTGCAGCCGAAACCGAAGCTGCTGGGCGAGATCGCGCGGGCGTGGAGCCCGCATCGGTCGGTCGCCGCCTGGTATCTCTGGCGCGCCTCGGATGAAGGTAAACCGGCCAAAACGGTCAAGGCTCCGACGACAACCGGATGAAACCGGTCGGACGCGGCACCCGCCTATCCCGGGAAGGCTGCGGTGAAATTCTCGACCAGTTGCAGGAAGCGGGCAGGGTTCTCGACATGTAGCCAGTGACCGGCCTTCTCGATCACCTCGAAGCCGTGGTTCGGGAACAGCCGCTGCATGACCGGATGGTCCTCGGCGCGGATGTATTGCGAGGTCTCGCCGGCGAGGAACAGGGTCGGGCCCTCGTAGCGATGCCCTTCGGGGATGTAGGGCCAGCCTTCGATGTTGGTCATCGAGTTCACGATCTCGTCCAGCCCGATCACCCAGCCGGGGTTCTCGCCCAGGCGCAGGTTCTGCAGCATCAGGTTGCGTATGTCCGCGTCCGGTATCGCGTCCAGCAAGAGGTCGTCGGCGGCGGCGCGATTCAGGTAGGACGGAAACTCGATCCGCAGCATCGCCTCGCCGAGCGTGAAGCTGCCGTGCCCGGTCCGGGCCGGCGGGATGTCGGCGATCAGCAGGCTGCTCACCGCCTCGGGCCGGCTCAGCGCCAGGGTCATCGCCGCCTTGCCGCCCATCGAGTGGCCGACCAGCGTGGCCGGCAGCGCGTCATGCTCGGCCAGCGTCTCCATCAGGTCGAACGCCATGCTGGTATAGTCCATCTGGCCGTGCGGGCTGTCGCCATGGTTGCGCAGGTCGATGGCCAGGGTGCGCCGGGTGACCGCCAGCCGACGCTGGAAATAACCGAGGTTGCGTGCCCGCCCGAACAGGCCGTGCAGCAGAACGATCGGTGGCAGCGCGCGGCTGTTCGGGGCCTCGGTATCGGGTCCGCGCGAGACGACGTTCAGCTTCACACGTTGACGTCCATTGAGGTTTCCTGTTGGGCATGATCGGAGAGGCTGAGGATGATCTTGCCGGCGTGGCTGCCGCTTTCCATCAGCGTATGGGCTTGTGCCACTTCCGTGAAGGGCAGCACCTGATGGATCAGCGGCCGCACGGTGCCCGCATCCAGCAACGGCCAGACATTCTGGCGCAGGGCCTCGGCGATCTCGGCTTTGAACGCCGGAGTGCGCGGACGCATCGTGGTGCCGGTCAGGGTAAGACGGCGGCTCATGATCCGGGCGAGGTCGAGCGTGTCCGCCTTGGCTCCGCCCTGTACCGCCACCAGCACGAGCCGCCCGAGATCCGCTAAGCTGGCCAGGTTCCGCGATAGATAGGGGGCGCCCATGATGTCGAGGATCACG
>JBPBQO010000084.1:0-8325 GCA_050954785.1 Janthinobacterium lividum | reverse complement strand
GGAACCTGTGACACCAGGTCCCGCAGCCTGACCTCCTGCTTGCGGTCCAGTTCCGCCCCGCTGATCGCCGAGACGCTGTTCGCCACATCGCGCTGACGTTCGCGGCGCTTGTTCGCGGTCACCATGATGGACTCCACGGCACTGGCGTCCGTCACCGGTGCAGCGGCGCCGACTATAGCTGCAGGGCTCGAAGCCGGCGCCGGCTGGGCCGCGAGATTAGGTGTGGTCGCGGTCTGTGCGGCGGCGGTCTGCGCCGTCACCGGCGTCACGATCAACGAAAGCACGGCGGCGGCGACGACGCGTGAACCAGAACATGAGGGCTGCATGTATTCCCCGAAATCCGCCGACCGGCTGATCTAGATTATTAATCTCTAGACCGGACGCTATTATCCTAACCAGGATAACGTCAACCGTTATTGTCGGATTGGGAGAAGAATGATGTTCGGCCTTGATAGCCGTCAGGCGGATCGTCGCGCCTTTTTCGGTCGCGCCCGGTCGAGTGACGGCCTCGACGCGTCGGCGACCTGACGCGAAGCGTTGTCGAGCAGTTCTTCCTGGGTCGTGGAGCACACGCAGAGCGCCAGCGCCTGGTCGCATCCTTCAGCCAGGACGTAGGCGTGCCCCATCCTGCTGTCGAGGTAGATCGAGCCTCCGGCAGACAGCGTGGTCGGGCCGTAGAACTCGGTATGCACGACGATCTCGCCCTCCAGAACATAGAGGAATTCCTGGCCGTCGTGTCTGACCATGTCCCCGAACTCGGCTAGCGACCGCGCTTTCACGCGCGACACGATCGGAATCATGTCCTTCTGTCGGAGCTCGGGCGACAGATAGTAATAGTCGTAGTTCGAGGTCTCGACCGCCAGCGCGTTGGACAACGTACCGACGCTGCGCCGGCTGTTGGCCACCACCGGAACTTGGTCGTCGGGCTCCGCAAAGAGGTCCGCCATGCGGACATTCAATCGCTCGCTGACAACCTGCAGCTTGTCGTAGGTCAAGGTCAGGCGGTCATGCTCGACCTTGGCCAAGGTCGAGAACGGGATCCCGGTGATCGTGCTCATCTGCCTGAGAGTCAGGCCCTGCCGGCTGCGCAGCGCGCGCATCAGCGAGCCCAGCGTGGGAGGAGGCGTGCCGCTCATCGTGTCGAGATCCAGATCAATGCCGCCTCCCCCAGTTCGTTGCTTGGGCCCAATCGAGAGTAATGATCCCAACTGGGATAAACGTCAACGATACCCATCTCACCACCGGCGCCAGACTGTCGGGGACCAGCCCGCAGCATCTCGCCAGCGCAGACCTTCTGCAAGCCGATTGCCAAGGCGACATTGTGGATCGACACGCCGTTGCAGCCGCCATAAACGATTGGAGATGCTTCCATGACGACAAGCCGTATCGTTGACTGTGTTTCTCAAAGGGGTAGTGTTATCCTGTACAGAGCACTCGGCGACGGCCGCCGGTGCCGCATCGGAGTAGTTGATGGTTTTCCTACGGATGCTCGTTCCTGCGGGGCTCGTCTGGCTGGCGGCTGCGGCACCGGGACCGACGATCGACCCCCTTGCCCCACCAGTCGCGACCTCGGTGCCTGCAACCTCTGCCCTCGCGGTAGCGGCAGCACAGCCCGTCGCCGCTCTCCCGAACGGGGCAGGCTCGCACGTCCTGACCAAGGAAGATGTCGATAGCTGGCTGGACGGCTACCTGCCGTTCGCGCTCAGCGTCGACGATATCGCAGGCGCGGAGATCGCGGTCGTCAAGAACGGACATATCCTTACCGAACGCGGCTACGGCTATGCCGATGTCGCCAAGCGCACGCCGGTCGACCCCGAACGGACATTGTTCCGCCCGGGTTCGGTCTCGAAGCTGGTGACCTGGACCGCGGTCATGCAGCTTGTCGAGCAGCACAAGTTGGATCTCGACCAGGACGTCAACACATACCTGGATTTCCATATCCCGGCATTCGACGGCAAACCCGTCACGTTGCGTCAGATCATGACGCACACCGCAGGCTTTGCGGAACGGGCGAAGAACATCTCGTTCTACGATCCGGCCTACCTGCAATCGCTGCCGGACTTCCTGAAGGCCTGGACGCCTGCGCGCATCTTCGCGCCGGGCACCACGCCGGCCTACTCGAACTGGGCGACGGCACTTGCCGGCTACATCGTGCAGCGGGTCTCGAACACGCCGTTCGACGATTATGTCGAGCAGCACATCTTCACACCGCTCGACATGCACAACTCGACGTTCCGGCAGCCGCTCCCGGGCAGACTGGTGCCGCAGATGGCGACCGGTTACGGACAGGCCTCGCAACCCGGCAAGGGATTCGAGCTTCTTGGACCGACGCCGGCGGGCGCGCTGTCCTCGACTGCGGGCGACATGGCACGCTTCATGATCGCGCATCTGCAGAACGGCGAGCTGGACGGGAAGCGCATTCTCGAGCCTGCCACCGCCGAAATGATGCATGACAGCCCGCTCGACCGAGTCGATCCCACCTCGCTGATCCCTCCGCTCAACCGGATGGAGCTCGGCTTCTTCGAGACCAACATCAACGGCCACGAAGTGATCGGCCATCTCGGCGACACCGAGAATTTCCACACCATCCTGCATCTCTTCATCAAGGATGGTGTCGGGCTCTATGTCTCGTTCAACAGCGCCGGCAAGGGCGGTTCGGTACAGCCGCTGCGTGGGGCGCTATTCCAGGATTTCGCCGACCGCTATTTCCCGCAGACCGTGCCGGATGGCCAGGTGGGGCCGGACCTTGCCATGCAGCATGCGCGCATGATGACCGGTCACTGGGACGCCAGCCGGAAGTCGGCCGGAACGTTCCTGGTGTCGCTGGGCCTGCTCAGTCAAACCACGATCTCCACCGGGCCCGCGGGCGATCTCGTCGTGTCCGGACTGACCGATCCCAGCGGCGCGATCCGCCACTGGAAGGAGATCGCACCCTTCGTCTGGCGCGACGTCAACGGGCATGACCGGCTCGCCGCAAAGCTGGTCGACGGCAAGGTGGTGCGCTGGAGCTGGGACCTGGCCTCGCCATTCGAAGTGATGGACCGCGTGCCGCTCAGCCGTTCCGCCGGCTGGCTGTTGCCAGCGCTGATGACGAGCCTGGCGATCCTGCTGCTGGGCTTCCTGTTCTGGCCGGTACGCTGGCTGCTGCGCCGGCACTACCGTGCATCGACGCTGCCCGCCGGGCCACTGCTGCTGGCCGACCGGCTGTCGCGTGCTGCCGCCGGCCTGACGATCGCGGTGTTTGTCGGCTGGACCCTTACCGTCTCCCGCATGCTTTCGAACCCCGATGCGCTGACCAGGGCCTCGGATCCGATCCTCTGGACATTGCAGATCGGCGGACTCGTAGCCTTCGCGTCAGAGGTGCTGTTCACCGGCTGGAAGACCTGGCTCGTCTGGCAGACCGGTCGCAACTGGCCTGGTTGGACATGGCCGGGCCGCATCTGGAGCATCCTGATGCTGCTGTCGTCACTGCTGGTGCTTTATGCCGCCTCGACTTTCGGATTGCTCTCCATGACGGTGCACTACTGATGCCCAGCCTTCAGCTCGACGTCGCGATCGAACAGTTGCGCCTCGCCAAGCCGTTCCGGATTTCCGGTCATGTGTTCGAGACGGCGGACATCGTCGTCGTCACGCTCCGGAACGGCGTGCACACCGGACGCGGCGAAGGCGGCGGCGTCTATTATCTCGGCGATGACCTGCAGCACATGCTGGATGCGCTGGACACGGCGAGGACACGGATCGAACAGGGCCCGTCACGCGAGGCGCTGCGGGAGATCATGCCGCCGGGCGGGGCCCGCAATGCCGTCGATTGCGCACTCTGGGAGCTCGAGGCCGCGCAGGCTGGCGTGCCGGTGTGGCAACTGGCCGGGCTGGACGAGCCGAAGCCGCTTCTCACCACCTTCACGCTCGGCGCCGACAGCCCCGAGATCATGGCGCAGGGCGCACGCGATTATGCGGACGCCAAGGCGATCAAGATCAAGCTTACCGGGGAGCTCGAGCTCGACATCGCACGGGTGGCCGCGATCCGGCAGGCGCGGCCCGATGCCTGGCTGGGTGTGGACGGCAACCAGGGCTTCACCCGCGGCGATCTCGATCGGCTGGTCGCGGCACTGCATGAGCAGCGCGTGTCGCTGCTGGAGCAGCCACTGCCGCGCGGCCGGGAGGCGGACCTCACCGGCTACGAGGCGCCGCTGCCGATCGCCGGCGACGAGAGCGTCGTCAGCTTCGAGGATGTCGCCGCCGCGAGCGGGCGCTTCGACATGATTAACATCAAACTGGACAAGTCCGGCGGCCTCACCGAGGCGCTGTTGATGGCGGCGGAAGCACGCCGGCTGGGCCTCGGCGTGATGGTCGGCAACATGATCGGCAGCAGCCTGGCGATGGCGCCGGCCTTCGTGCTGGGCCAACTTTGCGACGTGGTCGATCTGGACGGCCCGACCTTCCTGGCCGCGGACCGCGATCCCGCGGTCCGCTACAGCGACGGCACCATCTGGGCCGGCCCGGAGGTCTGGGGCGGAGGATTCGCCACCCGCCCATGACGGAGCAGCGCTCCTGGTTCGGGCAGCCGCCCGGCCTGACGATCCTGTTCCTGACCAACATGTGGGAACAGTTCTCGTACTACGGCATGCGCGCGCTGCTTGTGTACTACATGACCAAGCACCTCATGCTGGGTCAGGGCACGTCGTCCTTCGTGTACGGCGCCTATACCGCCTGTGCGTATTTCACCCCGATATTCGGCGGCGTGATCGCCGACCGGCTGCTCGGCAAGCGACGCGCGATCATTGTCGGCGCCTGCATCATGGCGACCGGCCACTTCATGATGACTTTCGACGGACTGTTCTATGTTGCGCTGGTGACGATTGCGCTCGGCAACGGCCTGTTCCTGCCCAGTCTGCCCAGCCAGATCGACCAGCTCTACGAGCCGGACGATCCGCGTCGCGCATGGGCCTACAACGTCTATTATGTCGGTGTAAACGTGGGCGGCTTCCTGGCGCCGATCGTCTGCGGCACGATTGGCGAATTATATGGTTGGCACTACGGTTTCGGCGTCGCCGGGTTCGGCATGCTGGCCGGGCTGCTGATCTACGTGTCCGGCCGGCGCTTCCTGCCACCCGAACCGGAACGATCGGCCCCGATCGTGCGCGGCGGTGCGGGCGGCCGGCTCGACCGGCGTGCCGTGCTGCTGCTCCTGGCAGTGGCACTGTCGGTGACTGTGTTCCGCAGCGCCTACGAGCAGGTCGGGAACACGGTGGCGCTCTGGACCGATGCCGGCGTCGATCGCAGCGCCGGCCACTTCCTGATCCCGATGACCTGGTTCCAGTCGCTCAACTCGCTGTTTGTCATCGTCTTCACCCAGCCGCTGCTGGCGATCTGGCGGCGGCACGCCAGCGCCGGCCACGAGCAGCGCCTGGCACGCCGGATGGCCCTGGGGGCGCTGATCGTGGCCGGCGCCTATCTGCTGCTGTCGGCTCTCGCCTGGCACGAAAGCGGGACGCGTGCGGACTGGATATGGCTAATCGCCTTCTTCGCGATCCTGACCCTCGGCGAGTTGTTCATCCTGCCCACCGGCCTCGGCGTGTTCGCCGGGCTGGCGCCTCCGGCCTTCGCCGCGACCACCGTCGCCTGCTGGTTTCTCACCATATTCAGCGGCAGCCTGTCGGCCGGTCTGGTCGGCATCTTGTGGAGCCGGATCGACCACGCGACCTTCTTTCTGTTGTTGACAGGGCTTGCCGCACTGGCCGCACTACTGCTGCGCCTTCTCGACGCTCCTATGCAGCGGGCACAGCGGGCGGAACGGCAACCCGATGGCCTGGAGGCCGAACTGCCGTGATACACCCACACCGTCCGGCATCCACCGCCTTGCTGCTCGGCCTGCTAACGCTGTCGGCTCCAGCGATCGCAGCACCTCCCGACGGTTTGGATAACCGCGTGGAGACGCTGCGTCGCACGATCGGCATTCCCGGGCTTGCAGTGACCATCGTCGAGAACGGCCAGACGACCTTCCTGCACGGCTATGGCGTTCAGGGCCTGGAGCATCCGCAGGCCATCGACGCGCACACGATCTTTCCGACCGGCTCCACCGGAAAAGCATTCACCGTTGCCGCACTGGCAACACTCGTGGATACCGGCAAGATCGGCTGGGACGACCGGGTGATCGATCGCCTGCCCGGCTTTCAGATGTACGATCCCTGGGTAACCCGGGACATGACCATCCGCGATCTGCTCGTGCATCGCAGCGGACTCGGGCTTGGCGAGGGCGACCTGCTCTTCGTCCCGCGCAGCAACATCCCGCGCGCGGAGGCGGTGAAACGCCTGCGCTACCTGAAGCCCGCCACGAGTTTCCGCTACGGGTTTGCCTACGACAATGTGCTTTACATGGTTGTCGGGCAGATGATCGAGGCCGTGACCGGGACGCGCTGGGAGGATTACATGCGCGACCACGTGCTGGTTCCTGCCGGCATGCTGGACTCGACCGCAGACAGTGAGCCACGCTTCGCGGACGCAAACCGCGCCTATCCGCATGCACGAACCGATGGCGTCGTGCGCGGACTGGGTCCGCAACGAGTGCTTGACGAGCGCGACGAGCTAGGCCGCAGCGCCGCGCCGGCGGGCGGCCTGGCGATCAGCATTTCAGACATGGCGAAATGGCTGAAACTGCAGCTGGCGGACGGCAAGTTGCCGGATAGTGGCCGGTTGTTCAGCGAGGCCGCACATACCGAGATGTGGAATCCGACCGTCCTGCAACCGATCGATCCGGACCCACCAGAACTCGCCGGCACCGCACCCACTTTCAACACCTACGCGCTCGGTTGGGAAGTGCGCGACTACCACGGCGCGAAGATCGTCTGGCACGAAGGTGCGGTGTTCGGCTTCAAGAGCATCGTGGTGCTGCTGCCGGAAAAGAATGTCGGTTTCGCCGTCGAGATTAACAGCGAGGATGGCCAGATCCTGTTCGGCCTCATGTATGAGCTTCTCGACCACTATCTCGGGCTGCCCCCCGGCGACTGGCCTGCGAAATACAAAATTTACGCGACAAGGCGGCTGCAGGAGGCGGCGAAACTGGTCGAGACCAAGACCGCGAGTCCGGCAAAGCCCGGCCCCTCGGCCCCGCTCGACGCCTATGTCGGGTTCTATCGTGATTCCTGGTACGGCGACATCGTCATCGCACGCAACGGCAGCGGTCTCTCGATCGACTTCAGATCGACACCGCGCATGTCGGGACCGTTGGACCATTTCCAGTACGACAGCTTCGTCACCCGCTTCACCGACCGCGCGATCGAACCTGCACTGATCAGCTTCGCTTTCGACGCCAACGGGCACGTATCGCGGATTACTATGAAGCCAGCCTCACCGGTCGCCGATTTCAGCTACGATTACGGCGATCTCGATTTCAGGCCGGTTTCGCCGCGCTAGAGCGGCTCTTCCTCAATCTGTGTGAGAAACAGCGGGTAGAAGCGGCATCATGCGAGACCGTAGCAACTCGACACCTGCGCGACCGTACATCGCGCGTTTCACTGTCTTGAGGCGATTGATTTGTCCCTCCGTCTGCCCGTTGCTCCAGGGCCCGGTCATCGCATGTCGGACTGCATCGAGATCCTCCAGCAAGGACCGGCCGAACCTCTGCCTGGCATAGATGCCGCAGTGACGGACATCATCGATCCAGACTGAGAGCTTGTCGATGTCGCCGCTACGCATGATACCACGAAAGCGCATGACGAACCGGCGCATAGCGACGAATTCTGGCGATGCATCCTATAGTGTGTTAGCTCGAAGGAAATGCGGACTGACTGCATGATATTCCGAACAGGCAGTTGCTTGGCTGCACGAAACGGGCTCTTCCTCAATCTGTGTGAGAAACAATGGGTAGAAGCGGCATCATGCGAGCCCGCAGCAACTCGACACCAGCACGACCATACATCGCGCGTTTCAGTGTCTTGAGGCGATTGATTTGTCCCTCCGTCTGCCCGTTGCTCCACGGCTCAGTTATCGCATGTCGGACTGCATCAAGATCCTGCAGCAAGGACCGGCCGAACCTCTGCATGGCATAGATGCCGCTGTGACGGACATCATCGATCCAGCCCGCAAGTTTGTCGATGTCGCCGCTGCGCATGATGCCGCGAAAGCGCATGACGAACCGGCGCATGGCGACGAAGTCCGGCGATGCATCCTTCAGCGCCTGCACCTTCGCAACCTGACGTGGCGTCGCGGCGTCAGCAGCGGACGCGGCTTCATGCACACCACGGCGGCAATGATCGGTGAAATCAGGTGGCCGTTCGCAGGATCGGTCGCCGCCGGTAGCGGCTCGGCAGCGGGTGCGGCACTCAC
>JBPBQO010000083.1:0-11259 GCA_050954785.1 Janthinobacterium lividum | reverse complement strand
GGCCGCTGACCCTGCCGGACCGCTTCATCGACCACGATACCCCGACCGCGCAGATCATCCAGGCCGGGCTCTCCGCCAGCCACATCGTCCAGACCGCCCTCCAGGCACTCAGCGTGCCGGAAACCGTCGGACTTTCAGGCCTCGCCTGATCGATGAAGGTTCGCGCCGATCAGTTGCTGGTCGATCGTGGACTGGTCGACACCCGTGCCCGGGCATTGGCGCTGATCCTGGCCGGACTGGTGTTCACCGGCGAAATGCGCGTGGCCAAGGCGGGCGATATGCTGGCCGAGGATGCACCGCTCGGTGTGCGTGGACAGGAGCATCCGTGGGTATCGCGCGGCGGGCTGAAGCTCGACCATGCGATCGATCATTTCGGCCTGTCGCCAGATGGTCGCATCTGCCTGGATATCGGCGCCTCGACCGGCGGATTTACCGACGTCCTGCTGACGCATGGCGCCAGCCGGGTGCATGCGGTGGATGTCGGACACGGCCAACTGGCATGGAAGCTGCGCAGCGATCCACGTGTCGTCGTGCATGAGAAGGTCAATGCGCGGACGCTGACCTCCGAACGCGTGCCGGACCCGATCGAGGTGCTGGTGTGCGACGCCAGCTTCATCGGCCTGCGGACGGTCCTGCCCGCCGCACTGTGGCTCTGCGTCCCTAGAGCCTGGGCGGTTGCGCTGATCAAGCCGCAATTCGAGGCCGAACGCGGACAGGTCGGAGCAAAAGGCGTCGTGCGGGATCCGGCCGTTCATGACCAGGTTTGCGCGATGATCCAGGACTGGTGGGCGGCCCTGCCAGGCTGGACGGTAATCGGTGTCGAACCGAGTCCGATCACCGGTCCGGAAGGGAACCGTGAGTTCCTGATCGCGGCCAGGAAATCCTGAGCGTCAGGACGCTCGAGTCTGGCGCGGCAGGTCGTGGTGAGAGACTTCCGCCAGCAGATCCCAGATGCGGGACGGCTCGGACTCGATGTCTAGGTCGTTGAGCAGGTGATCCAGCTCATCCAACTGAGCATTGTATTCCAGGTCATCCATGCCGAACCCTCCTGATGCACACCCCGCATCACGCAGGTATAACGTGGCTCGAATGTGACAGTTGATCCTTAATAAACTAACAACACTTAATTCTACCCACAAGTTGATCGCAAGCGTCAGGCGCTTGTCCCACAACGCGCACCTGCCCAAATGGCATCGATGATCAGGCCCAGTCACAGATGAGTTTCGTCGCTCCTACCATCACCCGCATTTCGCACGACGCGCATGACCTCTCCGAGGCCGAGCGCGAACGGATCATGGCCAAGGCTGCCCTGTTCGCACCGCCGCCGGCGGTGTTGCCGGATGGGCGCCGCGAGATCGTCGGGCTGTCGCGCAAGGAGCTGACCGAGGCGCTGGTCGAAATCGGCGAGAAGCCGTTCCGCACCAAGCAGATATGGCACTGGGTCTATCACCAGGGCGTGACCGATTTCGCCCGGATGAGTTCTCTGGCCAAGCCGCTGCAGCAGAAAATGGCCGAGCGGTTCGTGATCGGCCGGCCGGAAGCGGCTGTCGTACAGACCAGCACCGACGAGACGCGGAAGTTCCTGTTCCGCTTCCGCGACGGGCAGGAGGCGGAGACCGTCTATATTCCCGATCGCCGCGAGGATCGGGGGGCCGTGTGCATTTCAAGCCAGGTCGGCTGTACCTTGTCCTGCCGGTTCTGCCATACCGGTACCCAGAAGCTTGCCCGCAACCTCGGGGTCGCCGAGATCGTCGGCCAGTTCATGGCGGCACGCGACAGCTACAACGAGTGGCCCAGCCCACACGGCGACACCCCTCGCCTGCTCTCGACCATCGTGCTGATGGGCATGGGCGAGCCGCTGTATAATTATGAGAACGTGGCCAAGGCGATGCGGATCGTCATGGACAACGAGGGCATCGCCCTGTCGCGCCGGCGAATCACCCTGTCCACCTCGGGCGTGGTGCCGATGATGGACCGGTGCGGCCAGGAACTCGGCGTCAACCTGGCGGTCAGCCTGCATGCGGTGCGCGACGAACTGCGCGACGAGATCGTACCGCTGAACCGGAAATATCCGATTGCCGAACTGATCGCGGCCTGCCGTCGCTATCCGGCTGCGAGCAATGCACGCCGGATTACCTTCGAATACGTCATGCTGCGCGGCGTGAACGACAGCGAGGCGGAAGCGCACGAGCTGGTCAGGCTGATCGCCGGGATCCCGGCCAAGGTGAACCTGATTCCCTTCAACCCATGGCCGGGCAGCCAGTACGAGCCGTCCACTCGGCAGCAGCTCATGAAATTCGCCCAGATCGTGACCGATGCGGGGTTCGCCTCGCCGATCCGGATGCCGCGCGGTCAGGACATCCTGGCTGCCTGCGGACAGCTTCGTACCGAGAGCAAGCGGGAGCGACCCGCAGCCTGACGTCGGGATAATCGACCGCGCCTGGGTTCCGGGTGTTAGATCGTCGGGCACTCCGGAGATCATGACATGTATCGTGCGTCGGCCCTTGCTGCAGCCAGCATCTGCACGATCCTGACGTTCACCGTGAACGCACATGCCCAAAGCCTGCCCTCCATGCCTTCGATGCCGTCACTGGGTGGCTCGGGGGGACGCATGTCGACCATGACCGGCGGCGTCGGCGGGCTGATGGGCAATGCGCTGCCGTCGGTATCTTCCGTGCCCACCGGCAACGTCGCCGGCGTGCTCAGCTACTGCGTGCAGAATAATTACGTGCAGGGCGCCGGGGCGGCATCGGCGCTGAGCACGCTCACCGGCCGCAACGGCGTGGCTTCCTCGCCCGCCTATGCGCAGGGTCAGCAGGGCATGCTGCAGACCGGCAGCGGCAACACGCTGTCGATGAGCGGGATGAAGGACCAGATGCGAACCAAGCTCTGCAGCATGATCCTGAACCGCGCGAAGTCATCGTTGTAGCTCGGAGCCACCAGGCGGCCCAACAGGGGGTATTGACGGGCGCTCCGCGCTGACGCTGGCTAGGGGAAAACCAAGAGGAACGGCCGGATCATGAGTGCCATCGACCTGAAGCGCACCACCTTGAGCAGCCTTCCGGACACGATACTCCGGCCTGCCTACGATCCGGCGACCGTGACGCCGGGCATCGTCCATCTCGGACTCGGCGGCTTTCATCGCGCGCACATGGCCCGCTACATCGACGAGCTGATCGGCAAGCGTCCGGACCAGTCGGAATGGGGCATCGCCGGCTCCATCCTGATGCCTGGCGACCGCAGAATGGCGGACAGCCTGATCCCGCAGGAGGGGCTCTACACGCTGGTCGAGCGGACCGCGGAAACCGAAACGGTCCGGGTCATCGGCTCGATCGTGCGGGTGCTGTTCACCGCCGAGGATAGCGACGCCCTGCTGGCACAGATCGACCAGCCCGGCGTGCGCATCGTGAGCCTGACCGTGACCGAGCATGGCTACTGCCTGAACCGCTCGACCAAGGTGCTTGATCCGGAACATCCGCAGATCCTGCTCGACCTCGCCGACCCGACCCATCCGCACAGTGCCCCGGCGATTATCGTCGAGGCGTATCGCCGTCGCCGCGATGCGGGCGCGCCCGCCTTTACCGCGCTGAGCTGCGACAACATCCAGCATAACGGCAACGTGCTGCGGGAAGCGGTGTTGAGCTACGCCCGGCTGCGCGAGCCGGCGCTGGCGGACTGGATCGAATCCAACGCGAGCTTCCCCAACACCATGGTCGACCGCATCACGCCGGTCACCAAGCAGGCGGACATCGACGATCTGCGCGAGCGCTACGGCATCGCGGATCGTTGGCCGGTATTCTGCGAGGGCTTCACCCAGTGGGTGGTCGAGGACCGGTTCGTGCAGGGCCGTCCGGCGCTGGAGGAGGTGGGTGCGCAATTCGTCGAGGATGTGACCCCATACGAATTCATGAAGCTGCGGCTGTTGAACGGCAGCCATCTGGCGATAGCCGGGCTGGGACGACTTATCGGCACCGCCGACACCACGATCGACGAGGCGCTCGCCAGTCCGATCATGCAGCACTACATGGCGGCGCTGATGGACCGGGAAACCGGACCCACGCTGGGCCCGGTGCCCGGGATCGACCTGGACGACTACAAGCAGGAACTGGTCGAGCGGTTCGCCAACCCGGGCATCAAGGACACGGTCGAGCGGGTCAATACCGATGCGCCACTGAACGTCCTGGTCGATCCGATCCGTGACCGGCTGGCCTCCGGCGGGTCGATCGACCTGCTGGCGCTGGCGCTGGCAGCCTGGATTCGGCGCATTCGCGGCGAGGACGAGCAGGGCCAGCCGATCGAGATCAGGCATCCCCTGGCCGAGGTGCTGAAAGCGAAGGCCATCCAGGGCGGTGCCGATCCAAGACCGGTCCTCGGCATCCGCCAGCTATTCGGCGATCTCGGCGACAATCCGGTGCTGATCGACCGGACCGGACACTGGCTTGCCAGCCTCTATGAAGTAGGCGCCATGCGGACGCTGGAGCACGCGGCCGCTACGCTTTCGTTCTGATCACCAATCCGATTTCCTGAACTCGCACTCCATCTAGGCACGACATGTATCTCGGCATCGATTTCGGTACCTCCTCGGTAAAGGCCATCCTGGTCGACGGGGAGCAGCACATCCTGGCCAGCGCATCGGTGTCGCTGGAGGTGCAGCGGCCGGCGCCGGGGCATAGCGAGCAGGAGCCGGAAGCCTGGTGGCAGGCCATGCTGTCGGCGATCGACCGCATCGCCGCCGAGCATCCCGCTGATCTGGCGACGGTCCGGGCGATCGGGCTGTCCGGGCAGATGCACGGGGCGGTGCTACTGGATGCGTCGGGTGCCGTGCTGCGTCCGGCCATCCTGTGGAACGACACGCGATCGACCGTGGAATGCGTCGAGCTGGAGGCGAATTTCCCTGAGCTTCGGGCCATCACCGGCAATCCGGCAATGCCGGGATTCACCGCGCCGAAGCTGCTGTGGGTCGCTAAGCACGAGCCTGCGATATTCGCGCGGACCGCGACGGTGCTGCTGCCGAAGGCGTGGATCCGCTATCGGCTGACGGGCGAGATGATCGAGGAGATGTCCGACGCATCCGGCACGCTCTGGCTCGATGTCGGCAAGCGCGACTGGTCCGATGCGGCGCTTGCGGCCACCGGGCTGACACGTGCGTCGATGCCGAAGCTGGTGGAGGGCAGCGCGCCGGCGGGGCGGATGCATGCCGAACTCGCCACGCGCTGGGGCATGCACCAGCCGCCGATCCTGGCAGGCGGCGCCGGCGACAACGCAGCCGGCGCGGTCGGGCTGGGTGCGATCGAGCCCGGCAGCGCGTTCGTGTCGCTCGGCACATCCGGCGTGCTGTTTGCAACCACGGACCGGTTCGCTCCCAATCCGGACGCGGCGGTGCATGCGTTCTGTCACGCCTTGCCCGGCCGCTGGCATCAGATGGGCGTGACCTTGTCCGCAGCCGCATCGCTGGCCTGGTGGGCTTCGGTGACCGGACGAGACGAGGCGACGCTGCTGGCGGAACTCGACACCGAGGACGCGAAGGCGACCTCGATCGGGGATGGACCGATCTTCCTGCCCTATCTGTCCGGCGAGCGGACGCCGCACAACGACGGCGCCGTGCGTGGCGGCTTCGTCCGCCTTTCGCAGGACAGCGACCGCGCCTCGATGACGCGCGCGGTGCTGGAGGGCGTCGCCTACTCGATGCGCGACTGCCTCGATGCGCTTACGGCATCCGGCACCCGGATTACCGAAGCCGACGTGATCGGCGGCGGTTCGCGCTCGGGCGTGTGGATTGCCATCCTGGCCTCGGTGCTCGAGATGCCGTTGCACCGGCTGGAATCCGGCGAGCATGGCGGCGCGTTCGGCGCGGCGCGGCTGGCCCGGCTGGCCGATACCGGCGAGGACCCTGCCCTCGTCTGCACGCCACCCAGGCGGGTGGAGACGTTCCTGCCCGACCCGGTTGCGACCAAGGCCTATGCCGCTGGCCTCGCTCGGTATCGCACGCTGTATCCGGCGCTCGCGGATCTGTAGCCGCGAACATCATGCCATCCGGCGACGGCATCAGCCGTCGCTGGAACGCTTCACGACACCGTTGCTCACACGCTTGCTGTCGAATGAACCCATTGTCGGATTCTTAACTCTTACAGGCGAATGTTGGAACGATTACCGGCTGTAGTGCATTTCGCGCTTGCCGATCATGATCGGATTCCGCGATGCATTCCAGAACCTGGTTCGGTGCGACCGCAATGTCGTTCCTGGCGCTGTCGACGCTGGCCGGCTGCGCTGGTACTGACGCGCTGGTCAACCATGCGGACCTCACCGTTCACACGCATATGTCCGAGACCGTATTTCTCGATCCGGTCGGCCTGAACCAGAAAACGATCTACATGGGCTTCAGGAACACGTCGGATTATCCTGATATCGACATTCGCGGAGCGCTGGCAGCCGGGCTGGCTGCCCGGGGCTATCAGATCGTAAGCGATCCGAACCAGGCTCACTACATGCTGCAGGGCAACGTGCTTCAGGCCGGTAAGCTGGAAAAAAACCAGGAGGCGGCGTTGCTCGGCGGAGGATTTGGACAGCCACTTCTTGCAGGTGCCTTGGCAGGCGGGCTGGCGGGCGGGCTCGCCAACAGCACCGGAGCCGGCCTCGGGGTCGGCCTGGGCGTGATGGCCGCAAGTGCGCTCCTGAACTATGCCTACCAGGACATCACCTACGCGCTGACAGTCGACCTGCAGCTCTCCGAACGCCCGTTGCACGGTGCGCGAATTTACCAGCACACGCATTCTTTCCACGGCCATGCCAACCACCAGTCGCAGGCAGCGATTACCGATGCGACTGCACAATCCTACGGGGAAGCCGACTCTCAATCGATGAGCAGTTCCGGCCGTACGCAGGACGTCGATGAGAACGCGGATTTCAAAAAATACAATATTCGGGATGTCGCTTATGCGGACAAGGTCAATCTCAAAATGGAGGAAGCGATGCCGATGCTGAGCCAGCATCTGGCATCAAGCTTCGCCAACCTGTTCGAATAACAAACAGTCGGGAAACGCATGGTTACTGCGCAGGAAAACGTTCCTTTGCCGTCTCGTCGTCCGACGTAACATTGATCCGCCTGCACGCAACCCGATGGCTATCCGAGGCGTCCACTTGGCGACAAGGGAGAACGAACATGGCCGCTTCATCGGGACAGACCACAGGCAACGTGCCGGTCGAGGGAATCGACCCCGGCGGTACGCATGGAGCACCGAAAGGCGACGCTACCAAGAAGGGGAAATCGGACCTCACCGATGCACGGCCGGCGGTGCAGAGCGGCGACGAGAATGACAACCCTACGCGGACCACCGGTAACGATACTGCCGGCGCCGACTGGGCCGGGTCGCGGGCACCGCCGGGCAAGATCTGACCGCTTCAGGCCGAACGGATGCAAGCTCCTGCATTGCTCGAACTGGTTGCAGGTCATATCGACGCGTTCGACGCAGAAGCATCGAGGCTCGATCGGGAGGGTGGTTTTCCCGATGAGGGTTTCGCGCTGCTGCGCGGCGCGGGCGCATTGCTGGCTCCGTTGCCTCGGCGCGTGGGTGGCCAGGGGCTTGGCACTGAACCTGCGGGCGCGCTCGGGCTCCTGTCGATGCTGCGGACGATCGGGCGCGGAAGCCTTTCGCTCGGACGATTGTACGAGGGGCACGTCAACGCGCTCAAGCTGATCGTTCAGTATGGAAACGACGCGCAGATCGCTACGGCCGCATCCGACGTGCATGACGGGCACGTGTTCGGCATCTGGGTGACGGACGGGCCGGATCCGGTTCGCCTGGTCGAGACCGGGGCCACATCGCATCTGGTGGGCGAGAAGCTGTTCGCGTCCGGGGCCTGTGTGCTGACTCGCCCGCTGATCACGGCCCAGCCACCAAATGGCGCGCCGCGTATGGTGGCGGTGCGGCTCGGCAGCGATCGGAAAGCGAGCCCGACCATCGGCGGCCTGACCGGCATGCGGGGTGCGGCGACAGGACGATGCGACTTTACCGGCATGGCGGTTTCGCCGGATCAGTTCATCGGCGCGCCCGGGGATTATCTGCGGCAGCCGGAATTTTCAGCCGGCGCATGGCGAGGCATCGCCGTGGCGCTGGGCGGGATCGATCGGCTGGTGGATATGGTGCGTGGCCAACTTGCCGCGCGCGGACGCGCCGGCAATCCGCATCAGGCGGTCCGGATCGGCGAAGCGCTGATCGCGCGTGAAACTGCGTCGATGTGGGCTCGCCGTGCAGTTCTACTGGCGGAAGGCGAGATGTTCGAACCGGGCGACGTCGCGGCGACGGTCAATCTGGCCCGCATTGCCTGCGAGCAGGCCGGCCTTACGGTGATCCAGCTGGCGCAGCGAGCACTCGGGCTGCAAGGCTTCCTGCAGACCAATCAGGCGGAACGGGTGATGCGCGACCTTGCAACCTATCTGCGGCAGCCGGCGCCGGACGAGACCCTGGTGGAGGCGGCCATGTGGTTCACCGGCCGCGATCTGCCGGACCCGGAGCGGCCCGCATGAAAGCAGGCAAGGCCCAAGCGATTTTCCGTACGCTGCCGATGGCATTGCTGGACGAGATCGTGCCCGGCACGGCGATGATCCTGGCTCCGCATGCCGATGATGAAAGCCTTGGCTGCGGCGGGCTGATCGCGGCCGGTTGCGCGGCGGGGCGGGCGCCGCTGGTGGTGATCGTGACGGATGGAACCGGTTCGCACCCCGGCTCGCCGACCTGGCCGGCAACGCGGCTGCGGGCCCGGCGCGAGGCCGAAGCCGAGGCGGCGACCTGGCATCTCGGACTGCCCCCCGAGCGGCTGGCATTCCTGCGGCTGCCGGACACACGGAGCCCACATGAAGGGGCCGAATTCGACATGGTGGTCGAGACGTTGTCCAGCCTGGCTGCCGAACATGGCTGCGACACGATCCTGGCGCCGTGGTCGCATGATCCACACTGCGACCACGAGTCGGTCTGGAAGATGGGGCTTGCCTTGGCACGGCGCGAGCGGATGCGGCTGCTCGCCTATCCGGTCTGGGGCTGGCTCATTGCACCGGAGGTCGAACTCGATACCGGGGCATTGGCCGGCTGGCGGTTCGATGTGACGCAATTCCAGTCGCGCAAGGCGTTGGCGATCCAGGCGCATGAAAGCCAGTACGGGGACCTGATCACCGATGATCCGAGCGGCTTCCGGTTGCCGAACGCGCTGCTGGAGGTGTTCGCATCTCCCTACGAGGTGTTCCTCGAGTCATGAGCGACCGGAGCTGGTCCGGGGATGTGTTCGACCGGTTGTATGCGGACAATCCGGACCCGTGGGATTTCGAGACCAGCGAGTACGAGCGGGCAAAATACGCCGAGACGCTGGCAGCGCTCGATGGCCGGCGCTTCGGACTGGTGCTGGAGCTTGGTTGCTCGATCGGGATAATGACGGCGGCGCTGGCGACACGGTCCGAACGTGTGGTCGGAGTGGATATCGCCGACGCCGCGCTGGAACGCGCACGCATCCGGTGTGCCGAGTTCGGGCATGTGAGCTTCCAGCGCCGCACCCTGCCCAGCGAGCATCCGGAGATCGATGCACAGTCCTGCGACGTGGTCCTCGTGTCCGAGCTGCTCTATTTCCTGTCGCCTGCAGACAATGCCGATCTGGCGGCCTGGGTGCTTCGGGTGTTGGCACCTGGCGGCATGATCGTCCTGGCGAACTGGACCGGCGAGACCAATACCCCCTGCACCGGCGATCGGGCGGCGACGCTGTTCATCGACGCATGCGAGAGAGCCGGCATGATCGTCAGCCTGGCGGCACGACGAGATGGATATCGGCTGGACCGGTTGAGCCGCTGACCGGCATCCGTGGTCGTACCGCCGCCTTTACCGTCCTGCGTGCGATACCGACCCGATCCCGAGCGGTTCGCGAGCCGTGGCAAAGACTTTGCACGATCCTGTCCGCCGCCTCGCGATGACCGGCAAGTTCGGCACGCAGGACATGCCTGCGTATCAGCAACGGGCTTTCCGCTTCCAGCCTGGCCCAGGCAGTGCCGAAGAACGGCTCTTCGAGCCATCGCGCGATCAGCTCGGGAGGAAGACCGACCTGTCTCGCGAGCAGGAGGCACGAAGATATGCCGGCCATCTCGCCATGATGCCGTAGTTCGAACAGGACACGCAGCGTGGCACGCGCCTGCGCTCGGCGCAGGCAGTCGACCGCAGGTTCCAGACTATCGTCCAGAGCCTCGTCCTGGCGGATGATCCGTCGCGCCATGGTTTCCGCCATGCCTCCCGGTGCGCGGCCGAGAGTACGGCCGGACACCGTCACGACCACGTTGGGGGCATGACGGATCGGGATGTCGACCTGCCGTAATGCTTTCAGGAAGCCGCGGTCCTCGCCGGACGAGAGGCCGGGAACTCCGCCGGCGCGGGCCCAGGCATCGACCGTGACGGCGATACTGGCACCGGAATGCTCCGTATGGCGCGGCCACGGATCGTTCGGGTCCGGGTCCACCAAGTCATGGATGCGATCGAGCACCGTGCCATAGGCGACCTCGGCGGCATCGTCGGCATGCAGGTGGTCGGGGATGGCGCGCGCCTCGACCGGATCGATCTCGGCCCGACCGCATACCACTTCGGCGCCCAGCGCCATGGCGGCGAGGTTCGCGGACAACCAGTTCGGGGCCACCCTGCCATCGGCATCGCTGGTGAACAGGATGCCGGCGGGGCCGGCGATCCCGGCCGCGACCGCCATCGCCTCCCGCCGGGCGGTGCCGGCATGGGCCATGCCGGGCGGATAGCTTCGTTCCGCGCAGGTGACGCCGAACGGGAGGGCCGGTGCGATGGCGCGCACGATCGTGGCGGAGCGATCGGTGCAGTTGTTGAGCAGGAGCACGACATGGTCGAGGCAGGCATCCTGCTGGGCGGCTAACGCCCGAAGGCAATCGGCAATGCGGTCTTCCTCGTCACGAACCGGGATGGCTGCGACCAGCACCGGCATCGACTCATGGGCATGATCCCGCATGTGTTGCCGCCTCGATCATGTGAATACGATCAAGCAACGTCGGCGAGCTGTGGTTGCACCCGCACCGGCTGACGTTTTCTTGTCCGGATGCGCCATCGCTTCTCTGGTGGCCCACCCGGTGCTAGGGGGAACGCCACACTCGAACCCGTCGCACTCAGGAGCCCGCATGGCTATCAAGGACGTCAAGAAGGTCGTGCTCGCCTATTCGGGCGGCCTCGATACCAGCGTCATCCTGCGCTGGCTGCAGACCAACTACGGCTG
>JBPBQO010000082.1:0-12454 GCA_050954785.1 Janthinobacterium lividum | reverse complement strand
TCCAGCAACGACTGTTCCGCGTCGGGAATGTCGCGATGGCCGGTATCGGCATAATCGCCTTCGATCAGGGCACCCTTGCCGCAGACGATGGCACGGTGGATCGCGCCGGCGCCGAGCGAGGTCTGCTGCGGTGCCTCGGTTGTCGGGATGAACCGGACGCCGAGCAGCTCGACCACCGAGCCTGCGCTGTAGGTCTCGGTTCCATACGCGCCACGATAGAGATACTTGAAGTCTCCATCGCGGAACAATCCGAGCATCTGCTGGTCGTCGAGATAGCAGTGATACGAGCCATCGACGGTCGGCACGTTGTTCATGCGCAGCGCGGCCACGGCGGACAGCACCGTCTGGATTCCGAGCGTATCGCCGGGAACGTAGCTGTTGGCGCCATAGGTCCCGGTCGGCGCCACCAGGCCGGCGGTGCTCAGCCGGCCGTTCGGTCGCAGCACCAGAGGTGCCGTCGCGGCAACCACCGGCTGGGCGCTGGTGCCGTCGGACACGCTGATGTTGGTAGAGAAGCTCAATGTGCCCGACACCCCGTTCGGCGCGGTCGATACGGTGTTGGCATCGGCCGTGCTGTTGACGAGCGTATAGGCGTTGCTGCCCACCGTGACCGTCATGCCGCTGGTGGCACCGACACCGATGACCTGGCCGCCGGTGTTCATGACGTTCTGGAAGCCACGGATATCGTCGACTGTGATCGTCTTGCCCGCAGCCCCGAGCGTCGTGGTGACGCGCGTGTTGCCGCCGAGATAGCCGCCGACACCGCCGGCCGCGCCGCCGAACAGCGCATTGCGGGCGATCCGGTCGAGCGACTGCATCGCCTGCACGCCGTTGGTCCGTGCATTGGCCAGGAACTGGCTGGCGATGCCGACCCCCTCGCTGACCATGTTGAGGTCGATCGTGTCGCCATACTGGTTGATCGTCAGCGTGTACTGCTCGATCGTCCAGGCCGACGGCGTCATGCCGTTGTCGAAGTTGGTGTTCACGCTTGGCGACATCGGCACGCTGACCGGTGCCTTCAGGCCCTTGCGGGTCTTGGTGATCGTCTCGCCGATACGGTTGGGAAAGATCTCGCGATCGGCAATCGAGCGAAATCCGAGACGCGACTGCAGCCCGTCCTGGAACTCACGGGCAAGGAAGCCCTGCTGGATGATCGGCTGGAGCTGGGACGGGAAATTCTGGATCGGCATGCGGTGATGTCACCTTCTGTAGGCCCACGCGCACAGTATCGCGCACGCGGATGATCCGTCGTAGGAGCGGTATGTTTTCGATTAATGCTTTAGAGCTTTTCCGATCGAAGCGGATCGGAAGACATCTCTAGGTCTTTGTTTTGGCCAGCATCTTTATCCGATTGAGAAAGCAGGACAATCGGATGATGCTCTAGCGCGGAGCGGAAAGAAGGCGATCCCGTTCCGTGTGCCAGGCCTCTCGCGAGAGGCTGCGGGCGTCGACCGTGCTCGGTTGTGCCGGCGAAGGCGGCCGCTGCAACTGCGCCGTCGTAGCGGTTGCCATGCTGGTCCGGTCGACCGCGAACAAGTAAGGCTTGTGCTGGCGAAGCGACGCGATGACCTGCTCCGCTCCCTGCACCTCGCCGGCCTCGTTCACGCTGAGCCCGACGCAATCGGCGAGCCGCAGCCCGTCGAGATCGACAATTCCCGAGCGGATTGCGTGCGTTTTCAGTTCTGCCTGCATGACCCGCCCGTCTGCATCCGCTTGCACGGCCGCCACTTTTTCGTCCCGGTCGCGTACCGCCGCCGCGCAGGCGGACTCCCGTTCCCCGACTGCGATCCGGGCCTGCTCGCGGTAGCGGGCCACCTCCCGGCGCAGCTTCTTCTCGTATTCGGTTACCTCACGGGGAAGCTCGCTGGCTTCCACCGCAGCTTCGTCGATCGGTTCGAGCATGTCCGGGCTCTGCTCTGCCATATGCTGGACAGGTCCTTCTCAATGCCACCGCCCACGCCGTCACATGACGGCGTGGGCCCGCGATGGCCGGAAACTCTGGGGTCGTCAGGCGGCATCCGGCGACGGGATTACCCCGGCCAGCCCATACAGCGGGGCCACCAGCGCCAGTGCCGCCTGCCGGTCGATCACGCCCGCTTCCAGCAGGGTGACGATGCCGCCCGTCTGTGCCTGCCGGTCCGCCGAACTCGCCGGGAACCAGCTCGGCCAGACCAGGCCAAGGCCGGCCGGGTCGATCTTGTCGTGGCTCTCGTCGGCGATCAGCAGCCCGCCATCGAGCCGGGCCGATGCCGTGCACAGCATCTCCATCAGGCTGAGCAGACCGCCATCGCCGTACGAGATCCGCAGCCGGTCGGCGAGCCAGATCAGCCCCTGGCACATCAGCTCGATCGCCCGGCCGCTCTGCGCAGTGCCGAGCCGGTCGCCATGAGCCCGGTTGCCATGCATGGCTTCCAGCGCGATCGCCCGAAGCTCCTGCACGTGTGCCAGCACCGCGGCGGCGGCGTTGCCGTTGATCTCCAGCAGCTTGGCGTCGCCTTCCGGCGGCAGGGTGAGCGCCGTGGCCGCTCCGCCGGACCGCACCGCGCCACCGCCATGCTGGCCCGCCGATGGGTCCTTCAGCACCAGTGTCGGATCCGACCCGTATTTCAGGCCCCGTCCCGCCTGCGAGAGCAGGTAGTCGGCCTCGATCACCGTATCGATGGAGGCCGCGAACGTGCAGGTGCCGTCCGGCCCGTCCGGATCGTGGCCGCCACTGCCGGAGATGTTGCGTATCCACACGATCGGCACGAACCCGAGCCCGTGCACCACCGTGCGGGTCAGGTCGAGCTGCATCTGGCCCGGACCGGCCGTGACCGGCAGCGGCTCGAACCATTGTTCCGCGGTGTCGGTCCACACCCGCTTGAACCAGTAAGGACCCGAGCCCGGCTCGACATCGTAGCCCTGCGCCCGCAGATCCTGGTCGGCCACCTTGTAGCACTCGGTCACGCTCGACAATTTGCGCGGATCGTCCTGCCGCCAGATCGGTGTCAGGAACTTCGTAGACAGCACCTCGAAGAATGGACGGCATCCGACGATCCGCAACTGGATCGCCACCGAGCCCACCGAGCCCCGCGTCGCCGCCTCGAGCATGGTCTCGTTCAGCCGGGTTTCCCGAACCACCTGGGACAGGACGGTAACAGTCCGGCTGTCCGTCGCCTTGATCGAAGGCCAGTGTCCCTCGCTGAACAGCAGGGATACGGAATCTTCTACCACCACGCGGCAAAGTCCGGTCCGAACCGAGGGACGGCGCTCGTCGAGCGGCACGTATTCCCCGGCATCGCTCCGCTCCTTGGAGAAGGGATACGACAATACGTCGTATTGCCTTCCCTCCAGAACCGCCTCGAGTGCGGCGAGCCGCGCACTCCGTCGAGGCATCGTCGCGTCGCAAGGCATTCGCGCCTGCAATGCAAGCCAATCCATGCGTTCATCGCTCCATGAAGCTGCTGGTCGCCGTCGCGCTGGAGTTCACGCTTCGCCGGCCGAACAGGTAATATCCGCTCGCATCCACCAGGTGATCGAAACCCAGTCCCTTGTCCGGCTCGTTGGTGCCGGTCTTGTAGACAAGCCGTTCGTAGGCCTCGATCGATCGCGTACAGCGTGGATCCACCGTCGCCAGCACGGTGCCGTCGGCCGATCGGAAATGCCGGTTCATCACGTTCAACCGGTCCCGCACCGGCGGATGCGACCGCAGCGCGCACACGACGAATCCCCTCTCGCGCAGTATGCCGATATCGGTCCTTCCACCGGCCGAGCTGCGTCGCTGCGCACCGGCGGGATCGGGATACACGGTGATGTGGTCGAGCATCTTCCGGCCCGGCTCGAACCCATCCCGGCCGAACCGCCGTGCGATTTCCTCGGCCATTTCATCGGTGTTCGAGGTCGGCAGGATGATCTCGTCGATCTGCCGCGTCGTCTCGCCATCTTCCTGCCAGACCGTTGCGGACATGGGATTGACGTTGAAGTCCATTCCCACATGCAGCGGCCGGTTGGGATCGTGCGCCGAACGCCTGACGTTCTCGGCACGACTGAAGGCGTAGACGACGCGGCCCGCATAGGTTTCGAAACTGGCCCCGTATTCCTGTCGGAACACCCTTGCGTCCAGTTCCTTCTCCGCTGCCTGCAGCTCTTCCGGCGGCACCTGGCCGCCATCCGCGGTGGTAAACAGGAACGAGCGGTAGCTTGGATCGCCGCCCAGCTGGCCCAGGATGTAGGCGTCCCGGAAATGGTCGAAGCCTTTCGGCGTGCCGATGAACAATGCGTGCCCACGTGAGGTCGACAGCATCGGCCGGATCACCTCCCGCCACGCGGACGGCCGGCAATCCGCCCATTCGTCGCCGCCGAAGAACCACAGGCCCGAGCCGCGCAGGTTTTCCGAGGCATCGAGCCCGACCAGGCGGATGACATGCCCGGACCGCAGCCTGATGCTGCAGCTCGTCTCGCTGGGCGCACCGTCGATCCAGCTTCTCGGTATGGCGCGCTTCAGCCGGCCCCACATGACCCGCTTGGCCTGCAGGAAGTTCGGCGCGCCATACCAGATCTCGTTCTCGGTGCCGACATTCTCCCTGACCGCCAGCCGCGCCGCACGGCGCAGTTCTTCCGCCATCAGGAAGGTGTTGTGCGTGGCGACCAGCGACCGCCCGCACAGATAGAGCCGCGACGGACTATCGACCTGGATGCAACGCACCGCCGTCGTGTCGACGGGCCGGATCGAACGGATCGCATGGAAACCGACCTTCCGTTCCCCAGTGAACCCGGCCGGCAGGCGATCGGGAATGCGAAACCTCGTTCCCGACGCCAGCCCGATCGCGATCCTTCGCGTCGTCAGCAGTCTCGTGCCTGGCATCCCCGCAACCGAGACCGGCCATAAATGCTCGTCGTCGGCGGTGATCTCGCCGCCATCGTCGAACAGGATCGTGTTGCAGGGACGCCCGAGCATGATGCCGGTGGCATACGTCACCACGCACACCCGCCCGAGTTCGTCGAACAGGCGTGTGCCTGGCTCAACATCGCCCATTCTCGTCCAGCCGCCCGGGCCGGGCAGCATCGTGTCCAGTGCCAGAGCCTTGCCGAACCGGCGTCCGCAGACGGCAACCCGGAACCTGGCGGTCTCGTTCCACCCCGCCTCGTAGATCGCCCACTGCGCCGGGCTGAGAGCCGGCCGCGTCCAGACGCTACCGGCCTGGACCGGCCCTTGGCGGATCATCGTCAGATCCAATCTCCCTGATGGCAGCGTTAGGATCCGGAATTGCCGGCGCGGTTCCGGACCGGGTCTGGAACTTCCCCGGCTTGAACCCGCGAAGCAGCATCACCAGCAGCGGATCGCTGTAGCGCCTCACGATCATCGGCTCACGTGTCACCGGATCGAGGACCGGCAGGCCGGCCTTCAACACCGGCTGTTCGATGCCTTCCAGCGCCCGCCTCCAGGCTTCCGCTTCGAGCAGGTCGGCGGCATCGTCCAGCGCTTCGTCGTAGGCGATCGCGAACGAGGCATCGCGTTGCTTCATGACGTTGATCTGCCGCCTGGTCAGGCCGCTTTCCTTGCAGGCCGATGAAGGGTTGCCGGTACGACCCAGCACGGACAGAAAGCTTTCCCGCGCAACCAGCGCGGTTGCCGCGTCCTTGCCTGCCCCGTCCTTGCCGGCGATAATCGATTCCGGATGTCCGGAAGATGTGTCGGCCACCGCCCCGTCAGGCGTAACGCACCGCACCGATCCTGCGTCCTCGCGACGAGGTGCAGGCCATCAGGTTGCTTTGCACCGATGGCCCATCCTCGAAGCGGCGAACCTGCTGTTCCCGCTTGCATGCAATCGCGATCCGTGCCTTGACCGCATCCGGCATTACGCCCAGCCGCGTCAGGTTCGCCGTGCCATAGCGCTTTATCGGCACACACCGGATTACCACATCCTGCATCGGCAGGCCGCTGAGGGCCATGTCCGACCAATGCTCCGGCATGATGTCGGCCCGATGCCGCGCATCGCTTTGGCTCTCCACCCGCAGCAGCGTCAGCTCGTCGTTTTCCATTTCGTGAACGACGTAAACCGATGCACCAAAGGCAACAACGTCCCCACACACGATCTGAACCGAGTTCGTGAACATAGAGATCACCTATCGCCGGAGTTCAATAAAAATGCCCGCCGGATTTCTCCGGCGGGCACAACAATTCCAGTATGTGAAATTTATAACCTGACCCGGGTCCACCGTCAATCGTTATTTAAACGTAACTATTAATTTCCTGTGTAATGCGGTGTGCGATCGGTACGTCGCCGATCGATCGCAGCGTATTGTTCCGCAAGCTGCTCCAGCAGGAACGACATCTGCGCCGCGATCTTCTTCCGCCCGTTGGTGTCGCCAGGGAGCAGTTTCTCGGCAATCACCGAAAACGAAAGTTCATCGACCAAAAGCAGTTTCAATCGAACTTCCGAACATAATCCCAGTCCTTCGCGAACCGTGCGACAGCGTGCGATCGCAGCCGCTCGTGCGAGCATGGATGCATGGATGTCGGGCGCCCTGCCCGAGCCTCGTGCTTCCGGATCGCGTGCACCGATCACGCCCATGACATAGTCGCGATACCAGCGCTCGGCGGCGGACGTCGTTGCCTGGTCGACATCGCCGGCACCCACCAAACCGGCAACGCCGCCGACAAGACGCTGGACGTTGTCCTCTATTCGAACATCCTGCCCCTTGCCGAGCCGTTCGGGCGTTGCTCGTTCTGCTCGCGGCGTCTCCAGTCGGCTCGCTCGCGACATCAGCAGGTCGGGTGAAGCCACCAGCGCTCGTCTATCGATTTTCATTGTTGGTCCTGGCTGGAACGTCGCATGCATCGGCTCGGTCCTTCGCTTGAGCATCGTCGTGACCTGCCGTTACATCGCATACCCCGGCATTGTCGGAGGCATTCCGTTTATGGCGCTCCACGTGATCGGATGTCCGGCGCGCAGAGGTGCTGCGCCGGCATCCTCGCGATCGCGGGAGCAAAGCGACCTCGTATTTCTCTGGTTGAGCATCTTTGCGCGCCGCTGCGCGAAACTTCGGCTGACACCGAGTTCGACCGCGGCCTTGCGCAATGTGGCACCTCGCTTGTCGAGGAATGCCGTCAGGCAGGCGTCTTGATCAGGCGTCCAAGGGAGTGCACGGGGCATATCTGGGTCCGCATTAGCTGTGGGCGACGCCGGATGCTGACCAATCGTTAGTATGCGTACAACAAAATTTTCTGCTTAATAACGTAATATTTACGTTTCGTGGTCTTAGGGACAAGAATCAAGGCCGTGTTTCTATAAGTTAACAGGGTGTCGATACAATCATCTCGGTACTATAGGCCAAGTACATGTCATTCGTACCACTAACGAACAGAAACGGTTTAATCACCCATAATTTACTAACGTTTTGATAGAGACGCTCTTGGCGACCCATTATCGCGGAGCAGCAGACCCGCTAGTCCGCTATAAAGCGGAGCATGCATGCGCGAGCGCGCCTGTGGTCGTATCGCGGCACACCCTCGCGGCATCGGCCCCGCAAAGCTGCGCGCCGTTCTGATAGTCCGATTCGAGCACGTCCTTGGCGATATCCAGATCCGGATGCGCCCCGGTATCGTTGGTATGGTTTCTCACCTGTTGTTCGGTATCGTGCACGTTGGCCATCGCCGCCAGGCAGGCCTTGCTTGCTGCATCCGTCTGGATCCGGAGCACCGAGAGAACCTTGTCCAACTGCACGCGGCCGACGTCGGTCTCGTCCGCCCGGACGGAACGACTGGTGGCAAGAGCCATCAGCGACACCAATGCGATATATGACAATCGTCGGATCATCTGGATCTCCCGGACCGAACCTGAATCGCACGCCCATATCCAGGTTGGTGCGGCTACCGCCGGCGCGGAAAATCGGTGCGGTCCGGCGGCGGATCACACAAGCACTGTATCAGAAGAAAAAGGAGACTTTGGCGGAGGGGATGAGATTCGAACTCACGGTACGGGTTGACCCCGTACAACGGTTTAGCAAACCGCCGCCTTCAGCCACTCGGCCACCCCTCCGCCGAAGAGCGTGCTCATCACACGGCGTTTGCAAAGCGGTTCTAGGCCTTGGTTACCCCGTCGTCAAATGGGCACGCACCCGATTCTCGGGCTTTTCTCTCAGGTCGCCAATCGGCGCTGCAACGCCTCGTTCACCAGCGCCGGGTTGCCCTTGCCGCCCATCGCCTTCATCACCTGGCCGACAAAGAACCCGAACAGCTTGTCCTTGCCGCTGCGATACTCCGCCAGCTTGTCCGGCTGCGCCGCAAGTACTGCGTCGATCGCCGCGTCGATCGCGCCGGTATCGACCACCTGGCGCAGCCCCTTCCGCTCGACGATGTCGGCCGGCGCATCCCCGGTCTCGACCATCATTTCGAACACGTCCTTGGCGATCCGGCCGTTGATGGTCCCATCGCTCATCAGATCGATCAGCCCGCCGAGGTTGGCTGCCGTCACCGGGCTGTCCAGGATCGTGCGGCCGGTGCGGTTCAGCGCCGCGAAGAAATCGCCGATGACCCAGTTCGATGCCAGCCGGGAGTCGCGTCCCGTCGCCACGGTCTCGTAGAAATCCGCCGTCGCCTGCTCCGCCACCAGCACCGCCGCATCGTAGGGCGGGATACCATACTGGCTCACGAATCGCGCCCGCTTGGCATCGGGCAGCTCGGGCAGATCCGCCTTCAGCGAAGCGACCCAGTTCTCGTCGAGCACCAGCGGCAGCAGGTCCGGATCGGGGAAGTAGCGATAATCGTGCGCATCCTCCTTGCTCCGCATCGACCGCGTCTCGCCACGCTGTGGGTCGAACAGCCGCGTCTCCTGCTCCACCGTTCCGCCGCTTTCCCACACCTCGACCTGGCGTTTTGCCTCGACCTCGACTGCCTGGGTCACGAACCGGATCGAGTTGACGTTCTTGATCTCGCACCGGGTCCGGAACGGCTCGCCATGCTTGCGCACCGACACGTTCACGTCCGCCCGCATGGAGCCTTCTTCCATGTTGCCGTCACAGGTACCGAGATAGCGCAGGATTGTCCGCAGCTTCCTGACATAGGCGCCCGCTTCCTCCGGACTACGCATGTCCGGCTCGCTGACGATCTCCATCAGTGCAACGCCGGCCCGGTTCAGGTCGATATACGAGCGCGTCGGGCTCTGGTCGTGCAGCGACTTGCCCGCATCCTGCTCCAGATGCAGCCGCGTGACGCCGATTTCCCGCCGCGACCCGTCGCCGAGCTCGATCTCGATCTTGCCGGCACCGACGATCGGCCGCGTGAATTGGCTGATCTGGTAGCCGGCCGGCAGGTCAGCATAGAAATAGTTCTTCCGGTCGAAGCTGCTGACCAGGTTGACGTGCGCCTCGAGCCCGAGCCCGGTCCGCACCGCCTGCGCCACGCACACCCGGTTGATCACCGGCAGCATGCCGGGAAACGCCGCGTCGACCAGGCTGACCTTGCTGTTCGGTGCGCCGCCATAGGTCGCGGATGCACCGGAAAACAGCTTCGCCTCGCTGACCACCTGGGCATGCACCTCGAGCCCGATCACCAACTCCCACGGACCCGTCTTGCCTTCGATGATGTAGCTCATGACGCCATCCCCGCGCGGATCGCCGGCAACGTCGTGAAGCCCGCCGCCTTCTCCAGCGCCGAGCCGAGCGCGAACAATCCTTCCTCGTCGAATGGGCGGCCAAGCAACTGCAGCCCGAGCGGCAGCCCATTGCTGTCGAGCCCCGCCGGCACCGAAATCCCTGGAATTCCCGCCATGCTCGCCGGCACGGTAAAGATGTCATTCAGGTACATCGTGACTGGATCGTCCATCTTCTCGCCCTGTGCGAAAGCAGCCGACGGGGCCGTCGGCGTCAGCAGGGCATCGACCCTGCCGAACGCCTCGGTGAAGTCTCGCAGGATCAGGCTCCGCACCTTCTGCGCCCGCAGGTAGTATGCGTCGTAATATCCGGACGACAACACATACGTCCCGATCATGATCCGCCGCTTCACCTCCGTGCCGAACCCGGCCGCCCGTGAAAGCTCGTACAGCTCGCCGAGATTGCCGCCTTCGACCCGCTCGCCGAACCGCACCCCGTCATAGCGCGCCAGGTTGGACGAACATTCCGCCGGCGCCACGATGTAATACGTGGCCAGCCCGTATTTCGTATGCGGCAGCGACACGTCGACGATCTCGCAACCCGCATCCCGCAGCCAATCGATCCCCTGCTGCCACATCGCCTCGATCTCGGCCGGCATTCCTGCCGCGTGATACTCGGCGGGAATACCGATTCGCATTCCCTTCAGGCTACGTCCGCACGCCTTGGCATAGTCCGGCACCGGCCGATCGACGCTGGTGCTGTCCTTCGGGTCGAAGCCCGCCATCGAGCGCAACAGGATCGCGCAATCCTCGACCGTGCGCGCCATCGGGCCAGCCTGGTCGAGCGAACTGGCAAACGCCACCACGCCCCAGCGGCTGCAGCGCCCGTAGGTCGGCTTGATCCCGGCAATGCCGCAGAACGCCGCCGGCTGCCTGATCGACCCACCGGTGTCGGTGCCGGTCGCGGCGAGTGCCAGCCTGGCCGCAACCGCAGAGGCCGATCCGCCCGACGATCCACCGGGCACCAGCGCCGTATCGTCGCCATGGCGCTTCCATGGGTTTTCCACCGAGCCGAACGCCGAGGTCATGTTCGACGAGCCCATCGCGAATTCGTCGAGATTGGTCTTGCCGAGGAATACTGCGCCATCGCGCTTGAGCTGCGACGTCACCGTGCTTTCGTAGGGAGGCACGAAATCGCCAAGAATCTTGCTCGCCGCCGTCGTCCGCACGCCCTCGGTGCAGAACAGGTCCTTGATCGCGATCGGCGCGCCAGCCAACGCTCCGGCATCACCACGTCCGCGCGCGGCGTCCGCCGCCCGCGCGGAGTCCAGCGCCTGCTCGCCCGTTACCGTAATGAAGGCGTTCAGACGCGGGTTGAGCGCCTCGATCGCATCGAGATGCGCCTGGGTGATTTCCACCGACGAGAAGTCGCGGCGTTCCAGCCCTGCCAGTGCAGCGGCCAGCGTCAGATCAGTCAGCATCACTCGATCACCTTTGGCACCGAATAGAACGGCCCGGCTCGGTCCGGCGCGTTCGACAGCACGGTCTCCATGCTGTCGGTCTCTGTCACGATATCCTCCCGCATCCGCAGCGCCGCCTGCCCGACGCCGGAAATCGGTTCGACGCCCTCGACATCGAGCTCGGACAGTTGCTCGACCCAGCCCATGATTCCGCTGAGCTCGACCTGCAGCCGGGCAAGCTCGGCGTCGTCGAAGCCGATCCTGGCCAGTTTTGCGATACGTCGGACGGTCGCGGGATCAAGCGACATTGAGAAGCCTCTGGTAGTTGCGGAGGCACCCGCGAACAGTGTCCTGGCCAGGATCCGTCGCTCGGATCGCCAACCAAATACGGCATGATCGGCCAAGACCCTGGCAGCCCGGGTGCGGCGGGACCATAACCCCTCTCGATGGCCCTGTTCAACATGCTGCAGCTGCGCGCCTCCCTTCCCTCCAACGCCCGCCTGCTCGGGCTCGACCTCGGCACCCGCACCATCGGACTTGCCCTGTCCGACGTCTCGCTGATGCTGGCCTCGCCCTACGCCACCCTGAAGCGCGGCAAGCTCGCCGCCGCCGCCGCCGACATCCTGGCGATCGTTGCCAAGGAACAGGTGGGCGGCTTGGTTGCCGGCCTGCCGCTTTCGCTCGATGGCAGCTTCGGCCCGGCCGCACAGGCGGCGCGCGACTGGCTGCGCAGCCTGTCCGAGGCGACCGGCCTGCCAGCGGCACTCTGGGACGAGCGGCTCTCCTCGAGTGCGGTCAATCGTATGCTCATTTCCGACATGGACATGACCCGACGCCGGCGTGCCGAAGTGGTGGACAAGCTCGCCGCCTCCTACATTTTGCAGGCGGCACTCGATGCCAGCCGGAGCACACCACGATGAGCAGCCCGCCTGCCGACCTCCGCGGCACCCTTCGCGCCGACCTTCGCGCCAGTCTTCGCGATAGGCTCCGCGCCGAGACCCGTCCGGCGCACGACGCCCTCGACCGCTCGCTCGACCTGATCGAGCGACCGCTCACCCGGCCGGAATACACGCGTCTGCTGGCCCGCTTCTACGGCTTCCATCAAGTCACCGAGCCGGCACTGGAGTCGGCGCTCGATCCCTCCGCGACCGTCGGGCGCAGCAAGCTCCCGTCCCTGTTGCACGATCTGCGTGCCTGCGGCGTCAGCGAGCCGGAACTGGGCATGCTCGCCCTGATCGACAAACTGCCGCCGATGATCAGCCTGCCTGCGGCCCTGGGTGCGCTGTATGTCGTCGAGGGAAGCACGCTCGGTGGTCGCCTGATCGGCCGGCACGTCAAGGCCAACCCGGACATGCCGGCGGACTCCTGTCGCTACTTCAATGTCTATGGCGAACAGACCGGCGAACGGTGGCGCGCAACCTG
>JBPBQO010000081.1:0-19387 GCA_050954785.1 Janthinobacterium lividum | reverse complement strand
GACGCCAAGCGCCGGGAGCTGGAAAGCCTGCTGTCGGGCGAGGCCGATTTCAACGACGCCTTCATCGAGGTCAATGCCGGCGCTGGCGGAACCGAGGCCCAGGACTGGGCGGAGATGCTGCTGCGCATGTATTCCCGCTGGTCCGAACAGCACGGCTACAAGATCCAGCTGATGGAGAGCTCCGAGGGCGAGCAGGCCGGACTGAAGTCGGCAACGCTGCAGGTTACTGGGCCGAACGCCTATGGCTGGCTGAAGACCGAGGCCGGGGTGCACCGGCTGGTCCGGATCAGCCCGTTCGACTCCGCAGCGCGCCGGCAGACCTCGTTCGCCAGCGTCTGGGTTTACCCGGTGGTCGATGACAGCATCGAGATCGAGATCAACGACGCCGACCTGAAGGTGGACACGTTCCGCGCCTCCGGCGCCGGCGGGCAGCACGTCAACAAGACCGAGTCGGCAATCCGCATCACCCACATTCCGTCCGGTATTGTCGTTGCCTGCCAGACCGACCGCTCGCAGCACCGCAACCGTGCGACGGCGATGGGCATGCTGAAGGCGCGTATGTACGAGGCCGAGCTGCAGAAGCGCGAGGCCGCTGCCGCGATCACCGAGGCCGGCAAGACCGAGATCGGCTGGGGCCACCAGATCCGCTCTTATGTACTGGCACCCTACCAGATGGTGAAAGACCTCCGTACCGGCGTCGAGAAAGGCAATCCGGATGCCGTGCTGGATGGCGGACTGGACGACTTCATGGCGGCATCCCTCGCGGCCCGGGTGAGTGCGACGCGCAGCGAAGCGAGTGCGTCGGCGCAGTAGGAGCCTGCGACCAGCCGCTCGAGCGGTTGCGTCGACGACCGTGGGATCCTGCTGACTCGGATCGTGCTGCCGCCTGGGTTTGGAGGTGAGTCGGTGGCGCCGCCCGATCCCAGGCCAGCGGTGATGACGAGGCGGAAATCAACTCCGCACGAATTATCCGTTCTGAATGATGTCTCTGTCGTGTAGCGCAGGTGATTATTTATTAGACGCATGGTTCCCGAATACAGCCTTTATCGGAAGCCGAAGCTGCCTAAGACATGTGCACACGGCGCTGATCTCCGCTACCATCAACGAGTCTGCCCCTCGTGATCTTTGGTGCGCCGCACAAAATCAGTGCAGCCTAATATCTAGGCATTGTTGACCAAAATGCTTCGAGAACAGCCTTGTTCGAATGGCTGGACAACGTTCTTGACATGACGGCGGCAGGAACCGTTTCTACTCCCTGAAAGACACGTCCGACGGGTGTTCACCGACCGCGTCACTGTATGCGTGCCGGCAGAACGTGCGCAGGCATGGCGAAAGATCGTCCCTGAGGGACGGAGGAGTTTGCGGAATGAACTACGCGCAACAGCAACGAAACCCGATGCGCCACATCATTGGCATCGGTATCGTCGTCCTGCTGCACATCGTCCTGATCTACGCGCTGCTCAATGGCCTGGGCCGCGCCGTCATCGACGTCATCAAGCCGCCGATCACCACCAAGATCGTCAAGGAAGTTCCGCCGCCACCGCCGCCGCCACCACCACCACCGCCGCCGGTGCTGACGTCGCCGCCGCCGCCCTACATCCCGCCGCCGGACATCCAGATCCAGCAGCCGCCACCGCCGCATGCGATCCAGACCGTTACCCACACGCCGCCGCCGACTCCGAATCCGGCGCCGTTCGTCGCAGCCAAGGCACCGCCCGGCCCGTCCGTTCCGGATCGTTCAGCCGGCGTGTCGCCACTGAACAACGTCCACCCGACGTTCCCGCCGGACATGGAGGAAGCAGGCCGCGAGGGTAAGGTAACCATGTCCTGTGACATCCAGCCGGATGGCACCACCAGCAATTGCGCTGTGGTCAACGTGGTCGGCGGACAATCCTTCGCTCGGAGCGCACTCGACTACGTTCGTCGCGCCCGGTTCCAGCCGGCGGTTCATAACGGCGTTGCCGTGGCTCAGCCCCACCACGTCTGGAGCATCAACTTCGCCCTCGCCGACTCGGATCAGTAGATCCGGGCTCCATTACTCGATCGACACCTTCAGCGCCGCCTTGCGCCGGAGTGGGCCAATCCCGCCCCCCGGCCGTCACTAAAGGAACTCTTGATGACCAGACTGCATCGCCTTCCCGTTCTTGCAGCCCCGGCCCTGGCGATGGTGTTGGGCATGGCGGCACCCGTGTTCGCCCCCTCCGCCTATGCCCAGACCACCCCGCCCGCAGCGGATGCGCCTACGGCAGCGCCCGCACCTGTTGCTGCACCCGACGCCGCCGCAACCCCGCCGGCCGCTGCCGGTGCGCCCGCCGCCCCTGGAGCAGCCCCCGATGCCGCGGCGCCTGGAGCAACTCCTGCCGTGTCGCCGACCGCTCCGGGCGCGCCTGGTTCGCCGGATGCCGCGACTGCCGCTCCCGCAGCCGGTTCGGCAACGGAAGGCCCCGTGAAGACCGCTGTCGTCGAGAACCCATACGGATTGAACGCGCTCTGGAACGGCGGTGACTTCATCTCCCGCTCCGTGCTGATCATCCTGACGATCATGTCGCTCGGCACCTGGTACATCATGATCACCAAGTATTTTGAGCAGGCGCGCCTGTTCAGCGCCAGCAAGATCGCATCGAGGGAATTCTGGACCAAGCCGACCGTGCGCGATGGCGCCCAGTCGCTCAAGGAGACCTCGCCGTTCCGCTACATCGCCGATACCGGCATCTCCGCGACCGAACATCATGAGGGCACGCTCACCGAGAGCATCGACCTGAACGAGTGGGTCACGATGTCGATCCAGCGTGCGGTCGAGACCATCCAGTCGCGTCTGCAGGGCGGCCTGGCATTCCTCGCCACCGTCGGTTCGACCGCACCGTTCGTCGGACTGTTCGGTACCGTCTGGGGCATCTATCACGCGCTCACCGCCATCGGCATCGCCGGACAGGCCTCGATCGACAAGGTTGCCGGCCCGGTCGGCGAGGCGCTCATCATGACCGCGATCGGTCTCGCCACCGCCGTTCCGGCCGTGCTCGGCTATAACTGGCTTGTTCGTCGCAACAAGGGTGCGGTCGAGCGGGTTCGCAACTTCTCGTCCGATCTGCACTCGATCCTGCTGGGTGGCGTTCGCGTCGGCAGCCAGTCCACCGCCGCGCCCGCCGTGTCCAACACGGTTACCTCCGGCGTGACCCGGGTCGCCTGATCCATGAGCATGAATGTCGGGTCGCCGGACGACGAGGACGAGGTCGTTTCGGCAATCAACACCACGCCGCTGGTCGACGTGATGTTGGTGCTGCTGATTATCTTCCTGATCACCATCCCGGTGGTCACCCACACCGTGAAAGTCAGCCTGCCCAAGGACGCGAACCAGGAAGCCCAGACGAAGCCCGAGAACGTCACCATCGCGGTGAACGAGCAGGGTCAGATCTTCTGGGACGCGATTCCGCTGACCGGCACCAAGGATCTGCTGCATCGTCTCGAGCAGGTTTCGGTCAAGAAGCCCCAGCCCGAGGTGCAGATCCGCGGTGACGCGATGTCGCGCTATGAAAGCGTCGGCAAGGTCGTGTTCGCCTGCCAGCAGGCCGGCATTTCCAAGGTCGGCTTCATTACCCAGCCTCCGCCGCACGGCGGCTGAACCAGCGCGATAAGTCCGGCCGGGTTGCTCGTCACCCCGGCCGGACTGTCACGCTTCCCATTTTCCATACGCTGTTTCGGGCCACGAGCTCGATTTGCAGCGGCGAATGCTAGTGAGGGATGAACCGTCATGTCGATGAATGTCGGATCCGAAAACTCCAGTGGCGATCCGGACGTCATTCTCGACGTCAATACGACGCCGCTGATCGACGTCATGCTGGTGCTGCTGATCATGCTGATCATCACCATCCCGATCCAGACTCATGCCGTGAAGCTCGACCTGCCGCAGGGCAATCCGCCGCCGCCGCTGACGCCGCCGACCGTGGTGACGATCGACGTCGATTTCGACGGTCAGATTGCCTGGAACGGCACGCCGATGACGAGCGAGTCCGAATTGATCGCACAGTTCCAGAGCGCCGCAGCCTTGCCCGACCAGCCGGAAATCCATCTGCGCCCCAACAAGCTCGCGAACTACAAATACGTGGCTCACGTTCTGGCCGACGCCCAGCGCCTCGGCATGACCAAGCTCGGCATCGTCGGCAACGAACAGTTCATCGGACAAGATTGATCACATGAAGGTTCGCCTCCTTACCGCCAGCCTGCTCACCGGGCTGCTCTCCGGATCGGCTCTCGCAAGCGTCGCTGGCTTCGCCACGTCCGTTCTGCTGCCGAACGCCGCCCACGCCCAGGAGGCGCTTCGTCCCGCTGTCGGCAAGCCGTTGCAGCAGGCGCAGACTGCCTTGCGCAAGAAGTCGTTTCCGCAGGCGATGGCCGCGGTCAACGCAGCCGATGCCGTCGCCGGCAAGAGCGCGTACGAGAGCTACGTGATCGCGCAGATGCGTGCAGCCGTGGCGCAGTCGTCCGGCAATGTCGCGGAGTCCCTTACTGCCGATGATGCTCTGATCGCCTCGCCGCGCACGCCGGGACCCGAGAAGGTCAAGCTGCTGATGGCGGAAGCCGGTCTCGCATACACTGCGCATGATTATCCGCATTCGATCACCGCGCTGCAGCGCTACTTCAAGGCCGGCGGCAACGATGCGTCGATGACCACGCTGCTGATCCAGGCCTACTACCTGCAGAAGGACTACCCGAACGCCGCCAAGGCGCAGGCGAGCCAGATCGCCGCCGAGGAGAAAGCCGGGCAGAAACCGGCCGAGAACCAGCTCAACCTGCTGGCCGCCGTGCAGCAGCAGAGCAACGATCTCGACGGCTTCAACGCCACCATGGTGAAGCTGGTCCAATATTATCCCAAGCCGCAATACTGGGCACAGCTGGTGCACGGACTGCGTACCAATCCGAACATTCCGGAGCGCCTGCTGTATGACGTGGACCGGATCCGGCTCGCTGTCGGACTACTGACCAGCACCGCCGACCTGATGGACATGACCGAACTCGCGGTGCAGGCGGGTTATCCGGCCCTGGGGCAGCAGGTCATGGCCTTCGGCTACGCCAGCGGCGGCCTGGGCAAGGATGCCGGCGCCGCCCGCGAGGCGCGTCTGAAAACGTTGGTCGACCAGACCGCGGCGGCCAAGAAAGCCAGCCTGCCCGCGGACGAGAAGGCGGCGCAGGCGGCCCCCAGCGGCGATGCGCTGTTGGCAGTCGGCTACAACTACGTCTCGTTCGGCCAGGCCGATCATGGGCTGGCGCTCATGCAGGCCGGTATCAAGCGCGACAAGCTGGTTTCCGTGGACGATGCCAAGCTCCATCTCGGCTTGGCTTACATGGATGCGGGCCGAAAGCCCGATGCGATCCAGGTGCTCAAGACCGTCGGTGGCACCGATGGCGCGGCTCAGCTGGCTCAGCTCTGGATCCTGCAGATCGGCAAGCATTAAGCCGTCTGCCGGATCGTTGCGGCCAGACATATTTTGAAATCGCCATGATGCTCCGAACAGGAGCATCATCATCAAATATGTCTGATCACGATCCTCTCCCCCGCATCCTCGTCGTCGAGGATGACCCTGGCATGCGCATGTTGATCCTGCGTGTGCTCCAGTCCAATGGCTATGCCGTGCGCGGCGCCCAGGATGGCCGCGAGATGTGGGAGGCGTTCGGTGCCTCGCCCTTCGACCTGGTCATTCTCGACGTGATGTTGCCCGGCACCAACGGCCTCGACCTATGCCGCGATCTTCGCGCCACCAGCCAGGTGCCGGTCATCATGGTCAGCGCCCGTGGCGAGGAACTCGATCGCGTACTCGGGCTCGAACTCGGCGCCGACGACTACGTGGCCAAGCCGTTCGGCCAGAAGGAACTGCTTGCCAGGGTGAGGGCGGTGCTCCGTCGTGGAGCGTCCGGCGGAATTCGCGTCGGAGCGGAGCCGCGTCGCGAGATGTTCCGGTTCGCCGGCTGGAGCCTGGATCTGCGTCGGCGCGAGCTGAGCGATCCCGAAGGCGCCGCGGTGGAATTGTCCGGTGCCGAACATGACCTGCTGGCAAGCTTCCTCGAGAACCCGCAACGGGTGATCGCTCGCGACCGGCTGCTCGAGCTGTCCCGCACCAGGCTGGGCGATGTGTCCGATCGCAGCGTGGATGTGCTGGTGAGCCGGCTGCGCCGCAAGCTGGGTGTGGAATCCGATGCTCTGATCAGGACCGTGCGCGGGCTCGGCTACATCTTCACCGCCGCCGTCGAACGCGTCTGACGCGTCGCCGCGATCGATATGCCGACCCTGAGCAAACGGGTCCAGCTCTGGCCGCGCGGGCTGGTCGGACGCGTCACCCTGGTCCTGCTGGCGGCCGTCCTGCTCGAGTTTACCGGCAGCACGGTGTTCTACGAACAGGCTGAGACTTATAGCGCCGACGACGCCCATCTTGCCCGAACCGCCGAGCAGCTCAGCACCGACCTCAAGCTGCTGTCGATTACTCCGCCGGACCATCGCGTCACGATCGCCTCGATGCTCTCCACCACCGATCTCAGGCTGAGCTGGCTCACCACGGGCGATCTGGAGCCCGAGATGTCACGGATGCATCCGCTGCATCGTCGCCTCGGCAACCAGTTGCTGTTGTTCGGCCAGGGCGGTCTGAGGCTCAGGCGTCCGGTCCAGGCCGGCGACGTGAGTGGGACCCTGCCGCTGCCCGATGGCAGCATCCTGGATTTCACCGCACCGGGCATGCTCGCTCGTCATACCTTCACGCGTGGGCTGCTGTCCGCAGCGATTCTTGCCGGCTGCGTGTTGCTGACGGCGTCGATGCTGGTGCGAACGCTCAGCCTGCCGCTCCGGGCGCTGGCGCGTGCGGCGGATGCGATCGGACACGGCCCGCAGGTTCCGGTGGTGGAAGGCGGCCCCCGCGAGGTGCGTCTTCTGGCGCGCGCGATGAACGCGATGCAGGGCCGCATCAACCGGCTGATCGCCGACCGCACCGAGGCGCTTGCGGCGGTATCGCACGATCTGCGCACGCCGCTGTCCCGGCTGCGGCTGCGGGCCGGCTTCCTGGAAGATACCGAAGCCCAGGGCGCCATCGAGTCGGATGTGGACGAGATGGAGGCAATGGTCGGTTCGGTACTTTCTTATCTTGCAGGCGAGGACAACGCCGAACCGAAACGTCCGATCGATCTCGCAGCATTGCTGGCGACATTGGTGGATGAAGCCAGCGATGCCGGACGCGATGCTCGTTATGTCGGACCGGACCATGCGTCGGTCAGGCTGCAGCCGCTGGCAATGAAGCGGGTCTTCGCCAACCTGGTATCGAACGCGCTGGCCTATGCCGGCAACGTTGTCGTGACCCTGTCGCGTGAACCGGATGGGGTGCATGTGCGGGTCGAGGACGATGGTCCCGGTATTCCCGAGGGCGAACTGGAGCGTGTTCTGACCCCGTTCTATCGCGTCGAGGCGTCCCGTGGACGTGCGACCGGCGGACTGGGGCTGGGGCTTGCGATCGTGCAGCGCGAGGTCATGCGCGGCGGTGGCCTGTTGGTTCTCGCCAACCGTCCCGAGGGTGGGTTGTGCGTAAAGATCGTGATGCCAGACCGTACCACGTCAGAAACGGTCTGACTCCGCTAGTGTGTTATAACAGATACAGTTGGATCTCGAAGATGTAAAAGCTTCACACAGTTTGACATAAACGGCGCGAAGTTTGCGAGAAGTGCTCCAAGTCAGGTCCGGAAGGACCGTTTGGAGCTCGCATGATGCAGACACCGAGATCACTTAGCTGCCGGCGGACGCTTTGTGGCGCCACCGCTATGATCATTACCGGCCTGTCCGGCACGGCCGCATGGTCGCAAGTGCCGTCGACGACCACGCCTTCCGGCATCCGGCCCGATGCCGGCACGCAAGCCCCCAACACCCAGAACGGCAAAACCGCAGGCAACAGCGAAAACATCACTGTCCGGGCGCACCGTCGCCTGCTTCGTGAAAAGGATGCGCCGAGCGCCGTGACCGAACTCGGCGCGGCGCAGATCTCGCAGACCAGCGTCGGCGGCAGCGTCGCGACGCTGCTTCGCGCCGCCCCGTCGGTCAACGTGTATCAGCAAGGCATCGGCAATAATTCACCGGTGTTGACGATCCGCGGCGTCCGCGGCCTGGAGGTCGCGCAGACGCTCGACGGCGTGCCGATGCAGGATCTGCTGAGCGGCGGCTCCGGCTCCTACCTGTCAGGACTTCTCGGCGCCCACTTCAACCTCGACCAGATCAGCGGCGTGTCGGTCTATCCGGGCGTCGCCTACCCGGACAAGAGCACGTTCGGCACGATCGGCGGCACCGTCGCCTATGACAGCCTACGCCCGGACAAGAAGGCAGGTGCAGATCTGTTCGGCTCGATCGGCTCGTTCGGAACCTGGAACGAGGGCTTCGACGTCAATTCCGGCCGTATGAACGGTATCCTCGGCACCGGCGTCGACGCGCCGACGATGATGCTGAAATATTCAAATTTGCAGACCAGCGGTTTTATCGATTACACGCCGGCCCGCTACAACAACATGTCGTTTGCCTTCGACAAGCCCTACGACGATGCCCAGTCGCTGTTCCAGGCGACCGTCAACTACAACACCGGCAGCGGCCTGATCACGCCGGAGCCGCTGCCGCTGCCCTACACCCAGCAGAACGGCCGGTTCAGCAATTACTCGCCGGACCAGCAATTCCAGCGCCAGTACAACGACTACTTCACGATGATCCTGAAGAACGACACCTACATCAACGATTATATCAGTGCCGGTATCACCGGCTCGTATCTGTATTCGGACACCTACAGTTCTACCTACGGAAACCCGACGATTTTCGCGCCAAACGGAGAATCCGGCTCCGTGGGTGTGGGCGGTGCCAATCCGTTTAACCAGACCATTGCCGGTTTCGGCCAGCAATCAGGCTACGGCCTGGGTACCAGCAATTACGTTCCGGGGGTGTATACTCTTAATCCCAACCCACTCACCAATTGCCCCGCCTCGACCACGGCTCAATTCGCTGCCGCTAACCAGAAAAGCCCGTGCGGCTTCAACTCGAGTTACCAGTCGACCCACAGCGACACCTATATCCTGCAACCGCGCGTCACCATCACTCCGCCGCGGGTTTTCGGCATCGACAATACCATCAAGGTCGGGGCACTGATCGCCAAGGAAATCGAGCCCTATGCGCCGAACGGCAGCATCGCGGCTGGGCAGCAATATTACGGCAGCACGTCCGAATTTTCGCATACCCCTGCCAACCTGACCAGCGGCTTCGATGGCGGTGTGCAGCGCACGATCTATGAGGGCTATGCACAGGATAAGATCGACCTGCTGGACAACACGCTTCACATCACCCCCGGTGTGACGCTGCAGACCAGCGACACCAGCCTGCGCGGCAGCGAGGTCCTGGGTGGGACGCCAAGTGCTGCAAACGCCGGGGCGGCCTATGGAGAGTACAAGATCCACAAATGGGACCGCACCTGGCTGCCGTTCCTCAACGCCGCTTACGACCTGGACAAGATCCTGCCGGCGGCGCGTGGCGTGTCGCTTTACGCGAGCTACGCCACCTCGTCGATTTTCGCACCGGTGCAGGATTACGGCGTGAACTCGGCAGCAGGTGGCGCGCCGCCGAACGCTTCGATCGTGCATATGTACGAAGCTGGCGTTAAGTACAATCGCAACAACCTGAGCCTGTCGATCGACTATTTCTACCAGCATGTCGAGCGAGACTTCGGCTTCTTTCAGGATCAGACGCCGTCCAGCCCGACCTACCTGCAGGAGCTGTATTCGAATGCCGGCCAGCGGGAGATGAAGGGCTTCGAGGCTGCCGCCATCTACCAGGTGACGCCGCGCTGGCAGGTGTTCGGCAACGTTTCGTACACGCTGGCAAAATATCTCAAGTCATACAACGCCTCGGTCACCGTGCAGGAGGATCAGTTCGGTCTCGCCATCCGCGGCGCGCCAATTACCGGTGTTCCAGACTGGGTCTCGACGTTCGGTGTTGCTTACAATCATCATAACATCGCGCTCCATGACGACGAACTGAATGTCCGCTTCGAGGGCCAGTACACTGGCAAGCAGCAGACAACGATCGATGGCAACGGCTTCCTCAATCTTGGGCCGCTCCAGGGCAACCCCGCAGCGTTCGGCAGCTACGAATATTACAATGCCACTACCGGCCAGACCTTCTACAACAAAAATGGCGGCATCTCGCCCTTCGCGATCTTTAATCTCGACGTGAACTACAGGCTACCGGTGCATAACGCTGGGCCGCTGACATACGTCGACTTCGACCTGAACGTGCTGAACATCTTTAACACGAAGTATTTCCAGTACTTCTACAACCAGGTGTCGCCGTCGAGCTGTGGTAACTTCGCCACCGGCCCATTCAAGGGCAAGGCGATCAACCCGTATGGTTGCAGCCAGGCGTTCAACGACGCGCTGCCCGGAGAGCCGGCCGCCGTAACCTTCTCGGTTCGTGCTCATTTTTGATACACCCAAAACGAAATACAGAATTTCCGGCCGGAACCGAGGGCTTTGCCCTCGGAACCTGCGGTATCGGGCTCATGCTGCGTGCGGTCGATTGCCGGCTGCCGTGTCCGTATGGAACGACTCCTTCAACAATAGTTAATGAAGCAGTAAGTATTGCGTTGTCACTGCTGCCATAGACATAATTTGTCTTTGCCGGTTCGCACATCAGCAAGACCAACCTGCCATCTTCGGTCACGTGCTCCGGACTTTTAGGAGCGGTGTGATTTCGAGGGTCGGCTCATGGATGATCGATTTTTTACGGGCATGGCGCGCTTCCGGTCCGACGTGTTCCCCAAGCAGATGCCGCTCTATCGTCAGCTTGTACGCGACGGACAGCAGCCGAAAGCTCTGGTGATCTCCTGCGGGGACAGCCGGGTCATTCCGGAATTGATTATGCAATGCGGGCCAGGCGAACTGTTTGTCTGCCGCAATGCCGGTAATATCGTGCCACCGGGCGAGCAGGCCACCGGCGGCGTGTCGGCCACGATCGAATACGCGGTGATGGCGCTGGACGTGCGCGACATCGTCATCTGCGGGCATTCCGACTGTGGCGCGATGAAGGGCCTGCTGCACCCCGAGCAACTCGAATCGATGCCCAACGTTAAGACCTGGCTTCGACACAGCCATGCTGCCGTCAGCGTCTTTGCTGAAGTGCATGCCGGGCAGAACCTGTCGCCCTCGGAAGCCAGCCGCGCCATGGCGCAGGAAAATGTCATCGCCCAATTGCAAAACCTGCGCACCCATCCGTGCGTCGCGGCTCGCCTGGCCAATCGCCGGCTACGGCTGCATGGTTGGTTCTTCGATCTCGAGACTGGCCTCATGCACGCGCTCGATGGCGAAAGCGGCGAGTTCCGGCCGATCGACGATGATGAGACCATGCCGATCGCAGTGCCTGGCCGCAGTGGCGGCTCGGTCATACCGCTCGGCGCCGGCGTCATGCAGCAGCCGGCGCGATGACCAAAAATCCAGCGCCGGCCGTGACGGCTAAGCCGGCCCAGGGCTTCATCGGCACGCTGGCGCGCGACCTGCCGGCTTCTCTGGTCGTGTTCCTGGTGGCGCTGCCACTGTGCATGGGTATCGCGGTAGCGTCCGGCCTGCCGCCCGAGAAGGGGATCCTTACCGGGATCATCGGCGGCATCGTGGTCGGCTTTCTGGCCGGGTCGCCGCTGCAGGTGAGCGGTCCGGCGGCCGGCCTCGCGGTGATCGTGTTCGACCTGGTGCGCCAGCATGGCGTCGGCGCACTCGGGCCGATCCTGCTGCTGGCCGGACTGATCCAGATTGCAGCCGGGACAGTACGGCTTGGCGGCTGGTTCCGAGCGGTATCGCCGGCAGTGGTGCATGGCATGCTCGCCGGCATCGGCGTGTTGATCGTCGCTGGCCAGGTGCACGTGCTGCTGGACCACAAGCCGCTTCCGGACGGGTTAGGCAACCTGATGGCGATTCCTGCAGCGTATGCGGGCCTGCTGCCGTTCGATGGCAAGGCGCCGCAGATGGCGCTGATGGTCGGGCTGGTCACGATCGCCTGCATGATCGGCTGGGAGAAATTCAGGCCAAAGCGTCTGCGCCTGTTGCCGGGTGCGCTGGTCGGCGTGTTCGCAGGCACCATTCTGGCGGCCGTGGCGGCGTTGCCGATCAAGTTCGTGGCGGTCCCGGACTCCTTCCTCGGCGGAATCGGCGTGATCGACCTCGGCGTCCTTGCCAGTCCGGCAGTCTTTGGCCTGCTTCCCACGGCTCTGGCGGTCGCCTTCATCGCCAGTGCCGAGACATTGCTGTCCGCCGCCGCCGTCGACCGGATGCATGACGGTCCGCGCACCCAGTACAATCGCGAGCTTTCGGCGCAGGGCGTCGGTAACGTGTTGTGCGGTCTGCTCGGCGCGTTGCCGATGACCGGCGTGATCGTGCGGTCCTCTGCCAACGTACAGGCCGGCGCGGCCTCCAGGCTCTCGGCCATCCTGCACGGGGTCTGGCTGCTGGCGCTGGTCGTGGCGGCACCCTGGCTGTTGCGACTGGTGCCGATGGCGGCACTTGCCGGCGTGCTGGTGGTGACCGGCTACCGGTTGGTGAGCCTGCAGCATGTGCGCCATCTGTTCGATCGATACGGCATCCTGCCCGCGATCATCTGGGCGGTGACGTTCGTGACCGTGGTCTCGACCGACCTGCTCACCGGCGTGCTGGTCGGGCTCGGGCTGGTCGTGCTCGAAACCATCCCGCATCTGACCAGGCTGCGGCTACGCGTCCGCCATCGCTCGCTCGGCGACGGCATCACCGAAGTGCGCCTTGCCGGCCGAGCCACCTTCCTGATGCTGCCACAACTGCAGAAGGCGCTCGACGAGGTGCCGTCCAGCCAGGTGTTACGGGTACGTTCGAAGGCGCTGCGACACATCGACCACACCTGCATGGAGGCCTTGTCGGAATGGGCCGCCGCGCGGCGCAGGCGGGGTGCCGTGGTCGAAATCGTGTCGGATGCCGAACCGCGCCTGGCTCGGACCCTGGCCATCGCTGCATGATCCTAGAGCATCATCCGATCGTCTTGCTTTCTCGATCGGAAAAAGCTCCAGCTGGTCCTGATGAGTGGTCTGCTCAGCGGGATCGGCTGCTTGTCAGAACCGCTCATTGACCATCTCCTCGCTTCTGGCCCAGAGCGCTGTCGCGCGTTCCGGATCGACAGCATAACCCCGCACGCCGCCTCGGACATCCTTGCCCTCGGACAACTCGGCCACGTGGCAATCTTCGCAGTAGCGGCCGCCGACTGTATCTGCGGCGGCGACGATGGCACTCCAGACCGTCGTCGCAGCGCCTTCGGAAATAGTCTTGTAGGTGAACGCCGGCCGGCCTGCGGCTGCACTGGCGACGTTGAGCTCGTCGATCATCACCTGCACGACGTTGGGATCCATATGACGGGAAAGCTCGGTACGGATGCCGCCGGGATGCACGGCGGTCGCCCGAACACCTCGCGCCTTGTGCCGTCGGTCAAATTCGACAGCGAACAGGATATTGGCGGTTTTCGAGCGGCCGTAGGCTACGAACTCGCTATAAGGCGTGCGTTCGAAATTCGGATCGTCGAGGTCCACGTCGGCAAACCGATGACCGGCCGAGGACAGGTTCACCAGGCGCGAACCGGGCTTCATCAGCGCGGCGATGCGGTTCACCAGCACGAAATGGCCGAGATGGTTGGTGCCGAACTGGGTCTCGAACCCGTCGGAGGTCCTGCTTTCCGGGCAAGCCATAATCCCCGCGTTGGCGATGACCAGGTCGAATGGCCTGCCGTCGGCCAGCAGCGCATCGGCACAGGCACGCACGCTTGCCAGCGATGCCAGATCGAGTTCCAGCAGTTCCAGTCCGCCGCCGTTCGCCGCCTGGACTCGAACCTGTCCGGTGGCTTTGCGGGCCTTGTCCAGGTCCCTAGCCATGCCGACCACGTGCGCGCCGTGAGCTGCCAGGATGCGGGCGGTTTCCACGCCAAGCCCAGCCGAAACGCCGGTCACCAGGATGCGCTTGCCGCTTAGATCAACGCCCTCGAGCACGTCGTCCGTGGTGGATGTGGCGCCGAAAATTTCAGTCATGGTCTTCTCCGTAGCGTTGTTTGCCTGAAGGACCTGTCCGACGCGGTACCGGCAGCGACCATTGCCAACTGTCCGGCCCGCCGATAAACGGAGAGTGCCTCCGATTTACATACGGAGGAGTCCTCCGCTTATCAAGGGCGTGGCATCGTGAGAAGGGTGGGGATGACAGTGCAGCCACCAGCCAAGATCATCGGACCTTTGCGAAAACCGCGTGCGGACGGGCTACGGAATCGCGAACGGCTGTTGCAGGCAGCGAAGCTGGCATTCACCGAACTCGGGACGGACGTCAGCCTGGACGACATCGCCCGACGGGCGGATGTCGGAATCGGCACGCTGTATCGTCATTTTCCGACCCGTGATGCGATCGTCGAGGCGGTCTATCGTCACGAGGTCGAGCAGCTTGCCGGTGCGGCGGAGACCTTGCTCGCATTATTGTCCGCCGGCGATGCCCTTCAGGCCTGGATGCGGCTCTGCATCGATTATGTGGCAACCAAGAAGGTGATGGCGCCAGCACTTGCCGCGACGGTCGGCGGCGGCTGCGAGCTTCGCGAGTCATCGGTCACGCGCATCATCGATGCGATGCTGTTGCTCGTGGACCGGGCCATCGCCGGCGGCGATATCCGCGAGGACGTCGATCCCAACGACCTGCTCCGGGCTTTGGCAGGCTTCACTTATGGCAATGCCGGCTCGGACTGGCAGGCCAGCGCGCTTCGCCTGGTCGATATCCTGATGGATGGGCTGAGGCTGCGCCGCGACGGGCCGGCTACTGTCGCGACGCTCCGCCCATAGAAGTCAGCGCATGCTGAGCTGCTTGGGCGCGAAGCTGGTGTTCAGCCAGATCCCGTGCGGGCTGCGACCGGTCGGGATGTAGGAGATCGGGCCGCCGGCGGGATCGATGATGGCGACCTTCTGGCGCCAGCGCAGCGTGGCCCATAGCTTGCCGTCCGGCGCGATAACGATGTCGTCCGGACCGCCGGGCACGTGCCAGCTGCGAATGATGCCGAGATTGTCCCAGTCGAGCTGCTCGATCGTCCCGGAAACCCGGCAGGTGACATAGAGCAGGCGCCGGCTCGGCGAGACGAACAGGTTGTGCGGGCCGGGCGCCATCTCGAGCTTGCGGTCCACATGTCCGTCGGCCGGATTGACCACCGCCACGTAGGTGGTGCCCATGACACCGACCATGATCTTGCCGTTGTGCCACAGCACGCCGGCCGGGGTGCTGCCGACCTTGGTGGTCCAGAGCACATGGCCGGTCTTTGTCTCGATCGCCATCAGCTCGCCGGTTTCCTGCAGGCTGACGTAGGCGACCGACGAGTCGGGCGCATAGTTGAGATGGCTCGGCATCGATGCCGCCGGAATGCGATGCAGCAGCGCAAGCGTCGCCGCGTCATAGATATCCACCTGGTCGCGGGCCAGGCCTGCAACGGTCAGGTAGCGACCGTCCGGGCTGTATTGAAGCTGGTACGGGTCGCTCATCGCTACATGGCGCTGCATTTCGCCGGTCTGTGCGTCGAGAAAGAAGGCCGCGTTGCCGGAGGTGTCGCCGACCACCAGCGAGCGGCCGTCCGGAGTCATCGCCATGTGGTGCGGCTCGCGCAGCACCGGGATGCGGCGGATCTCCTTGTGCGTGTCGATGTCGAATTCGCTGATCGAGGCGTCGGCCGAGTTCAGCACGAACGCGATCCGTGCAGCCTTCGCCGGGGCTGCCAGGACCGTGGTGCCGGCACCAATCGCGAGAAAGGCCGCAAGCGCCGTTGAGAGCAAGGATCTGTTCATCTGTCGCACCAACTCGTTCCGCTAAAGCCAAGTCCGGGCACGGTTTCCAGCCCTGAAACGAGCGCCGTATCCGGTCAATGCATGGCCAGAGACGCCCGCCCCATGTCAACCAAAATCCGGCCCCGGTGGCTGCCCTGCCGCGCCGGCCCTTGCCTCTGCCGTGCCTCTTGCCACATGTGGACCAAAGAACCGATGCGTCGTGGCAATGCCGGCATCGGTTCTGCAGACCTTGAGGACCGAACCGCCATGTTCATCGAGACCGAGGACACCCCGAATCCCGCCACCCTGAAGTTTCTGCCGGGGCGTGACGTCATGGGCGCCGGCACGGCCGACTTCACGTCGGCCGAGACCGCCGGCCGTTCGTCGCTGGCGACCGCGCTGTTTGCCGAACCCGGCGTGGCGCGGGTGTTCCTGGGTGCCGACTTCATTGCGGTGACCAAGTCCGATGACGTCGCATGGAGCGAGCTGAAGCCGCTGGTGCTGTCGGTGATCGTCGACCAGTTCGTGTCCGGCCGGCCGATCATCGAAGGCCAGGCGGACGAGGCGGACGAGGACGTGGCCCCCGAGGATCGCGAGATCGTCGATCAGATCAAGGAACTGCTCGATACCCGCGTACGTCCGGCCGTTGCGAGCGATGGTGGCGACATCGTGTTCCGCGGCTACCGCGACGGCGTCGTGCGCCTGCATATGCAGGGCGCCTGTTCGGGCTGCCCATCCTCGCGGGCAACGCTCAAGCATGGTGTCGAGAACATGCTTCGTCATTACGTTCCGGAAGTGACCAGCGTAGAACAGGTCGACGCCTGAGTGCCTGCGTCGATAACGAGATGACGCCAGAGACCATGACAACCGAACATACGGCGCAAGAGACCGACATCCCGGCTTACCTGACTCCTGCCGAGGTCACACCCCCGACCTTTGCGCCCCCGACCTACGCGCCGCTGGACGTCACGCCGGTCGCTGCGACGTCGGACTTCGTGGTCGCGGGTGGATTGGAGCCAGCGGCGCTGGACAGCCTGTTCCGCACCGCGCGGACGCCTACGGCGTGGAGCGAGGCTCCGGTGTCCGACGAGATGCTGCACGTGCTTTACGACATGGTGAAGCTGGCCCCCACGTCCGGGAACTGCTCCCCCGGGCGGTTCGTGTTTCTGTCCAGCCGGGACAGCCGCGAACGTCTGCGGCCGGCCCTGTCCGCGGGCAATGTCGAGCGGACGATGAGTGCTGCCGTCACCGTGATCGTGGCGCAGGATCCGTTGTTTTTCGAGAATCTGCCTCGGCTGTATCCGTCGGAGGAGGCGCGCTCCTGGTTTGCCGCCGATCATGGCCTTGCAGAGGACACGGCGTTCCGCAACGCCACGCTGCAGGGCGGATACCTGATCCTGGCAGCCCGCGCGCTCGGCCTCGACGTCGCGCCGATGTCTGGTTTCGACAATCAGATGGTGGACGACATCTTTCTCGCCGGCAGTGGCTGGAGATCGAATTTCCTGGTCAATCTCGGCTATGGCACCGGTGTGCAGGATCAGCCGCGGGCGCCTCGGCTGACCTTCGACGAAGCCTGCATGCTGCTCTAGGCCGTGTCCTCGATGAGGGTGCTGGTTCTCAACGGCGCGTCCGGCGCGACCGGGGCATCGTTCGGGCTGCTGACACGGGCCGACGACGTCACCATGCTGATGTCCGAAGGTCTGGCCGCCGGGCAGGGCGGAGCAGAGCGATTGCCCCTGCTGCTGGCCGACCGGCTTGCGGAAACGGGCTGGGCTGCCCGAACGCTCGGCCTGATCGCCGTCGTGGTCGGGCCAGGCAGCTTCACCGGGCTGCGTGCGAGCCTGGCGCTCGCGCATGGCCTGGCTCTCGGCAGCGGTGCCTCGGTGATCGGGGTCACCGTCGGCGAGGCTCTCGGGCCCGCGTTGCACGACTTGGCCCGTAGCCTCGATATTCCGGCCATCTGGTGCGTCAGCCAGGCACGCCGTGACCGTGTATTCATCGAGCGGCCGGTTGGCGCCGGCTGGCAGGCGGAGGCGGCTATGCTCGATCGGTTGCCGGCAACGAAATCACCGGTCCTGCTCGGTGGGGACGCAGCACATCCGGTAGCCGACCGGTTGCGGGAACTGGGCGTCGCAGCGCATCACACGGGCCTGTCGGCACCATCCGCGGTCGCGATCGCCGAAGCGGCACTTGCACGCCGTGCCGGCATGCTGCCCCCGCTCGACTCGCAACCACTTTATGTCGATCCACCGGAGGCAAAGCTGCCGCAGGTCCGACCTTCACCGGCGCCGGGTTGATCCTGACGGACGTGGCAGCGGCCGAGCTGCTGGCGGCGCTGCACGAGCAATGCTTTCCGCCCGGCGAGTGCTGGGACCAGGCCGCGATGACCGGCCTGCTGACCGTTCCCGGCTGCTTCGCGTTCGTTGCCGCAGGCGGTCCCGAGGATCGACCATCGGGAATGGCCCTGGTGCGCGTTGCCGCCGACGAAGCCGAGTTGCTGACCATCGGCGTTGTTCCCGGAGCACGGCGACAGGGCGTCGCAGACCGGCTGCTGACCGAATTGACCGCTTCGGTCCGCGCGCGTGGTGCCGTGCGGCTGTTCCTGGAGGTCTCGGTCGCGAACACCTCCGCACTGGCGCTCTATCGTGCGCATGGATTCGTGGAAGTAGGACGCCGCCGACGCTACTATCCCGACGATAGCGATGCTCTGGTCATGTCCCGCACCCTGGCAGGCCTCAGCGCCGCCTGATGTCCAGGACGGTCGATCCGTCGTCGAGCGTACGAGTCGCCAGCAGCGCATGCCCCAGCGCGACAGCGTTGGCCGATACGTTGCGGAGCGGCTCCTCGCCACGCAGCCGGACCTGAAGCAAAGCACCGGATGCAAGCCGATCAAGTGCCAGTCTTGTTCTAACAAAGGTCATCGGGCACACCTCGCTAGTGATGTCCAGGTGTTCGACTGTTGAAATTTGATCCATATTCATCCAATTCAGCGCTCGGCGAAATATAGGTTGCGGGAAACAAGTCGCTCTTACTATAAACGTCCAAATAATGTTGCTCAGGAACCCGGCATGGCTGACCACGCAGGCGGAGCGGACGTGCTGGAACTCACTGCCCAGATTGTCTCCGCACACGTTTCCAACAACCCGGTGGACTCCGAATCCCTGCCGGCGCTGATCCAGGATGTGTTTCGCACCCTGGCCGAGATCGGCCGCGATCCGGTGCCGGTCGACAAGCCGCAGCCGGCCGTGGCTGTCAAGAAATCCGTGTTCCCGGACTACATCGTCTGTCTCGAGGACGGAAAAAAACTCAAGATGCTGAAGCGGCATCTCAAAACCGCCTACGATATGACCCCCGAAGCCTATCGCGAGCGCTGGGGTCTGCCGGCCGACTATCCGATGGTGGCGCCGACCTATGCCAGCCACCGCTCGTCCCTGGCCAAGAAGATCGGCCTGGGCCGGAAGCCGCGCAGCCAGTAGCCATCGTGCGGCGCGCCCGCGTGTCCGCCGATGCTCGAACCGACATCCATATCGTGGCGCCGCTGCAACAGT
>JBPBQO010000080.1:0-22137 GCA_050954785.1 Janthinobacterium lividum | reverse complement strand
GTGTTCCCCGGACGATCATCGGCAGGCAGGAAGCTGAAGCAGCAGGTTGGGGTCGATCGCGCGGCCATCGGCGAACACCGCAAAGAACAGATGAGTGCCGTAGGTGACGCCGGTCCTGCCGATCCGCCCGATCGGATCGCCGGCCGCAAGGTGGGAACGACCCTCCGCCAGTGCCGGCACCACGCTCCCGAGATGGGCATACAGCGTGGTCAGCCCGCCCGGATGGACCACATAGACCTGAAGCCCGCCGATCCCCATGCGCTTGATCCGGCTCACCGTTCCGCTGATCGGAGCCCGCACCAGCCCGCCGGCCGGAGCCGGCAGGTCGATGCCGTTATGAAAACCCGCCGGCGCCATCGGGCCGACCCGGTGCCGCCAGCCGAACGGCGAGGTGTAGCATCGTGCCGCGACCGGCGACGGATAATGCAGGGTCGGCGGCACGGCGGGATCGGGCGATGACGCGTATGCTGTCATGCAGGTTGCCCAAACGGCCATGCAGCAGAGCGACAGGCCGATCCGCCGTGATGGCGAACCCTTCGAAGTATTCATTTGGCCTACTGTTCCACCGCGTCATCTTTTAGCCTAGAGCCGCCTTCGATCGTCTTCGCCGCCGTCCGCGAGGCGGCCCTCATCGCAGGATTCCGCCGATGGCCATTCATACCCGTTTCATCCCGCCGGTCCGGCTGGCGGCACTCGGGCTGTTCCTCGTGCTGCCGAAGCTGGCCCTGGCGCACGCGATCCTGACCACCAGCACGCCCGCACCGGGCGGCACGATTGCCAGCGGTCACCAGACCCTTGCCTTCAACTACAACAGCCGGATCGATCATAAGCGCTCGCGCCTGACGCTGACCGGGCCGGACGGCAAGCCGGTCATCCTGACGGTCACGCCGGCCAGCGCTACCAACGCGCTCGATGCCGAGGCCGACCTGGTTCCGGGTGCCTATACGCTGCGCTGGCAGGCGTTGGCCCTCGATGGCCACATCACCCGCGGCGACGTGCCGTTCACCGTGGTCGCGAAATAGGCTCCTCGACGTGGCCCTGCTCGTCGATCTGTTCGGCTATCTCAGCATCGTCCTGCATGGGCTGACCATCGTCGCCCAGTCGATGGCGCTCGGCGGGGTGCTGTTCCTGGTGCTGCTGGCCAGGCCGTTCGCGACCGAACTGGCCAATGGCCGGCGCATCCTGGCGCGCATCATGCGGCTGACCTTCTGGAGTGCCATCGCGCTGGCGCTGGTGGAAACCGTCGGCAACGGGCTGCAGGTCACGGTGCTGATGTCGACGGTGGACCTGTCGTTCGTCGACGTGATGCAGGCGAACTTCGCCGTGGCCGCACTGGTAAAGATCGCCTGTGCACTGGTCATTGCCGCCTGCACCATGCGGCCGACCGGCCGGCAGGTGCCGAGCGTGCTCCTGCTTGGGCTGGTGGCGATCGAACTGGCAGCGGCGACAGCGACAACCCACGCGGCCGCGCGACTCGAGCAGTCGACTCTGCTGCTGGTGGTCGAGTGGCTGCACCAGCTCGGTGCGGCGATCTGGATCGGCGGCATTCCGTCGTTCCTGATCGCACTGGGCGAGGTTCATGACGGGGCCGGCTGGCGCCGGGTCGGGGCCCGGTTCTCCAGGCTGTCGATGCTGGGCGTCGCCTGCATCCTGGCGTCCGGCATCACCATGTTCATCGTCTATATCGGCTCGCTGCCGGCATTCTACGGCACCGCCTACGGCGTGATGGTCGGCGCCAAGATCGGCCTGTTCCTGGGCTTGCTGGCCCTGGGCTTCGGCAACCTGCTGGTCACCGAGCGCCTGCGCCGCAACCCGGACGCATCGGTGATCCGGATGAAGCGGTTCGCCGAGGTCGAGATCGGACTGGGTTTCTCGATATTCTTTGCCGCCGCGTCGCTGACCTCGGTACCGCCGGCGGTCGACCTCGCCCAGGATCGCGTCACCTGGCACGAGATCATCGAGCGCAATGCACCGGTCTGGCCACGGCTGCGCTCGCCGGACCATGACGTGCTGGCGATCCCGGCCCTGCAGGCGAAGATCGACGCCGAGGCCGCACGCGCCCACCACGTCGCGGCACCGGCCTTCGTGCCCGGCGACGGCACGCTGCCGCCGCGCAATGCCGACGACATCGCCTGGTCGGAATACAACCATCACTGGGCAGGCCTGTTCGTCATCACCATCGGGTTGCTGGTGCTGGTGGCGCATGCCGGCTTCAGGCCCGCGCGGCACTGGCCGGTGGTGTTCATCGGGCTGGCCCTGTTCCTGCTGCTGCGGTCCGACCCGGAGGTCTGGCCGCTCGGGAACGAGGATTTCATGGCGGCCTTCAGGGACGTCGAGGTGGTGCAGCACCGGATCTTCGTGGTGCTGATCCTGGTGTTCGCCGGTTTCGAATGGTCGGTGCAGACAGGTCGGCTCAAATCGCGCCGGGCCGCCCTGGTGTTCCCGCTGATGGTGGCAGCCGGAGGCGCGCTGCTGCTGACGCACAGCCACCAGATCGCCAACGTGAAGGATGCCGAGCTGATCGAGCTGACCCATACGCCGCTGGCGTTGGCCGGCATCGCCGCCGGCTGGGGACGCTGGCTGGAGCTGCGGCTTCCGGGTCGCGGCGGGCGTGCCGCGGGCTGGGTCTGGCCGCTCTGCTTCATATTGGTCGGCATTGTCCTGCTTTGGTATCGCGAGGCATAAGGCCCGCGGTCATCGCTTAGGTTAGGATGCGTCCATGATTCTCTCGATGGTCGTCATTCTTCTTCTGGTGCTGTTGAACGGCGTGTTCGCAATGGGCGAGCTTGCCCTGATCTCGGCGCGCCGGGCCAGACTTGCCGTGCTGGTCAGGCGCGGCGTTCCCGGTGCCGAGCGCGCCAGGCTGCTGGCCGACGACCCGCAAAGCTTCCTGCCGACGGTGCAGGTCGGCATTACCCTGGTCAGCATTCTCGAAGGCACGTTCGGTGGTGCCAGCATCGCCGCCGACCTGGCGCCAAGGCTGGCCCGTATCCCGGTACTGGCCCCGTTCGCGCACGAACTGGCACTGACACTGTGCGTGATCGTGATCACGTCGTTGATGCTGGTGCTGGGCGAGCTGGTGCCGAAGCAGCTTGCGCTGCGCCATCCGGAACTGATTGCGGCACGACTGTCCTTGCCCCTGCTGCTGCTGGCACGCGTGGCCGCACCGGTGGTCTGGCTGCTCAGGCGGTCGTCGAACCTGGTGCTGCGGCTGTTCGGCGTCAGCGCGATGGGACGGCAGACGGTCACAGAGGAGGAGCTGAAGGCGCTGATCGCCGAGGGCGCGCAGGCGGGCGTGCTGGAGATCGAGGAGCGCAACATGATCGAGCGTCTCCTGCGCCTCGCCGACCGGCCGGTCAGGGCGATCATGACCCCGCGCAACGAACTGGTCTGGATCGAACGCCGTGCCGATCCGGAAACCCTGCGTGCCTTCATCAAGAGCTCGGGCCATACCCGCGTGGTGGTATGCGACGGCGACATCGACAATCCGGTCGGACTGATCCGCGCCAAGGACGTGCTTGACCTGCTGCTCGATGGCGGCAAGCTGACGATCGAAGCGGTGATGCTGCCGCCGGTGGTGGTACCGGATACGATCAATGCGTTCGACGTGCTGGAGCAACTGCGCTCGCATCCGCTCGGCATGGTGCTGGTGCTCGACGAGTACGGCAGCTTCGAGGGCGTCGTCACGGCAGCGGACGTGTTCGAGGCGATCGTCGGCGAGCAGCAGGAAGCGGGTGCCGCACCACAGAGCCACACCGTAACCGACGGGGTGCTGACCCTGGATGGCGCCTCGCCTGCCGACGAGATCAAGGACCGGCTCGGCCTGGTCGACCTCCCGGCGGAGGGCAGCTACCACACGCTGGGCGGCCTCATCCTGGCTCTGCTGCGACGCGTTCCAGCCCTTGGCGACAAGATAGCGTTCTCGGGTTGGCTGTTCGAGGTGCTGGAGATGGACGGGCGCCGTGTCCACAAGGTCCGTGCCAGCCGCCAGGCGCTCGCCGAGAACTAGCCACTGTCCATATCGTAGATACGTCAGGATGGTCCAGGAGGCTGGGGACAGGCGTGCGGAGTTCGGTGAAGCAGGCGATATCGCCTGACTGCAGTTCGATCTCCAGGCCGGACATGAGCAAGCCGGTCATCGTCCAGCGGTCGTCCTGAACCCGGGCAGCTATAACGGGCGAGCCGGCATGATCCTGTGCTGCCCGATCACGACCTGCATCAAGGGTTATCCGTTCGAGGTCGCGATCGGCGGATTGCCCGCCAGTGTGGCGCTGGCGGACCAAGTGAAAAGCCAGGACTGGCGCACGCATCGGGTAACCTGCAACGGTCAGGTCAGCCTGGTCGAACTGACCGAAATCAGGGCCAAGCTTCGGGCACTCCTAGGCTAGTGCAGCGACACCGGCCGAAGCGCCTGTTCGTCAGCAAATTTCGGCCATTCGCCGGCGGCAAGCGATGCGAGGGACGGCGATGGCAGGTCGAGACGTCTGGAGTAGATCCACAGGTAGGTGAAGGCGCGGCGGACGTAGTCCCGCGTCTCGTCCGACGGCAGGCTCTCGATAAAGAGCAACGGGTCGTCGGAACCGTTGATCAGGCCCTCCCAGCGGAGAACGGCACCGGGCCCTGCGTTATAGCTGGCGAACAGCTTCACCAGATCGCCATCCACTCCGACCTGGTCGGACAGGTAGGTGAGATAGCGCTGGCCGAGCTCGAGGTTGAGAGCCGGGTCGTGCAGGGCGATCGCGCTGTCGGTAAACCGGTCCGGATGCCCGACCACGAAACCAGCCGTGGTCGGTAACAACTGCATCAGCCCGTGCGCGCCACCATCCGACACGGCACCCGGATCGAAATTGGATTCGAGCCGGGTGAGTGCATAGACCAGCGCCGGGTTCATGGTGAAGCCGTGATGCGGCGACAGTCGGGGCATCGGGAAATGGGCCTGGTCCTGCGGTTGACCGTCACGGTTCTGCAGGATGTCGGCGAGCTGGGTAGACAGGGAGCTCAGTCCAGCGGCTTCGGATACGAGCTGGATCGAGCGGCACAAGGCCAGGTCAGTTTGGACCGTCGGCCACAGGTGGCGCAGGCTCGCTTCCGCCCGTTCGGTCTCGCCGACCTGGAGCAGGGCAAAGGCGCGGCGTCCGGCTGCCGTCGCGGCTACGGCATCGACGTCGATTTCCGAGAGCGTGGCAAGGCCGGCGCGAGTCGAGTCGTCGGTGTTCGACGTTTCGGCGGCATCGTCGCCGGATGGTCCGGCGGTGCCGCTCAGGCTGACCAGTCGCATCGTCGGGGCGGCCGGTCGGTCGGCGGTTCCGTCCTGACGGCCGAGCAGGCGCAGGGCGAGCATTCCATAGAAGGTACGCGGCGCCGCGGCGGCACGTTCCAGCCAGGGCCGGTAGACCGCGACGTCGCCGAAGCGGAGATGCGTCCGTGCGGCCCAGAAGGCGGCACCGGCCCGGACGCTGGCAGGGGTCAGGTCCGCACGCGAGGATGCCTCGAACAGCGCTTCGGCGGCATCGAGCTCGCCGCCACGCCACGCGGCCAAGCCTGCAACGTATCCAGCCAAGCCGATGCGCCCACCGGATACCGCGAAGGCAGCCTGGCCGACCTGGAGGGCCAGGTCGTCCTCGCCTTCGGTGAACAGCCGAAGAGCGACCTCCGCATGCAGTTGTGACGCATAGAGCGGATCGAGATGCCGGTTGGCCGCGATCAGCTTCAGTGCGTTGGCGGCGCCGTCCGGTCCGTCGCCCAGGCGAGCCTGGATGCTGTAGTCGAGCGCTTGGTTGCGCCTGAAGGGGTGGATTGCAGGATCGGCTTCCCCGGGCGCCGCCGGTAATCCAGCGCCGAGGGTCGCCGTGGCCGGCACCGGGACCGGTCTCGTCCCGTGCGTGCTGACGCCGGCAAGCAGACGGGAGATTGCCGGAGCGTCGGGGAGGTCGGAGAAAGTCTTGAGCCAGAGGTGGAGCTGACTCGGCAGGGGCTTCGCATCTGGTCCGAGATAGCGGTCGGCCAGCAGATCGCCCAGCAGGATGTTGTCGTCGAGATGGGCGGTCTCGATGATGGCAGCCGGTATCTCGCCTTGTCGCTGCAGCGTGAAGATATGCCGGATGCGCGCCGCGGTACCGGCCTCCAGCGGATGCGGCAGCATTACGACGCCATCGGTCCCGCCGCCATCCCGTCCGCCATTCGGAAGTGCCAGGCGTGGAACGGCCATGGCTGTCTCTTCCGCAGAGGCGGGAGAGACGGATCGCTGTGCGGGAGGCTGCGCGCGCACGGGTGCGGTTGCGGCTCCTGCCAGGAGGGCGGCGCCGGCCAGAAAGGCCCTTGCCGCCAATGTGGGGGATAGACTGAACCCTCGCATGGCCCGGGGCTCTAGGCTGCGGGAACCCGCAACGCAACCTTGCCGATACCGACTCGTTACATAACCCGTTGATCGAGGCTCAGGATTGGCTGTTTTCCGCCAAACCAGACACGAGACTTTGATCTGCGACGAGTTTCGTTTCCTGATCCAGATCGAGTGTTCTTCTCAGAAGAAGGAGCGCGCTCCAGCTCTCGCGCCGGGCCGTCGGATGGCTCAGCAGGTAGCTCGGGTGGCGCATCGCGAGCGTCGGGACCGGGCTGCCGGAGCGGTCCGCGGTGATGGCGATGTCCTGCCAGCCGGCGTCGGCACGGATGGTGCTACCGGCCAGAAGCTTGGTCGGCCGGCTCCCCATCAGGAGCAGCCGGGCTGGCTGGGCCAACACCAGAAGCCGTTCCAGGAATGGCTTGCAGATCGCGAGTTCGAGGTCGCTCGGTGGCCGGTCGCCCGGTGGTCGCCACGGGATCAACGGCACCAGCAGCACCATGCCGCGGTCCAGCCCGATGCTGTCGAGCATGCGGTCGAGCAATTGCCCCGGACGCCCGGCGAATGGATGGCCGGCCCGATCCTCCTCGGCGTTCGGTACTTCCCCGACGATCACCAGGCCGGTCGACGCGTCGCCTTCCGCGAACACCAGGTGGGTCGCGGTGTCGCGCAGGCTGCAGCCCTCGAAGCCGGCGATCGCCGTGCGCAACGCCGGAAGGTCGGCTGCCGCGTTCGCGACTTCGCGGGCCAGTGCCACCTGTCCGTTCCTGGCCGCGGCAAGCCCGGGTGCGGCGCGCATCGGTTCCGGCCGGCGAACGGCAGCCGGAGTCGCGACGATCCCGGACGCCGGCGGTTTCGCGTCGTTTGTCTCGAGCGGCCGGGCGCGGAGCCGATCGATCGGATCGGGCTCCAGCGCTTCGTCGGCTCCCCATTCGATCTGCAGCTTCAGAAGGGCCAGTGCATCCAATCTCTGTCCTCCTTGTTGCCGTCATGTGCGGTTGGCGCAGATGCCGGCGCGCGCTACCTTGGGACCATTATGCAACTCCCGCTCGCCGTGCGCACCGCCCTGTTTCTCGGGCCCCTCCTTCTGTCGACCGCGATCGCGAGTCCGGCACCGGCTTCACCCGCCATCGTGACGGATCGGCCGAAGCCCGATCCCATAGCGGCCGCATCCGACCCGGTGTCGGGCCCGGCCGGAGTTCGCCGACCGGAGCAGGCGCTTGGTTCCTATCTGGCAGGCACCGTGGCCGGCCATCTCGGCGACAGCGCGACGGCGGCCGACCTGCTGCTCGACGCGCTGGCGCACGATCCCCGCGAGCCGCTTCTGCTGCAGCCGGCCTTCCTGTTCTCGGCCCTGGCAGGGCGCAAGCAGGCGCCGCAACTGGCGACGCGTGTCGAGCCCAGCCTGATCGCACAACTGGTTCTGGCGAACGATGCGGCATCGCGCGGCGACTGGGATGCAGCGTCGCGCGCGTATTCGACACTTCCGCCGTCGCCGCTGAACGACGCGATCCGGCCGGTCCTGCTCGCCTGGGCGCAGCAGGGCGCCGGTCATACCGATCTGGCCCTGGCAACCCTGGCCGAAGTCCCGAGCGCCGGACCACTTGCCAGCGCATCCGCCTTGCAGGCCGCGATGATCGCGGACCTGGCGGGGCGCAAGGAAACCGCGTCCAACCTCTATCGTACCGCTCAGGCGGTGTTTCCGGGCGCCAATCTCGCCCTGACCCAGGCGCTCGGCGGCTTCCTGGTTCGCAATGGCCATGCCGTCGAGGCGCAGGCCATGGTGCATGACCTGGCGCAGCAGATTTCCGTGCTCGGGATGGTGGAGCCGGGCATCGTCGCCTCGCTCGGCATCCCGGTGGTCGCCACCCCTCGTCAGGGGCTGGCACGCGCCTATCTCGCGATCGCCTCGATCCTGCAGGAGCAGGGGCCCGGGGGTAAGGAGGCGACCGCCTTCATCCTGCGCTTCGCGCTCGACCTGCAGCCCGACCTGACCGCGGCCAAGCTCATGCTGGCGGAACTGCTGGCGCCGGACCACGCGAGTGCGGCGATCGACGCGCTCGCGAATGTCGGCGCGGCCGATCCGCTTGCGCCGCTGGTCGATCTGCGAACTGCCACGCTGCTTGCCGTGACAGGCCAGCGGGCCGAGAGCCGGACCAGGCTGGAGGCGCTGGTGAAAGCCTTTCCGAAACGTCCGGAGCCGGTGCAGTCGTTGGGCGACGTGCTGTCGGACAGCAAACTCTACGGTCCGGCGGTGGTCGCCTACGATTCCGCGATCGCCGATCGCCTGGCGCTGACCGGCAAGGCACTTGCCGGCAACGACTGGCAGTTGCTGTTTTCCCGCGCCGTGGCGTTCGACCGCCAGAACCAGTGGCCGCGCGCCCAGGCGGACCTGGAACACGCGCTGGCGCTGGCGCCGGGCGAGCCGTACATCCTGAACTATCTTGGCTACAGCCTGGTGGAACGTCATCAGGACCTGAAGCAGGCGCGCAGGCTGATCCAGCATGCACTCGACAGCAAGCCGGATGACGGCTCGATCCGCGATAGCCTCGGCTGGGTGATGCTGCGCCAGGACGACGTGCCCGGCGCAGTGACCACGCTGGAACGCGCGGCCGAGCAGATCCCGGAGGATCCGACGGTGAACTACCATCTCGGCGCCGCCTACTGGGCGGCCGGACGCCGGGTGGAGGCCGAGGATCAGTGGCGCTGGGCGCTGGTGCTGCATCCCGAACCGGAGGACGCGGCAAAGATCCGCAACGCGCTGAAGAAGGCCGATATGGTCCTGTCGGCGCCGGATGCGGCTGCCGAGCCGCATCGCTGACCGATAGTTCATGACCGGTTACGACATGCCGCTCGTCGAGCGGGCGCACGCCAAGATCAATCTCTATCTGCACGTCGTCGGTCGCCGGGACGACGGCTACCACCTGCTCGACAGCCTGGCGGTGTTCGCCGGCGCGCACGACGTGCTGACGGCGGAACCGCGTGTGGCGCTGTCGCTCGATCTGGCAGGTCCGTTCGCTCGGGTCCTGCGCGACGAGGATGTCGCCGGCAACCTGGTGATCCGGGCCGCACGGCTGCTGCAGGCCGATGCCGGGACCGAGGCCGGCGCGGCGATCCGGCTGGACAAGAACTTGCCGATCGCGTCCGGAATCGGCGGTGGCTCTGCCGATGCGGCGGCGGCCCTGCGCCTGCTGCATCGGCTCTGGGACGTCGATGGCGTCGATGAGGCAAGGCTTGCCACGATAGCCAGTTCGCTCGGTGCCGACGTTCCGGTCTGCCTGTCGCAGCGTCCGGCCCGGATGGGCGGAGTCGGCGAGGAACTGGGACCGGCGCCGGTATTGCCGGATTGTTTCATGGTACTGGTGAATTGCGGCGTGGCGGTGTCGACCCCTGCGGTTTTCAGGGCGCGCGCGCCGGGGTTCAGGGCGCCGGCCGACCTGCCGGGCCAATGGACAGACGTGGGCGCGATGGCAGACGACCTGTCCCGGCTCGCCAACGACCTCGAGCCTGCCGCCATTGCCCTGTGCCCGCCGATCGCCGGGGTGCTGGCGGCGATCGCGGCGCAACCCGGCTGCAGGCTGGCCCGTATGAGCGGTTCGGGCGCCACTTGTTTCGGGCTATTCGCCGCGGAACACGAGGCGCTGGATGCGGCCCAGGCGCTGGCCCGTCCGGCCTGGTGGGTCTGGGGCGGGCCGCTCGCCGGATTCTGACGATGGTTTCATGGTGAGGCCGGGTCGCGATCCTGTAGGGTGGCGTAGTTTCACAGTAGGAGAAACACATGACCGTTCGTGCGGCACGGCTGCAGGTGGCAGTCTCCGACGATCGTCGGCAGGCGACCTTGACCCTGCTTCCGGAAAGCGGCCTCGAAGGCGAGATCCCGCTGACGCTCGAGCAGATCAGCCAACTGATCGCAACGCTCGGCCAGGCGCGCGCAGCCATGCAGGACAAGCGGGCGGTCCCGCCGATGGAAGGCGCGTCGTTCACACCGATCTACAAGACCAAGTGGACGGTGCAGCCCGAGGCGTTGACCGAAGGCTCGATCATCGCGTTCCAGCACCCGGCGTTCGGACCGGTCGGCTTCGTGTTGCCGCCGAGCGACATCGAAAAGGTGGTACGGGCTCTCACTGTCCATATGGGAATGGTGCACACCAGCGAGCGGGCGCCCGGCAAGCCGAGCTAGATCCCACCTTGCGATGATCCGGGCTCTGCCGGCGGCCCGATCCGCGAAGATCGCGATGACCGGAAGCCTCGCGCTGTTCGCGTTGCTGGTGGCGTTCAACAATCTGACCGACTACGGCTCGAATTATCGGTTCGTGCGCCACGTGCTCAGCATGGACACGACTTTCGCCGGCAACGCGCTGATGTATCGCGCGCTGGATATGCCGGTCATGTGGCATGTGTCGTACGTGATCATCATCATCGGCGAACTGGCCACCGGCATCGTGTTGTCGATGGCGACGGTCGCACTGATGCGCGCATGGCGTTCCGATGCCGCCTCGTTCGACCGTGCCAAGACGCTGGTGCATGCCGGCGTCATGCTCGGCTTCCTGGTGTGGTTTACCGGATTCATGGTGATCGGCGGGGAATGGTTCGCCATGTGGCAATCCAGGATCTGGAACGGGCAGGATCCTGCGTTCCGGTTCTTCGTCACCATGCTGCTGGTCGTCATTTATGTTTCGCAGCCGGAACCTGTGTGCGTGGCTGGTTCCGACGTCGCGTAGGATCTCGAGTCCGGCTGCGCCGGCTACACGCGCACCGCAACGAGAACACCGACGACGATCAGGACCGCGGTTGCCAGGGCCAGGATCGTCAGCCGTCGCTCGATGAAGTCCTGGATCGGCGCGCCGAACTGCCGCAATAACCCGGCCACCAGGAAGAACCGGAAACCGCGGGTAATCAGGCTCGCAAGCATGAACAGCGGCAGGCTGTAATGGGCCGCACCCGCGGCAATCGAAATGATCTTGTACGGAATCGGCGTCAGACCCTTCAGCAGGATCACGTAGAATCCATATTGTGCGAACCGCAGCCGATACACTTCCAGCGCATGTTCGGCATGGTAGAAATGGATCAGCCTGGTCGCGAGCTGGATCATTTCGGCACCGATCAGCCAGCCGATCGCACCACCGCACAGGCTGGCGGCCGTACAGATCGCCGCCAGCATCCAGGCGCGATCGCGTCGCGCCAGAACCATCGGGATCAGCAACAGGTCGGGCGGCACCGGAAAGAAGCTGCCCTCGGCCACGGCGATCGCGGCCAGCCAGAAAGGCGCGGCCGGCGTCGCGGAGAGAGCCAGGATGCGCGCGTATAGCCGCTTGAGCATGGGATTGTTTCCAGAACGAGTATCCGGGAAATAGCGGCTCGGGACCGGGAAGGCCAGGGCGCTGCCCCGACGCGTCCGAGGCCGGGCGCCCTGTTGGAGGCCACACCTTGAACATTCGGTTACAACGGGGTTCAAAGGCAGGGCTGCAGTGGAGATCCTGGTGACTCAACGCATTCCTCGGCGCCGATGGACGGTCGGGCTGCTGCTCGGCTGCGGCGTGCTGGTCAATTATTTCGACCGTATCAGCCTGTCTGTCGCCTCGCCGCAACTGCAGACGGAGTTCCATCTCAGTCCGGTCCAGATCGGCTGGCTGCTCAGTGGCTTCTTCTGGTCCTACGCGCTGCTGCAGATCCCGGTCGGGCTGGTGCTCGATCGGTTCGGGGTGAAACGGGTCAACCGGATCAGTACGCTGCTCTGGGCGATCGCCTCGTTCGGCACCGCCTTCGTCAGCGGGTTCGGCGGAATCCTGGCGGCGCGAATTTTATTGGGCATCGCCGAGGCACCCGGTTTTCCTGCCAGCGCCAAGGCCACCGGATACTGGTTTCCGCGCCAGGAACGCGCCCTGGCGACGGCGATATTCGATGCCGCCGCTAAATTCTCAAACGTGATCGGCGTGCCGCTGGTCGGGCTGGCGGTGGTGACGCTCGGCTGGCGCTGGGGGTTCGTGATCACCGGCATCCTGAGCCTGCTCTATTTCCTGGCGTTCCTGATCATCTATCGCGACCCCAGCGAGGATCGGGGGCTGACCCGTGTCGAGCACGACTACATCCTGGCAGGTGGTGGCACGCAAGAGGGTCCGGCGCCCGGTGGTGAGATCAGGTTGCTCGGCAGCCTGTTGCGCAATCGCAAGGTCTGGGGGCTGACCATCGGCTTCTCGGCCTACGGGTATTCGTTCTATCTGTTCCTGACCTGGCTGCCGAACTACCTGGTGCAGACCATGCACATGGGAATCCTGAAATCGTCCGGCTTCGCGGCGATCCCATGGGCATGCGCCACGATATCCGACCTGATCGTCGGCGGCTGGCTGATCGACCGGCTGATCGCCGGCGGCCACGACGAGACGCTGGTGCGCAAGAGCGTGCTGGTCGGTGGGATGCTGCTCGGCCTGGCGGTGTTCGGGGCGACGCTGACGCGCGACCCGGTCTGGGCGATCGTCTGGATCTCGATCGCGCTGAGCGGACTTGCGGCGGCGGCGCCGGTCGGCTGGTCGATCCCGTCGCTGATCGCACCACAGGGCGGCACCGCGACGATCGGCAGCATCATGAACTTCTTCAACAACCTGATGGGCGTCATTGCACCGGTGGCGACGGGTTACGCCGTTGCCTATTCCGGTTCCTACACCACCAGCTTCCTGATCGCCGGGATTGTCCTGCTGGTCGGTATCGTTTCCTACGTCGTCGTCCTGGGACGCCTGGAACCCATCAAGTGATTCGTTCTACGCCACGAGGGTCACCGTGGCCCGTAACCCATGCGGCGTACGATTGGCCAGGGTGATGTCGCCGCCCTGGCCACGCACGATATTCCGCGCGATCGACAGTCCCAGACCGGTTCCGCCGGTCTCGCGATTGCGGCTGGTCTCGATCCGGACGAACGGCTCGAACACCCGCTCGAGTTGTTCCGCCTCGATGCCCGGGCCATCATCCTCGACCATGATCACGACGTGGCCATGCTCGGGTGGCAACAGCGTCACCTGCACGCCTCCGCCATAGACGATCGCATTGCCGACCAGATTGGCCAGTGCCCGTTTCAGGGCCAGCGAGCGCGCCTGGATGGTGACCGAAGGCGGCGGCGCGGCGAACCCCACGCTGTCTGCGATCTGCGGCCGGCCATCGACCGCATCGTCGAGGACTGTGCTCAGCAACGCCTTGAGGTCGAGCGGCACCATCGGCTCGCGGTTGGCGCTGTCCCGCCCGAACGCCAGGGTCGCCGAAACCATGGCTTCGAGTTCGTCCAGGTCGGCCAGGAACTTGGCCTGCAGTTCCTCGTCCTCGATGAACTCGGAGCGCAGCTTGAGCCGGGTTATCGGCGTACGCAGGTCATGTCCGATCGCGGTCAGCAGCAGCGTGCGATCGGTGACGAAGCGCCGGATCCGGCTGGCCATGGTGTTGAACGCGATGGCCGCGGTCGCGACCTCGGTCGGGCCGTTCTCGGGCAGCGGGTCGGCATTGACGTCCCGGCCCAGCTTTTCCGCGGCGATCGCCAGGGTGCGCAGCGGCGCGGTGAGGCGACGGACCGCCCACACGCTCAGCAGCCCGGTGGCCATGGTCATGACCAGGAAGGCGATCGGCAGTGTCGGCGACAGGAACGGGTCGGCGAACGGCATCACGAAGCGGACGGTCAGCCAGCGCTGATCGTCGGGTAGCTGCAGTGCGATGGCGTAGCGACGGCCGTGCCGGTCGAGCAGTCCCGGCGGTCCGCCGTCGCCGAACCCGTCCGGCGGACCACCATGCATCGATTCGTCGGGCTTCATGTCGCGCCAGAACTGTCCGGGGCGTGAGCCTCGTTCCGGCATCGAGGCCGTGCCTCGTTCGAGCATCGAGGCCGTGCCTCGTTCAAGTATCGAGGCTGTGCCTCGTTCGAGCATCCGGCCTGGGCCGCGATCGGCGTGGTCGAAGCCGTCCGGGCCGCCCGGGGGACCACGCTGCATCAGGTTGTTGGCGATGATGATCTGCAGCGGCCGGAGCCGTGACGAGATCGGCATGACCTCGAGGTGGTGGCGCAGGACACGCGTCATCAAGCCGTCGGCCGGCTGCAACGGACCGAGCACGGGTGCAGTGGTGAGGAAGGTGTGAAAGCTGGACGGTAGATGCAGCTTCTGCAGTTCGATATCCCGTCCAGGCGGATCGACGTCGGCGATGGCGCGATAGATCATTGCAACCTGCCCACCGACTTCGCGCTCGATGTTCACACGAGCGAAATCGATCCGGTCCAGCGCATGGATTGCCAAGCCGACGGCCTGAACCACGACCAGCCCGGCCAGAAGGACGAGTGCGGTGCGCGCCGCCAGGCTGCGCGGCAGGATTCTCAGACGGAGCTTCAACGTGTGGATCGCCTATTCGGAGTAGCCGGCGATGTCAGACCCGCTCGACGTCTGCTGCCAGCACGTAGCCGCCACCGCGCACGGTCTTGATCACCTGGGCATTGCGCCCGTCATCCTCGAGCTTCCGGCGCAGGCGGGAGATGGCGACGTCGATGGCGCGGTCGAACGGGCCGGCCTGACGTCCGCGCAGCAGGTCGAGCAGCATGTCGCGCGTGAGCACCCGGTTGGCGCGATCGAGCAGCGCCACCAGCAGCTCGTACTCGCCGCCGGTCAGCGGCACCTCGGCGCCATCCGGGTTGAGCAGGCGCCGGCGCAACGGCTCCAGCGTCCAGCCGGCGAAGCGCAGCACACGCGACTCATTGTCGGGCTTGCGTTCGTCGCGCTCGGCCGTACGCCGCATGACCGCCCGCATCCGGGCCATCAGCTCGCGCGGGTTGAACGGCTTGGGCAGATAGTCGTCCGCGCCCAGTTCGAGGCCGATGATGCGGTCGGTTTCGTCGCCCATCGCGGTCAGCATGATGATCGGCACGTTGCCCTGGCTGCGCATCCAGCGCGCCAGATCGAGGCCGCTTTCTCCCGGCAGCATCAGGTCGAGCACCACCAGCTGGTAGTGGCCATTGGTCCAGGCGCGACGCGCCTCGCGTCCGTCGCGCGCGGCGGTGACGCGAAAGCGGTTGCGTTCGAGGAAGCGGGCCAGAAGATCGCGGATTTCGCGGTCGTCATCGACGATGAGGATGTGTGGAAGCTGTTCCATGCAGGAACAAACTATACCGAGGTTGAGCCGAGCGGCAGAGGTCGTTGCAATTGGTTGCAAGAGGCGGACAGGCCGGACAACGCGCCGTTATTCGGCATAGATCATCTTCCTGGTCATGCCGCCGTCGCTGATGAAGTCCGAGCCGGTCACGAACCCGCTCTCGGGACCAAGCAGCCAGGCGGCCAGGGATGCGATGTCGTCGGGCACGCCGACGCGGCCGACCGGGTGCTGGGCATGATCCTCCGGGCGCAGCGTCTCGCCGGCCACGTCGATCCAGCCCGGACTGATGCAGTTCACCCTGATGCGCGGCCCAAGGCTGACGGCCAGCGCATGGGTCAGCGCGACCAGCCCGCCCTTGGTGGCGGCGTAGCCTTCGGTATCCGGTTCGGACATGTGCGCCCTGGTCGACGCGATGGAGACGATCGCCGCCTGGTCATGCGCGCCATCGGTGGCGTTGCCTCGCATGAGCGGAGCGGCCTCGCGAGCGAGCAGGAACAGGCTGGTGAGGTTGGTCGACAGCATTCGGGTCCACTCGGCGAGCGAGAGCTGGGCGAGGGGCTTGCGGATCATGATGCCGGCGTTGCTGACCAGCCCGTGCAGGCGTCCGGCCTCGCGCCCGATCCGCGCGCAGGCCGCACGGATGTCGGCTTCCGCAGCGACATCGGCCTGGATCGCATGGAAGCGTCCGGTCTCGTCCATATCCGGATTTTGCGGCTCGCGATCCAGGCCGTAGACGGTCCAGCCGTCGCGCAGCAACCGGCGGACGATGCCGGCGCCGATTCCGTGCGCCGAGCCTGTCACCAGTGCCGTTCGCATGTGGCTGCGCGGTTGGTCGTCTGATGAAGGGTGGTGTGCCAATATGTGCTCCACGACGTGTGCCGGGCAGCAACGTCGAGGACGGCCACGAGATGCCGGCACTGCATGCGGACCGGAAGGTGCGCGAGGGAGAGACGATGGCCGTCAGACGTTCCAGCCGCGCATGCCCCGGCCGCCTGCTGCCGCTTCTGGTCGCGGTCTCGCTCGGCCTGGCGTCACCGGCTCTGGCCGACGATGCGGCACCGGTCCCGACGGCCGATCCGGCTGCTTCGTCGCCGGTTGCCGTTCCGCCCGGCGCGTCTCCGATCGTTGCTCCGGCACCCGGGCAGGCAGCTCCAGGACCGGTGGCGATTGGGCCGCCGGTCGTCGCGAAGCCGGCCCCGCCGGTGCTTCCGGTCGCTGCCCCGCCGGAGAAGGCCGGGGACAGGGCCGACGCGATCGCACGCGACGTCGTGCTGCATCCGCCGCAGAAGCAGATGCCCGAGCCGGCCGCCTCCAGCCTGCGGACCATGAAGCTCAGGCTCGGCGGCCTGCTGGATCGCAGCGTGCATGGCCCCGAGGATACCGAGGTCGGCCGGGTGATCGACGTGCTGCTGGGCGAGGACGGCAAGCCGGCTGCGCTCGAAATGGATGTCGGCGGCTTCATGGGCGTCGGCAACCGCAAGATCGTGGTGGCCTGGGCGTTGTTCGATATCCCCAAGCCCGCCAGCACCGATCCGATCCGCCTGTCGTTGACCGATGCGCAGGTGAAATCCGCACCGTCGGCGGAAGAGTCCGGCGAGGTGACGATCGTGACCGGCGTGATCCCGCACGTTCCCGCGGCAACGAGCGTGCCGCCGGCGAAGCCTGACGTGCCGGTCGTGCCGGTGCCTGCCACACCGGCTCTTCCTGCATCGGCTCTCCCTCCGTTGCCGGATCCGGTGGCACCCGGTCCCGTCGTGCCGGGTCCCGTCGTGGAGGATCCCGTCGTGCCGGGTCCGGCACCGGCGATGCCGGGTACGGCGACACATCCACCCGGCGGGCAACCCTGAGACCGCCGATGGACACCGATGCGTCGAAGTCGGCCGCCCCGCGTGACGACGCGGCTGCCGTTCCGGACGCCGAGACCGTCATCGTCCCGGCGCCGATCGATCGGCGCAGCGCGCGCGGCCTCGACGGACTCAACTTCTTCGTCGCCAATCTGCAGACCGCATTCGGCCCGTTCATCGCCGTATATCTCACCGGCGAGCACTGGACCCAGGGGCAGATCGGGCTGGTCCTGACGGTCGGATCGATCACCGCGATGGCAAGCCAGGTGCCGGCCGGCGCGTTCGTGGACATGCTTGCCAACAAGCATGTCGCCGCTATGGCCTCGATCCTGGCGATCGTGTTTTCCTGTCTGCTGCTGGCGATCTTTCCGCAACGGCTTCCGGTGACGGCAGCGGAAATCCTGCATGGCTTCGCGAGCTGCATGCTCAATCCGGCGATCGCCGCGATCACGTTGTCCCTGGTGGCGGCGCATACGGCGGAAAAAAGTCCGCGCGAACTCAGCAGCGACGTTGCCGAGAAAGCGCAGGCGGCGGAGTCCGGGAAGGCGGCGCATGCGGCACTCGGCGAGCGCTTCGGCCGCAATGCCAGCTTCGGCTCGATCGGCAATGCCCTGGCGGCCGGACTGATGGGCGGCGTGGGCTACGCGGTCTCCGCGCGTGCCACATTCTTCCTCGGCGCGGCCCTGGCGATACCCGGCCTGTTCGCACTGCGGGCGATCGAGCGGGTGCCGCCGCCTGCGCCGGAAGCCAAGGCCCCGGCAGGCACGTCACGCAAGGCGCCGCGCGGTCTCGGCGCCTTGCTGCGCGACAAGCGGCTGTTCGGGTTCGCGGTGTGCGTGATCTTCTTCCATCTGTCGAACGCCGGCATGCTGCCTCTGGCGGCTGGTCAGGTGACCAGGCAAGCCGGTCATCTCGCCGAACTGATCATTGCCGCCTGCATCCTGGTGCCGCAGCTCGTGGGTGCCGTGTTGGCGCCCCGGTTCGGGCGCTGGGCCGGCATCTACGGGCGCCGGCCGATCATGCTGGTGGCGTTCGCCGCACTGCCCCTGCGCGGCCTGTTGCTGGCGATTTCGTCCTCGCCGGAAATGACCGTGGCGGCGCAACTGCTCGATGCGGTCAGTTCGGCGGCGTTCGGCGTGATGCTGCCGCTGGTGGCCGCCGACCTCAGCCGCGGCACCGGACGTTTCAACCTGTGCATGGGGCTGCTCGGCCTGGCGATGGGGATCGGCGCCAGCCTCAGCACGACCCTGGCCGGCTTCGTGGCCGACCGTTCGGTACGGGCCGGGTTCCTGATGCTGGCAGGTGCGGGGATGCTGTGCGTGCTGTCGGTGTGGCTGCTGTTCACCGAGACGGCGCCGCCGGATACGTCCCGCCCGGTCAGGCGAGCCAGGACGGAACCGGCAGGTTCTTCGCGCGCAGGAATTCCGGATTGAACAGCTTCGACTGATAGCGTGAGCCGCCGTCGCACAGCACCGTCGCGATGACATGGCCGGGTCCCCAGCGCTTGGCAACACGGATGGCGGCGGCGATGTTGATGCCGGCGGACCCGCCGACCGAAATGCCTTCGTGCTTCAGCAGCGCGAACACCTGTTCCAGCGCCTCGCCGTCGGGAATGCGCTCTGCGTCGTCGATGGCGATGCCCTCGAGGTTGCCGGGCACGCGCGACTGGCCGATCCCCTCGGTCACCGAGCTGCCGGTGACGGTGAGATCGCCGGTCTTGACCCAGCCGTACAGGCCGGAGCCCTCCGGATCGGCGAGCACGATTTCGGGTGCCTTCAACCCTTGCGCCGCGCTCAGTTCGCGAAGCCCCAGCGCCACGCCGGCGAGCGTGCCGCCGGTGCCGCAGGCGCAGGTGAACGCATCGAGCCGGCCGCCGGTCTGGTGCCAGATTTCCGGCGCCATGGCGCGACGATGGCCCTCGCGGTTGGCGAGGTTGTCGAACTGGTTGGCCCAGACCGCGCCGAGCTCCTCGGCCAGCCGGCGGGAATAATGCACGTAGTTGCCGGGGTCTTTGAACGGCTTCGCCGGCACCAGCCGGAGGTCGGCGCCGATCATGCGCAGGTAGTCGACTTTCTCCTGGCTCTGCGTCTCCGGCATCACGATCACGCAGCGGTAGCCGCGCGCGTTGCCGACCAGGGTGAGGCCGATACCGGTGTTGCCGGCGGTGCCTTCGACGATGGTGCCGCCGGGCTTCAGCGTGCCGTCCCGTTCGGCCGCCTCAATGATCGCCACGGCGGCGCGATCCTTGACCGAGCCGCCAGGGTTCATGAACTCGGCCTTGCCGTAGATCGTGCAGCCGGTGAGGTCCGAGGCGTGCTTCAGCCGGATCAGCGGCGTACCACCGATCGACGCGCCCATGTCGGTCGACGCGACCTGCCAGCCCGGAACGTTTGGTTCGGTGACGGGACGCTCAGTCGGAATTGTGCTTTCGACCATCAGGGGCCACCTTTATCGGCACGAGAAGAAACAGGAGTGACCTAGATGGTCGAGGACGTCGTCCCGCAACAGGCCTACGCAGCATTGAGCGCCAATCCGGATGCGCAACTCGTCGATGTGCGTACCGATGCCGAGTGGACCTATGTCGGATTGCCCGACCTGTCGCCGGTCGGCAAGCGGGTTCTGCTGGTGCAGTGGCAGGCTTTTCCGAGCGGTGCCGCGAACCAGCAGTTCGTCGAGCAACTCGGTGCCGCCGGCGTGACGCGCCAGCACGAGATCTATTTCATCTGCCGTAGTGGCGCGCGAAGTCTGGCGGCTGCGGATGCTGCGGAACAGGCCGGATACCGCACCGTGTTCAACGTGAGCGACGGCTTCGAGGGACCACCGGATGCGGAAGGCCATCGCGGCGCCGTCGCCGGCTGGAAAGCGGACGGGCTGCCCTGGCGTCAGCGGTAAAACTTTAAGTCGACCGACGCGGCTCAGTCGGCGCCGGCCGGCTCCGCGTCCGCGTCGTAGAGCACCTGCAACACGACGCACCATGAATAGCGGCTGTCGAGCGATGTGCCGTCGGCGGCGGCCAGCATGCCGTTCGGGCCGACCGGTACATGCGTGAGCGCCACGGCATCGTCGACATTGCCGCCGATCGTGCTGATCTGGTTGTGCCCGAGTGCCACCACCAGTCCGCAATGAGCGGGAAACGCGTTGACGGTCGGCAAGGATTCGAACCGTATCGACCGCGAGTGGCCGCGCCCGGCACAGACCAGGTCGCCGGGCCGCGGTGCGTAGTTCGCCGGGTTCTGCGCGTGCAGCCCGGTGGTCGAGTTCGACGCCGCGGCATTGATGTAGGTCGAGTGGTTCGGTGAATACGGGAACCGGTCGCCGGCGCCGGCGACGCGCATCACGTAGGAGATGAAGGCGGCCGACCAGGCGTAATGTGCGTCATGCACGAAGTCGAATGGCTGGCCGTTGCTGTCGTGCTTGCCGGTCCAGTCGACCTCAGTCTCGTAGGGGTCCTGGCCGATCCACCAATACTCGCCGACACGTTCCCACAGCCCCGGAAGTCGTTCCGGTTTTACGCTGGTGGTCGTGGCGTCGGGGCGAAGTTCGGGATCGTCGTCATCTACCGGCTGGCCGAACAGCCGCCACTCGCGCAGTGCGATCGCGATCGTGTCCTGTCGGTTGAACGCGGCGAAGGTCCGCGAGGCAAAGTCGGGGACATGCTCGTCCACGCCTGCGGGACCCTGCGAGGTGCGGTATTGCGCGACTGGCGTCTGGGCCGGTTTCGGCGTGGGCGGATGGTCGGGCGCGGTGTCCGCGCACGCCGACAGCGAAAGCGCCAGCATGGCAGCCAGTGATGGGGATGCAGCCCTCGACAGGAAGGCAGGCAGTACGGTCATCGGCGTCATCCTGCTTGGCATCGGGTGTTATGGCTGCGCTGCGATCTGCCCGGCCTCGGGCATGTTCCGGATCTGAACGCACGCGACGTGCCTTGCGATCCACGCGAACGCGTCGATGCTCTGCGGGCTTCTGTCATGCAAGGTCGGGAAACATCGCTGCCAGGCCCGGTGCGGAGGCGTCGCAAAGTCCGCGCTCGGTGATCAGCCCGCTGACCAGTCGCGCCGGCGTGACATCGAAGGCAGGGTTGGCGGCGCCGGTGCCGTCAGGCGTCACCTGCACGCTCGTTACGGTACCGTCACCGGCTCGGCCGGTCACCTGCGTTACCTCGGTCGGTGACCGTTCCTCGATCGGGATTTCGGTCAGGCCGTCCGTGACCGTCCAGTCGATCGTGGTGGATGGCAGCGCCACCCAGAACGGAACGTCGTTGTCGCGTGCGGCAAGTGCCTTGAGGTACGTGCCGATCTTGTTGGCGACATCGCCCTGGCGCGTCACTCGGTCGGTTCCGACGATCACCATGTCGACGTCGCCGCGCTGCATCAGGTGGCCGCCGGCATTGTCGGAAACGACGGTATGGCCGACCCCGTGACTGCCGAGTTCCCACGCGGTCAGCGCAGCGCCCTGGTTGCGCGGACGTGTCTCGTCGACCCACACATGAACATCGATGCCGGCATCGTGCGCCATGTAGATCGGCGCCAGCGCGGTGCCCCAATCCACAGTGGCGATCCAGCCGGCATTGCAATGGGTGAGCAGCTTCACCGTTCGGTCGCCGCCTTTTGCACGCTTGGCATCCGCGATCTTCTCGATCAGCGCCAAACCGTGACGACCGATCGCCTCGTTCTGTGCCACATCCTCGTCGCAGATCAGGCCAGCCTCCTCGTATGCGACGCGGACACGATCGGCGGCCTGGGTGTTGCGAAGCCTGGTCAGCATCCGATCGATCGCCCAGCGTAGGTTGATCGCGGTCGGACGCGTCGAGGCGAGCCGCGCGGCGTCGCGTTCCATCGCCTC
>JBPBQO010000079.1:0-26951 GCA_050954785.1 Janthinobacterium lividum | reverse complement strand
CGCCCATCTGGACGCCTATCGGACCGGACCGATCTACACGGTCGGGACCCTGCCGTTCTGGCTCTGGCCAGACTGGTTCATGCGCGATCGTCCGATCGGCGTGCTGATCTTTGCCCTCATCGGCTGTCTGGCACTCGGCATCGCCCTGTTCCGCATCCTCACCAGCCGCGGCGAACGCCGCACGCGCCAGACCACGCCGCCACCGGTGAAACGTCCATGAGCGCTCCGATGGCACCGATGCCCATAGCCTGCATGAAACGGCGGCAAAGGCTGCTCAACGGCTGCATCATTCTGCCGGTCATGGTCCTTGCCATGCCGGCCTATGCGCAGACCGCGGCGCCCGTTTCGGCACAACCCGTGGCCTCGGCCGCCGAAGGACTGCCGGTCGTGAAGCTGCTGCTGCAGCAAGCGCAATATTGGCGCGGACGATCGCGGAACGACAATGCGCAGGCAGCGATCAGCCGGGCGCAACAGGTTGCACCCAACGATCCGGACGTTCTCGCCGCTCAGGCCGACCTCCAGGCCTCGTCAGGCGACCTGGACGGCGCGCGCCGCACGCAATCGACGCTGGCCCGGCTCGCTCCCGGCAGCCGTCAACTGGCCGACCTCGGCCGCAGCCTGCAGGTGCGCTCGATCGACCCGGCCACCCTGAGCGGCATCCGCGCACTGGGTGCGGCCGGCAGGAACGACGCAGCCGCCGCCGGATATCGCAGCCTGTTCGGCGGCAATCCGCCTCCCGCCCAGTTCGCAACCGAATACTACCAGACGCTGGCCGGTACCTCGGCCGGATGGGGCGATGCCAAGGCCGGTCTTGCCCGGATCGTGGCCGCCAATCCGAACGACCTGCAGGCGCAGCTCGCATTCGGCCAGGTGCTCACCTACCGCGAGCCGACGCGTGCGCAGGGCATCGCGCGGCTGCAGGGCCTAGCTGCTCTTTCGGACCGGTCGCCGCAGGTGGCCTCGGACGCGGTGCGCAACTGGCACCAGGCGCTGCTCTGGCTGCCGAACGACAAGGCCAGCGTGCCGGCCTACCAGACCTGGCTGCAAGCCCATCCCGACGACGCGGCGATTACCGAGCGGATCAAGGACGCCAGCGTCCAGGTGCCGACCGATGTGGGCGGTATCGATCGCGGCTCCGGCTTCAAGTCGCTCGCCGACAACCAACTGGACGACGCGGGAAAGCAGTTCGAGGCAGCGCTTGTCCTGTCGCCGAAGGATGCCGACGCGCTCGGCGGCCTCGGACTGGTACGCGCCAAGCAAAACCGTATCGACGAGGCACACCAGCTTCTGGCCAGGGCGATCGCCGCCGATCCGGATCATGCGTCCCGCTGGCAGCCCGCGCTCACCGGGCTGGCGGTGGGCGAGGATTACGCCGCTGCCAACAGCCTGATCGCGCATGGCCGCTTCGATGAAGCCGAGACGCGGCTGAACACGCTGATCGCCGGCGGCGGCGATGTCAGCGGCGCCCAGTCGATGCTGGCCGGGCTGCAGCAGCGGCGCGGCCGGACTGCTGCGGCGGCAACGATTTACAACCAGATCCTGAGCGCCCATCCGGACAATGACGACGCCCTGCTCGGCCTGGCGCGGATCCAGATGCAGGGCGGCCATAAGGCCGAGGCCCAGGCGTTGCTGGCCCGGCTCGGCAGCCGGCATGCGCGCGAGGTTGCGCAGATCGAGAACCAGCAGGCGAACGACCGCGCCAGCCGGGCGAACGATCCGGGCGACCGGGTCGACCTGCTGCGCGACGCGGTCGCGAAGACTCCGCGCGATCCCTGGATGCGACTGAGGCTGGCCCAGAACCTGGCCAAAGCCGGGCAGCCACAGGAGGCCCAGCAGGTGATGGCCGAGATGAACTCCATGCCGCGTCCGACGCCGTCGATGCTGCAGGCCGGCATCCTGTTCGCCGGCCAGACCGACGATCTGCAGACAGCCTCCCGGCTGCTCGCCCAACTGCCGAAGCGCAGCCGGACGCCGGACGTCGATGCCGTGGCCGGACGGGTCGCGCTGCAAGGCGATATCGCCGAGGCACAGGCGGACGGCAGCGTCGACCACAGCCGGCTGATCGAACTGGCGCAGCGCCCGGACCCGACCGGCGTGCGCGGTGTGCAGATCGCACAGGCGCTTGCCCGGCTCGGCGACCCGAACGGCGCCAAGCGCGCGCTACGTTTGGCCGAACGGTCGGGCGGCGCGCCGACGGCATCCCAGCGCCTGGCCTATGCGGGCGAGTTGGTCAGTCTCGGCGACACCAATGGCGCCCGTCGCCTGCTCATGACCCTCGACAGCCAGTCCGCCGGCGGCCGGGGCCTGACCCGGGACCAGGAGGTTACCCGCAGGCAGCTCGGCGCCGGCATGGCGGTGGTGGAATCCGACCAGTTGAACGAGCAGGGCAAGCAGGCCGACGCCTACGACAGGCTGGCACCGGTGCTGGCGCAGTCGCCGGGTGCGGTGGCGCCCAGGCTGGCACTGGCCCGGCTGTATCAATCGGATTCGAAGCCGAAGAAGGCGCTGGCGCTCGATCTCTCGGTTCTGGAACGCGACCCGTCCGACCTGGATGCGCGCCTCGCCGCGGTCCAGGCGGCAGTGGATTGCGGCGATGTCGCCCAGGCCGGCACGCTGGCGCGCGATGCGCTGGTGATCGGGCCGCAGGACCCGCGCGCCTGGCTTGCCGCCGCCGCGGTTCATCGTGCACGCGGGGCCGGCCAGGCAGCACTTGCCGACCTGCGCCAGGCCAGCAGCCTGCGACGCCAGCAGCTCGGCACGGACAGCAACGCGATGATCAACTACGTCATCGAGACCGACACGCCGACCAGCGACAACCCGTTCCGCACCGATCCGGTCCAGCAGGGCATCACGGCGCCTGCGTCGGGGCCCGATGATATCGACGGGCTCGGCGCCGGCTCCGGGCAATCCGCTGCCGCCAGGCGGCCGGCCGACAGGATGCTGGCGTCGATCGACAGCCAGCTCGCCACGCTGAACGACACCCTGTCGCCCAAGCTCGACGTCGATATCGGGTTGCGCAGCCGCTCGGGCAGCGGCGGGCTGGACTCGCTCACCGAGGCGACCGTGCCGATCACCGCGACACTGCCGTTCGGTGGCGGCGCATCGCACTGGTCGGCCACGCTGACGCCGACCGTGCTGTCGTCAGGTAGCCTGGACCAGGCGACCACGACGCAGGACCGCTTCGGCACGCTCGCCCTGAGCGGCGCTTCGGACAGCAACAGCCAGAGCAACGCAACCGGCGTTGCCTTTCAGGTTGGTTTCGCCAATCCATGGTTGAGCGCCGATGCCGGAACCTCGCCGCTCGGCTTCCGGACCACCAATGCGCTCGGCGGTGTCGAGTTCTCGCCGAAACTGACACCGAACCTGACCTTGCGGGTCACCGGCGAGCGGCGTGCGGTAACCGACAGCGTGCTGTCCTATGGCGGGCTGCGCGATCCGGGAACCAACACAGTCTGGGGCGGCGTGGTCCGCAATCACGGTCATGCGCAGCTCGAGCTCGCGAACCGGGATGCGGTGATCTATGTCGGCGGCGGCTTCGCCGCCATCACCGGAACCCACGTCGCGAACAACACCGAGGTCGAGGGCGGTGTCGGCGGCAGCGTCTCGGTCTGGCACAAGGGCGACGACCAGGTGCGGGTCGGTGTCGACCTCACCTATTTCGGCTACGACAAGAACCTTCGCTATTTCACTCTTGGCCAGGGCGGCTATTTCTCACCGCAATCCTATGTCGCGGCGGTGGTGCCGGTCACCTATTCCGGCAAATCGGGAGCCTGGGACTGGACCGCTACCGGATCGGTCGGCTACCAGAACTACACCGAACACAGCTCGAACTATTACCCGGACGACCCGTCGCTGCAGGCGCGACTGGTCGGCAGCGACCCGATCGCCAGCGTCTATTCCGGCCGCTCGGTATCGGGCCTTGCCGGCGGTGCCAACGGAAAGGTCGAATACCAGCTCATGCCCGCGCTTCGCCTGGGTGCAACCGCCTCCTACCAGCGCGCCGGCGACTGGAACGAAGCCCAGGCGCTGCTTACCGCGCGCTATACCTTCTCGGAGAAGCCATGACCGACTCTGCTACGCCCGACTTCACCCTGCTGCTGCACGCGCTGGCCTCGGAATTCGATGCACAGGCCGGTACGGAGGCACGCGACAAGTTGCTGCACGCGGTCGGACGGCGGATGGCGGAGCGGATCGCGCCGCCACCATGCGACGCCGTCGAGGCACTGGAGATCGAGATCAACGATCTGCTGGCGAGCATCGGCTGGGGACGCATGCATTTCGATGTACGGCCCGACGAGCAGGCGCTGCTGATCACCCACGAGAACTTGCCGCGCCTGGGAGCGCTCGGAGACCCACCGGGACAGTGGCTCGCGGCAACCCTGGAGGGTCTCTATGAGACATGGCTCTCCCGCCAGCCCGGCGCCACCGACACCTATGTCGCCAGCCGCGAGCCGAACCACAACGGCATGTCGACTCCGGGCACGGTCGTGCTGCGCCTGCGTTCGGTTTCGGCATAAGGCGCGACCGACATCATTCGGCCGGCCCATCTTCAAGGCCAAGGCGCTTGTGCCACTCGGCAATGGATTCCGTCGGATATTCGTCGAACTGCCGATCGTGCTTGCCGATCCTCGGCACGACCCAGTTCGCTTTCGAGCCAAGCATCAGGTGGGTACGCTCGGGCGGGATCGGAAGCTCGGTATCGATCGCCGACGCGAACGGATGGATCAGCTCGGGCCAGCTCTTGTCGTACAGCCACAGCGCGCTGCCACACCGGCCGCAGAAAACCCGTTCGGCCTCGCTATGACGGTCCGGCACGCCATCCTCGCGCATGATCGCGTGGTAGGATCGCGTGTGGCTCCTACCCTCGATTTCGAGCGTCGTCGCGTCGCCGGCGAGGTTGATCGCGTAGCCGCCTCCACCCTGGGTCTTGCGGCAGATCGTGCAGTAGCAGAGCTGGTAGGGTACCGGCTGACGGCTCTCCAGGGAAAACCGCACCGCGCGACAATGACACGATCCAGTCAGGCGCATGATCGACCTCGTGACGGAAACGGATCGGCGTTCAGCGTGCTTCAATCCGCCGCCTGGATATGTTGCTGCTGTATCCGTCGACGCAACGTCGACAGCCGGTCCCCGGTTGCGGCCGACCCGACGAATGGACCGGTCGCGTTATCCACGCCGAGTGCACGCAACGCGTCCATCTGCTCGCGCGTCTCGACGCCGTAGGCCACCGTTCGGGCACGGATCGAGCGCGCGAACAGCACCGCGGCCTCGACCATGACATCGCCATTTCCATCCCGGACGGTGGTTTCGGTGAACTGGCGGGTCAGGTGAAGCCTGGTGACCGGAAGACGCAACATGCGCTGCAAGGTGAACGATTCGATATCGATATGGGCACCCAGGCCCAGCCCGAGGTCGCGCACCTGATGGAGATACTTCATCTCCTCGAGTGAGTTCGGTGCCTCCAGCGTCACTTCGCAACTGGTCGGGTCCGCGCCGGTCACCAGCAGCAGATCGCGAATGCGCTGGATGACGCCGAACGTCGAGAACACGCTCGCATGAATTGACGCACCGAACACGATGGGCATGAAAGCCGTCTTCCACGAGACGGACTGCAGGAACGCAATTTCGAGCTGCCGGATCTGCTCCTCGATCCACCCGGTTCCGTCCAGGCTGCCCGGCAAGGTTCCGTTGGAGATCGGCCTGTTCTCCGGCTCCACGAAAACTCCGCGCAGATCGCCCGTTGCCAGGCTGAAGGTCAGCGCATAGTTGGCCTCGCTCATCTGCCTTTCGTTGATGGCGGCCGAGCTTCCCTGCACGAGCGGCGCTTCGAGTTCGGCACTGAAAATACTGAGTTTTCCAGGGCCCGTAGCTTTTGCCGCATACATGGCGATGTCGGCGTGACGGAGAAGATCGGGAAAATTGTCGCCATCGTCGGGATAGAGAGCCGTACCGACACTCGCGCTGATATTGATCACGTGGCCATCGATGACGAATGCTTCGGTGAACATCGCCTGAAGCCGTTGGGCGAATGCCGCGCAGTCCGTCACCTGGACAGCGCCCATCTGCACCACGGCGATTTCGTCACCGCCCAGGCGCACGACGATATCCAGCCGGCGCGGAACCTTGGAAACGCGCTCGCTCACCTGCTTCAGCAGCGTATCGCCGGCCTGGTGGCCATACTGGTCGTTGACCTTCTTGAACCCATCCAGGTCGAGCATGTGCAGCGCGAAGCTGGTGGTGCCTTCTCGCTTCAGAGCGAGCTCGGAGACCCAGTTATCGAGGTAGAGACGGTTCGGCAGGCCAGTCAGGTGGTCCGTGTAGGCGAGTGCGCGCAGACGACGCGCCTCCTCGGTCACACCATCGACGGCGCGGGCCAGGCGCCTGATGTCCTGCTGCTGACCGATCAGGGCAAGGATGGCACCGGTGCGAAGTTGCAGATCCAGCAGGCTGTAAGGGCTGAGCAGCACATCGTCGATGCCCGCGGTGACCGCCCAGGCCTTGTCCGGTTCCGCATTGTCGATCAGGACGACGATGAACGGTCGTGGCGTAACTCCATTGACCTTCAACTGCTGCAGAATGATGTCGGCCAGCTCGTGGTTCTTGCGGCAGTCGATAAAGATGGCGGCAGCCTGAAGGTCCACTGCCGAGAATTTCGCCGTCTCGTCCCTGACAGTGACATCGAATGTCGACCGCACCACCCGCATCTCGCGCGGAAATGCATCCCGTGCCGCAGCCGCCCGGCTGACGAAAAGTGTCTTTATCACGTGTGCTGACTGAGCCCGTTCTGTGAATGGTTCCGAACTATAACCGTCTACCAGTATTCGATCGTATCGGCAGGCACCGGCTTGCCGAGCAGGAACCCCTGCCCTTCCACGCAAAGACGCTTGGCCCGCTGAAGCTGTTCCGCGGTCTCGATCCCTTCGGCGGTCAGGGTAACCTTCAGCGATCTGGCAAGAGCCGCGATGCCTTCCATGATCAGTCCGCTTCGCTCGTCATCGGGAGCCTGGAGCATGAAGCTCTTGTCTAGCTTGATCCGGTCGAAACCAAAATCCCTCAATACGCTCAGGCCCGCAAAGCCGGTGCCGAAATCATCGAGAGCCAATGCGACCCCGAAGCCCTGGATCGATTTGAAGCAGGATCGTGCCTGGGCATTCATCGGATAGGCCGCATCCTCGGTGATCTCGAGTTCAAGTCGATCAGGGCGGATATTGTGGCGGCTCAGGGAGGTGCTGATCTTTCCAAGCAACAGCGCGGACTGGGTCAACAGCGACGAATGCATGTTGATGGCGATACTCGGGCTCGACCGGGCGCCGGCCATGGCGGAGCAGGCTTTCTCGATGACCCATGACAGCAGCAGGAACTCGGCGTTGGCGTCCTTGACCAGTTGCAGGATGACGATGGGACCGATCGGCCCATGACGATGGTGGTTCCAGCGAATCAGCCCCTCCCACCGTGCTACCTTCCCGGTCGAGAGATCATAAATCGGCTGATAATCGAGGGACAGGCCGGGGGTTCTTCCGCACAGGCAGTCGAACAGATCCTGCCCGATAGCGCGTCGCGATCCAACAGTCACAACCATGCCGCTGCCAGCCAAACGGCGTTGGAGCAGAACCGGCTTTTGCAGATGCCTGTCAAAACGATGACAGGCTCGAGAGAAAGCAGGCCGCTTGGTTGCACACTAATCTCTTTCCGGGTGGATAAACTGGACTGCCTCCATCTTACAGCTTTTTGCCGGACTGACCATTTCGATTGCGGTTGAACATCTTGACCCAATCGTAGTGCCCGATCCGTATATCTGCGCTGGCTAAAGGAGCCCTTTCTGCGTCAGGCTGATCCAATTGCCCATGCCGACCAGCATGTGGTCATGCAGAATTACAGACAGTAACGAAACAGCCTTGCGCACCGCGCCGGCCAGGACTGCTTCCCGCTTCAGCAGAGCCTTGTCCGGGGCGCCGCCGGGCACCACCCGGATCAGGATCAGGGCGGTCGCGTGCACGGTCAGGGCGCGCCCGGCCAGCACATGCGGAACGTGCTCGAGCTCGCCTGGCACCGCCTCGTCGGCAAGCAGCCGGTTGCGGTTGTCCAGCAGCAGCGCCCGGAGCTGGCCCGGCACGGCCCCGACCAGAGCCTGATCCAGGTATTCGAGCAACCGGTCCCAATTGTTGAGGATCGGCGTGGTGCGGCTTTCGGCCCTGGCCAGGCGGTGTGCCGCCTCCTCGGGCAATCGCAGTATCGCAATGGCGTCGGGACCAAGGCCACCGGTCGTCGCCAGCGCCAACGGATCGGCGGACAGCACGCCGGCCAGGCTGCCGAAGCTGTTGATCAGTTGCTTGGCCAGCGGCTTGGTATCCCGGCGTCCAATGCCCAGGAACAGCAGCATCTCCAGGATCTCGTAGTCGGCCAGCGCTTCCGGCCCACGCGACAACAGCCTTTCGCGCATGCGGCCACGATGGCCGGCGGGCCCGGTGCTGTCGAAGCTGGGTCGATTTCCGGGTGATAGGGAAGACGACAGTCCGACCTCCTTGAACTAACAAATCGTTATTCTAGCGAGTCGATTGGCCGGAAAGGAGATGTTTTTTTGTGGCATCCACCGGCACGCCGATCGGTCTCGAAGGAACAAAACAAGAAACCGCATTGAGGCCTGGCGGTCGAAGCCGTAGATTGGTCTGGACATGACATCCTATCTCGAACGGCTGAACCCCGAGCAGCGCGAGGCCGTCGAAACGGTCGACGGTCCCTTGCTGGTGCTGGCCGGTGCCGGCACCGGCAAGACCCGCGTGCTGACCACCCGCTTCGCGCATATCCTGCTGAGCGGGCGCGCCTTCCCCAACCAGGTGCTGGCGGTCACCTTCACCAACCGGGCGTCGCGCGAGATGCGCGAGCGGGTGGCGGTCATTCTCGGCCGTCCGGTCGAAGGGCTGTGGCTCGGCACGTTCCACGCGCTGTGCGCCCGCATGCTCCGGCGCCACGCCGAGTATGTCGGGCTGACATCCAGCTTCACCATCCTGGACACCGACGACCAGCTCCGCCTGCTGAAGCAGGTGATGGAGCTGCACCGGATCGACATCAAGCGCTGGCCGGCGCCCGGGCTGATGGGGGCGATCCAGCGGTGGAAGGATCGCGGGCTGACGCCGGACCGGATCACCCCGTCGGAGGATACCGACTTCGCCGGCGGCAAGGCGCGCCAGATCTACGGCGACTACCAGGAGCGCCTGCGCCAGCTCAACGCCGCCGATTTCGGCGACCTGATGCTGCATATCGTCGAGATCCTGCGCACCCGGCCGGACGTGCTGGCGCAATATCACCGCACGTTCCGCTACATCCTGGTCGACGAGTACCAGGATACCAACACCATCCAGTATCTGTGGCTGCGCCTGCTGGCCCAGCGCGAAGGCTTCCCCTCGAACATCTGCTGCGTCGGCGACGACGACCAGTCGATCTATTCCTGGCGCGGTGCCGAGGTGGAAAACATCCTGCGCTTCGAGAAGGATTTCCCCGGCGCCACCATCGTCCGGCTGGAGAGCAACTACCGCTCGACCGCGCCGATCCTGGCGGCTGCCTCCGGGCTGATCGCGCACAACGAGGGCCGGATGGGCAAGACGCTCCGGCCCGGACGGGAAGACTCCCAGGGCGACAAGGTGCTGATCGCCTCGGTCTGGGACTCCGACGAGGAAGCAAGGCTGGTCGGCGAGCGGATCGAGCAGTTGCACCGCGAGGGCAGCACCCTGTCCGAGATGGCGATCCTGGTCCGCGCCGGCTTCCAGACCCGCGCGTTCGAAGAGCGGATGATCACGCTGGGCCTGCCCTACCGGGTGATCGGCGGCATGCGCTTCTACGAGCGGGCCGAGATCCGCGACGCGATCGCCTACATGCGGGCGATGAACCAACCGGCCGACGACCTCGCCTTCGAGCGGATCATCAACCTGCCCCGCCGCGGCGTCGGCGACGTCGCGTTGAGCGCATTGCATAGCCGCGCCCGCGCGGATCGCGTGCCGATGACCGAGGCGGTGTTGCGGCTGCTGGCCGACGGCACGCTCAAGGGCCGCGTGCGCGACCAGCTCGGCCAACTGATGGCGACGCTCGAGCGCGGCCGCATCGGCCTGGCCGAGTCTGCCCAGGCGGAGCAGATCGCACCGGTGCATATCCGCGTGGTCGAGACGCTGCTCGAGGAGAGCGGCTACATCGACATGTGGAAGCGCGACAAGTCGCCGGACGCGCCAGGGCGTCTCGACAACCTCAAGGAGCTGATACGCGCGCTGGTCGATTTCGAAACCCTGGGCGGATTTCTCGAACACGTGTCCCTGGTCATGGAGAACGACGAGAACGCCGGTGCCGACCGGGTCAACCTGATGACGCTGCATGGCGCCAAGGGACTGGAATTCGACAACGTGTTCCTACCCGGCTGGGAGGAAGGCCTGTTCCCGAGCCAGCGCACCATGGACGAGAGCGGCAACAAGGGCCTCGAGGAGGAGCGCCGCCTCGCCTATGTCGGCATCACCCGCGCCCGCAAGCGCGCGCTGATCAGCCACGCCGCCAACCGGCGCATCTACGCCAACTGGCAGAGCTCGATCCCGAGCCGCTTCATCGACGAGATCCCCGAGGAGCATGTCGAACGGATGGGCTCGACGTCGCTCGCGCGCGAGCAGTTGCGCAACGCGCCAACCGTGTTCAGCGGCCAGTTTCCGCTGATGGCCAAGCGTCCGCGCACGGTCGAAAGCTGGGAGCAGCCCGGACGCGCCGCACGATCGGATACGCTCGCACCCGGCACCCGGGTATTCCATCAGAAATTCGGCTACGGGATCGTGAAAAGTGCAGATGACAACAAGCTCGATGTCGAGTTCGAGAAAGCCGGGTTCAAGCGCGTGCTCGACAATTACGTGCAGCAGGTGAGCGAGGGCGAGGTCGGCGCCGACATCGGAAGCGCATCATGACGGTACTCACCCGGCGCCACGCGACGCGTCTGGAAACGGTGCATGTCACCGTGCCGGACAGTGCCGTCGAGGCCTATGAAAGCGCGCTCGCCAGCGTCTGCACCACGGTCGGCATCTTCGAGGCCGACGACACCCAGACCATCTGGCGGATCGAGGGCGTCAAGGATGTCGGCGTCGGCGAAGTCATGCTGCAATCGGCGCTGGCACTGGCCGCTGCGGCGACCGGACTGATCGCAACGCTGGAACGATCGGATACCGAGGCCGAAGGCTGGCTTGCCCGCACCTACGAGAGCTTTCCCGAGCAGCAGGTCGGGAAGCGCTTCTCGATCCGCGGCACCCACCTGCTGGCAACCACCGGCGGACACCGGATCACGCTGACGCTGGATGCCGGCATCGCGTTCGGGTCCGGCGAGCACGGCTCCACGCGCGGCTGCCTGCGTGCGCTGGAACGCATCGCCTACCGCCGGCCAGCCCGCATCCTCGATCTCGGCTGCGGGTCCGGCATCCTGGCGATGGGGGCGGCGAGCCTGTTGCATGCGAAGGTGCTGGCGGTGGACATCGAGCCCTGGTCGGTTCGCGTGGCGGCACAGAACGCGGCGATGAACGGGTTGCGCAACCAGCTCGTCTGCCGCCATGGCAATGGCTGGCGAACGCCGGACATCCGCGCCGGCGGTCCGTTCGACCTGGTGTTCGCCAACATCCTGGCGCGCCCGCTCTGCATGATGGCGCGCGACCTCGGCCGGCAACTCGCACCCGGCGGCACCGTGATTTTGGCCGGGCTGCTCGACACCCAGGTACGGATGGTGCTGGCCGCCCATCGTCGTCAGGGACTGGTGCTGGAACACCGCCTGATCGAAGGCGACTGGGCAACGCTGGTGCTGCGTAAGCCGGGCCTGACCGCGTGATCCGCGATGCGGTTACCGCAGATCTGCCGCGCATCCTGGACATCACCAACGACGCGATCCTGAACGGCACCGCGCTGTGGACGATCATCCCGGCGACGCTGGAAACACGCGGCGCCTGGATGCGGGAGCGGCAGTCCAGCGGCTTTCCGGTGCTGGTGGCCGAGCACGAGGGCTCGGTCCAGGGCTTCGGCTCCTACGGACCATTTCGGCCGCATGACGGCTTCCTGCATACGGTCGAGCACTCGCTCTATATCGATCCGACCGCGCAACGGCTTGGCCTCGGCATGGCGATGCTTGCCGTATTGATCGAGCGCGCGCAGGCGCACGGCAAGCACGCGATGATCGGTGCGATCGCCACGGAAAATCTCGTTTCGATCACCCTGCACGAACGGTTCGGGTTCACCCAGACCGCCACCCTGCCGCAGGTCGGCCGCAAGTTCGACCGCTGGCTGGACCTGACTTTCATGCACAGGCTGCTTTAAATAATCGTTTTAAATGCGGTGTGTTGGAGCGCGAAGATATTTCAAGCCTGATGAATGGAAAATCGTCACCTTGTCCATAAACGCATAATAGCTGGCCATTAGACGAACTTCGGCCGGGAGAAACGCGCCGCAGCTTGTAGAAAAGCATGCCGACCGTCTTGAATGGACTGATGATGTCAACTTTCAGTCTTTTGACCCTCGGCGCGGTCTTCGTTTCTACGTTATTCGCAAACGTGCCGGCAAAGGCCGCAGATGACCGTTGCAGCAGCCTGTCGCGACAGACGTTCCCCGGGATAAATATCCAGCAAAGCATCCTGATGGATGCGGGAACGACACTTCCCGCCTCGGGCGTCATCGTCCCAACGACACTCTGCCGCGTGATCGGAACCGTGTCGTCCCGGCCGGCCGAGGCCGTCGGGATCGAGGTCTGGCTACCCACCTCCTGGAATCACCGGCTCGAGGGCGTCGGGTCGGGCGGCTTCGGTGGGTCGATCGCTTATCCCGAACTCGCCCGCGCGAGTGCCCAAGGCTTCGTCGCCGCCAGCACCGACACCGGTCACCACGGATCGCCCTTTGCAAAGGCGGGAGAGAAGCTGGAATGGGCTTCGAACCCGGTTACGCTCGACGACTGGGGACGGAACGCCATCCACATCATGACCATTGCGGCAAAGCAGATCGCCGGCTCGTATTATGGGTCGGGACCGCTTCATTCATACTTCAATGGCTGCTCGACGGGAGGCGCCGAAGCGATGTCGGAAGCCGAGTTCTTCCCGAAAGATTATGACGGCATCCACGCGGGATCCCCGGGCATGGCATATAGCCGCCTCATCCAGAGCTTTCTCTGGACCGCGATGCCGAGCCAGCATGATGCCAAGGCGGCACTCCCGGATGCCGCCCTGGCACTTCTGCATAATGCCGTCCTGCACGCGTGCGGCGAGGCGAAAGCCGTCCCCGGCGACAAATTTCTGACGACGCCCACGAGCTGTGCATTCGACCCCGCTCTATTGGCATGTCGTCCCGGTCAGCCATCGCAGGACTGTCTTTCAGCGCCGCAAATCGCCGCAGTCCGACAGATCTACGCTCCTGTCGGGAATGCCCGCACGGGCGCAGAAATCTATCCCGGATACGCGCGTGGCGGCGAAGCCGATCCGGATCGTGCTCCCGGTCGCTTCAGCGTCACAGGCTGGTACATGAACCAGGGAGCGTTGGCTGGTGCCGTCGCTTCACCGCTGCTCGGAACCGCAGTCTTCGAAAGTTCGGCGTGGCAATGGTCCGATTTCAACTTCGGAAGCGACTCCGACCAGATCATGCGCGTGCTGAGCGCACACATCGACGCCATGAATCCCGATCTGCGGGCGTTCGCGGCGCGGGGTGGAAAACTGATCATGACGCAGGGTTGGGCGGACGCGTTCAATGCTCCGACGCTTCCAATTTCCTACCTCATGCAGGTTCGAAACTTCATGGGATCTCCCGACCCATTCCTGAAGCTGTTCATGGTTCCCGGAATGGGCCATTGCGGCGGTGGGCCAGCGCCGAACGCGTTTGGGGGGCCGGGACAATTGCCTGCACCGATCATCGATGCGAAGCATGACGTTATCGCTGCCCTGGTTGGCTGGGTCGAGGAAAGCCATGCGCCGAAAACCATTATCGCGACGCACTACGACCAAACTACTCAGAGCCGAGGCATCGCCATGCAGCGGCCGCTCTGTCCCTACCCGCAGCACAGCGTCTATCTCGGAACGGGAGACAGCTCGAAGGCGGATAGCTTTACCTGCAAGTGACGGTGGCCGATCAAGCCGGACAGGTGAATTATTTCTCCACCGCATTGTCGTTCTTTGCCGAGGTCAAAGCGACTGACCGAGTCGCTTTTCCAGGGCGGTCCGATACGTCCGGCTGATCCGGCATCGCTGCCCCCGTTTCAGGACCACGTCGAACTCACCGTGCGAAATCGGCTCCAGCCGTAGGATGCTGTCGAGATTGACGATTGCGGAGCGGTGGACGCGAACGAACCGAGCCGGATCCAGCCGTTCCGCCAGATCGGTCAACGAGGCACGATGAAGCACGACGCTGCCGCCGATGTATAAATTGACGTAAACGCCGGCGGCTTCGATCAACTCGACATCTTCCACCCGAACGAACCGTGCCGTTCCTTCCGTTTTCAGCACCAGCCGGTCCAGAAAACGCTCATGTGGCGGGACGCCGCTCCGGGCGCCGGAGAGCATGCCGATCATATCCTGCGCCAGCGTGCGGAGCCGGCCCTCGTCGCGACGTGCCCGCACCCGTGCCATTGCGGCATCGAAACGTTCGTCGCTGAACGGCTTGAGCAGATAATCCAGCGCGTTGTCCTCGAACGCCCGCACCGCGTGCCGATCATAGGCAGTCACGAAGATCGTCGGCGGCATGCACGCGGCGCCGACCTGCCGGATCACGCCGAGCCCGTCCAGGAGCGGCATCTGCACGTCGAGAAACACCAGGTCCAACTTTCGATCGAGGATGAGCCGCACGGCCGCGTCCCCATCCTCCGCCTCTGTCACGTGACCGACGGACGCGTCCTGGTTCAGGAGGTCGACGATCCTGCGGCGCGCCGGCGGCTCGTCATCGACCACCAGCACCCGCATCGGTTCAGGCTGCAGCATGATGCCTGGCTCCGGGCGCCAGGCGCACGGGAAACGACATGGTCACCTCGGTACCCCCATTCTCGCCCGGACCGATCGCGAACCGCGCCTCTCCGACCGGATGCAGCCCCAGAACCCTCTCTCGCGTAATCGACAACCCGACGCCGCTACCGGACGCACCCGCCCATCCCGGCGGCAGTCCGACCCCGTCATCGACCACGCCGATTTCGAGCTGCCCACCCGCCCGGCGTGCGTCGATCCGCACCACGCCGCCACGCGCACGGCCGGAAATTCCGTGCCGGATCGCGTTCTCGACCAGCGGCTGCATCAGCAGGCTCGGCACCAGAACAGCAAGCGCGTCGGGATCGACCCTGATCTCGATGGTCAGCCTGTCGCCGAAGCGCAGGCGCTGGATCGCCAGGTAATGGTCGAGGAACGCCAGCTCCTCGGCAAGCGGTATTTCCTGCGCGCCCTGCACGCCGAGCGACAGGCGAAGAAGCTCGCCCAGATGCTCGATCATGCGTCGTGCCAGCTTCGGATCGTGCGTGACTTCCGACGAGATGGTGTTGAGCGCATTGAACAGGAAATGCGGATCGAGCTGCATGCGCAACGCAGCGAGGCGTGCTTCGGAGAAGCTCCGCTCGAGCTTTTCCACTTGCAGCTCGGCAGCGCGGTATCGCTGGCCGGACGTGGCTGCCTGACGAACACCCACGATCAGCACATAGACGAGAAGGCTCCACAGGATGCGCCCGTGCAGCGCATCGGTCAGTGGCCGCGCCTGGCCGAGCGCCGACCAGGGCCGGACACCCAGCACACCGCCGAGTGCCGCGGAGAGATAGAGATAGGCGAGCGTCAGCCCGAGCCCGAGCGCCAGGTGGAAGAGAATACGGCGCACTTCCGTCGCCGACGCGGCGTAACCATCCAACGCGACGACGACTGCCGCGATGACGCCCCAGGACCACCAGTCGGCGAGCGAGACCAGCAGCGTAGTCGCCCAGTCCGGCCCCCCTGCCAGGCCGGGCAGCGCGAACACCACGCCGACCGCGGTCCAGAACGATGCGACCAGGCCGGCACGGCGCCACCGGCTCCATACCGTGCCCATATTGAACGACCATCTGGTCAGGGTACGCCCTTTGCCTGTGCAGGAAGCGTTATGCCTGCGGGAGCGTCGAGCCGCATTTCCAGTCCCCAACCCCAATGGCCGACGCTGCCCGGGAAACGGTTGCTCAGCGCCACCTCTATCATGTTCTTCCCCTTGTGGAGCGGCAGGTCGAACGACCCGTTCAGGAGCGACAATGTCCCGTCCGGACGCTTCCGCGAGGCTGACGGATAATACAGGTTCTTGTCGGCAAACACCGGGCTCCCGTTCGCGAACACCCAGACGTCCCGGGTCCAGCCCAGCGAGACGGGCACCGTCCGGTCACGGTCGGAGACGATCGTGGTCTTGAGCCACGCCACCGCGGCAGCGCCGCGCTCGGCGACGCCACCGAAACGGCGGCTCAGATTGACCAGCCCGAACCGTTCGGCGTCGATGCCGCTCCAACGCGCCGCCGCACCCGGCATCTCGCCTTGCAGCGGCGTATGGCCGTCCGGCAGCACGGACGCCGTCGAGACCTGCCAGGCACGGACCAGTCCCGGCGCCGTATCCGTCGCATCCGGCGCAGGGCTGGCGAACGCCGCCTGGTCCACGCCGGGCGTGACCACCAGGTTGGCGAACAAAGCGGGCGCTCGCAACGACAAGCCGCCTTGTCGCAGATCGCCCGCCAGGTGATCCACCGAGAGCACGGCCGCGCCGTTGACGAACGCCCGCAGTTTCTGCCCCGACACCAGCAGCTTCACATGGTTCCAGCCGTTTTCCTTGACCGGCGCCGGACCCTGGTATTCCGGATAGATGTCCCACATCAGAATGCCGTGCGCTTGTGGGGTATATTGCACGCAATCGTACGCCACGTCGCAATGCGGTTGCGTGCGAAGATAGAAGATCTCGGCGGCGCCGTCCGCGCCCTGGCGGAAACCAATGCCGGGCATGTCTTCGCCGATCGGCTTGAGGTCGAACGCGATGCTGCCGTCGCCGAACGAGAGGCCACCCAGCGCCGCCTGGCCATCGTTGATCCGCAGGATCCCGCCGGCGAGGAATTCGACATTTCCGTCGGTCCGCCAGCGGTCTTGGGTCATCGGCACGTTCACACCCGGTGTCGTACCCGGTTTCCTCTCATTAGCCGTTGCCTGGGCCAGCCACAGCGTCAGCACCACACAGACGCTCATCGTCAAAGCGCCGAGGTGGCAGGAAATCATCGTCTTGAAGCGGGTCATCTGCGTCTTTCGGAGGGAAGCACCCGGTCGTCCGGGCTGCCGAGATCTGCGCTGCGTGCGTCGATGCCGCGAGAACCAAGTCACCAGCCGGATCGTGGGCTTGCGAGATGGTTGCCCGGGGTCACCAACCGGTCGACCTGGCAGCCCTGATCGGCAGCTCGTCGGAACAGGGCCCCGGGCATAAAAGCGGCCAACGTTGCACCCCCTGGACTACGTGGGCCGGGAGGTCGATCCTTGGCGGCATGACGCAGACGATATCGAACACGGCGGCGCGCCTCGCAGCGCTGCGCGCCGAACTGGCTGAGCAGGGTGTGGATGGGTTCATCCTCCCGCGTGGCGACGAGCATCTGGGCGAATACGTCGCCCCCTACGCCGAGCGGCTGGCCTGGCTGACCGGCTTCACCGGCAGCGCCGGCGTCGCCATCGTGCTGACCGAGACCGCCGCGGTATTCTCCGACGGCCGCTACGTGCTGCAGCTCGCATCGCAGGTGGAGGAGGCCAGCTACCAGCGCCTGCACCTGACGCTGGAACCGCCCGAGACATGGCTCGCCGAGACCGCCTCCGGAGCGATCGCCGGCCGCGCCGCCCGCATCGGCTACGATCCGTGGCTGCTGAGCTCGGACGCGCTGGCGCGTTACACCAAGCCCGGGCTGGAGCTGGTGGCCCTCACCCGCAATCCGATCGATGCGGTGTGGACGGACCGGCCACTGCCGCCGCGCACGCCGGCCCAGCCGCACGCGATCGAGTTCGCCGGCCGGTCCGCGCAGGAGAAGCGGCAGGAGATCGCCCTCCTGCTGCGCGATGCCGGCGAGGATGCGGTGGTGCTCAGCGATCCGGCCTCGATCGCCTGGCTGTTCAACATTCGCGGGCACGATGTCGATTTCACCCCGATGGCGTTGGGCTTCGCGCTGCTGAACGCCGACGAGACCGCCACCCTGTTCATGGCGCCGGAGCAACTGCCGCCGGAGACACTCCGCTGGCTCGGCAACAGCGTGAACGTCCAGCCTCCCGAGGCGATCGCTCCTGCCCTCGCGGCACTCGGCGGCCGGCGGGTCCGGCTCGATCCGTCCGGTGCCGCCGCCTGGTTCGGCCAGACGCTGCGGATCGCGGGAGCCACCATTTCCGCGGCACCCGACCCCTGCCTGTTGCCGAAAGCACGCAAGAATGCTGTCGAGCAGCAGGGCTCACGGGATGCGCATCGGCGCGACGGCGTGGCGCTGTGCCGGTTTCTGCATTTCGTGGCGGAGCGCGGCATCGGCCAGAGCGAGACCGAACTGGCCGACCGGCTCGACGCATTCCGCGCCCAGGCACCCGAGTATCGCGGCGAGAGCTTTCCGGCGATCTCCGGTACCGGCCCGAACGGCGCGATCATTCATTACCGCGCCAGCCCGGAGACTGCGCGGCGGCTGCAGGCGGACGAGATCTACCTGATCGACAGCGGCGGCCAGTATCCGGACGGCACCACCGATGTCACCCGCACGATCTGGAGCGGGCCAGGCGCCGCGCCGGCGATCGTCCGCGACCATGCGACCCGCGTGCTCCAGGGCCACATTGCTTTGGCGCGGGCCCGGTTCCCGGCCGGCGTGCATGGCGGCAGGCTGGATGCGTTCGCCCGCGCCGCCCTGTGGCAGGCCGGCCTCGACTACGACCACGGCACCGGCCACGGCATCGGCAGCTATCTCGCGGTGCATGAGGGACCGTGCGGCATCTCGGCCACCGCCCGCCCGATCCCGATCGAGGCGGGGATGATCCTGTCCGACGAGCCCGGCTACTACCTGCCCGGCGCCTACGGCATCCGGGTGGAAAACTTGCTGCTGGTGCAGGTCGCCACCTTCGACGGTACGGCCGCCACCGGCCGCGACACCAGCCGGCGCTTCCTCGAATTCGATACCCTGACCCTGGCACCGATCGACCGTGCACTGATCGAGCCCGCCCTGCTGACCACGGCGGAGATCGACTGGATCGACCTCTATCATGCGCGCGTGCTGCGCGAGATCGGACCCGACCTTTCGCAGCCGGTCCGGGACTGGCTCACACGTGCCTGCGCGCCGCTCGACCACAAGGAGCTTTGAGAATGCCCGACAAGATCCCGGCCACGCTGATCCCCGGCGACGGCATCGGCCCTGAGATCGTCGACTCCGTCGTCGAAATTCTCGAAGCGCTTGGCGCACCCTTTGCCTGGGACCGGCAACTGGCCGGCATGGCGGCGGTGGGCGACAGTGGCGACCCGTTGCCGCTGGCGACGATCGAGAGCATCAGGCACACCGGGCTGGCCCTGAAGGGTCCGCTGACGACCCCGGTCGGGGGCGGCTTCAAATCGATCAACGTGACGCTGCGCAAGGAATTCGAGCTGTTCGCCAACCTGCGTCCGGCGCGCACGCTGATCCCCGGCGGCCGGTTCGAGGCGATCGACATCGTGCTCGTGCGCGAGAACCTGGAAGGGTTCTACGCGGCGATGGAACACTACATGCCGATCGGCCACGACCCGCGCGCGATCGCCATGTCGACCGGCTTCAACACGCGCACCGAGTGCCGCCGGATCGTCGAATATGCCTTCGACTATGCGGTCAAGAACGGCCGCAAGAAGGTGACGATCGTCCACAAGGCCAACATCCTGAAGGCGCTGACCGGACTGTTCCTCGAGGAGGGCCGCAAGGTCGCCAAAGACTACGAGGGTCGGGTCGAGATGAACGACCGCATCGTCGACGCCTGCGCCATGCAGCTCGTGCTCGATCCGTGGCAGTACGACGTGATCGTCACCACCAACCTGTTCGGCGACATCCTGTCCGACCTGATCGCTGGCCTGGTCGGTGGCCTCGGTATGGCGCCGGGGGCGAATATTGGCACCGATGCCGCAATCTTCGAGGCGGTGCATGGCTCCGCGCCGGACATCGCCGGCAAGGGCGTGGCAAATCCCCTGGCGATGCTGCTCTCGACTGGGCTGATGCTGCAGCATGTCGGCCGGGCCGACCTCGCCGACCGCCTGACCACCGGCATCGATGGGATGCTGGCGGCTGGCCTGCGCACTCGCGACCTTGGCGGCAAGGCCGGAACACGCGACCTGACGGACGCCTTGCTGCAGCAACTGCGTTGATGGCGGAGGCGATCGCCCACCCGCCCTCGGCCGATGACCTGCGCGCGGAGATCCTGCGGCAGGTCATCGAGCGGGGGGCGGACAAGTCGATCTGTCCCAGCGAAGTCGCGCGGACCTACGGCGACGGCTGGAACAGCCTGATGGGTCCGGTCCGTGTTGCCGCCCAGGCACTCAGCCGCGATGGGCTGATCGACATCCTGCGCAAGGGCCGCCCGATCGAGCCCGATGCGATCAAGGGCGTGATCCGGCTCCGCCTGCGGCAGGGCGATCCGGCTTGACGCATAACACCTAGCGGACGAACCCGGTTAGCGCTGCCAACAGCAGGCCGGCGCGCGGCGTCACCAGCATGTCGTTATTGTGCTTGATCTCGGCCAGCAGGATGCAGATCGACGTGCTGCTCAGCAGCATCGCGCCAGCCCGCTGGGTCGAATGCGTGACCAGCAACGCCGCTCCCAGCAACTCGGCCGCGCCCATCGTGTGCATATCCTTCCGGGTCCAGCCCCAGCTTTCGAACAGGGCAGCCTCCGGCGCGATGGACGTAAGCTTGGCGATGCCCGCGGTCGCGAAGACGAGGCCGACAATGCTGGTCCAGAGGGAGGGTTTGGCACGCTTGCTCGTGAGACTGGACATAATGGCATTCTCCTGGCCTGGACAGGAGCGGAACGTCATCGCACCGGCCAGGGTTCGCCGGCGGTTGCAGAGGTGCGGCTCCGCCTCCAGGATGGCGCGGATGCAGTCCTGCACCCGAACGGAGGCCAAATGGAGCACGCGATGAACCTGGTCCTGGGCTTGCTGCTCGGGCTGTTCAACCTCGTGGCCGCCGCGATCGGGGTGATCGAGGGATTCGCGCGCCGCCTGCTGGCGGGCGCCGGCATCGGCGGTGAACTGCAGACCATCATCCTGATCGTTCTGCTGGTCATGCTGATCGTCGCGGCGATCAGGGTGTTCGGGCGCCTGTTCGGCGTGCTGATCGCGGTCTTCCTGCTGCTCCTGCTACTGCATGCACTGCTGGGGGGTGGCGGCCACGTCGCCGGAACACCTATCTGACGCGCACGGGTTTAGGCTGAATCGGGTCCTGCTTCCTGCTCATCGCGCGACCCGGCCTGCTCGACCGGGTCCAGCAAAGTGGCGTCGTTGTTCCGGGGCGAGTTGACCCGGCCGCCGACTTTCCAGCGTCGCAATACCGTGTCCATGGCCGGCCGTAGCAGCGAGACCGGCCCGTCGTCGAGCCAACCTGCCCAGTCATCCTGCTCGAGCACGACCGGCATCCGGTCGTGGATCGGCGCGAGGGTATCGTTCGCGGTGGTGGTGATGATCGTGAAGCTGCGCACGACCTCGCCCGCCGGGTCCTTCCAGCCTTCCCACAGGCCGGCAAGCGCCAACGGCGTGCCGTCCTGGCGCGCGAACGCGTACGGCTGCTTGGGTTTGGTCGCCTGGTCCCATTCGTAGAAGGCCGACATCGGCACGATGCAGCGCCGTGCCGCCAGCGCGCCGCGGAACATGCCCGATGACGCGACGGTTTCCGCCCGTGCGTTGATCGGCTGGCGGCCCTTGTCTTTCGACCAATGCGGGATCAGCCCCCAGCGCAACAGGTCGAGGTGGCGCTCGCCGGTCTCGGGATGGCGGCGAACCACTGCCGTGCTCTGCGTCGGCGCGACATTGTAGCTCGGCGCGTCGTTCGGAATCGCACCGGTCGTGCCGAACAGGCGCCGGATCAGTTCGGGCGGAAGGTCGGATGCGAAACGGCCACACATGATCTACCTCGGAGCGTGCAGGGCGACCCACAACGCGACTGCATTGAGGCTCTCTGGCGCCGTTTCATCGGCGATCGTGCTGGCGGTGCCCGGCTCATAATTCTCGATGGTGATCGATGTCGGCACGGCGCCGTCGGCGACCAGCCTTGCTAATACCGCCTGCGTGTCGGCCATGAAGGTCCTGCTCCCGCCCGGCGACAGAATCACGTCGGACCGGACTCCGGCCGAGTTGGCCCAGCGAATCTGGCTCTCCAGGAATTTCGCCCAGCGCGGCACGATGAAGAAATTCCGCGACGGAATGTCGATGGCCAGCGAGCCGCCATAGATCGCCGCCAGGCGGGCGTCCTTCCAGTAGTCCGATGTCGCGAACGACTGGTTGAAATGCTTGTCGCCGCCACCGGGCGTCATTACCGGTCCGACCGAGATCCCGGGAAACCGTGTCCGGACCTGATCGACCCAGGCCTTGTAGGCGATCAGGTCGGCATGACCCGGACTGGTAACGAAGTCGTCGACCGACGGGGTATTGAGCAGGATATGCCGAGGGACCCAACCGGATGCCGCGAGGTAGGTGTCGTAGGCGTTGCCCGGGAGGAAGAAGTCGTTCTCGCCCGCCTCGAAAATGCCCATCATCGAACCCAGCGAACTCAGGACCGCCCGGTCCGCTGCCGCGGTGGCGGGACCGACCGCGCTGCCATGCAGATACAGGCAACCGCGCCCGGTGGCCCGAAGCTGCCTGGTGTTGGCGAGGCTGAGATCCTGGAAACCGACATAGCCGCCGACACACACGTTCTGCACCGCCTGCCGCGTCGACGGCGTGACCGCAACGGAGACGGCAGGACATGCAAGGATGGCGGCAAGAGCGGCAACGACGCGCGGGATCATGTTTTGTCCAGTTCGGAAACAGGAACGGCTAACGCTATCCGATATAGATCGCCCAACTGTTCAACCAGGCAGGACCGCCCCGGATCGCAACACCACGTCATTTTTTGCACCGATGATGCGATGGACTGCAGCGGCCGACAGATGCGAGCCGCGCGCAGTGTCGTGGACCCATCGGTCGTCGTCACTGCTCGTCAAGGCATCAAAGGGTCGAGCGCAGCCCTTCCCGGCTGCCCGTCATCGCCTCATCTAGATCGGGACTGGATCAGGGTAGGGTAAAGTGACGCAAGCCTTCGACATCGTCGTTGCCGGTGCCGGGCCGGTTGGCCTGGCGTTCGCCGCATCCCTGGCAGGAACCGGGCTACGGATCGCGCTGGTCGACCCCCAGGCAGAAGCCGCGCTGGCGGATCCTGCCGATGACGGGAGGGAGATCGCGCTGACCGACCGCAGCGTCGCGATGCTGGCGACCCTGGGCGCCTGGGCCAGGATCCCGGCGAACCAGGTAGCGCCCTTGCGCCGCATGCGGGTGCTCAACGGACCATCCGATTATGCGATGCAGCTTGGGGCCGGCGGGACGGGCACCGATATGCTGGGCCGTTTCGTGCCCAACCACTGGCTGCGCCGAAGCCTGTATGCCGTCGTGCAAGATCTTCCGGACGTGACCGTGCTGACAGGCATGTCGGTGGCCACGGTCCAGGCTCAGGCGAACCGCACGACAGCCACCTTGTCCGACGGGCAGACACTGACGGCGTCATTGGTCGTCGCCGCCGATACCAGGCGCTCGCGGTTGCGCCAGCAGCAGGGCATCGGCGCGGCGCTGCACGATTACCGGCAGCGGATGCTGGTCTGCCCGATGGCGCACCCCATTGCGCACCACGAAACGGCCACGGCCTGGTTCGAATACGGCCAGACCCTGGTGACGCTCCCCCTCAATGGCGGCCTGTCCTCCGCGGTGATGACCGTCGGCGAGGCCGATGCGACCGCCCTGCTGCAACTGGACGATACGGCGTTCGGCGAGGCACTGACCCGCCGCTACCGTGGCCGGCTGGGTGCCATGCGGCCGGCTGGAAAGCGGCATGCGGTTCCGGTAGTCACGGCCTATGCCTCTCGTTTCGTCGGACCACGCTTTGCCCTGATGGGAGACGCCGCGGTCGGCATGCACCCGACGACCGCCCATGGTTTCAATTTCGGCCTGCTCGGCCAGCATGCTTTGGCGCGGGAACTGCAAATGGCGCTCGCTGCCGGCCGGGACGTGGCCGATCCGGGCGCCCTGACCCGCTACGAGGCAGCGCATCGCGCGGAGACGCGGTTGTTCTTCACCGGAGCCGAAGCGTTGATGCGCCTCTATGCGGCGGGTGACAGCCTGCCAGCGCGGTTGCTACGCAATGGGGCGCTCCGCCTGGGCAATCTGCCGCCGCTACGCCAGGCACTGGCCGCGCGGATGCGTGATCCTGACAAAAATACAATCGTACCGTCCAGCAAGCCTGGATAAACCTGTGCCTTGCCAGGGCTGGGCTGTCCGATGTTTTGACCATAACGGGCAGCCGTGACGTTCTATACGGCGCTGCTGCCTGAACACGTCATGCACGGCTCCTGCAAAAAGCCGAACCATCGCGGCCGAGCCACGACCAGACATGTCCTACGTAAGGTCGGCACGACGGCTGAAGCACACGGACCGCGAAAGATTGAACATCTACGGCGAGCAAACTCGCGCGCAGGACGTTCGCAGCGACGTTTACCTGGTAGACTTCTCGCTAGGCTGCGCCAAGAATCCGGCAGGTCACGTTCCAGTATTTGGTCAGGTTGGAGCCAGAACCTTCAATGCGAGAGTAAGCGCCGCCCACAGGCCTGGCACAATCTATCTTGAACTTTTGGATTCTAACGACCTCGCCCCAAGGAAAATTATCAGGAACCCCAAAGACGCCGAATTTTACCAGTTGATTGTCTGCGGACGGAGATATTCCCGATACATAACCTTCCTCGGATCCTTCCAGGGTATAAAGCGTGTATGGATCAACCGGAGACCGATTTTTTACAGCCATTTTCGCGCTTCCAGCGCCGGTCTTAACCTGATTGCATACAGAACCGGTTTGGCATGGAAGCTCCAGAGTTCTTGGTTCTTCAGCAGCTCTTGCTCTAGGCATTGCCAACGGAAAAAACAGCATCGCGGCAGCGGGGAGACTGAGTGCAACAGTGACACTCTTTCTGGCCCGCAGTTCGGTCCATCTTGATATGGCGATCATGATTGGACCAAATATAATCTGACCGTCTTGTCTGGTCATAAACGTTGCGAGTCCGGGATTGGTTACGATCCTGCCGTTCTATACGAAACCATAACGGTTCGTCGATGGTATGTATGTGCTCGGCCATCATGACCGAGCCGCCGTGGTGCGGGCGGCCCGAGCACCGTCTGCTGCGCTGAACCCGAGCCATACAGGGCATGCAGTCCGGCTGCGACCTTTACCGTCTCGTTCATAGTGATTGGCGGCACGATCGCGTCGCGGACTTCACCACCTGCCCTGCATATCTTCCAGCTGCCTCAGCGCCGTCAGCGGACGGTCGCCGGAGTGGTCGAAGAAGCAATCCCAGCACTAGGCGCGACTACGAGAAGGCGATGAAGCCGCTCCGGCGAGCTGGACGGCCAGACCACGACTGCAAAGGGACAACAGGCCCTATGGCCCGAGCGGCTGAAAACGGGCGTCGGATACGGATCCAGGACCGCCCCACAGCTCGAGCAGATGGTGACGGCCGAGGTAACACCGGCAGTGGTCCGTTCGGCTGTCCGGTTGGCAGTGGCGTGGCCGCAGTCTCGTGGATGACCCGGGCTGCGTGGAGGTGCCCGACCACTCCGGCACCTGATGGTGAAGGCGATCAAGGATGCCGATCCGCACGGTCCGGTGACCAAAGGACTCCAAGCGACGGATAACCGGTATGCAAGACCAAGCGACAGACTCGCGCCAGGTATGCCACCGTGCGCGGTGGAACGGCATCAACGAAACCCGGACCGTGAAACCGAAATTTCCGCCGCTATCCGGCTAAACTCAAGTCACTGATCCTGAACCCGGCGCGTTGGTAGCGGCGGACGGATTTGAACCGCCGACCAAGAGATTATGATTCTCCTGCTCTACCGCTGAGCTACGCCGCCATCGCGCCGGGAGCGGTGGGATACAAAGATGGCGGGGTCAAGTCAACGGCGCGGGGGTAGCGGCCGGAGGTTGCCCTGGCAGGAGCGCCGTGGCACGGCGCTAGCCAGGCAATCGGCAATTCGAACCAAGGAGACCCATGAGACACGATTTCCTCGGCATCATCGGCATCGTTCATGGCTGGTTCGACTGGGCACCTGCGCCACTGGCCTCCGCACTGGTGCTGATCCTGGCTGGCGGCCTCGCCTTGTTCGGCAGCCGGGTGCTGGTGAACCTGTTCCTGCGTATCCCCGGCCCCCGGCGGGAGTTCTTCCGCACTTTCGCCACCGAAGTCCGGCGGCCGCTCCGGGTGCTGGTGGTCGTGGTCGCGGTCGGTTCGGCCCTGCCCGCCGCCGGCCTGTCCTACGTGGCCTTCACCACGCTCGCGCAGGTCCTGCTGGTGGCGTTCGTGCTGCTGCTCGGCTGGACCGCCTCGCTCGCCATCCGGATCTCGGCAACCCTCTACCTCGCCCGCTTCGAGACCGGGGAGGAGAACAACCTGCTGGCGCGCAAGCACGTCACGCAGATACGCATCCTGAAACGTGCCGCCGACCTGCTGCTGTTCGTGTTCACCATCTCGGCCGCGCTGATGACCTTCGAACCGGTCCGCCAGTACGGGTTAAGCCTGTTCGCCTCGGCTGGTGCAGCATCACTGGTGCTCGGTCTCGCAGCCAGGCCGCTGCTCACCAACCTGATCGCCGGCGTGCAGATCGCCATCACCCAGCCGATCCGGATCGAGGATGCGGTGATCGTCGAAGGCGAGTGGGGCTGGATCGAGGAAATCACGTCGACCTAT
>JBPBQO010000078.1:0-31221 GCA_050954785.1 Janthinobacterium lividum | reverse complement strand
TGAATCACAATCAGACCAAAGAGGGAATCGTTAGAGTCCACAGTTCCTAGGGTCGTTCAGGCAGACGTCATGATGTCGAGCGCGATGCGAGTGCCTTTGGCGAAGCGAGAGCGGCGGGAGGAGGCAGAGACGTTCTGGTTGTGACAGCGACGAGGGCCAGGGAGATTGCGTAGTTCACCATGCTCGCGGCAGAAGCGGCTGGCTGCGGCATGATCCTTGAAGTCGCGCATACATCGGATCGGTCCCTTGATGCCCCGATGGTCCTGTGCCGGGTGCGACCGATCCCGCATATCTGTCAGGTAGGCGTGCCTCGATCGGTGCCTGGGGAGATCATCAAGTGCTGATCGTTTTGCCGATCACGGCATTGAGCAACGAGTTGCTCAAGCTGATCCATATTCCCTGGAGCTGCTTCTGCCATTTCACGGCTAATCTCATAATATTCGTCATAGTCAATCCGACGATTTGCAACCGGAATAGACAAGTAATAACGGCCAGTCTCTTCCTCCACACCAACGGTGAACCGCTTCTCGCGAAAGATATGAAAATCCTTGAACTTCATGATAAACCTGTCACTTTCCGATAATCGTCGTAGTATAAGACGCGGAACCTTTAGGATCAATAACCGCTTCAAGGTTTCCATCAGGGAGTCGCCCCCCTGGGATCCACTGGTCGTTTGCTCCTGTTTCATTTCCTGAAGGAATACGCAGGCCGAGCGAACCAGGATCCTGAAAATCTACCCTGACCAGATCAGATCCATTAAGTTGTTCTGGATCAATTCCCAACGCCTTCGCGAGTGCTGTTTTATCCCCTCCGGCAGCTTGCAAAAGCTTGTCTGCTTCGTTTGAAGGCATGACGAAGGACGTTCCATCTCTTTGGGCCGGTCCATAACGGGATAAATTGTCCGATGTCATAAACCGTGAAGCACCATTCTCTTGAAACGGTGCTAGTTGAGAATCGATCATATCCCGTGACATGTAGGTTGAAGGATCTGGTCGATCACCTTTTGGGATATCCTTAATACGTTCCATCGTCGCCGTATCAAGCACTTCGGGTTTTAGAGCACGGCGAACTCCGCTTCCTCTGTTCCGGTTGATAACCGGCTCGTTTGATGTGCTAGCGTCCTCGGTGGAAGCGCCACCGCTTGTGTTCCGTTTGGCTGCGCGCAGGATCAGGATCGCCAACACGTCACCACCAAGCGTCTCTAGCGCCCGCGCTGCGTCCGGGGCGGCTGCTTCTATCTCGCCTGTCGTGGTAGCCGATGCTGCATGCCGGACTGCTTTGATTAGTATCGGGATGGCACGCAACCCATCCCAGCCCGCATAGGCGTAAGCTAGGCCAAGCAGTGCTGCATCTGCGATCTCACCCACGACAGGGATGGCCTGCAGGCCCGCCATGACCAGAACACCCGCGACCAACTCAGCCAGGGCCCTGCCGGTCAGCATCGACTTGACGTAGGCGCGTAGGTCCTGGCCCAGCAGGGGCAGCATTTCTTCGAACAGAAGCTTCAGGCGCTGCTCGACAGGCCAGTTGCCGGCATTAGCCGGCGGCGGAACGGCTTGTGCTATTGATACGGTATGCGGCACCGGGAGCTTCGGGGTCGCTGATGTGCCTCCTGATGCCTGATGCGAATGCGCCAGCGGGACATGACCTTGTCCGGAATTGGCATACGTCGAGAAGCTGGTCGCATGGCGGTAATAGCGATCCACGACGATCAGCTGCGACTGGCCGGATCGGAGATGGTTATGCAGTCCGGCTATGGAATCTCGACTGAATTCAGCAGCAGAGATCGAATAGGTATGGCCCTGCGTTTTTCCGAGATAATCCTGAGCCTTGCTCATCTCGAAGCTGTCAGTTCGGAGGCTTTGCAGGACACCGAACGCATAGCGGTCGTTTGGGCCCATTTCGTAAGTGCTCAGCACACTGACCGGCTTCAAATCCGGCATTCCAAAAGCCGAACTTGGCCCCAGGAGCAGGATGCTGGTTGGCGTGCTGAGGAGCCGTACTTGGGCGGGGGGTGCCTTCATAACGTTAGACTAGATGGACGGCGAAGCAGTAGCACGTGTCATTGCTCTGTTGCTTGGGATGTGAGCCACTTTGTGGTGCTGCGCACACCTGGCCGAACGCGGAGCACAGGAGATTACGTCATGAGCAGCTTGGCCAAGCTCCGGCAGAAGCTACTAACCGATCCGGAGATCAAAGCCGAGTATGACCGCCTCGGACCGATCTTCGCTGTCGGTGGTGAGATGATCGAAGCTCGTCAGGCTGCCGGCCTGACGCAGGCTGAGATCGCCGTGCGCATGGGCATGACCCACCCCGTCATTTGCCGCCGAGCTTAAGGCGGCCGTTCAGGAATACAGTGTCTCTCGTTAATGGCTAGAGCAAGATGACGCTGCACTGAATCGTTTGTGAATTCACGAGCAGCGGTTTTTCTGATTCAAGCTGTGTGCTGGGTCGGAGGCCAGCACAGATGACGCGGCCTCTTTCGATGGATTTGCGGGACCGGGCGATGGAGCCGCTGGCGGCGGGCGAGAGCGTCCGTATGGTCGCAACGGCCTTGGGTGTCAGCGTCGCCAGTGTCGTACGTTGGTCGCAGCGGCTGCGGACAACCGGCAGTGCCGCACCGCTCGAATTGGCGGCTACGTGCGGCCAAAGATCTCCGGGCCGCACAGGGATTGGCTTATCGATTGCGCTCATGCGGCAGCGTTCACCCTGCGTGGCCTGGTGGTGGAACTGGCCGAGCGTGGGCTCCAGGTGCGACTACCGCACGGTCTGGAAGTTCGTGCATCGCGAGCGTCTCAGCTTCAAAAAAAAGCGTTCTGGCCAGCGAGCAGGACCGTCCAGACGTGGCTCGCAAACGAAGCCGATGGCAGAAATACCAGAGCCGGATTGATCCACGGCGATTGGTTTTTATTGACGAAACCTGGGCCAAAACGAACATGGAACCGCTGCGCGGTTGGGCGCCCAAAGGCCAGCGGCTCCGAGCCCGGTCCCGTTTGGGCACTGGAAGACCATGACGTTCCTGGTGGCACTGCGTCATGATCGTATTGTCGCGCCGTGGGTGTTCGACGGGCCAATCAACGGGGAAAGCTTCCAGGTCTATGCCAGGCAGATTCTCATCCCGCCCCTGTCGACCGGTGATATCGTGGTGCTCGACAATCTCAGCAGTCACAAAAGCCAGGAGGTGCGAAAGGCAGTTCGGGCCGCTGGCGCGCACCTGCTGTTTTTGCCGCCTATAGCCCGGACCTGAACCCGATCGAGCAGGTGTTCGCCAAGCTCAAGCACCTGCTGCGAAAAGCAGCCAAGCGCGCCGCCGAAACTACTTGGCAGCATATCGGCGAACTTCTTGACCAATTCCCACCCGACGAATGCGCCAACTACCTCGCCAACTCAGGATACGCTTCAGTGTAGAGTCATCCCGCTCTAGCATCGGCAGCGTCTGTTCCAAGGCGATCGCCCGTGGGTCTCCCGAGTTGGTGACCAGCTTGTCCGACATCCGACAGCACACGAACGGCGTCCTGCATCACTGTGCGACCGACTTTGCGGTCACCTTTCGCCGCCTCTGCCGTGGCTCGCACATCGGCATCTCGAAGCGCTGCCACGACCATCGGGCTGTAGCCCTTGTCAGCCTTGCCATGGATTTCCTTCCCACGGTGGTAGCTGCTCGGGACGATGGCCGCATCGGCTGGATCATGAACGCTCAGGCCCCACTTTTCGAGCAGGTTGCGGAAGCGGGCATTGCAGCGTCCGGCTCGGGCAGGCCTCGCGAAGGGCATGCCAAGGTTTCGTTGCGTAAAAGCAACGAAACCTTGAGGTATCAAGCTCAGGGGAACGTCTGTCCGATAAGTAGAAAATCAAGATGGTTGCAGGCCCCCGCGACGAGCGGTGCGGGAGTTTTTGGTGTGGGCTAGGCTGCAGGACCCAACGGCACGATCCCGGTCGGGTTTATGGTTTTGTGGCTCTGGTAATAGTGCCGCTTGATGTGGTCGAGATCGATCGTCTCGATAACACCGGGCCACTGTCCGACATCGTCCACGAAGCGCGACAGGTTCGGATAGTCGATGATCCGCTGCAGGTTGCACTTGAAGTGTCCGTGATAGACCGGATCGAAACGGACCAGCGTGGTGAACAGCCGGATGTCGGCTTCGGTCGGCACGTTGCCGACAAGATAGCACTGTCCATCCAGTCGCTGTTCCAGCCAGTCGAGCGTGTCGAACAGGCCAACGACCGCTTCCTCGTAGGCCTCCTGCGTGGTCGCGAAGCCGGCCCGATACACGCCGTTATTGACCGTCGCATAGACCCGCTCGTTGACCGCATCGATCTCCGCCAGCAGCGATGCCGGCACGTAATCACCCGGCTTGGCGCCGACCCCGTCGAACGCGCTGTTCAGCATGCGCACGATATCGGCACTCTCGTTCGACACGATGGTACGGCGCTGACGATCCCATAACACCGGAACCGTAACCCGGCCGGTGTAGTGCGGGTCGGCGACGGTATAGACCTCATGCATGAAGCTCGCATGGCTGATCGGATCGGCAACCACGCCCGGACCCGGCTCGAAGGTCCAGCCCTGCTCGGCCATCAGCCAGTGCGTCACCGACACGCCGATCGCCTGCTCCAGCCCCTTGAGGCTGCGCATGATCAGCGTCCGATGCGCCCAGGGGCAGGCGAGCGAGACATACAGATGGTAGCGGCCCGGCGCCGCCTCGAAGCCGCCCTCGCCGGACGGACCGGGCCGCCCATCCGGCGTGACCCAGTTGCGGAACCGGCTGTCCTGGCGCTGGAACCTGCCGTCGCGATTTTCGTACCACTGGTCCTGCCAGCGTCCATCCACCAGCAGGCCCATGGCGTCAGTCCACCGCGATCATGACGTCGGACGACTTGATCACGGCGCTTGCCTGACCGCCGACCGCCAGGCCGAGCTCGTCCACCGCCTCGTTGGTGATCGATGCGGTGACGATGGCGCCGCCGGCGATTTCGAGCCGGACATGGGCGGTGGTGGCGCCCTTGGTGAGGGCCACGATCCGCCCCTCGAGGATGTTGCGCGCACTGATTTTCATGTCATGTCCTACCGACGTCATTAGGTTCGGGGATCCGTGATGAGCCGAACGATCCACTTCATATCCGGTTTGCCGCGCTCCGGCTCCACCTTGTTGGCTACGTTGCTGCGCCAGAACCCGCTGCTTGCGGCGGAGATGAGCAGCCCGGTCGCGGTCCTGTGCGAACGCGTGCTGCCGGTTATCGGCCATGGCGAATACGCGACCATGTTCGACGATGCGCTCCGCCAGCGGATCCTGAACGGGTTGATCGACAGCTACTACGCGGGCACGCCGGAGGAGACGGTGCTGTTCGACACCAATCGTGCGTGGTGTGCGCACATGCGCGTGCTGGCAGACCTGCGTCCCGGCGCCTTCGTGATCGCCTGCGTGCGCGATCCGGTCTGGATCATCGACAGCTTCGAGCGGCTGCTGCGCCGGAACACCTACCTGGTGTCGAAGCTGCACGGCGTCGCGCATTCGGCCACGGTGTTCGACCGGGTCGAGCAACTCATGGCGGCGCAGGGTGCGTTCGGCGCCGCCTGGCAGGCCTTGCAGGACGCCTATTACGGCGAATTTGCGCACCGGCTGATCGTGGTGGATTACGACGAGCTCGTGGCCGATCCGGTCCGGGTGATGGCCGCCTTGTACGACCTGCTGCAACTCGCGCCGTTCGAGCACGATCCGAATGCGCTCGCGTTCGAGGGCGGTCGCGACTTCGATGCGGCACTCAACACGCCGGGCCTGCATGCGGTCGGGCCCAGGGTCGAGCGCATCCATCGGCGCACCATCCTGCCGCCGCAGATCGTCAAGCGGCTGGCCGGCACCAGCTTCTGGCGTGATCCGGCGCATAATCCGGGCGGCGCATTCGTTATTTCGCCGGAGTAGGCAGCTCCTTCGAGTCGCCTGCCCACGCTGCCAGCACGGCACACCAGATCGCCGCGATCCACAGACCTTCCAGCCGGACGAACGGGAACAGGGCCGCGCCGCCCACGGCCCCGACGACCAGCGCCATCCACAGCAGCAGGTAGGGCAGCCACTCCAGCCGCTTGCCGCCGAGCAGGGCCCGGGCAAAGGCCTGGCCCATCTTGACCAGCGTTCCGGTCATGTAGGTAACGGCGATGCTGACCTCGCCGGCACGCTGGATCGTCGCGTTCTCCGCACCCAGCGCGAGCGTCATCAACGCGATCGGAAGCCTGTCTCCCGCGAGCCAGCCGGATGCCAGTGATTGTATCCAGGGCGACGCGGCGAGTGCCGCCAGCGCCAGCAGGAACGCCACCAGTGCCAGAACCGCCCGACGCGGACGTCCGGCGACGTGGCTCACGATCGAGCCCACGATCACCCCAGCCACGAACAGCCCGATCAACGCTCCGGCAGTCACCACCGGCAGGCGGGATCGTTCGGCCAGCCCGACCGAGAGCCGGGTCGAATTTCCGCTCATGAACGAGACGAAAAATCCTTTCAGCGTCAGATAGCCGAGCGCGTCGACATAGCCCGCCAGTGCGGCAAGGCCGAAGGCAAGGATGATGGTGCGGCGGTCCGAGTGGGTCATGTCGGATCGAGCTTGTCGCCCGCCCGCTCCGGATTGTCGAAACCGGGCACTCGCCTATGGTGCGGTATCGGTTCAAGGAGAACATCTTGGCGTCCGGCATCACGATTGGCACCCCGACCTGCGCCCCGGCACCGGGCGGTCCCATACCGGGCGGACCGGTTCCGCGTGCGGCGGTCCATGTCGTCGTGGCCTGCTACCTCGGCTGGATGCTGGATTCGTTCGACTATTTCATCACTGTGCTGGTGCTCGACCAGGTCGCGCGCAGCTTCGGCGTCACCGCGGGCGCGACGGCATTCGCGCTGACTGCGACCCTTGCCTGCCGGGTGATCGGCGCCGTGCTGTTCGGCCGGCTCGCCGACCGGTTCGGACGCCGGCCGACGATGATGGTGAACGTCATCTGCTACGCCACCCTCGAGCTGATGTCGGGCTTCGCGCCGACGTTCACGATCTTCCTGGTCCTGCGCGCGCTGTATGGCATCGCGATGGGGGGCGAATGGGGAGTCGGCGCGTCGCTGGCGATGGAGAGCATCCCTGCTCGCTGGCGCGGCATGGTGTCGGGGATCCTGCAGACCGGCTACCCGACGGGCTACCTGCTGGCCTCGCTGCTGTTCCTGGCGGAACCCTGGATCGGCTGGCGCGGGATGTTCATGGTCGGCGCGCTGCCGGCGCTGCTGGTGCTCTATATCCGGACGACCGTGCCGGAGAGCCCGGACTGGCTCCTGCACAAGACCGTCGTGCGCGAGCCGATCCTATCGGTGCTGCGTCGCCATGTCGGCCTCAGCGCCTACGCGATCGTGCTGCTCACCTGCATGCTGTATTTCTCACACGGCTCGCAGGACCTCTACCCGTCGCAGTTCCTGGGCCGTTTCCACCATCTGTCGCACCCGACCGTGGTGGTCATGATGGTCGTGTACAATATCGGCGCGATCGTCGGCGGCCTGTCCGTCGGCTACCTGAGCCAGCGGATCGGCCGGCGCTGGGCATTGGGCATCGCCGCTGCGATGGCCTTGCCGGTCATCCCGCTCTGGGTGTTCGCGAACGGCGTCGTGCCGCTGGCGATCGGCGGCTTCCTGATCCAGTTCGCGGTCCAGGGCGCGTGGGGCGTGGTTCCGGCCTATCTCAACGAGATCTCGCCGTCAGCGATCCGCGGAACGTTCCCGGGCGTGGTCTATCAGCTCGGCAACCTGCTCGCTTCGCCGAACGCCAACATCCAGGTCTGGCTGGCGGGCCTGCCCACCAGTGACATACGTTGGGCGCTGGCGAGCGTGATCGGCGTCGTCGCGATCGCGATCGTGGTGCTTGCCGCACTCGGCCGTGAGACGCGCTTCGTCCGGATGGGACTGGAGCGCTCGCCGAGCGATATGGCCTCGCCGGTCGGTTCGTCATGAGCCGGCTCGTCAGGAACTGGCCCAGATAATCCGGTGCAGCCAGGCCAGCGTCTCGCGGCTGGTCGAGAAGCCCGCATTGTCGGTATCGAGGCTGTCGAAGCTCAGGCTCGTCGCTGTTCGGCTACCCGCCACGAACGCACCGACCGGGCCGTCCTCGCGTCGCAGCAGCACGCGGTCGCCCGGACGAACCGGAACCGCCGGCGACAAAATCAGCGTGCCGCCCTCGCGGAACACCGGTTCCAGCCGGGCAGAGTCGATCCGAACCGCGTAGCCGTGCGGATCGCCGGGCTGCGGCACCTCGGTTTCCTCCCAACCCTGTCCGCTGGGATTTCCAGCCTCGTCGAACAGCCCGTCCGTGCAGAGCTGCGACAGCGGCAACAGCGGCAAGCGGTGGGCACGGTGGCTGCGTCCGATGCCGAGCGCGCGGGCACCGCCGACCAGTGCGGTGAAGCTTTCCAGGCTGGCGCCGGTCGCCGACAGCACGCGGGACAGGCTCTCGGTGCTGGGCCAACGCAGGCCCCGGCTGGTGGTGCGCTTGGACCGGTTGAAGGCGGTCGGGTCGAGCCCGGCCGCACGGGCCAGGCCGGACGGAGACAACCCCTTTTCCGCGGCCAGGGTATCGAGCGCCCGCCAGACATCCTCATGTTTCATGGACATCAGGCGACCTTCATGATCTCCCGGTCGTGTCGCGCAACCCCGGCCTTGGTCATCCGGTAGTGGTCGTCGATATGGGCCGCGAAGCCGAGCTGCTTGAGCCGGTCCAGGCAGTGCGCATCCTTGAGTTCGGCCCGGGTACTGTCCGGCCGGCCCCGATCGTCGCACAGGCTGAGACGATGCAACGCGGATCGGCAACATGTCTCGAGGTATGGGTCGTTCCACATCGGCCCAGGATTGCCGCGCCCGGAACCGGCTGGCAAGCCGCAAGTCGAACACAGTCGTGCCCGGCCCTTTCCAGCCGTCCCCGCATGCGGCAGTTACGGAGCTGCATGACCTTACAATCCCTTGCCCTGCCGCTGTTGCGGCGTCTCGATCCGGAGCGGGCGCACCAGATCGCGCTCACCGCCCTGAGTGCCGGCCTCGGCGGCCGTGCCAGCCGGCACGAGGATGACGGGCTCGCGGTCGAGGCGATGGGCCTACATTTTCCGAGCCCGATCGGGCTCGCCGCCGGCTTCGACAAGGATGCGCGCGCGGTCCGGCCCCTGGCGCGGGTCGGCTTCGGTTTCGTCGAGGCCGGGACGGTGACGCTGCTGCCGCAGGCCGGCAACCTGCGTCCACGCCTGTTCCGGCTGCCCGAGGAGGCGGCCGTGATCAACCGGATGGGCTTCAACAATAGCGGGCTCGACCGTTTCCTCGACCGGCTGACACGAATCCGGGCCGGTGCACCACTGGGCGTGCCGTTCGGGGCCAATGTCGGCATCAACAAGGAGGGCGCCGACCCACCGCGCGACTATGCACGGCTGGTGCAGGCGCTGGCGCCGCATTCCGACTACCTGGTGATCAACCTGTCATCGCCGAACACGCCCGGATTGCGCGACCTGCAGCAGGCGGCACGGTTGCGTGACCTGCTCGACGCGATCGTGCAAGCAGTACCCGTCAGGCCACCGCTGCTGGTCAAGCTGGCGCCCGACCTCGCCTTCGAGAGCCTGCCGGACATTGTCGAGACCGTGGTACAGGCCGGACTGGACGGACTGATCGTATCCAACACGCTGGTCGCGCGACCGCCCGGCCTGCGTGGACGGCATGCGGCGGAAACCGGTGGATTGTCCGGCCGGCCGCTTCGCCGGCGCAGCACCGAGATGCTGGCAGAGGTGTCGCGCCTGTCCGCCGGCCGGCTCACGCTGATCGGTTGCGGCGGCATCGAGACCGGCGCCGACATACTGGAGAAGCTGCAGGCCGGGGCGCATCTGGTCCAGCTCTACACGAGCTTCGCCTACGAAGGTCCGGCATTGCTGGGCCGGCTCAAACGCGAGCTGCGGGACGCGCTGCGCGACGGTGGCTGGTCCTCGATCGAGGCAGCGCGCCGCCACGCGCCGAATACGCAGCCAGGGATCGACTGATGGAACATCTGGACAGCTTTGCTCCGCTCGCCAGCCGGTTCGACGGCTTCATCGTCGATCTGTGGGGTGTCGTGCATGACGGGATCAATCCGTATCCGGGCGCCGTGGACTGCCTGGCCAGACTCCGGCAGGCCGGCCGCAGGGTGGTGCTGCTTTCCAACGCGCCGAGGCGATCCTGGTCGGCGCAGGTTACGCTGCGGCGCATCGGCATTCCGGACGATGCCTATGACGGTATCCTGACCAGCGGCGAGGCGACCCGTACCGCATTGATCGAGCGCACCGATCCCTGGTTCGCGGGCCTGGGCCGGCGCGTCTGGCACCTGGGGCCGGCCAAGGATCACAGCATCTTCGAGGATGTAGACCTGGAGCTGGTCGCCACACCGGCCGAAGCGGATTTCGTGCTCAACACCGGTCCCGACGACGAGCAGGGCGAAAATGCCGTCGAGCCGTATCTGCCGGCGCTTCGTGAATGTGCCGGGCTGGGCCTGAGGATGGTCTGCGCCAATCCCGATCTCGAAGTGGTTCGCGGTGGCCAGCGGCTGGTGTGTGCAGGCCTGCTGGCCAGGTTCTACGAGCAGTACGGTGGCGAGGTGCGTCAGATCGGCAAGCCGTATGCCGAGATCTATGGCCCGGTGCGAGCAATGCTCGGATTGGCGGACGACCGCATTCTCGCGGTGGGAGACGCGCTGGCGACCGATATCGCCGGTGCGAAAGCCGCCGGTATCGCCTCATGTTGGGTGCTGGGCGGCATCCATGGCGAGATGATCGGCAACGATCATGCTTTGGCGGAACAGGAAGCAGCCGCTGCTGCCTTGGCGCCTCTGGTGACGGTACCGAGTTTCAGCTGGTAGTCACCCGGCGGAGCCCTCCGCCGGGTTGGCGTTATCGGCCTGAAACCACCTTCCCTAGCGGGGCACGCCACCTGTCATCGGCTGCGGCCGCACGGTTTGGGCGGCGCCTGCCGCAGGTACGTCCGTAGTCGGCTGGGTCATGCCCGTGCCGGCTGCCGTCGAAGGATTGGCAACCCCGGTGCCGGTCGGGCCGGTCCCGCTCAGGCCTGGTGGCGACATTCCCATACCGGTGCGATGAAGACCGGCACCGTTCGAGCTGATGCCGCTGGTGCCGGGCCCGCTCGTCATGCGGCCGGCGTTCATCGCCGGACCACCGGTCGGGCTCATGGTGCTCATGGTGCCGCTGCTCATCGCGCCGCCGCTCATGCCACCGGTCGTCTGGGCGATCGCCGATACGCCGAGCCCGGCGCTTATCAGGCCGGCAATGCAGAGCATCGAACCTGTTCTGGTCGTCATGATCGTTTCTCCTCGGTGCCGTCACCACGTGCGGCCCTTGGTTCCGTAACGATCATCCCGACAGGTGGTTCGAGCGAAGTGGCGTCCTGCCGCCGATCTCAACACCTTGTGTCAGGCGTTGCCAACTCCACCAACCAGGCGCAACGGATCGACGCCGACCAGAGCCATTGCGCGACGCCATTTCCGGTCATGGTCGGTGCCGAACACGATCGCATCGCTCGACGGCGCCGGCAGCCAGGCGTTCTGCCGGATCTCGGATTCGAGCTGGCCGGGGCTCCAGGTCGCGTGCCCGAGCGCCAGCAACGCCTTGGCCGGCCCCTGGCCATCGGCAATCTCGCGCAGCACATCCAGGCTGGCGGTCAGCACGATACCGTCATCGACGGTCAGGCTGCCGTCGCCGGTCCAGTCGCTGCTGTGCAGCACGAAGCCGCGCGAGCTTTCCATCGGACCGCCCGAACACAGAGCGATCCGCCGCTTGGGAGGTGCCGGCTCGATGTCGAGCTGTGCCAGCAGATCGTCGAAGCCGGGTTCCACCAGGCGCCGGTTCACCACCAGCCCCATGGCGCCATCCTGCGGCGAGTGCGCACACAGAAAGATCACCGTCTGCTGGAAGGTACGATCCATCAGTGACGGCATCGCAATCAGCAGATAGCCGGTGAGACTGGCATCGGGATCGGCATCCAGGGAAAACATCATCGTCAGATGTGGCGAAACAAGCGGCCGGCGCAAGGCAGGCGGTACCGGAAGTCGACACCCGGTTGCGGAAACTGTCGGCATTGATGAACTTGATCGTCGCCCGGCCGCTTTCCGGGCAGCCCGTTTCGTTCGGCAGCCAGGTGCTTCATGCCATTTACTCTCGCCTACCTCGACAGCTCGGTCCCGACGATCCCGTCCCGGCCAGGCGCCGACGGAATCTGGCATGCGCGGCCGATCGACCGGCTGGAGCATTTCGGTACCGAGCACGCAGCGATGAGGCGTGTGGCTGATCTGTTGCCTGGCCCGGACTGGCTCGATCTGCGCCTGTATGGTCCGGATGGCCGCCGGCTCGCCGACCAGGCCCAACTTGCAGCCCGGCTCGACGCCGGCCCGGAGGTTTCATGACTCTCACCATCTTCATTACCGGCGCGACCGCCGGCTTCGGCAAAGCCACCGCCGAGCGCCTGGTCGCCGACGGGCACCGGGTGATCGCCACCGGCCGCCGGCGCGACCGGCTCGACAGCCTGGCAGCACAGCTCGGCCCACGCCTGCTGCCCGTGACTTTGGACGTCACCGACGCCGAAGCGGTCGCGTCCCTGCCCGGGAGCCTGCCCGAGGATTGGCGCGAAATCGACGTACTGGTCGCCAATGCCGGACTGGCCCTCGGCCTCGGCCCGGCCTGGCAGAACAAGCTGGAGGACTGGAACCAGATGGTCGCCACCAACGTCGGCGGCGTGCTGGGCCCGGTGCGTGCGCTGCTGCCGGGGATGGTGGAGCGCGATCGCGGCCATGTGGTGACGCTCGGCAGCGTTGCCGGCTTCTATCCGTATCCGGGCGGCAACGTGTATGGCGGCACCAAGGCGTTCGTGGCGCAGTTCATGCTCAACCTGAAGGCCGACCTGATCGGCACCGGCGTGCGGGTGACCAACATCGAGCCCGGCCTCGTCGGCGGCAGCGAATTCAGCAACGTCCGTTTCGGCGACGACGAGAAGGCGGCGGCAATCTATCGCAATGCCGATCCGCTGTTGCCCGAGGATATCGCCGAGACCATCGCCTGGGTGATCGGCCTGCCGGAGCGGGTGAACATTAATCGTATCGAGATGATGCCGCGCACGCAGGCCCCCGCCGGGCTCGCGGTCAAGCGCCGGGAGGATTGAACCATGCATGAGGATGTCCGCGCCAAGATGCTGAAACGCTACCGGGTGACGGACGGGAAGGGGTTCTCGCTCGCCGACCACGATCCCGGCGACACCGACGGCATCGATGTCGGCGAAGAGGAAGCGAAGGTGCTGCTGCAGCAGGGAGTCGAGCGGCTCTCGACGCTGCAGGAAGCGCTGTTCGCCAACGGGCGCTGGGCGTTGCTGGCTGTGTTCCAGGCAATGGATGCCGGCGGCAAGGACGGCACCATCAAGCACGTCATGTCCGGGGTGAACCCGCAGGGCGTGAGCGTGACCTCGTTCAAGCAGCCAGGCCCGGTCGAGCTGGGCCATGATTTCCTGTGGCGCATCCACAATGCGGTGCCGACGCGCGGCCGCATCGGGATCTTCAATCGCAGCCACTACGAGGAGGTGCTGGTCACGCGCGTCCATCCGCAGGTGCTGGACAAGCAGGATCTGCCCGACGAGCGCCGCAAGCCGAAGTTCTGGAAGCACCGGTATCGCGACATCCGCAACTTCGAGCGCTATCTCGATCGGCAGGGCACGATCGTCCTGAAGTTCTTCCTGCACATCTCGAAGGAAGAACAGCGCACCCGTTTCCTGGCGCGCCTGGACGATCCCGCCAAGCGCTGGAAGTTCAGTGCCAGCGACCTCGCCGAACGCGACTTCTGGGACGACTACCAGTCCACCTACGAGGACGCGATCGCAGCTACGGCTCGACCGGAAGCGCCGTGGATCGTCGTGCCCGGTGACAAGAAGTGGTACGCACGGCTGGTGGTGGTTGAGGCGATGATCGATGCGCTGGAGAATCTGGGGCTATTCGCACCGACCGTGGCCCCGTCGGACGAGGAGCATCTGGTGAAGGCGAAGAAGCAGTTGGAGGCGGAAGGATAAAGCTCGGTTTGTGAACCTGATCGAAGACCATCCTGGTTATGCAGTGCCGGTCCAACGTCTCCTACTGTGGACGTCAAGGCTGGGTCGACGCCGCAGCGCAAGACGAGCATATGAATTCTCGAAACAGACGTAATGCAGCATTGCGACGTAATGCCTGCACATGTGTCGTTTCAATCGTGAAACACGATCTTTCAACCAAGTTCAGTGAGCATGACCAACTGAGCTTGGCTAGAACTTCAGCCGAAACCCTACGATCGCCGCAGCAGCGCCGGTTGTTCCGGTGGGCGACAGGCTATCGCGAGTGCCATTCAGCGATGCGGTAAAATCCAGTCCTTTGACACCCGGTATTGGAATGGCCAGGCCCGCGGATACACCATTCGAAATGGCGTCGTGTATCGGGCCACCCTCAATCGTCACGATGCCCAACCGGCTACCTGGACCAAAGCCAGTCGAATTGCTTGGTTCGAGCATCTGGCTACCAGGCGTGGGCGCTATCGAGAACTTCCGCCGATGACCCCAGACAGTGATCTGATCCTGCCGGTTGTCCATCGCGGTATCGATAGGTTTCGAAAGTTGCGATCGAGCATCCGACGACGGGTTCGGTCCCGCATGAGCTTGCCCGACAAGGCAAACCAAGCACGGTGACAGAAGTATCCAGGATGGTGCGGCTGCCAAGACCCAGTCCATATGTTTCAAGGATGCTAGCGAACTCGCTTCATACCAACAACACTTTCCAGCTTTCTACCAACGCCGTGACCGACTGAGAAACGACCACCATCCCAGCGCGGCACCCGTGTGACGCAGCAACTGGAAGCTGAACGGCTCGATCAACGACGCCAGGATCGCGGGCAGGGGCCGGATCGATCCGGTTCGGCCGAGCCAGCTTCGATACAGGCGCAGCGTCCAGAGATGGAAGGCCAGGTCGAACACGATTTTCGTCGCAATGACGCAGGCGACCGGCAGCAGGATGCGCAGGTGCCCCGTCACCAGATACACCAGCAGCAGCACCGCCCCGGTCAGGCCATACAGCGGCTGCAGCGTGTCGATCGCCTTCACCGGCAGCATCATCGTGCCGAGCTGGCCGTAGCGTCCGTTGCCGACCATGTGGCGATACCAATACTGCGTCTGCAGGAAGCCGCCGAACCAGCGTCGCCGTTGCCGCAGGAACACCGGCACCGTTCCCGGCACCTCGGTGCGTCCCTGCGCCGCGCCGATGACGGCGGTGCGCCAGACCAGCCCCTGCCGCACCGCATGGTCGCGGAGCCGGTGGGTCAGTTCGTAATCTTCGACCAGGCAGTCCGGATCGAAGCCGCCGACCGCCAGCAGCGCATCGCGCCGGTAGCAGGCGAACGCGCCGGACAGCAGTAGCAGCCCGTCCACGCTCGCCCAGGCGTAGCGGGACAGGAAGTTGCGGACATACTCGTAGGTCTGGAACCATTGCAGCACCCGGCCGGACAGGCCGGGCCCGCAGAACGGGGTCAGCACGCCGGTGGCGGCGACCAGCGTCGCGTCGGCGGCGAAGGCATCCCGCATCGCCGCCAGCGCGGACGGGTCGATCCGTGTGTCGGCATCGATCGTCAGCACCAGGTCGGTCTCGGTCAGGCTCACCGCGATGTTCAGCGTGGCCGCCTTGCCGCCATGCGGGAGCCTGAGCCAGCGCAGCGACGGATAGCGGCCGCCGGCTTCGACGGGCTGGCCCGGCCGCATCGGCTCGAGCGCATAAGCGTCGGCGAGCAGGGACGCGGTTTCGTCGTCCGAGCCGTCGTCGGCGATCAGGATGATGTCGGCCGGTCCGGTCTGCGCGAACAGCGAGGCCAGGGTCGCCGGCAGAACGTCCGCCTCGTTATGGGCGGCGATGATCACCGTGGTTGTCGGCGCCGCCGCCGACGATGCGGTGGCGATCGCCACAGGGCGCAGCAGCACCAGAGTCCGGCGGAACACGAAGCACAGCAGCAACGTGTCGTAGGCGATGTAGACGAGCCCGGCCGACCAGGCGAACAGCCCGCCGCCCTGGAACGCCCGCCAGAACAGTGCCACCCAGAGCAGCAGCACGGCGCCATGGATCAGCACGCTGGCCAGCGGCGTCGGCAGCGGGCTGAAGCGCGGCGAGATCGACTGGCGCCGGAGGGCAAGGGTCTCGGACATGGTCGACGTAGTCATTCAGGCTCTTGTCCCCAGGTTTTTCATCGTCATGCGGTCGATCTTTGCGCCGGCCGGAGGGTCGAGGCATCCTCCGGGACAGGTCGGCGAACGGGTGCCGCAAGCAAAGGGTTATCCAGCATGACACGGGCCGGTCGCTATACAGGCACGGCGATGGTGCTGCACTGGATCGTCGCCCTCCTCGTCATCGGCAACCTGGTCCTTGTGTGGACCGTGGACTGGTTTCCCGATGCGTTGGTTCGTCCGGCCATCGACACCCACAAGTCGATCGGTATCACCGTACTCGGACTCGCCCTGTTGCGGCTGCTCTGGCGCGTCTCGCATCGGCCGCCGCCACTGCCGGCCGGCTATTCGAAACCTGAACGCACCGCGGCACACGGTGCGCATATCCTGCTCTACGGGCTGATCCTGGCCCTGCCGCTCTCCGGCTGGATCCATGATTCCGCGTTCAAGGATGCGGCGGCGCATCCGCTGCGGCTGTTCGGGCTGGTCCCTTGGCCGCGCATCGGCCCGATCATGGCGCTGGACCCGGTGACCAAGGAGCATGTGCACGCCGTGTGGTTCTCGATCCATGGCGCACTGGCCTATGGACTCTACGTCCTGCTGGCGCTGCACCTGCTGGGGGTCCTGAAACACCAGCTGTTCGACCGCGATCCGGTGCTGAACCGCATGCTGCCGGACTGGGGAAACCGCTCCTGAGCTTCCCGCATCAGGACTGCGATGTCCTGGTCCGGTCACTAAGTCGGCGCATCGCCAGGTAGAGCGCCATGCTGCCGAGGATCACGGCGGCCAGCCCAAGGATCTCGTCGGCGGGTGCCACGCATACCAGCAGCACCATCGCCACCATGCCGCACACCGAAGCCGCCGGCAGCACGGCGAAATTCACCGGCACGCCCAGCATCTGCGTCCGGCGCCGATGCAGCACCCAGGCGGCACCGCAGCCGAGGAAATAGAGCCCGGCGGTGTTCAGGGTGGACGCCACCACCAGTCCGGTGAAGCTGCCCGACAGCGCCAGCCCGGCCGCGATCGCGGCGTGCGCCATGATCGCGATGTCCGGCGCATGGGTGCGCGGATGCGCCCGGCCGAGCGCCCGTGGCAGCAATCCGTCGCGGGCGAAGGCGAACAGGATGCGCGGGGCGCCCAGTATGTCGCTGCCGATCCACGCGAACATGGATAATCCGGCGCCCACCACCAGCACCATGCGCGCCACCGGGCCGATCCGACCGGCTGCCGCCGCCAGCGGTGCGGTCTGGTGGGCAAGGTCTGCTCCGAGCAGCAACTGGGCAACGAACTGGATGCCGACATACAGCACCAGCACGAAGCCCATCGCGCCGAACAAGGCGCGCGGCACGTTGCGATGCCCGTCGGCGACCTCGCCGCTGGCCGCAAGCGGCGTTTCCATCCCGCTGAAGGCGAACACGCCGAGGATCACCGCCTTGCCGAGGCCGGACGCAGGTGCGGAGTCCAGCTTGAGCGGCGGCACCACGCCGGCGATCAGCACCGCCGCACCCACGGCCACGAACAGCACCAGCGGCACCAGCTTGATCAGCGTAGCGGCGGAGACCATCCACGCGGCCTCGCGCACGCCGCGCAGATTGATCGCGGCGATCGCACCGATCGACACCAGGATCACCGCGGCACGGCCGAACCCGGCCGACAGCGCCGGCAGGACCGTACCGACCGTATCCGCAAGCGCACCGGCAATGCCGCCGCAGGCAAGCACGCTGGCCATCCAGGTGAGCATTCCGCACACGAAACCAGTCAGCGGGCCGAAGGCGAACGTCACGGTGCCATAGACGCCGCCGCTGGTAGGCAGCCGGCTGCCGGCCTCGGCAAAGCATACCACCACGAAGCTCATCGCCACCGCGCACACGAGGTAGGCGAGGGGCGCCTGAGCTCCTGCGGCGGCGGCCATCGCCGCCGGCAGCGTGAAGATGCCGGCGCCGACCACGCCATTCACCACCGCCGCCGACAGCGCGAACGCACCGATATGCCGCCGCAGTACGGCGTCGCGCTCTGTTTGTGCGGTCATGTCGACGAAGCTGCCATGTCCAGGAGGCTGCCTGTCGCCCGGCCGCAGTGCAATGACGCGGCAAGAGGATCGTGCAACCACGTCGAACCAGATGGTTCGGCGTCTCCACGGCACGGAACTTTCAGGTCGAAAGCAAGCAAGTCGGCGATCCGCTCTCTCGTGCTGCGGGCCGGAATTTACGTGTTCGCAACAAACATGTCGGTGCGCTCCTTATTCCTTGATCGTCGCAAGGATCGGGCCTACGGTTTGCTGATACGAATAAGCAGATCGCCTGGATGGTCCGGATTGGATTGGTATGGTTCGTCATTCGCCTGCACGTGTGACGCAACAGGCTATCGCTGAACGGCTCGAGGTGTCGCAGGCCCTGGTGTCTCTGGTGATGAGCGGGCGGGCTGGGAAGCGGGTGCCGCAAGACACACAGGACCGTATCCTGGCGACCGCCTCCGAGCTTGGCTATGTACCGGATCGATCCGCGCAGATGCTGCGGCTGCGCAGGACGCGCACCATTGCGTGCGTCGTGCCCGACATCACGAACCCATTTTATCCGGCCCTGGAGCGGGGTGTGCAGGAAGCGGCACTCGAGGCCGGCTACGACGTGATCGCCATCAATACCGACGGGCTGCATGCACGGGAACGCCAGCTTATCGTCTGGGCGCGGCAGGGGCGGGTCGATGGCATCATCGGCGTTTTCTTTGCGCTGACCGACCAGGAACTGGAGGAAATGGCGTCGGCTGGAGTAGCGGTCGTATCGCTGGGCTCACGGGCCCCGGAGTCCGATCGACACGCTGTCGACCACATCTATACCGACAATGCCGGGGCCGCAGTCACTGCGACCGAATACCTCATCGCGCGCGGCCATGTCAGGATCCTGGCGATCACCAGCCGGGGCGGGCCCGGGCCCGATCGCGAGGCAGGCTATCGACGGGCCATGCAGGAAGCCGGCTTGCCCGTCTGGATCGAGCATGCGGACGATTTCACCGCGAATGCCGGGCAGGCGACGATGCGCCGGTTGCTGGCGGGCGATGTGCCGACGGCGGTCTTTGCGGCCAACGACCTGATCGCAGCGGGCGTAATCCTTGCCTTGCACGAAGCCGGTTTGCGCATTCCCGAACAGGTGGCGGTGGTCGGCTTCGACGATATCGACCTGGCGCGGCTGCTATATCCGGCGCTGACCACGATCCGGTTGTTTCAACGCGAAACCGGTTTGGTTGCCGCAAGGCGCGTCGTCGCACGGCTCGACACTCATGATCCGTCCGACACCGGGTTTCAGTTGAAGCGGCCGTTCGAGCTGGTGATCAGGCAGTCCGCATAGGCGTCCGCAGAGGCGCTCGGGTAAATGGGAGGAATAAATTATGGCGCCGTGGATTATCCGCGTTGCCTGGGCCATGACGATCCTGATCTGGCCCACGATCGTCCATGCGCAGGCAGGACAATCTATCGACTGGTGGTATGGCCGTGGCGCCAACCCCGGGCAGCAGCGGGCGCTCGATGATGCCCTGGTTGCGCCGTTCAATACGGTCCATCCGGGCAGGAAGCTCGACATCGAATTCCGCGGCTCGATCGTGGATCGGCAGATCCGCATCGCACTGCTGTCCGGGGTCGGACCGGATATCGTGATGGCGCCCGGCCCGAGCTATCTCGTGCCGATGGAGGCAGCGGGCTACCTGCTGCCGCTCGACGACTATGCCAGGAAATACGGCTGGGACCGGACCGTCATTCCGCAGATCCTGAAGATCGGCACGTATGGCGGTCATCTCTATGCAGTTCCACGCACGGACGAAACGATGGGCCTGTTTTTCGACCGGGCATTGTTCGCACGCAACGGCTGGTCGGCCCCGAAGACACTCGACGAACTGGAGGCTCTCGCCACCAGCATGATGGCGAAGGGGATCATTCCGTTCGGCGCGGGAAACGCCGATTGGCGAGGTGCCAACGAATGGTACATCACGCTGGTGCTCAATCATTTCGCCGGCCCCGACAAGGTTCGCGCCGCCCTGCAGGGGAAGCTCGCCTGGACCGATCCGGTTTTTGTACAGGCCATCACCCTGTTGCAGCGATGGTATCGAAAAGGCTGGTTCGGGAAGACCTACTTTACCCTGACCAACGAACAGGGTTTTGCCCAGATCGCCGACGGCAATGCGGGCATGTCGCCCAACGGCTTCTGGGCGTTCCAGTGGGTCACGGCTCATTTCGCAGCACGATCCGCGGATCTGGGGGTAGAGCCATTCCCGACCTTGCGGTCCGGTGTTCCCTATCCGGTATTTGCCGTCGGGGTAGGCAGCACGCTGTCGATCAACAGCCGCGCGAAGGACCCGGATGCGGCCGCCAGCGTCATCGACGCAATGCTCAACCCGGCCTTTTACCAAAGGATCAACAAGGGTTGGCCCGGTGACTGGAACCTCCCGATCAACGGCGTCGACGATGCGGCGTTGGCAACCAACACCTCTCCGCAATACGCCAAAATCGTCACGGGCCTGACGCGGGCTCTCGCCGACGGCCATTACGGCTACGCCACATGGGCTTTCTGGCCGCCGGCGACGGAGCAATATCTGATCAACGGCATCGAGCAGGTCTGGCTCGGCCAGATGACGCCGGAAGCGTATCTGCAGCAGGTCGACAAGACCTTTCAGATCGAACTGAAGCAGGGCCGGGTTCCTCCGGTTCCGGGAGGCTAGAATCTCATGTGGGTTTTCATTGTCCCCGCTCTCGTGATCAACCTTGCGATCATTCTGATACCGGCGTTGCTGACGATCGCCATGGCTTTCAGCAACTGGGACGGCGTCGGCCGCCCGGCCTTCGCGGGTCTGGACAATTTCCGGTCGGTGCTCGCGGATCCGGTCTTCACGACCGCCTTGTTCAATAATCTGAAATGGACGTTGATCTTTCTGCTCGTGCCGATAGCGATGGGTCTTTTCGCAGCCTGCTTCCTGTTGACGATCCGAACCGGTCGCACGCTGTTCCAGACGATCTTTTTTCTTCCGGTCATTATTGCAACCGTGATCACCGGCCGGATCTGGCAAGGCATGATCTATAATCCCAGCTCGGGCCTGCTCGGCTGGCTGAAGACGCACGGCATCACCATCAACGATCCGCTCTCGCTCCCGCACTGGGCGCTTTATGGGGTCGCCACCGTGGATCTCTGGCACTGGTGGGGCTTTCTTGCCGTCATCTTCTTTGCCGCCCTTCGCCAAATTGACGCGTCGCAGATCGAAGCGGCCCGACTGGATGGGGCCGGTTTCTTCGCATTGATGCGCTACATCCTGCTTCCCGGGATCCGCCCGACCATCCTGCTGATGATGGTCATGACGGTGATCTGGTCTTTCCTCGTGTTCGATTTCATCTACGTGCTGACCCAGGGCGGCCCGGCATTTTCCAGCGAGGTGCTCTCGACGCTTGCATACCGCAACGCCTTCTATGATTTCAGGATCGGGCCTGCCGCAGTCGTCTCCCTTGTCATCAGCATGTTCGGTTTGCTTGCAACAGCGGCCTACCTGCATCTACAGCGCGGGGAGACCGACCAATGATCGGCCAGAGCCCGACCGGTCGGATCGTTGCGTACATGGTGTTGAGCCTCGCCGCCGGGATCGCGCTATTTCCCGTTGCACTCATGCTCCTGAATGCCTGTAAGGCGAGCGTGGAGATCGTAATGAATCCGCTCGGCTGGCCGAGCACGCCGCGCTACCAGAACTTCGTGCATGCCTGGCAGGATGCGAGGCTTGGTCATACGCTGCTGAACAGCACGCTGGTGTCCGGGCTGACGATCCTGTTCACCTGCAGCACCGGCTCCATGGCAGCCTATGCGATCACCGGCGGACGGATGAAGCATTGGAGGTTGTTCAACGGCTATTTCCTGGCCAGCACGACGCTGCCGATCCAGTTGTTCCTGCTTCCGCTCTACTTCATCTTTGCGCATCTTCGACTGATCGATAACGTGCCGGCGGTTTCCGTCATCTACACGGCGATCTACAGCCCGTTCGCGATCCTGCTCCTGCGCACCTACTTCATGGCGGTTCCCCGGGAGCTTGAGGATGCGGCCAGGATGGACGGTGCGACGAGTTGGCAGATCTTTACCCGCGTCATGCTGCCGATCATTTCACCCGGACTGCTGACGGTCTCGCTGATCGTCGGGCTGTACACATGGAACGAGTTCCTGATCGCGACGACATTCCTTCAGGACAGGAACGCGCAGACCGCGATCGTCAGTTTTTATACTCTCGGCGGACAATATTCGAGCGACTGGGGCGAGATCATGGCCGCGGCCGTTATCATCGTGCTGCCTGTCGTTTTATTCTTCCTGTTCCTGCAAAGGTCCTTCATCGAAGGTATGGCAGGCGGCTCGGTCAAAGGCTGATTGATGACACTTAATCCGACTGTTCTCGAGCGCATCTATGCCGGCGTGCTGGGCAAGCTGATCGGCGTCTATTCCGGTCGTCCATTCGAGGGATGGACATATGCTAGGATCATGGCCGAGCTCGGGCCGATCGACCGTTACGTGCACGAACATTTCGATGCGCCACTTGTCGTGACGGACGATGACATCGCCGGTACGTTCACCTTTGTCCGTGCCCTGGCAGACAACGAGTACGACCCGATGCTCGATGCGGACCGGATCGGCGATGTCTGGCTGAACTATCTGGTCGAAAACCGGTCGATCCTGTGGTGGGGTGGGTTCGGCAACTCCACGGAAGAGACTGCCTGGCGTCGCCTGAAGGCCGGAACCCGCGCACCTGCCAGCGGCTCGATCGCAACCAACGGTCGTACCGTCGCCGAACAGATTGGTGCGCAGATATTCATCGACGGCTGGGCCATGGTCAGCCCGGGCCGCCCGGAGCAGGCGGCACGGTTTGCGCGTGCTGCCGCGACGGTCAGCCACGATGGCGAAGCGGTGCATGCCGCGGTCCTGCTGGCGGTCATGGAGGCGGCAGCATTTACCGAGAAGGATCTCGAGGTGCTGCTCGACTGTGGGCTTGCGGCAATTCCCGACAATTGCCTGATAGCGAGCATTGTCGCGGATGTGCGGAACTGGTGTCGGTCGAACGCGGACTGGCGGCAGACGCGAACCTCCATCGAGAACCGTTATGGCTATCATCTCTATCCGGGCAACTGTCACGTCGTACCGAATTTTGCGGTTGTATTGATGGCCTTGCTGCATGGCGGCGACGATTTCGATCGGGTGGTCATGATCGCCAACACGGCCGGGTGGGATACGGACTGCAACGCCGGCAATGCCGCCTGCCTGACCGGTATCAGGCTCGGGCTGGGTTGCATCGACGGCGGTGGAGTGGGCCTCTGGCGTGGGCCGGTCGCGGACCGCCTCTTTCTGTCGTCGGCCGACGGCGGTGCGGCGATCAACGATGCGGTCCAGGTCTCCTACGCGTTGTATTTCGCCAGCCAGATCCTGGCCGGTGTGCCGGTAACGACACCGCCGAAGCAAGGCGCCCGGTTCCACTTCTCGCTTCCCGGGAGCGTACAGGGCTTTGCCGCCGACAGTGGCGGTACTCTGATCGAGAACGCGGTGTCGCCGGATGGCAGCCGCCAGTTGGCGATCCGATATGACACGGCGTGTTTCGTCTCGACGCCGACCTTTGCGCCACCTGATGTCGACCGCATGCGCACGTATGAGCTGATCGCGTGTCCGACATTGTACTCCGGACAGACGCTCAAGGCGCGACTTATCGCCGACCCCGGCGGCGATCGCGAACTCGGTATCGCTCTCGCGATCCTGGTCTATACCGACGGCGATATAGAACGCCGTTTCGACAGTCCCGTAACGATCCTCCGGCCGGGGGAAGCGGTGATACTCGACTGGGTGATCCCGGAGCTCGGCGGGCAGCCGGTCGGACGCGTCGGAGTGGTCTGTTCGAAAGGCGGCGGTGCCGCGTCCGGTGCCTTTCATCTCGACTGGTTGGATTGGTCCGGTGAACCGGCAACGACACTGCGGCGCCCGGATGGCCCCGGCCGTTTCTGGCGGCGCGCCTGGGTGAATGCCGTCAGCAATTTCAGCGAAAGCTTTCCTGAGGCGTTTCGCCTTTCCCAGAACGACGGGCTGGGGCTTCTTCTGCAGGGCACACGAGAGTGGCGGAACTACCGGGTCGAGTCTGCTATCACCGTCTGCCTTGGAGGCGGCGGACTGGCTGCGCGCATGCAGGGTCTGCGGCGGGGCTACCTGTTGATGCTGATGCCCGACAATCGGCTCGTCCTCTTCAAGCTGCTCGACAGCAAGACGCAGATCCTGCAGGAAATCCATTTTACCTGGGCGCTCGATGTAGCGGTTCGTCTGGCACTGACAGTGACCGGCGCACGCCTTCAGGCTGAGGCGGATGGCAGGGTCGTATTCGATCTCGTCGACGAGCACCGGCCTTACAACGATGGGGCGATCGGGTTTGCGCTGGAGACAGGAACCCTGTCTGCCGACACTGTGTCCGTAACACCGTCACTACGTCGCATTTAAATCATCGTGTTCGTTCTATAGAACGTCACGTGTTTTGCGGGGCATACGCATGGCGAGCTGGCAGGCGCACCTGATGGTTCTGGCACTCAAGCTCTCGGTCAAGCGCGGCAATCGCCGGAACACCGACATGCTCAAGGCGCGGGCGATGATGGCGCGTGCCAGCCCCAAGGTTCCGGCCGGGACGATGGTGTCCATAGCCGAGCTCGGTTCGGTGCCGGGCGAATGGGTGCGGCCGGCGACGGGCACGGCGGCAGGCACGCTCTTCTATATCCACGGCGGCGGATATTTCGCATGCTCGCCGCAGACGCATCGGCCGATCACCGGCGGCTTTGCCAGGCGTGGCCTGAACGTGTTCGCTCCCGATTATCGCCTGGCGCCGGAACATCCGTTTCCGGCGGCGGTGAACGACGTCGTCGAGGCCTATCGGGGATTGCTGGCGAGTGGCATTTCGGCAGGTTCAGTGGCCGTGGCGGGAGACTCTGCGGGTGGCGGGCTGGCGCTGGCGTTGTTGCTGTCGTTGCGGGATGCCGGCGATGCGATGCCCGCCGCATGCGTGCTGTTCTCGCCCTGGACCGATCTTGCCGGCACCGGCGCGACGCTCGAGACCAACAGCCGGCGGGATGCGTTCTTCGACGGAAGTGGCATCGAGCGCCTGACCACGCCCTATCTGGCAGGCGCGGATCCACGGCACCCGCTGGCGTCGCCACTCTACGGCGACCTGCGCGGCCTGCCTCCGCTGCTGATCCATGTCGGCATATATGAAGTTTTGCTGGACGACAGCACGCGGTTTGCGGACCGTGCACGCTCGGCTGGCGTATCCGTTACGCTCCGAAGCTGGCCTGTCGTGCCGCAAGTCTGGCAGATATTCAGTTTGCCGGAATCGGCCGTTTCGCTGGACGAAGCAGCCGAATTTCTAACTGCTGCATTGTCGCACGGTTAAAAGCGAAAGAAAAAGGCAGGAGCCGGTGAGGCTCCTGCCGTTTGTTCAGTCGGCAGTTTCGGACTCGCGTTCCGAGCCGCCTTCGTCGCCATCGGTCTCTTCCTGCAGGACCGGAGGCGGGTTCTCGATATAATCGAATGCCAGCTTGCCATCCTTCAGGCTGACATTGACCGCACCGCCATGCACCAGCTTGCCGAACAGCAGTTCCTCGGCAAGCGCCTTCTTGATGTGCTCCTGGATGACTCGCGCCAGCGGGCGCGCACCATACAGACGGTCGTAGCCACGTTCCGCCAGCCACTCCTTGGCCGAAGATGATACCTCGATGGTGACATTGCGGTCGGCAAGCTGCGCCTCGAGCTGAAGCACGAACTTCTCGACCACGCGACCGACGATCTCCGGGGTGAGGCCGGCGAACGGGATGATCGCATCGAGACGGTTGCGGAACTCTGGGGTGAAGATGCGCTTGATCGCCTCCTCGTCCTCGCCGGCACGGTTGTCCCGGCCGAAACCGATCGCCTCCCGCGTCAGGTCTGCCGCACCCGCGTTGGTCGTCATGATCAGGATGACGTTTCGGAAGTCAACCGTCTTGCCGTTATGGTCGGTGAGCTTCCCGTGATCCATGACCTGCAGCAGGATATTGTACAGGTCCTGATGTGCCTTCTCGATCTCGTCGAGCAGCAGCACGGCGTGCGGATGCTGGTCGATGCTGTCGGTCAGCAACCCGCCCTGGTCGAAGCCGACATAACCCGGCGGCGCACCGATCAGCCGCGAGATCGAATGCCGCTCCATGTACTCGCTCATGTCAAAGCGGATCAGCTCGATGCCGAGGGTGGACGCCAACTGCTTGGCCACCTCGGTCTTGCCGACGCCGGTCGGACCGGAGAACAGGTAGTTGCCGATCGGCTTCTCGACTTCGCGCAGGCCGGCGCGGGACAGCTTGATCGCGGCGGACAACGCCTCGATCGCCCGGTCCTGGCCGAACACCATCGACTTCAGGTCGCGCTCGAGGAAGCGCAGCGTCTCCTTGTCGTCGGCGGACACGCTCTTGGGCGGGACGCGGGCGATCTTGGCGACCATTTCCTCGACGTCGCGCAGGGTGACGATCTTGCGGCGCTTGCCCTCAGGCTGGAGCATCCGCGAGGCACCGACTTCGTCGATCACGTCGATCGCCTTGTCCGGCAGCTTGCGGTCGTGGATATACTTCACCGCCAATTCGACCGCACCGCGGATCGCCTCGTCGGTGTAGCGGACCTTGTGGTGTTTCTCGTAGTTGGTCTTGAGCCCGCGCAGGATCTTGACCGCGTCTTCGACCGACGGCTCGTTCACGTCGATCTTCTGGAAGCGACGGACCAGGGCCCGATCCTTCTCAAAGTGCTGACGGAACTCCTTGTAGGTAGTCGAGCCGATGCAGCGTAGCGTGCCCTGGGCCAGTGCCGGCTTCAGCAGGTTCGACGCATCCATCGCGCCGCCCGAAGTGGCACCGGCGCCGATCACGGTGTGGATCTCGTCGATGAACAGGATGCCGCCCGGATTGGCCTCGAGCTCGGTGACAACTGCCTTCAGCCGCTCCTCGAAATCGCCCCGATAGCGGGTGCCAGCCAGCAGCGCGCCCATGTCGAGCGCATAGATGGTCGATTTGGCCAGCACCTCGGGCACATCGCCTTCGACGATGCGCTTGGCCAGGCCTTCGGCAATCGCGGTCTTGCCGACGCCGGGATCACCGACATAGAGCGGGTTGTTCTTGGTGCGGCGGCACAGGATCTGGATGGTGCGCTCGATCTCCTGGTCGCGACCGATCAACGGATCGATCTTGCCGGCCAGCGCCTTCTTGTTGAGGTTGACGCAGTAGGCCGACAGCCCGTCCTGCTGCTTGGCGCCGCCACGACCGCGCTCCTCGCGCTCGCCTTCCGGCGGCTCGCCACCGCCGCCGGCAGATCCCTGGGTCGGGCGCTGCGAGGTGCGGCCGGGCGCCTTGGCAATGCCATGGCTGATGAAGTTGACGGCATCCAGGCGGGTCATGTCCTGCAACTGCAGGAAATACACGGCATGGCTTTCGCGCTCGGAGAACAAGGCGACCAGCACGTTCGCGCCGGTGACCTCGTCGCGTCCGGAGGACTGGACATGAATCGCGGCGCGCTGGACCACCCGCTGGAAAGCAGCGGTCGGCTTCGGCTCGCTGGAGCGATCGGAGGCCAGACCCGCCAGATCCTTGTCCAGGAACTCGGTGAGGTCGGCGCGCAGCTTGTCGAGATCGACGCCGCAGGCGCGGAGCACGGTCGCCGCATCCCCGTCATCGACCAGCCCGAGCAGCAGGTGCTCGAGAGTTGCGTATTCGTGACGGCGCTCGCCTGCGAGGGACAAGGCGCGGTGCAGCGTTTGTTCGAGGTTGCGTGACAGCATAGTTGACGCTCCTTCGCCGATCAGGCCAGGCAGACTGCAGCCAACCCCCGGGACAACTCAGTACCGCGCAATGCCACGCGGTCGCTGATCATCTTTGAAGGGAAATCCGCAGAAGGCCAGTAAAAAACCGGTAGAGAACTTGAGATGGGGTGGATGCCCGCAATCGTGAGAGCCGGTATCACGAGATAGGTTCGAACCGCGGCGATTACATCCCCATCGCATGGCAGCAGCAAAAACGATGCCAGACGAGGACGATACCCGAACCGACGGCTCAATCCTTCTCGATCGTGCACTGAAGCGGATGCTGGTTCTGGCGGGCAAGATCCATCACCTGGGTGACCTTGGTCTCGGCCACCTCATAGGTATAGACGCCGCATACGCCGACACCGCGCTTGTGAACGTGCATCATGACCCGGGTCGCCTCCTCGCGCGACTTCTGGAAGAAGCGCTCGAGGACATGCACGACGAATTCCATCGGCGTGTAGTCGTCATTCAGCATCAGCACTTTGTACATGGCGGGCTTGCGCGTCTTCGGACGCGATTTCACCACGACTCCCACATTGGGCGAATCGGGGTTGTTGGTCTTGTCGCTGTCGCTCATCAGCCTCGGAACCATGGATCTCTCGTCGGGGTACAAGGGCGCGGAATCGGTGCGCCGAGCCGTGTGGTGAGACGGAAACCCGGAACGGGAAACCGGAAAACTGGGGTCGAAGCGCATCCCGCCACCATATTGGAACTCGAACCCGTGGTGAAAGCCCCTTGGTCGATGAAAACACCGCGGTCTCGCTGCCCGGCGCCGCCCAGGATGAGATTGCAACCACCTGTTGCAGCGGCATGGGAGCGATCATTGCCAACCTGTTGCTGATGGCGAATTAATCTGGACGTAAGGTTGGCGCAGCCATACCATTGCCTACCGGTAGTTGAGGGGGTGCGGATGGCGCCAGGTTCGAAGGATCATGGCCCGTCCAATCAGGCTCGACGCCGTGACGGCATTCGTGGCTTGTTGCTCGCGGCAGTGGCAAGCGTTCCGGCCTGGTGCGGCGTTGTTTTCGCCGGTGCTCTTCTGGCTCCGAAGGCCGCTCATGCCCAGTATGTGGGGCAACTGAGCACGTTCATCATGGATGCCGGAACCGGCGCCGTACTGCAGCAGTCCAACCCGGACCTGCAGCGTTATCCAGCCAGCCTGACCAAGCTGATGACCCTTTATCTCGCGTTCGACGCGCTGCGCCAGAACCGCATCTCGCTCGATCAGGCGGTGCCGGTTTCCAGCCATGCCGCGTCGATGGAGCCTTCGAAGCTCGGTCTGGTGCCCGGCAGCTACGTGACCGTCGAACAGGCAATTCTCGGGCTGGTCACGAAGTCGGCCAACGACGCCGCCAGTGCACTGGGCGAGCTCCTGGCGCAGGGTGACGAGCAGCAGTTCGCGCAGATGATGACGCAGAAGGCGCGGTCGCTCGGCATGAGCAACACCACGTTCCGCAATGCGTCCGGGCTGCCCGACTCGGAACAGGTGTCGACTGCACGCGATTTCGCGACGCTGACGCGCCACCTGATCCAGGATTTCCCCGACCAGTACCATTATTTCTCGGTGCCTGCCTTCATGTTCCATGGCCGCGAAGTGATGAATCACGACCCGATGCTTCAGATCTATCCTGGCGCCGATGGCCTCAAGACCGGCTACACGGTCGATGCCGGCCGCAACCTGGTGACCTCCGCCGTGCATGGCAATGTCCGGCTGATCGGCGTCGTGCTGGGCGCCCGTACCAACCCGCAGCGCAGCGCGATCATGGCGGAGCTGCTCGACCAGGGCTTCGCGCAGGAAGGCGTGCCGGTGATGGCGCGTCCGATGATGCGGGGCCGTCGCGCGCCGCTGTTGCTTGCCGCCGATACCGTCGGTGACGATCAGTCCGTGGCGCCTGTCATGCACAGGCAGCGCTCGGGCCGTCACATGATCCGCCTTCGCGGTGGCCGCGTGGTGATGCGCATGGTTGCGTCTCGTGCTCCCGCTACAGCCGCAAGCCATGCGGGACATGGGCCGCGCGTCCACCTGACCGGCGCACGGGTTCATCTGACGTCGGCGACTGCCGGTGTTCCTCGCCGTCATTCCCATGCACGGGGCCGTTTCCAGAAGGGCTGACGCCCCAGGGTCGGCGAACGGCCAGATCGGTTCTTACGACTGGAGCGACCGCCTGCATGCCGGTTCGGCTTGCGTGCGCGAACCCGGTCGCGCATCTTTAAGCGACACCAATCCGTCGCATCGCACGTTGCTGCCATGAAGTCATCCCGGCCAACCGGCCCGGCTCCATCGGCGGAACCGTCGAGATGCTTCGGGCACCGAACATGGGAGGAACGGTCGTTGGCGACCGGCCTCCAGGGGAAGGCACCACGATGGACGGCGAAGCGGACGGACGTCGGATAATCATCCATTCCGAAGCGGATTTCGAGGGCATGCGCGTTGCCGGCCGGCTTGCAGCCGAGACGCTCGACATGATCACGCCGCATGTCCGTGTCGGGGTGACCACCGGCGAACTCGACCAGATCATCCATGACTACACGCTGGAGCGCGGCGCGATCCCGGCCACCCTGAATTATCGCGGGTATCCGAAATCGTCCTGCATTTCGATCAACCACGTCGTCTGCCACGGCATTCCCGGCGAGCGCCGGCTGCTCGACGGCGACGTGCTGAACATCGATGTCACCTCGATCGTTGATGGCTGGTTCGGCGACAGCAGCCGGATGTACACCGCCGGCACGGTCTCGCGCCGGGCGGCCATGCTGATCGACGTGACCTACCAGTCGCTGATGCGCGGCCTGGCCATGGTGAAGCCCGGCAACACGCTCGGCGATGTCGGCCATACCATCCAGGCCTATGTTGAAGCCCAGCGCTTCTCGGTGGTGCGCGACTTCTGCGGCCACGGCATCGGCCGGCAGTTCCACGAGCCGCCGAACATCCTGCATTTCGGCCGCTCGGGTGAAGGCCCGATCATTCGTCCGGGCATGTTCTTTACTGTTGAGCCCATGGTTAATGCCGGCCGGCCGGACGTGAAGGTGCTCGATGACGGTTGGACAGCCGTCACCCGCGACCGCAGCCTGTCTGCGCAATTCGAGCATATGATCGGCGTGACCGAGGAGGGCTGCGAGATATTCACCCTGT
>JBPBQO010000077.1:0-33896 GCA_050954785.1 Janthinobacterium lividum | reverse complement strand
TCCGGCAGCCCGTCGGCCACATGGACCGGCACCGCCGACAACGATGCGGCGGAGATATTGCCCCGGGTGCTGACCTGCAAGGCGGCGGCGGCATTGAGCATGACCGTGTCCCGATACGGCCCGGCTTCGCCGCCGAGCAGACGCTCCAGCGCCCACGCGTTATGAACGGCATCGCGACCGGCGATCGCTTCGATCGGCTGCCGCTCCAGTCCGAGATCCTCGGGGAGGAGCGTGAAGCGGCTTAGCCGGCCCTGATCCATGACGACCACCCGGTTCGGCCCCGCCAGACTGAGTTCGTCCATTCCCTGTGCCGTGCTGCCGGCGGCGCCGTCGCCATGCACCACCCACACGCAGTCCGATCCGAGCAGATGCAGGGTCCGGGCGATCGGCTCCATCCAGCCAGGGGCAAACACCCCGATCATCTGACGACGCACCCGAGCGGGATTGCACAGCGGTCCAAGCAGATTGAAAATCGTCCGCGTGCCGAGTTCGGACCGGACCAATGCGGCATGGCGCATTGCCGGGTGATGAACCGGGGCGGCGATGAAGGCCAGGCCATTCATCTGCAACGACGCCTCGAGTGCCGCCGGCTCCTGCAGGAATGGAATCCCAAGCGCCTCGAGCGTGTCGAATGCGCCCGCTCGCGAGGACACTGCGCGGTTGCCGTGCTTCGCGACCGGCACGCCGAGGGCCGCGAGCACGAAGGCGACGGCTGTGGAGATATTGAGAGTGCCGTGACCGTCACCGCCGGTGCCGCATACGTCGATCGCATCGGCGACGCCGGGAACGATTGTCATCCGGGCACGCATCGCCCGGGCTGCGCCGACCAGTTCGGATACCGTCTCGCCCCGGACCCGAAGGCCAATCACCAACCCGGCGATCTGCGCATCGGTCGCAGCACCCGACATGACGATATCGAACGCCGCCTGCGCCTCGTCCGCGCTCAGCCGCGCACCATCGGCGATCCGGGCGATCACCGGCTTCAACGACATTATGTCAGGCATTGGTTGCAGGTTGCATCATGCAGCTAGCGCGAATAGCCGGGACACCGGTCGAACCTGGCCTGCGGACCCATCGTTCAGGCGGCCAATTCGCGCGCTAGGGAATTGCGGCCGCGTGCCAGCGCCAGGAAGTTGGCCAGGATCGCATGACCATGTTCGGACGCTATGCTCTCAGGATGAAACTGCACCCCGAAGATCGGAAAATCCCGATGGCGCAGACCCATGACAACGCCGTCGGCCGTATGCGCCGTGGCAACGAGGCTCGCCGGCATGGTTTCCGGTTTAATGGTCAGGCTGTGATAACGGGTCGCCTGGAACGGCGACGGGAGGCCGGCAAACACGTCGCTGCCGTCATGCTGGATCGGGCTGACCTTGCCATGCATCGGCGATGGCGCACGCACCACCTCGCCGCCGAACACCTGGCCGATCGCCTGATGACCCAGACAAACGCCGAAGATCGGCACCCTGCCCGCCGCCGCCGCGATCAGATCGCAGCAAATTCCGGCTTCGTTGGGTGAACAGGGACCGGGCGACAGCACGATGGCCTCCGGTCGCAGCACCATTGCTTCCTCGACCGACAGCGCATCGTTCCGGCGCACGTCGCACGCTTCGCCCAGTTCACCCAGGTAATGCACCAGGTTGAAGGTGAAGCTGTCGTAGTTGTCGATCAGCAGGATCATGATGTTATTGTGGGGTGCTGCCCGGGGCCGGTCAAACCACCTCAGCCGGAAATGCCATGCGGATCCTGCGCATCAGCATGACCATGCGGCTGGTTCTGGGCGATCGCCACCTCGGCGGCGCGAAACAGGGCGCGGGCCTTCTGTTTCGTTTCCTCGTATTCGGCCTCCGGCACGCTGTCGGCAACCACTCCGCAACCTGCCTGCACATGCATGGTCCCGTCCTTGATCAGCGCCATGCGCAGGCCGATGCAGGTGTCCATGGTGCCATCCGCGCCGAAATAGCCGATGCAGCCGGCATAGGTGCCACGCCGCGTCGGTTCCATCTCGTCGATGATCTGCATGGCGCGGATTTTCGGCGCACCGGTTAAGGTTCCGGCCGGAAAGCCGGCGATCAACGCATCCACTGCATCCAGCTCCGGACGCAGCGTCCCCTCGACGGTCGATGAGATATGCATGACGTGGCTGAAGCGTTCGATCATGAAGCTCTCGGTCACCTTGACGCTGCCGAGCGTGGCCACGCGGCCGACATCGTTGCGGCCGAGATCGACCAGCATCAGGTGCTCGGCACGCTCCTTGGGATCGGAGAGCAACTCGGCTTCCAGACGTTCGTCCTCGGCACGGTCGGCGCCGCGCGGCCTGGTGCCGGCCAATGGACGCACGGTGACGGTGCCCTCGCGCAGGCGCACCAGCACTTCGGGACTGCTGCCGACCAATTGGAACCGGTCCTGCTCGCTGGACAGGTCCAGAAAGAACAGGAACGGCGCCGGGTTAATCCGCCTGAGTGCCCTATAGAGAGCAAATGGGGGCGGTTCGAAGGACGCCGAGAACCGCTGACTCGGCACAACCTGGAACGCGTCGCCGGCGGCGATATATTCCTGAGCCCGTTCCACCACGTCGAGAAACGCCTGCCGCGTGAAGTTGGAGCGCGGCTCGATCGGCACGGTGGCGATAGGCCGGACCGAAGCGCTGGCCAGGGGCAGCTCGAGCGACAGCGCATTGCGGGCCTGTGCCAGCAGCGCCTGTCCATGATCCCACAGCACGTCGGCATGATGCTCGCCGTCCGGGCGCAGCGGCACCGCCAGAGTCAGCTCGTCGCGCACGTTGTCGAACACCGCAAACAGGGACGGCCGCAGCAGCATCGCTTCCGGCAGTCCGAGATCGTCGGTGGGCATGTTCGGCAGCCTCTCCATCTGCCTGACCATGTCGTAGCCGAGATAGCCGAACAGCCCGCCGATCATGGGTGGCAAGGCGGCTGGGAGGTCGATCCGGTTCGCGTCGATCTGCTGGCGCAAACTATCGATCGGATGGGCATCGATAGGGGCGAAGCCGTCACCGTCCCGGCTGACCGCCACGGTCCCGGCCCGGCAGCGCCAGATCCGGTCCGGCAGCAGCCCGATCACCGAGTAGCGCCCACGGGCGACACCGCCCTCGATGCTCTCCAGCAGGAAGCTGTTCCGATCCGCGCCAGGAAGGTGTTGACGCAGCTTCAGGAATGCCGCGACCGGCGTCAGCAGGTCGGCGGCTTCGACGGTCCAGGCAATGACCGCCTGCCCGCCCCTGAGCTTGTCCTGCAGGGACGACAGGCTCACGAGCCGCTGCTGCTGTTCGAGGCTCCTGCCCCGGATGAAACGCCGACGACTTTTTCCACTGCCTTCACATTGATGTTCGGCTTCGCACGGTCGCGCAGCGTGCTCACGTAGCTGTTCTCGATATCGTCGGCGAGCGACGCGTCGAGCGCCTGTCGGGTCCGGCTGTAGGCGAGCGTATCGACCGACGGACCCGGGTGGTGGATCGCCGTGATGGTCGCCACGACAAAGCCGGTCGGGGTCTCCAGCATCGTCGAGGTGCCCGGCTTCAGCGAGAAGGCGATCTGCACCAGGTTGGGCGGCACCGGTCCCGCGGTCTGGCCACGACGGACCGCGAGGTCGCGCAGCAGTCCGGGCCGGGTCGCAGCGCTAACCGCCAGGCCACCATGCGCCTGCGCTTCGGCATACAGCGCCGCGGCGGACTGCTCATCGACATGTCGCACCGCGTCCTGCTGCCAGTCGGCACGCAGACGGTCGCCAGCCTGCTCGAACGTCAACGGTTTGGCCGGGGTCACATCCTCGACGGCCAACGCATACCAACTGCTTTCCGGGCCCTGCATCAGGGTCGGCACGTCGCCTTTGCGGGCGGCGAAGGCCTGGGCCAGGATCGCCTTGCGGATGGCATCGCTGCCCGGAAACGGCGCCGGGTCGCCGGTCGAGGTCAGGCCCTGCATGTCGAGCGTGCCTTCGGCGGCGACCGCACCGAGATCGCCGGGGATCGCGTCGAGCCCGCCGCCGGCGATTGCGTCCTGCAGCTTCTGCACACGCGGCGAGAGCAGTGCCGCCGCCTGCTGCTGGCCGACCATGTCGTGCAACTCGTTCTTGGCCTGCTCGAAGGTACGGTTCACCGGCGGCGTGATTTTCGAGACGCGGACCACCACCCAGCCTGCGTCGGTCTTTGCCGGGCCGGTGACCGCACCGGTCTGGGCGGCGAACACCAGCCTGGCGATGTCCGGTGACGGAATGCTGGCCAGGGTGGCATCGTCCAGGGAGATCGGGGTCGCGTCCTTGGCGGTCGCCTGCAACTGGGTCCAGGCAACGCCGCCGGTCCAGAGGCCGGCGAGCTGCCGTGCACGGTTCTCGTCGGGCACGATCAGCACCTGGACGGACCGCTTCTCCGGCACCTGATATTTGGTGATCAACGTGTCATAGGCCCGGCGCTCGTCCGCTTCGGGAATATCGAGCCCATGGGCGATGGTTTCCGGCGACAGCAGCACGACCTTGATCCGGCGATATTCGGGTGCCTTGAACCGGTCCTTGTTGTTGTCGAAATAGCGATGCAGCGCTGCATCGTCGGGTGCTTGCGGGGCCGGTACGGCTGCGAACGGCAGGGCGACCATGTCCAGCACACGGGTTTCGGCACCATAATCGAAGGCGCGGCGCACCAGTTCGGACGGCGCACTCGCACCGACCCGGATCGGCTCGATCAGCGCGGTCGCGGCCGACTGCTCGCGGAAGATCTTGACCAACTGGTCCTCTGTGAAGCCGGCAGCCTGCATGCGCTGGTCGAACAATGCCCGACTGAACTTGCCATCCGCGCCGACGAACGCCTTCTCGGCAAAGATCTGGTCACGCACGATCTGGTCGGGGACCACGATTCCGGTCCGGCCGGCCTGATTGGCGATGACCGCCTGGAATATCAATTGCTGCATTGCCTGGATCGCGATCTGGCGACGCTCGCCGACCGGCAGCGAGGTGGGGTCCGCATTGCCCTGCGACTGCGCGGTCTGGCCGAGGGCGCGCTGGTAGGTGCGCTCGAACTCGTCGGTGGTGATGTGCCGGCCGGCAATGGTCGCGACGTTGGCGCCACCGCCACCGATCAGGTTGGTAAAGAAGTCGCCGATCCCCCAGACCGCGAAGCTCGCGAAAATCACGACGGCCAGGATCCGTCCGAGCCAGGAGCCGATAAAGACGCGGCGCATGAAAGCGAGCATTGAGCAATCCACAAGAAGAAAGAGCCGGCAATTCGCCGGGTTGGCGAGGCCGCGCACCATAAGGTGAGGCCATGCGCTTGTCATGCAGCACCACGGCATGGTCTACCACCGGCCTTTATAGGCTGCTGAGCAACGTCGTTGTCCGGCTTCAGTCTGGAATGCCGGCACGTTAAAGATTGGTGGGGATGGTCCGAGAATGAGTCGTCAACTGATCGCCGGCAACTGGAAGATGAACGGCCTGACCGCCGATGCGCAGAGCCTGGCGCAGGCGCTGCAAGCGGGCTCCGGCAGTGGCTTCGAGCATGTTGACCTGCTGGTCTGTCCGCCTTTCACCCAGATCGGGACCGTGGCGGCCATCCTTGGCGGCAGCGCGATCGCGGTCGGTGGCCAGGACTGCCACATGCAGGAAAAAGGTGCGCATACCGGCGACATCTCCGCTCCGATGCTGCGCGATCTCGGCGCGAGCCACGTCATTCTCGGCCATTCCGAGCGCCGCCAGAACCACAAGGAACTGGACGAGACGGTGCGCGAGAAGGTCCTTGCGGCACGGGCTGCCGGTCTGGTCCCGATCGTCTGCGTCGGCGAGACCGAGGATCAGAGAGCGGCCGACGGATACGAGGACGTAGTCGGCTGGCAGATCAAGGGCAGCCTGCCCGATGGTTTCGCGGATGGTGAAAGCGTTGTCGCCTACGAGCCGGTATGGGCGATCGGCACGGGCCGCACCGCGACCGAGCAGGATGTCGCGACCATGCATGCGTTCATCCGTGCCGAACTGGTGCGTCAGTTCGGCGATGCGGGCCACAGGACCCGCATCCTGTATGGCGGCTCGGTGAACGCGAAAAACGCCGCCGCTCTCCTCGCCGTTGCCGATGTCGGCGGCGCCCTGGTCGGTGGCGCAAGCCTGGACGCGCAGAATTTCCTTGCCATCGCGGCTGCCGCCTCGCGCGGTTGAGCCGGAACGGAACAGCATCATGATCGCCGCACTGCTCGTCCTTCATCTCGTCGTCACACTGACATTGATCGGTACCGTGCTGATCCAGCGCAGTGAAGGCGGCGGCCTGGGCATCGGCTCCAGCCAGGGCATGGGCAGCTTCATGAGCGGCCGCGGCACCGCCAACCTGCTGACCCGCACGACGGCGATTCTGGCCGGCCTCTTCATGGCGCTATCGTTGACACTCGCTGTGCTCAACCGCGGCAGCTCGGGACACACGCATGACATCCTCGCGATGCCGGCGACGACCACCTCGCCGACCAAGTCAGCCACTCCGGTGCCCGGCGCGGCCCTCCCCGCACGACCGCCCAGCCCGGTCTCGGCGCCTACCCCCGGCCACTAACCGCGTCACCCTGGTGCCGGGGTGAGCGAACCGGACGTCGTCGTCATCGGCGCGGGAGCCGCGGGCCTTGCCGCCGCTGCCATCCTGCGCCGTGCCGGAATGTCGGTTCTTGTACTCGAGGCCGGCCCACGTATCGGCGGCCGTGCCCGGACGGTGCAGCCGGAACAACTGGGCGGCGCCACGATCGACGAGGGCGCCACCTGGCTGCACGAAGCCGGTCGCAATCCCCTGGTCGCGCTGGCACGCCAGGTTGGTGCGCCGCTCCATGATGGCCATCCGGGTAGCCGCCGCCTCCTGATCGGATCCAGGGTTGCGACCGCCGGCGAGGAAAGCGCCTACGCCGAAGCCGACGCTTCCTGGCGCGCTTTTGCGCAGACCAGGCTCAGCGGTCCGGACATCAGCCTGGCCGAGGCCGGCGATGGCTGGAGCCGCGCCGCCGACCCCTGGCTGCCGAACGTGGAGGCCTGGGAGAGCGCGATCATCGCAGCGGTCGATGCGGATCGAATTTCGCTGTTCGACTGGCATCGCAATCAGCTCGGCGACGACGACCTGCGTCCCGACCGGGGTGTCGGCACCCTGCTGGCCAGCCTGATGGGACCTCTGGCGGGACCAGTGCGCTGCGGCGTTACCGTGACCGCTATCGACTGGCAGCATCCGGGCGGGGTTTCGATTGCGACGTCCGCCGGTACCGTGCGGGCCCGTGCCTGTATCGTCACCGTCTCGACCGGCGTGCTGCGCGACGAGCGGATAGGCTTTGCGCCACCACTGCCTTCCGAAACACTGACGGCACTCGACGGCCTGCCGATGGGATTGCTGAGCAAGCTCGCCCTGCCGGTTGCCGACACACCCGAATCGGCTGCACGGCTCGCGGTGGATCCCGATACGCTGGTCGAGCAGCGCCTCGACAGCCGTGGCGAGGCGATGATGCTGCTGGGCGTGCGTCCGGCCGCCGCACCCTATGTCACCGGATTCTTCGGCGGGCGGTTCGCCTGGTCGTTCTGCGGTTGCGAAGAGGATGCGCTCGACGAGGCAAGGAGCCGGCTGTCGGCCATGCTGGGTGCGGCCGCACTCGATGCCCTGAAGCCGGGCGGCTTCGTGTCCCGCTGGGGCAGCGATCCGTTGTTCCTGGGTGCGTATGCCTATGCCCGGCCCGGCTGCGCCGATGCGAGGACCGCACTCGGGCGCCCGATCGGGGACGGCCGACTCGTGCTGGCCGGGGAAGCCTGCCGGACCGATGGACTGGCCGGCACGGTCGGCGGAGCGATGCTGGACGGTGAGCGCGCGGCACATAGCGTGCTGGCTTCGCTCGGGATTTCCGGCCCATGGCCGGCGGTCTGGCCACAATCGGACAGTTGAGTTCGAACGATGGGTTCCGTGGGGGACGGTTCGGGTGTAGGACGACCGCCCATGACGCGGTTTGTATTTATCACCGGCGGTGTGGTCTCCTCACTCGGCAAAGGCATCGCCTCGGCAGCGCTCGCAGCGCTTCTGCAGGCTCGTGGCTACCGGGTCCGGCTACGCAAGCTCGATCCCTATCTCAATGTCGATCCGGGCACGATGAGCCCCTATCAGCACGGCGAGGTGTTCGTAACCGATGACGGGGCCGAGACCGATCTCGACCTCGGGCATTACGAGCGCTTCACCGGCGTGCATGCGACCCGGGCGGATAACGCCACCACCGGGCGCATCTATTCCGACGTGATCGCCCGCGAACGCCGCGGCGACTATCTCGGCGCCACGGTGCAGGTGATCCCGCACATCACCGATGCCATCAAGGATGTCGTGGTCCAGAATACCGAGGATCTCGATTTCGTGCTGGTCGAGATCGGCGGCACGGTCGGCGACATCGAGAGCCTGCCGTTCCTGGAAGCGATCCGCCAGCTCCGCAACGATCTCGGCCCGGACCGGACGATGTTCGTCCATCTGACGCTGGTGCCGTGGATTTCCAGCGCCGGCGAGCTGAAGACCAAGCCGACACAGCACTCGGTCAAGGAACTGCAGAATGTCGGCATTCAGCCGCAGATGCTGCTGTGCCGGTCCGATCGTCCGCTGCCCGACAACGAGCGGCGCAAGATCGCCAGCTTCTGCAACGTCCGTCCCGAGGCGGTCATTTCCGCGCTCGACGTCGACACGATCTATGCCTGTCCCGTCAGCTATCATGCCGAAGGCATGGATAACGAGGTGCTGCGGCATTTCGGCCTGCCCTACGAAGGCGAGCCCGATCTGTCCGCCTGGCACAACGTGCTGGACGCGATGCGCAATCCGGAAGGCGAAGTACGCATCGCCGTGGTCGGCAAGTACACCTCGCTGCTCGACAGCTACAAATCGCTGAACGAAGCGCTGATCCATGGCGGCATCGCCAACCGGGTCCGCGTCAAACTCGACTGGGTCGACAGCCAGATCTTCGAGAGTGCCGCGGGTGATCCGGCCGCCGCCATCGCACGGCTCGAGGATGTGCACGGCATCCTGGTACCGGGCGGCTTCGGCGAGCGCGGGTCGGAAGGCAAGATCGAGGCGGTGCGGTTCGCGCGGGAGCACAAGATCCCGTTCTTCGGGATCTGCTTCGGCATGCAGATGGCGGTCATCGAATGTGCGCGGAACCTGGCGGGCATCCCGGATGCATCGTCCACGGAATTCGGTGCCACCGAGGACCCTGTGGTCGGCCTGATGATCGAATGGGCACGCGGCAACGAGATGCTGCGCCGGCGCGAGGGCGGCGACCTTGGCGGCACGATGCGGGTCGGTGCCTATGACGCGGTCCTGGCGGAAGGATCGCGCGTTGCGGAGGCATACGGAACCACCGAAATCCGCGAGCGGCATCGACACCGCTACGAGGTGAACATCCATTATCGCGAACAGCTCGAAAAAACCGGCATGGTGTTTTCCGGATTGTCGCCGGATGGCATTCTTCCGGAAATCATCGAATACCCTGCCCACCCCTGGTTCATCGGCGTGCAGTATCATCCCGAGCTATTGTCGAAGCCATTTGCCCCTCACCCGCTGTTTTCCGGGTTCATCGCCGCCTCGGTAAAAAAGGCAAGGCTGGTCTGAACATGGTGTCGGATAGCCTGAGTCGGGCTTCATAATAGTACCGCCTGTACTATCGGGTTGCTCAACACCCGCAGATTCGGCTCGACATGCCCAACCTCACCGGCAGCACCCGCTCCGCCTTCTGAGCTGCGCTTATGCGTTGGGGATAGATCCCGACGCGCGGGTGCTTCCGGCGTCGACTGCTGCTATATGGCGGTCGAATACGTCGCCGGAGATACCATGCCGTTCGCCCGCGTTTTGCTTCTTTCGCCGCTGCTCGCGATAGTCCTGGCCGTCGCCGCGGCCGGCAGCGCCTGGGCCGGTACGCCCGCCGAGGCGGCTGCCTTCCTCAAGCAGAAATCCGCTGAACCCGGTGTCGTCACCTTGCCGTCGGGGCTCGAGTACAAGGTGATCACATCGGGCGATGCCACGGGTGCGCACCCGACCGCGACCAGTAGCGTCATGGTGAACTATGTCGGCAAGCTGTCAGATGGTGCCACGTTCGATGATAGTCACGATCAGATCGTGACACTTCCTCTCGGCAGCGTGATCAAGGGCTGGACCGAGGGCCTGCAGTTGATGCGGCCGGGCGACGTCTGGATGCTCTACATCCCGCCGGCACTGGGCTACGGCGCCAGGGGAGCCGGACCGATCCCGCCGAACGAGGCACTGGCATTCAAGATCGAGTTCGTCGACGTCTCCAGCCACTGACGGACGACGATCGCCGGTCCTGTTCATATCCTGAAACAGCCGGACGCCGGACCGGGTTGAATCGCAAGGCGTTTTAATCCGATCCGCCTGCAGTCTGTAGAAACGAGGACTGGTTGCACGCGTCACGTGCAAGGCTGACATTCCATTGGTTGGACGTTTCAACGCCTATATTCCGCGTTCCGAAACTGCACCCGACTGCTTTCATAGTGTCGGACCCAGAGGAACAACGATGCCACCGAGCCTCAACGACGACCAGCATCCGCTCGCCGAGAAGTTTCGGTCGTTCATTCGTGACTCTGCGTTCTCCTGCATCGGCGCCAAGTCGGCCCTCGCCAAGGGCCAGCTCCGGATTGTCGTGGCTCGCGATATCCGCTCTGCCTGGGACGACCTCAGGATCCTGCCGGAACTGCTGGATCTGGTGCAGAGCTACCGTGCCGATCGCCGCCTGTTCCAAAGTTTCGTGGTCTTGTTCGAACAGCCCGACCAGCTCGACGAGCACGAATTCGAGGGGCACCTGTGGGACCGTGTGCAGTCGCTGTCCGATAAGGATAACTGGATGGGCAAGGATTACGATGCTCGCGTAAGCCCCGACCCGGCGGATCCGCATTTCTCGCTGAGCTTTGGTGGCGAGGCGTTCTTCGTGGTCGGCTTGCATCCTGGCGCAAGCCGCATTGCCAGGCGTTTCGAGCGCCCTGCCCTGGTGTTCAACCTGCACGACCAGTTTGAACGGCTGCGCGAGCAGGGCCTGTACGATCGGCTTCGAACGACCATCCTCGAGCGCGACCTGAATCTGAACGGAACCCAGAACCCGATGCTGTCGCGGTTCGGCGAAAGTTCCGAGGCTCGCCAATATAGCGGCAGGGCAGTCGGTTCGGACTGGCAGTGTCCGTTCAGTGGACGCCAGGGGGGAGCACGGGCACAATCGACTTCTGGAGATCTGGAAAATGCCTGACCGCATCGGCCGCCTTTTCGCTATCCCACCGCGCTCGGGCGTTGCCTTCGTGCTAAACGAGGGCGAGCGGCTGACGGTGATCGATCCCGAAGGCGAGCAGGTGGCCGATCTTCTGGCGTTCCGGCGTGACGATACGGCCGAGGTGATTTCGTCGGGACGAACGCTCGACTATGCAAGCCGGCTGTTCCTGACCACTGGCGATCCGATTTACTCGAACCGGAGCAATGTGTTGCTGCGGATCGTCGAGGACACCGTCGGACGGCATGATTTCCTGCTGACCCCCTGCTCGGCGGACACGTTCAGGATTATTTACGGAGACGAGCATCCGCATCGTGGCTGTTTCGGTAATCTAGCTGCCGCACTGGCACCTTACGGGATCGGACCGGACCAGATCCCGATCGCGTTCAACGTGTTCATGAACGTGCAGGTGGATGGACAGAGCGGCGCCCTGACCGTCGAGCCGCCGATGAGCAAGGCGGGCGACCATGCGACCTTCCTGGCGGAACAGGACCTCATCATCGGCTTGACCGCATGCTCGGCACTCCAGTCCAACAACTACGCGTTCAAGCCGATCCATTACCGGATCGACTGAACGCTTAGTCGGCCGACGGCTTATTCGGCGGCGATCAAGCCAGGCTCGGTGACCTCGTCACTTTCCTTATGAACGGTTACGGGGATCGACTTGGCGGCGGGAACCTTGCTGGTCTCCGCATAATGCCAGACCGGCAGCAACACGTTGGCCTCCGGGTAATAGGCGCCAATGCAGCCAACCGGGATATCGTAGGCAACCACGGCGAGGCCGCCCAGGGCTCGATACACGCCATCCTTGGATGATGTTTCCAGCCGGACCGTGGCACCGACCTTCAGGTCGAGCCGCTCGATATCGTCCTTGTTCATCAGCACCACGTCGCGGGTGCCATGGATGCCGCGGAACCGGTCGGTGTAGCCATAGACCGTGGTGTTGAACTGGTCGTTGCTGCGCAGCGTGATCAGCCGCAGGATATCGTGTCCGACCTCGGGCATGTCGAGATCCTCGTCGAGGCCCTTCGGAGTAATGAAGTTGGCCTTGTCCGTCTTGGTCTTCCATACCCGCTCGCGTGCCGGCATCGGTCGCTTGAAGCCGCCCGGCTCCCACATACGCGTGTCGTAATCGTAGAATATCTCGGGATAGGTCACGGCGATCTGCTTGCGGATCAGGCTGTAGTCGGCGGTCCACTCGTCCCACGGCGTTTTCGGATTGGGTTCGAGAGTATGCTTGGCCATCTCGGCCACGAACCTTACCTCACTGATCAGATGCGGCGAGGCCGGCCGACGCACGCCCTTCGAGCCGTGGATGCAGCCGGTGCTGTCCTCCATCGAGGTCGATTGCTCGCCGGTCGCCTGGTTATCGGTCTCGATCCTGCCGATCACCGGCAGGATGAAGCTGATCTCGCCCGGGATGATCTGGCTGCGGTTGAGCTTGGTCGCGACGTTGACCGTCAGCCGCATACGGCGCCAGGCCGGCTCCATCAGGCTGCGATCCGGGATGGCTCTGACGAAGTTGCCGCCCAGCATGATGAAGGCGTTGACCTTGCCGGCGAGGATTTCCTCGCACGCCTCGACCGTGTTGACGCCGAGATCGCGCGGCGGCTCGAAGCCGAACTGCTTGGCAAGCGTGTCCATCGGGACCAGTTCGGGTTTCTCGGTAATGCCGACGGTGCGCTGGCCCTGCACGTTGCTGTGGCCACGGACCGGGCAGATGCCGGAACCGGGACGGCCGATATTTCCGCGCAGGAGCAGCAGGTTCACCAGCATCTGTACGGTCTCGACGCCGGCACGGTGCTGGGTCAGGCCCATGCCATAAACCGCGATCGTCGCCTTGGCGCGAGCATAGATACGCGCTGTGGACTCCAGCGCCGCACGCGACAGGGCACAGCGCCGTTCGAGTTCGTCCCACTCCTGCTTGCGTAGCCAGGTGATGAACTCGTCCATCCCGTGCGTCTGTTCGGCGATGAACTTGTCGTCCAGGAACGGGGTCTCGCCCGCTGCACGAGCCGCATCGTCGATCTCGATCAGCGCCTTGCAGATGCCGGTAAGACCGGCAAGATCGCCGCCGGCGATAATCTGGTGATAGGACGAGCTGATCCGAGTTTCCTTTCCGGCGATCATCTCGACCACGGACTGCGGATTGGTGAAGCGCTCGAGGCCGCGCTCACGAAGCGGGTTATAGGTAATGATCGGCACGCCGCGCTCCGCGGCGACCTGCAACGGATGCAACATGCGCGGCGCGTTGCTGCCTGGGTTCTGGCCGAAGAACAGGATGCAGTCGGTTTCCGCGAAATCATCCAGGCTCACGGTGCCGACCGGGATGCCGATACTGATCGGAAGCGCCACCGACGTCGTTTCGTGGCACATGTTGGAGCTGTCGGGCAGGTTGTTGTTGCCGTAGAGCCGGGCGAACAAGCCGTACAGGTAGCTCGCCTCATTGGAGCAGCGGCCGGAGCTGTAGAACACGACGCTTTTTCGGTCCTCGATGGCGCGCAGTTCGCGACCGATCTCGGCCATGGCGGCGCCCCAGGAGACCGGAACGTATTTGTCCGAAGCAGTATCGTAACGCATTGGATGAGTCAGGCGGCCGGCCTGCTCCAACTGGTAGTCATCCCATTCAAGCAGCTCAGTGACCGTGTGAGCCGCAAAGAAATCAGGGGTGCACCGGTGCGAGGTGATTTCCCAGGCCGTCGCCTTGGCCCCGTTCTCGCAGAACTCGAACGGCAGCGGCTTGGCCGGCTTCACCCAGGCGCAACTGACGCACTGGAAGCCATCCACCTTGTTCTGGCGGGCGAGCACGAGGGCTCCGCTGGCCAGCACACCTTCGCGCTTGAGGATGTTCCCCAGCGACTTGGCCGAGCCCCAACCGCCGGCTGGCGCGGTGTATGGCTTGAAGAAAGCTTTCTGGGTCATCGACAACGCTCCGGTATCAAGCACCTCAACACCTTTACGAGCCATTGCGTTGCCGATGGAACCGTAGCTGCCATCACGATGTTCGTGATTTACAGTCATGGAGTCCGGTCGCGATGGTCAGCCAAGCCTACATGCTCGAGAAACCGAGCGGACCTTCCCCGATCAAGGTGTGGTTCGATCAGAAGGTGATCCCGGTCGTCATCAATGCCGCAGGCGATGTCGAGGGTCTGCTGGAACGTGTCGCGATAGGCGCCCGAAAAGCGCCGATCGCATCGCTGGCAGCAGCTCTCGGGGTCGGCACCCTCCTGACGCTGTGCGTCGTTCCATCCCGAAGCTGAAATCAGCCGACGGTCAGTTCCGAACTGTCCGGGTTGCTCCATGCCAGCCGTCGCGAGGCTTCCGGATCGTCCACAAGGGTATCGATCCGGTTGAACAGCAAGGTCTGGCGTCGGCCCGGTTCGAAAACCGGCCAGGCGGGACCAGGGCGACCAGTGCGGACGAAATCTATCCAGTGTCGTCGCATTCGATAGGCCAAGGCTGCCCGGACTCCGCGGAGCGGACCGCCACGGAGCGCTGACGGCAGCAATCCATGCATGTCGAACAGGTAAAGCAGGTCGAAGCCATGCGCCGCACCGAGCAACGGATTGGCAATGTCGAACCGGTAAAGCCAGGTCGGTGCGTGTGCCGCATGGCGTTCAGCAAAATGCAGGGTCGGCATGGCGAAGTACAAATCGGTAGCCAGTTGCAGGCTTCCGGCTCGCGTCGCCGGATATTCGGCCATGATGCCGTCGGTTGCCTGATCGCCGAAGCCGCGACGCAGCAGGGTCTCTAGCCGGCTGCGCTGCCTCTGCCTGATCCCGCCCGGAAGAATCTCGAAGCTCCGATACTCGTCACGGTTATTGCCGGCGAGCAGCGGAATATCCGGTGTAGCCGTTAAATGGGCATCGACAAGCGTCGCCGGCAGCAGATCGCCATCGTACCAAGGAAGGCCCGGTGCATCGGCCGCCATCTCCTGCTGGATCGCCTGCTGGATCTCGAGCAGCCTGCGCACCGGTAGCCCTTGTAGCAACTCCAGGGTGGGTGCGGGTTCGTCGAGCAGTTCGATGAAACGCAGGGCCAGCATCCGGGCATGGCCGGCCTCGTGCGCAATGGTCAGGGCGCCGCTCTGCATGATAGCGCCGTGGAACAGCGTGGTGGCCTGCGGGCACAGCATCAGCAACGACACCGAAACCGAGCCTGCGGACTCACCTGCGATCGTGACATGGCCGGGATCGCCACCGAATGCGGCGATATTGTCCCTAACCCAGCGCAATGCCGCGATCTGGTCGCGCAGACCCAGGTTGCTCGGGATATCATCATCATTCAGCGCGCCGCCGAGATCGAGGAAGCCGAGCACGCCAAGCCGGTAGTTGATGGTCACGACGACGATCTCGCCGGACGCGGCAAGATGGGCCGCATCGTACATGTCCGCCGATCCGAGCAGGAACGCACCACCATGGATCCACACCATGACCGGACGGCGCGCCATATCGGCCGCCTGGGAGAACACGTTCAGCACGAGACAGGCTTCGTCCGAATGATCGCCATGCGCGCCGATAGCGAGCGGAATGCCGGGAATTCTCTGCGGACAGGGTGGGCCATAGGAATTCGCTGCCCGGACGCCTTGCCATGCAGTCGGCGGAGCCGGCCGCTGGAATCGTGCGGCCTCGGCATATGGAATGCCTCGCCAGATGCAGACAGGCCCCTGCGCATGGGCCGAGACGGTGCCTTCGACCAAGCCGGCTTCGGTGGCGACCGTCAGTGCGACCGGCTCGGCCTCGATCAAAGCCGGACCAGGATCGACGCAACGAGGCAGACCACGACCACGGCGGTCAGCAGCCAGCGCAGGGCCATATAGCCTGGCGGCAACAGTCCGGCCCGGGCGGCGCGAGCCTCGGCAACGGCGGTCAGGACGAAGCCGAGCAGCAGCACCACGAGCGATACGACCGGCGAGGCCACCATCGGGATCAGGATGGCGGCCCAGCCGACCAGGGCCGGCAGCACGCCGAGTGTCAGGCGTCGGCTCAGGACACCGGCCGGTGCCGGACCATCGAGCGGCCTCGCCGCCAGCGCCAAGCCCCAGTGGACCGCACCGAGGAACGACAGGATGACCGCAGAGTAGCCGATCAACGCCTGCACCAGGCGCGGAACAGGCACCTGGTTCGGGTAGATCAGGATACCCACCGCGCATGCCACGAACGGGATCAGGCCGGCTATTCCAAGAACGATGGCAAGCAGCGGCAGGCGTCTCATGATGCGAATCCTCGGCAGCTTTCAGGGACAGGGCCAACGTCGCAACCGGATCGCGGATGCGCAAAATCGTCCGGGCTTGCGCATCATGGGCCGAGATGGTCGAAAAGGCCCCGCCGGAACAAGAGAATAGAGAGACAGCATGAGCGCCATTGTCGATATCGTCGCGCGCGAGATCCTGGACAGCCGCGGCAACCCGACCATCGAGGTCGATGTCGAGCTTTCGTCGGGCGCCAAGGGCCGCGCCGCCGTCCCGTCGGGCGCCTCCACCGGCGCCCACGAAGCGGCCGAACTGCGCGACAACGACAAGAGCCGCTACGGCGGCAAGGGCGTGTTGCAGGCCGTCGCATTCGCTGAGGGAGAGATCCTGGAAGCGCTGCAGGGCGCGGAATCGTCCGAGCAGGTGGCGATCGACCATGCGCTGATCGACCTTGACGGGACCCCGAACAAATCCCGCCTCGGCGCCAACGCGATCCTGGCGGTCTCGCTGGCGGTGGCGAAGGCGACTGCGGAAGAGCTGCAGGTGCCGCTGTATCGCTATGTCGGCGGCGTGTATGCGCGGACCCTGCCGGTGCCGATGATGAACATCATCAATGGCGGCCAGCATGCCGACAACCCGATCGACATCCAGGAATTCATGATCCAGCCGGTCGGCGCCGCAACCGTCGCGGACGCGATCCGGATGGGTTCGGAGATCTTCGCCCAACTCAAGAAGGGCCTGAAGGACGCGGGCTTCAACACCAATGTCGGTGACGAAGGCGGATTCGCGCCAGGGCTGAAGTCGGCCGACGAGGCACTGACCTTCATCACCCGCGCCGTCGAGAAGGCCGGCTACAAGCCCGGCGACGACGTGACCTTCGCGCTCGATTGCGCCGCCACCGAGTTCTACAAGAACGGCAAGTACGAGCTCGAAGGCGAGGGCAAGTCGCTCGATGCCGGCGGCATGGTCGCCTATATCGCCGATCTGTGCAGCCGCTATCCGATCGCCTCGGTCGAGGACGCGCTGGACGAGGATGACTGGGAAGGCTGGGCACATCTCACCAGCGTGCTCGGCGCCAAGGTGCAACTGGTCGGCGACGATCTGTTCGTGACCAATCCGGAACGTCTGCGTCGCGGCATCGCCGCCAAGACCGCGAACTCTATCCTGGTGAAGGTGAACCAGATCGGCACGCTGTCCGAGACGCTGGAAGCAGTCGAACTGGCGCATCGTGCCGGCTACACCGCCGTCATGAGCCATCGGTCCGGCGAGACCGAGGACAGCACCATCGCCGACCTCGCCGTCGCCACCAACTGCGGCCAGATCAAGACCGGCTCGCTGTCCCGTTCGGACCGCACCGCGAAGTACAACCAGCTCATCCGCATCGAAGCCGAGCTGGACAGTGCGGCGCGCTATGCCGGCCGCACCATCCTGCGTAGCTGACGAAACGACCGGTCCGGCGGCATTCGGCCGCCGGACCGGATTCTCATCAGGCCTCGTCGGTATCGTGGTCGGTCCCGCGTGTGACGAGATCCAGGCGCAGCGTCATGCAGTAGGCGCCGCCGCCGGACAGGATGAACGGGGCAAGCCCCACCTCCTTCACCATGTAGCCGCGTTCGGCGAACCGGTCCTTCAGGCGCTGGGTCGGCTCGGCCATGACGACCGTGCGGTCGACAGCCACGGCGTTGACGCAGAAGCGGGCAGCATCCTCGGCGGATGCCTCCATCAACCGGTCGGCCGGCACGACATCGCGGATCAGGCTTACGCCTTCCCGGGTGAAGGCGGGCGGATAGAACAACACCTCGCCATGCGGCAGAACGCAAAAGCAGGTGTCGAGATGGTAGAACTGCTCGGTCGCCAGTTCGAGCCGGACGATATCGATGTCGAACACGCCGGCGATGTGGTCCGGCGCTTCGGCGGCCGAGCGCGGGCCGAAGCCGGTCCAGGCGAGCGAGCGGGTACGGTCCCAGATGCAGTCGCCGGCACCTTCCTGGAACATGCCCGCCGGCAGGTCGATCACCTCGTCCAACAGGCCACGGTCGCGCATCCCCTGGAACACCGCCCTGAAGGCCGCTTCCTCGCCCTGGCGCTGCGGATGCCGGAACGAGGCCACCAGCGCCTTGCGGTCGAACACGACGCCGCCGTTAGCGGGAAACACCATGTCGGGCAGGCCAGGAACGCCCGGCGTCGTCTCGATGTCGCCGCCGGCTTCGCGGAGTGCCCGCTTGAGCGAGGCGAACGCGGTTCGTGCTTCGGCCAGATGACGTTCCGGATGCTCGGACCAGGTGCCCGGCTTCATCCACGGGTTGATCGCGTAGGAGACCTCGTAATGGGCCGGATCGACCAGGAGGTATGTGGACATGATGGCGCGCTCCGACGTTGGACCGGAAAACGGACGAATACGCCCTTTCCGTCATAGACCTCTTGCAATCGACCACCCGGCCGTGGCGACATGGGGCCAACGAATTGATAGCACCAGTCGTCGTCGATGCGCCCATCGTAGAGGCTGGTTTCTTGGAGAAAGACCCGATGAGCTTCGGACGTGCTGTGAAGCGCAAGGTCAAGGCGGCAATTCCGCCGCTGCTGTTCCTGTCGCTGGTCGGATATTTCGGATGGAACGCTACCCAGGGCGACCATGGCCTGCGAACCTATCACGCACAGCTTCAGCTTCTGCAGCAGGCCAACGAGGCGCAGGCGGCAGCGCAATACGAGCGTGCGGCGTGGACCCAGCGGGTATCCGGCCTGCGCGACAAGGGATTGGACGCGGATACGCTGGATGAACGCTCGCGTGCGATGCTCAATCTTGCAGAGCCGAACGATGTCGTCGTGCCCTACGGCAGCAACAAGCTATACTAGCCGCTCAACCCGTCGAACTCACCAGACACGACAAGCGCGGCCGGAGAAACGGCCGCGCTCGAGAGGCTCGAAGCTGACGCGTTCTGGACGCGAATCGCCAGGCTACTTAATTTTGGCTTCGCGGAATGCGACGTGCTTGCGCGCAACCGGGTCGTACTTCTTGAGCTCGAGCTTGCCGGTCTGGGCACGCGCGTTCTTCTTCGTCACGTAGAAATAGCCAGTGTCCGCGCTCGATACGAGCTTGATCTGGATGGTGTTCGACTTCGCCATGGGATCCTCAGCCTCTGCCTGCCGCCGTCGCGGCCGCTCCCGATCCAGGTTCCAGAAATGGAGCCGTCAGGGTTACTGGTCGCAGCAGTGGTTCAAGGGGCCGGAAAATGCTCATCAAGACGGCCGAGGTCAAGTCCTAAGGTCATGAAGGCACCTACCCTGGCCGTGAGGAGACAACGTGACTGAGCGCGGATAAGGCTTCGGCCACCAGATCTCCTGACAGGACTCGAGCGCAACATGTTGAGTGTCGACGAGGCAAGGCGCCGGATTCTCATGGGTTTGCGCCCGTTGCCGGCTGAAATCGTCTCGGTCCTGGATGCCTGGGGACGGGTGGCGGCGGCTCCATTGCAGGCTCGGCTGAACAACCCGCCGAACGATATCTCGGCGATGGATGGTTATGCGGTCCGCAGCGCCGATACCACGCCGGGCACCCTCCTGAGCCTGACCGGCGAGGCCCCGGCCGGACATCCCTTCAAGGGAACGGTCGGCCAGGGCGAGTGCATCAGGCTATTTACCGGCAGCGTGATGCCGCACGGCGCGGATTGCGTGCTGATCCAGGAGAATGCCGAGCGTCGGGAGCAAGTGGTCGAGGTCCGGCAGGCCGTGGCGCCTGCCCGCCACATAAGGCGCCAGGGCCAGGACTTCGCGATCGGCGACGTGCTGGTGCCGGCAGGACGGCGTCTGGGTGCACGCGACATCGGCGTGGCCGCGGCTGGCAATCATGCATGGGCCGCGGTGCATCGCCGGCCGCGAATCGCGCTGCTGGCCACCGGCGACGAATTGGCCCTGCCTGGCGAGCCGATCCCGCCCGGCGGCGTCACCAACTCGAACACGCCGATGCTGGCTGCCCTGGTCCGTGCCGCCGGCGGCGATCCGGTGCTGCTGCCACTGGTCAGGGACGACGCGGAAGCGATCGCGCGCGCAACCGATGGACTGGCCGGCATCGACATGCTGGTGACGATCGGCGGGGCCAGCGTCGGCGATTACGACCTGGTACAGACCGCACTCGCCGCGCGCGGGCTGGAGGTCGATTTCTGGAAGATCGCAATGCGGCCCGGCAAGCCGCTGATGCATGGTCACATCGGAGCCGGCGGCGCGCGCATCCCGGTGCTCGGCCTGCCCGGGAACCCGGTCTCGGCGCTGGTATGCGGCCTGCTGTTCCTGATCCCGGCGCTGCAGGTCCTGTCCGGCGAAACAGACAGCGAGCCGGCCGGCGGGCTGGAACGAGAGCGTGCCACCCTGGCGGTACCGCTCGAAGCCAACGACCACCGCGCCGACCATCTGCGCGCGTCGTTCACCAGATCGGCGAACGGCGCGTTCGTGGTGACACCGTTCCCGCGCCAGGATTCCGGCATGCTGCGCCGCCTGGCCGATTGCGAGGCGCTAATCCTGCGGGCGCCGAACGCACCGGCTGCAGCAGCCGGAACCGATGTCGAGATCCTGAGGCTGGACCGACTCGGCATCTAATGCATTGACACAACACACTTGACCCATGTGGGAGAACCAACCTAGAACAGAAATAGTTGCCGCTTTGTTCTATGCGCTCGCGAACTGGTGCGGGCCGGGGCATGCAGTGCGGCAGGAGACATCACGATGCTCACGCGCAAGCAGCACGAGTTGCTCAGCTTCATCGACCGTCATCTCAAGGAGACCGGGTTTTCGCCCAGCTTCGACGAAATGAAGGATGCGCTCAACCTGCGGTCCAAATCCGGCATCCACCGGCTGATCTCGGCACTCGAGGAACGTGGCTTCCTGAGCCGGCGGCATCATCGTGCACGCGCGCTGGAGGTGTTGCGCCTGCCCGACGTCGGTGGTCGGGAGGGTGTCACGGTGTTCCTGCCGGAGCAGGATCTGGCCGGATTGCCGGTCGGGATCGACAGCGCCGTACCGCCTGCCGCCTCCGCCGACGAACAGCCGGGCTTCGCGCCGAATGTGATCAAGGGCGATTTCAATCAGAGACTGCCGGGCGTGCGGGCCGCGCCTGGAGTGGGTGCCGTTCAGCTTCCGCTCTATGGCCGGATCGCAGCCGGCCTGCCGATCGAGGCGCTTCGGGATACCGGCATGCATGTCGAGGTACCGTTGGCGTTTATCGGCAATGGCGACCACTACGCCCTGGAGGTCGCCGGCGACTCGATGATCGAGGCAGGTATTCTCGATGGCGACACGGTCATCATCCGCCGGTCCGACAGTGCCGATAACGGCCAGATCGTCGTCGCCTTGATCGACGATGCCGAGGTGACATTGAAGCGGCTGCGCCAGCGCGGCAATGCAGTGGCGCTGGAACCGGCCAATGCGCGCTACGAGACACGCATCATTCCGTCAGACCGGGTGCGCGTGCAGGGTCGCTTGGTCGGGCTGCTGCGGCGCTACTGACATACGCTTCCGGCTGTCGGCATGAGCCTGGACAGGCGGCTGACCGCCTCCGCATCCAGGTGATCCTGGATCGGGATCTCGGCAAGTATCCGGATGTCGCCATGGCGTTCGATGGCGCTCCGGTTGCCGGGTGAGATCGGGCCATTGAGAACAATGCCGGCGACGGCGATACCGCGGCGTCGCAGTGCTTCCAGGCTCAATAGCGTGTGGTTGATCGTGCCGAGGGTGCTGCGCGCAACCAGAACTACCGGCAGGCCGAAGTTAGCGATCAGGTCGATCAGCAGCAGGCCGCCACCGACCGGCACCATGACCCCCCCTGCACCTTCGACGACCAGCGGCCTGTCGCCGGCCTGCTCCGGCAGTTCGAGCTGGGTCGGGTCGAAGGCGATCGTGTCGACGGCAGCCGCATCCTCGGGCGAAAGGGCGGCACCGAGTGCCAGGGCGGGCGGATGCAGATGCGCTGGATCGATGCCGGTCAGGCCGAGCACGGTTTCGCTGTCTCCGGGTTCCACGTCCAGTCCGGTCTGCATCGGTTTCCAGTATTTGGCGTCCCAGGCTTTCACCAGGCAGGCAGCCACCAGCGTCTTGCCTACTCCGGTATCGGTCCCGGTCACGAACACACCGCACCGGGAGGGTCGCCGGATCGTGCCGTAGGCGATCCGGTAGGAGGCGGTGCTGGCGTGATCGGTTTCGAACCGACGCAGCACGCGCCGCATCGAACCCGGCGCGAGCGGCCGCCAGCCAGTGGCCGGCTGGTGCGCCCCGATGCCACGCAGGGCGTGAACGAAGGCGAGCCCGCTCGGATGGCTGATCGCGATGGTTTCGGTGTCCCAGCGACCGCCGCAGGCCCGGAGCAGCCAATCTTCCGGCGGATGGTCAAGCCCGCCATCCACCAGCCCCTCGCTGCGGTGCGCATCGCTCCATTCGGAAAGGCTGCCGGCGACCAGGGTCGAGACATGCAGGTGTCCACCGGGGGCAAGCAGAAGCGACAGTCGCGCGAGCGCGCCGACAGGATCGGCAAACCATTGCAGCGCCAAGCTGGAGCAGATCAGGTCGAACCCGCCGGCTACTGCCGGAAGCGCGCCGTCCATCGCCAGCACCATCAGCCGGGCGTCGTCGGTCATTCCGTCCCGGCAGGCCTGGAGCATCGCCGGCGCCAGATCGGTGGCGACGATCAGCGCGTCGGGCAAAAGCCTACGCAGTGCACGGGTCAGCAGGCCGGTGCCGCAGCCGATTTCCAGGATACGCAAGAGACCGCGGGAGCCGGTGTGTGGAAGCGCCTCGACGATGCGCGATGCCAGCCGGTTGGCGACCAGGCGCTGAAGCGCCGCATTCGCCTCGTAGGTGGTGGCAGCAAGCCCGAAACTGCGCCCAATCACGTGGCTCCGGCTCATGCCCGCGCAAACTCCATCAACCGGTTGGCGCACCAGTCCGGATGAGTGAGCGGCAGCAAGTGGCCGGCGGTTTCATTCCACATGATCGCGGCCTGGTCGAAACTGGCAGCGGTCATTGCCGGCGGCACGATCGGATCATGGCGCCCGGCCAGGGACAGCATGCGGAGTCCCGGGTCTGTCCCACCACGTGAGTCACGATCCTGCAGTGCCCGAAGGCCCTGTTCCAGGCGATCCGGCTGCAGCGTTCCGGAAAAGCCGCCATCGGCTCCACACCGGACCCGGAACGCGGCGACGGTTGCGACGGGATCGGCCGCGAGCCGTTGCAGCATCCGATCGAGCACACGCATCGGCACGCCGGACGGAAAATCGGGAGCCTGGCTGAAACGGGTGAAGCCGTTGACGGCGATTATTCCGGCACAGCCCGCAGGACGGTCGCAAAACAGGTCGAGCGAACCCGCCGAGTGGCCAACCGCGATATAGCCGTCCGGCACCTTCGGCCACGACGGCACGGCGCCGAGGTAGCCACGCTCGATCGCCGCCGTCTGCGCCGTTGGTAAAGCCGCTCTGATCGCGTCCCAGATGCTGGCGTCCGAGCTCCAGCCATGCGCGAACAGAAAAAATAGCGCTCGGCTCACGGAACCAGGCCGGTTTCGACAAGGGCCTCGGTCAGCGCGGCGATGACCCGGTCGATCGCCACTTCGTCATGCACGGCACTGAGAGCGAGCCGGATGCGGCTGGTGTTGGGTGGCACCGTCGGCGGCCGGATCGCGATGCCGAGCACGCCGCGTCGCTCCAGCGCTGCCGCCAGATCGAGCGAAGCGGATGCATCGCCGACCAGCACCGGCACGATCTGCGTGGTCGAGCCGGCGGTGTCGACGCCCAGATGCATCAGCGCCGCTCGCACCCGCCCTGCAGAGGCCTGCAGATGGTGACGCGCCACGTCCATGCCGGGCAACAGGTCGAGTGCCGCATCGATCGCGCCGAGCACCGGAGGCGGCAGGGCGGTGGTGTGGATGAAACCCGAGCAGGCGTTGACCAGGTAGTCGCACAGGATGCGCGAGCCGGCCACGTAGGCGCCGAAGCTGCCGAACGCCTTGCTGAAGGTGCCCATCACCAGGTCGACGCCACCAGCCTCGACCGACAGGCCGGCGCCGGCCGGACCCAGCACCCCGGTTGCATGGGCCTCGTCGACATAGAGGAAGGCATCATGCTGCCGGGCCAGCGCACGCAGCCGGCCGATATCGGCACGATCGCCGTCCATGCTGAACACGCTTTCGGTGACAATGAAACGCTGTCCGGGATGACCGGCTCGTTCGGCGAGAAGCGCCTCGAGATGGTCGAGGTCGTTATGGCGGAAGCGCAGTTGCCGGATGCCGGCGGCCTGGATGCCGTGATGCAGGCTGGCGTGGTTGAGCCGGTCGGCAAATACCAGCGGCGCCGGCCCGGCCGCCTTCAGTAGTGCCGGCAACACCGCGGCATTGGCTTGCCAGCCCGACGGGAACAGAAGGGCAGCCTCGGTCTGCTTGAACCCAGCCATGCGGGCCTCCACCCGCTCGTGCAGGTCGAGCGTGCCGGTCACCAGCCTGGATGCACCGGCGCCGGTTCCATGCCGCCCTCCCCACTCGGCCGAGCGTTCTGCCAGCAGAGGGTGATAGGCAAGACCGAGATAGTCGTTTGCCGAGGCGTTGATCAGGGTCCGGCCGTCACGGGTAACCGTTCCGGCCTCGTTGCGGCCGGGACGCAGCGTACGGCGCATCTCCCGGCGAGCCAGATCGCGCAGCGCCTCGTCGAGCAGGGGGTCGAGACATGACATGCAGCGCACTCCTGCCGGTTCGATGGTCGCATGGTCAACCCGGACGGCGGACGACGGCCCTGGCCCTGGTGCCTGCATCGGTGCGATCAACCAGGATGACCACCAGCAACCTCTGGCTTCCCTACACCCAGATGCGTACCGCCCTGCCGCCGTTGAAGGCGGAGTGGACCGATGGCTGCCGTATCGGCCTGGCCGATGGGCGGGTGCTGATCGACGGCATCGCATCCTGGTGGACTGCCTGCCATGGCTACAACCACCCACATATCGCCGATGCGGTGCGGTCCCAGCTCGGGCGGATGCCGCACGTGATGCTCGGAGGTCTGGTGCACGAGCCGGCACTTCGTCTGGCGGAACGGCTGACGGCGCTGCTGCCCGGCGACCTGAACTCGGTGTTTTTCGCCGAAAGCGGCTCGGTCGCAGTCGAGGTCGCGATCAAGATGGCGATCCAGTACTGGTTGAACCGTGGCGAGCACGGCCGTTCTCGACTGGTCGCGTTTCGGGGCGGCTACCATGGCGACACCTTCGCCACGATGGCGGTGTGCGATCCCGAGGAAGGCATGCACAGCCTGTTCCGGGGCGTACTGGCGCAGCAGCACCTGGTCGATCTGCCGCGTGACGACGCCTCGGAAGCGATGCTCGACGATTTTCTCGCCCTGCATGGGGACGGTATCGCGGCGATCCTGGTCGAGCCGCTGGTGCAGGGTGCCGGTGGCATGGTGTTCCATGCGCCGGAGGTGCTGCGGCGTCTGCGCCGGCTCGCGGACAGGCACGGCCTGCTGCTGATCCTGGACGAGATCTTTACCGGGTTCGGACGCACCGGCAGCCTGTTCGCCTGCGAGCAGGCCGGTATCGTGCCGGACATCATTACCCTCTCGAAGGCACTGACCGGCGGCACGATGGCCCTGTCAGCAGCGGTGGCACGGCCGCATGTGTTCGAGGCGTTCCTGTCCGACGACCCGGTGCATGGCGCGACGCGCGCGCTGATGCATGGGCCGACCTACATGGGCAACGCGCTCGCCTGCGCCGCCGCCAACGCCTCGCTCGACCTGTTCGAGCAGCAGGACCGGCTGGGCCAGGTGGCGGCCATCTCGGCGCAACTGGCGAGCGAGCTGGAGCCGTGCCGGACGTTGCCGGGAGTGGTCGACGTCCGGGTGATGGGGGCGATCGGCGTGGTTCAGCTCGCCCGGATCGAGGACATGAACGCGCTCAAGGCGGCTTTGGTGGAACAGGGCGTCTGGGTCAGGCCGTTCCGCGACATCGTCTACCTGACGCCGGCCTTCACCATCACGCCGCCGGAGCTGACGATGCTGACCCGGGCGGTGCGTATGGCAATCGGGACGGTCTAGGCCTGGGCATCCTCGATCCGACGACGCTGCCGGTAGAGGACCTTGTCGTAGGCTGGCGTTGCCTTCCGGTTATGGTCGGCAGATTGCAGAGCTCAATGGCATGATCTTGCGGATCACGTAGAAGATCCCGCTGACGACACGACGATCGTCAACCCGAGGCCGCTTGTGAGGCGGTGGAAAACGAGGCGCCATCCGCGTCATCCAAGCGACAGGAAGCACCACCGAACTGACATCGAACACTTCTGATTTCTTATGCGACACAACGGCTGTCGGCCGTTGACGCACGGTTGGTCAATAACGGGTCAACAATCCGGCTGTTCGACGCCCCTATAGGCGGCCTCACGTTTCGGTTGCTGGGACTAAAAGGGCAGAGCAAGTCGCAGGCCACGGCCTGAAAGCAGGCTGGGATGTTGGGCAGAGGGCAATCTGCCAATTACTTGGCTGTTTCCGGGGTGACTGCTACGATGACTATCGAACCGTCTTAAACCAGACGTTCATCGAGATCATGTATCTTTGATACTGCGTATCCGCTTGTCGCACCTGGAATCAAGCACCGTCTCAGCGACTTTCCGATACACGCATCGACTCGGCTCAACGGAGATCAAACTTGCCTTCCACCCGTATCAACACACGTCGTGGCTGGATCGGAACACGGCGGATCTCGGTTTCGAGCTGAACGTATAAAGACGTCCAGAAAGTCCCGCTGTGGGGGCGAACGGCACGACATAGTTGACGTGTTGCGTTCCTTCCAACCTCGTTGGCCCTTCAACCCGAGATAAGTCGAGGCAATGTCCACAGAACAAAAAGTAGCTGTCGTCACCGGTGCATCACAGGGACTCGGTGCCGGCATCGCCAAAGCCTTCTTGGTGAAGGGCTATAGGGTCGTCGTCACGTCTCGCTCGATTGCAGAATCCCAGAACCCAAACCTTGTCACCCTGCGCGGCGACATTGGCGATCCTGAAACAGGAAAGCGCGTGGTCGACGAGGCTATGTCCCGGTTCGGCCGCGTCGATACGCTGGTCAATAACGCCGGCATCTCCATCGGCAGCGCTTTCACCGCCTACACGCAGGACCAGTACCGCGCGATGCTACGCACGAACCTGGACGGGTTCTTCCATATTACCCAGCACGCCGTCGCTGTCATGGAGCAGCAGAAGAGCGGCCATATCGTGCAGATAACGACGACGCTGGCCGAGCAGGCGAACTCGAAGTTCCCATCCGTCCTGACATCACTCACCAAGGGCGGCTTGAACGCGGCCACCCGCAGTTTGGCGATCGAATATGCTGGCCGCGGTATTCGGGTGAACGCCGTATCGCCGGGTGTCATCAACACGCCGATGCACCCTGAGGAAACCCATGCCGAACTGGCCAAGGCTCACCCTCTGCAACGGATCGGTGAGATCGACGATGTCGTCCGGGCTATTCTATATCTCGAGGAGTCGCCCTTCGTGACGGGTGAGATCCTTCACGTTGACGGTGGGTGGACCGCAGGAGCCTAACAGCCTGCATCCACCGGTTGGCTTTCGCGGCCTGCGTTCTGAGGACCGGACGTGGTGGAGAGCACGTCCGCTTCCACATGCGCTAGCTGGATTCCGGAGCCTCTACGCGGTTCGCCGTGGTGTGACTCTAGAGGATCGGGAGTGTTCGACGTCTGTTCGGTGGTGCTTTCTGTCGCTCGGATGACGCGGATGGCGCCTTGTTTTCCACGGTCTCACAGGCGGCCTCGGGTTGACGATCGTCGTGTCGTCAGCGGGATCGTCTATGTGATCAGCAAGATCATGCCATCGAGCCCTGCACTCCGCCGACCATAACCGGAAGGCAACGCCGGCCTACGACAAGGTCCTCTACCGGCAGAGTCGTCGGATCGAGGCTGCACTGGCCGGTTGAAGGACTGCTGCGCATAGGAGCCAGCATCACGTTCTAGCTGCCACAATGAGTCCCAGGCCTACTCAGCTCCAACGATCGGCGGCTTCGTCGTCGGCGGCACGGGCTTCCACCCAGTCGCTGCCGCCGTCGTCATAATCCTGGCGCTTCCAGAATGGGGCCCTGGTCTTGAGCCAGTCGATTAGGAAGGCGGTTGCGTCGAGCGCATTACCGCGGTGCGGAGCCGCCGCCAGAACCAGCACGATCCCCTCGCCGATCGCGAGCCGCCCGACCCGGTGCAGCACGGTGCAGCCGGCCAACTCGAATCGCTGCTCGGCTTCGCTGGCGATTGCGCCGATCGAGCGCTCGGTCATGCCGGGATAATGCTCGAGGGTGAGCGCCAGCAGGGACCGGCCGTCGGACCGGCGATCGGGACGGACGATACCGACGAAGCAGCCGATCCCGCCGATCCCGCCGATCCCGGGATTTCCGGCGGTCAGCGCCGCCATTTCGGCAGCGACATCGAACGGTGCTTCCTGGACGCGGACGGTCGCCATCAGCCGCCCGTCACCGGCGGGAACAGGGCGATTTCGTCGCCTGGTCCGACCGGGTCGTCCGGGCCGGCGAATTCCTGGTTGATCGCGACTCGGATCGTGCGTCCCTCCTCGGCCATCGTGGCAAGGACTGGATGGCGCGACTGCAGCCAGGCAAGCACACCGCGAACGTCGCACACGTCCGGTGGAAGGGTCACGGTTTCACCGGCCCGCCCAACCCTGTCGCGGACCCACGCGAAATAAAGCAACTGCACAGAAGCCATCGGACCATGCCCCGTCGGATGGTCTGCTACTTGGGGAACCCCTTGACGGTTTGCACGCTGCCGTCCGGATTGATGACGGTGCTGGTTCCATCGCCGTTCGGAATGACGATCTTGCCGCCGGCCTCGGTTCCACTCTTGGTATGGAACTTCTCGGCCGGGTCGGGAACGCTGGCCGACAATGTGCCGCCGGTAGAGCCGCCACCGCCGCCGAAGCCGCCCTGGTCGAGCGCCGCGCCACCATGGATCGACTGCTGTTCGCCGGCACTCATGCTGCCGCCATTCTTCATCGAGGCACCGCCCATCAGGATGCCGTTGGTCTGACCGCCGTTGCGCGACACGTCGCTGAGCGACGGCAGCGGCTGCGGCGGGCCGGGCCAGACATTGCCGGACTGCGGCTCGATCGGCATTTCAGTCGGTGCCTGTCCGCGCGATCGCAGCACGTTCTCGCTGACACCGGTCGCGGCATTCGGATTCTGGCCGGGCAGGCGCTCGGTATCGTTGAAAAACTTGCCCAGGCCTGAGCAGCTGCTCAGAAGCAGTAACGTCCCAAGCATAGCGGAGCGCCGCATCGTGATCCCCTCTGCGGCTCCAAGTGCCGCCCCAGGTTCGACTGTGCCCTTAACCAGGGGTTTAGCTCAAGAGAGGGTGATCAGACGGATGCGCCAGCGCGGCAATCCAGACACAGATTGCATCCGGATCGTTTAAATCGAGCAGGGTTCCGCGCCATTCCGGCATGTCCGAATCCGAGGCCACGGCGTCGATCCCCGGATCATCGAGGAACAGCGGCCGCTTGCCCGAGCGAACCGCGACGTCCGCGCGGACCAGTTCGAGTCGCATACCGAGTGTGCGGCCAAATCCCTCGACCAGCACGATATCGACAGGTGCGAGGCGCGCCAGGAGCTCGGGCAGCGGGGTCGGCACCGATGGGGTTTCACGCATCAGCGCCCAGCGACGCTCGGACACCAGCAGCACCTCCTGTGCGCCGGCATCGCGATGGCGGCGGCTATCCTTGCCGGGCGGGTCGATGTCGACCGAATGATGGGTGTGCTTGACGGTGGAGACCGTCAGCCCACGCGCGCGCAGGCGCGGCAGCAACGCCTCGATCAGCGTGGTTTTGCCGCTGCCGGACCGGCCGACGATTCCGACGACACGCGCGGACATGCGAACTAGGGAGCTGCCTGACCGGAGGAGGACGTGGACGATCGTACCTCGGGCTGTCCGACATGGCGCAGGCCGGTCACCAGATAGTCCCAGCCGGTCACCAGCGTCAGCAACGCCGCCACCCACAGCATCAGCGCACCGATCAACCCGACCGGCAGCCAGGCAATGCCGATCAGACGGGCGGTACTGTCACCTGCCAGCAGCACGCCGAGCGCACCCATCTGAAATCCGGTCTTCCACTTTGCAAGCCGGGTAACCGGCAGGCTGACGCGACGGCCGGCCAGGTGCTCGCGCAGGCCGCTCACCATGATCTCCCGGAGCAGGATCACGATTGCCGGGTAGAGGCCCCAGAGCGGCAAACGGCCCAGCCCGGCCAGCACCATCAGAGAGGCACCGATCAGCAGCTTGTCGGCGATCGGATCGAGCATGCGCCCGAGATCGGAGAACTGGTGCCTGGCACGGGCGATGTGACCGTCCAGGTAGTCGGTGATGCCGGCCGCGATGAACAGCAGGCAGGCGATCAGGTCGGCCATCGGCCGATGTATGGCGACCAGCGCCACCAGAACCGGGATGGCGGCGATGCGGGAAAGGGTCAGGACATTCGGCAGGTCGGTCAGCATCGGTCGGATCCGTCTCCTGGTTGGAACCTAACGCAGCCGGACCTGGGTCGATACATCGCTAGATGCGCCGACCACAGATGATCAGCTTTGTGTATCCCGCCAGCCAGCATGAAAGTGCCCATAGATCGACCGGGCGGTCTCCCGGCTGATCCCAGGGGCGTTCTCGAGGTCGTTGAGGCCGGCCTGCTTTACCCCGCGGGCCGAGCCGAAATGGTTCAGCAGCGCACGCTTGCGGGCAGCGCCGATGCCGGGGATCTCGTCCAGCTCGCTTTGCACGATCGCCTTGGAGCGGCCGGCACGATGCGTGGTGATAGCGAACCGGTGCGCCTCGTCGCGAAGGCGCTGCAGGTAATAGAGCACCGGATCGCGCGGCGGCAACTGGAACGGCGGTGCATCCCCGGTATGGAACCACTCCCGGCCGGCATCGCGATCCGGCCCCTTGGCGATCGCCACCAGCTTGACGTCGTTTACGCCGAGATCGTCCAGCACCTGACGAACTGCCGAAAATTGGCCGAGCCCGCCATCGATCAGCAGCAGGTCGGGCCAGTCGGGACGTGATGGCGGCTCGCCGGTTTCCTCCTGCTTCGCGGCCTGCTCGCGCAACGCCCGGCCGAACCGGCGCTCCAGCACCTCGCGCATCATCGCGAAATCGTCTCCAGGCGTGATCGGGCCCCGGATCGAGTATTTGCGGTACGCCTGCCTGGTGAACCCTTCCGGGCCGGCGACGACCATCACGCCATAGGCGTTGGTGCCCATGATGTGGCTGTTGTCGTAGGTCTCGATACGCTCCGGCAGGCCTGGAAGTCCGAACAGCGCCGCCACGCCCTCCAGCAGCCTCGCCTGACCGGCGCCCTCCGCCAGCTTGCGCTCCAGGGCCTCGCGCGCGTTGGTCGCTGCGTGGTCGACCACGGCGCGCTTCTCGCCACGCTGCGGCACGGCCAACTCGACCTTGCGCTCGGCCTTGAGGCTGAGCGCCTCCTGGATCAGCTCCGGTTCCTCGACGGCCACGTTCAGCAGCAGCAGCGGCGGCGGCGGCTTGTCGTCGTAGAACTGGGCGATGAAGGCGGACAGCACCTCGCCGGCCTCCTCGCCGCGCACGTTGGTCGGGAAGAAGGCGCGATTACCGTTGTTGCGGCCGCCGCGAACGAAGAACACCTGGACGCACGCCTGCCCGGCCGCCTGGTGGATGGCGATGATGTCCGCATCCTCGATGCTGGCCGGGTTCATGATGCCGCTGCCCTGGACGTGGGTCAGGCCGCGGATACGGTCGCGCAAGGCAGCCGCCCGTTCGAACTCCATCGCCTCCGAGGCGTGCTCCATCTCCACGGAGAGTTCCTTCTGCACGCTGCCGGCCTTGCCCGACAGGAAGCCGCGCGCCTGCGCCACGAGCCGGTCGTAGCTCTCCTTGTCGATGCGATCGACGCACGGGGCCGAGCATCGCTTGATCTGATGCAGCAGGCAGGGCCGCGTGCGGGTGGTGAACACGCTGTCGCTGCAGGAGCGCAGCAGGAACACCCGCTGCATCGCGGTGACGGTCTGGTTAACCGCCCAGGCCGACGCGAACGGGCCCCAGTAGCTGGCACCCTTGCCCGGCTTGCCGCGATGCTTGGTAATCTGCGGGAAGGCATGCCCGTCGGTCATCATCAGCCATGGATAGCTCTTGTCGTCGCGCAGCAGGATGTTGTAGCGCGGCTTCAGGCGCTTGATGAGGTTGGCCTCGAGCAGCAGCGCCTCGGCCTCGGTATGGGTGGTGACCATCTCCATCGAGACCGTCTCGTTCACCATCCGGCGCAGGCGCTCCGGCAACCGGCCGATCTGGGTGTAGGAATAGACCCGCTTCTTGAGGCTGCGCGCCTTGCCGACATAGAGCGCCTCGCCCTTGCCATCGAGCATGCGATACACGCCCGGCGACAGAGGCATGGTCAGGAGCGCACGCTCGATTGCCAGAACGCCCACGGGCGCCATCGATGGACGCTCCGGAATGGCCTGCGCGGCGGGTGTTTCGCTGCCTGTCGTATCCTGGGCCGCCTGGTCAGGTTGGCCGTTCGTGTCCGTCTCCGTCATGCCGCCTCATCTAGTGCGGCACGGGCCGGAAGCGTAGGCGCAAAACCTGCCTGCCTGAATTTTTCGCGGTTTTCCGGTCGCTATGATTTTCTCCACCGACGCTGTGGATAAGTCTGTGGGGCAATGCCGGACAGATCGCCGTCGGGCGCGGTTAAGCTGGCCTCCCTTCGGATTGCCCAGATTGTAGGCATCTACCGTAAGTCGTTGATTCTACTGGATTCGGCTGAACATGAGCTGTAACACTGTTAACATAATCGGCCATTTCGTTGGAAACGCTTCGAGTCAATGCCCGGAGTGGACGAATCGACGCCGTTGGTGCGTAAGACCATTTTTATCGGGTCATGTTTTGTTCAGTTTGACATGCAACGCAGCTTGGAGAAGCGCCTTAGTCGAACACGAGAAAAGGCACCCGGTTGCCCGGGCATGCCTTCACGTCGGACGTAGCTCGATCGACACCGGCGACGTTGTCAGGCCGTGGCTTCTGCCTCGGCCTGACGCATCAGGCGCAGGAAGTTGCCGCTCCAGAATGCCTCGATCTCACTCGATCCATAGCCGCGCCGAACGAGCTCGGCCGTCACGTTCGGACTCTCACCGGCATTGCCCCAGTCGCGAAGCGCGCCGCCGCCGTCGAAGTCGGAACTGATGCCGACATGCGCGATACCGATCCGGTGGACCACGTAGTCGATGTGGTCCACCAGCTCGGAGACGCCGACCTCTGCGATAGTGCCCCGGAGCCGCAGGAAGCTCGGCATCGCGGTAATCTGGATCAACCCACCGGTGTCGCGCAGCGCATCGAGCTGGGTGTCGTCGAGATTGCGGCGATGGTCGCACAAGCTGCGCACGCAGGAATGGGTCGCCACCACCGGCGTGCGGGAGTGCTGGGAC
>JBPBQO010000076.1:0-40901 GCA_050954785.1 Janthinobacterium lividum | reverse complement strand
GGCATGCAACTGATGGCCGAACGCGGCCTCGAGCATGGCGAAACGCCCGGCCTTGGCTGGATCCGGGGCGAGATCGCACCGATGCATGCACCGGGCCTGCGTCTGCCGCAGATGGGCTGGAACGAACTGGCATTCACGCCGGGCGCCCATCCGCTCACCGAAGGACTCGAACCCGGCGACCACGGCTATTTCGTGCATTCGTATGCCCTGGCCGAATACGACCCGGCCGACCTGGTCGCCATCACCGATTACGGCGGTGACGTGCCGGCCCTGGTCGCGCACGGCAATCGCGCCGGGACCCAGTTCCATGTCGAGAAGAGCCAGCGTGTCGGCCTGCGCATCCTGACCAACTTCCTGCGCTGGGCGCCGTGACATGACCACAGCAGGGCACGATCGCCGTCCCGATCTGGTTGCGGAACGGGTCAGCGTCCTCAGCGACGACGACATGCAGGCACTGTGCGAGGCCACCAACGCCGCGATCCTGGATGGCGGCGGTTTCGGTTGGGTCTCGTCGCCGGGACGGCGCACGCTGGAACAGTATTTTCGCGGCATCCTGCTGGTGCCGGAGCGGGTGTTGTTCGTGGGCCGGCTCGACGGCACCATCGTCGGCGCCACCCAGTTGCTGCGGCCGCCGCGCAACAACGAGGCGCAGGCGATGAACGCCACGCTCATGCACAGCTACATCGCCCCCTATGCGCGCGGCCATGGCCTGGCCCGGCTGATGACCGAGGCGGTCGAGGATTGCGCGCGCGGCCTCGGCTACCAGGTGCTGAACCTGGATGTGCGCGAGAGCCAGAAGGCCGCCATCTCGCTGTATCGAAGCTTTGGTTACGAACATTGGGGCACCCATCCACATTATGCCCGCGTTGCCGGCGAAGTCATCGGCGGCTTCTTTTTCACCAAGCGGCTGCAGGATGGCGTCCGCCCGCCCGCGCCCAGGTCGGAGCAGGCGTCTGCCGTGCCCCGTTCTCCGCCAAAGGCCGACAAGCACGTGCCAAGCCCGAGATCCCTTACCCTCTATCCCGCGATCGACCTCAAGGACGGAGTCTGCGTCCGGCTCCGGCGCGGCGAGATGGAAGACGCCACCGTCTATTCCGACGATCCGGGCGCGCAGGCGCGGGCCTGGGTGGCTGCCGGCTGCCGCTGGCTGCATGTGGTCGACCTGAACGGCGCGTTCGCCGGCCGCTCGGTGAACGAGGAGGCGATCGAGTCGATCATCGATAATGCCGAGGTGCCGGTACAGCTCGGCGGCGGCATACGCGACATGGCGGCGATCGAGCGCTGGCTGTCGGCCGGGATCACCCGGGTCATTCTCGGCAGTGCCTCGGTGAAAAATCCGGAGTTGGTGCGCGAGGCTTGCCGCGCCTTCCCGGGCCGGATCGTCTGCGGCATCGATGCGCGCGACGGCAGGGTGGCAACCGAAGGCTGGGCGGAAGTGTCGGACCTGTCGGCGACCGAACTGGCACTGCGCATGCAGGATGTGGGCGTCGCGGCGATCGTGTTCACCGAGATCGCCCGTGACGGCATGCTGACCGGGCTGGATATCGACCAGACCTGCGCCCTGTCCGCCCGGCTGTCGACGCCGGTGGTGGCGAGCGGCGGGGTTGGCCGGATCGAGCACCTGCATGCGCTGCGGGCGGCATCGGTGCATTTCACCGGGATCGAGGGCGTGATCGTCGGGCGTGCGCTGTATGACGGCCGGATCGAGCCGCGCGATGCGCTTGCGGCGCTGACCTGATGCTCAAGCTGCGGGTGATTCCCTGCCTGGACGTCAAGGACGGGCGCGTGGTGAAAGGGGTGAACTTCGTCTCCCTGCGCGATGCCGGAGATCCGGTCGAGCAGGCGGCGGTCTACGATGCGGCCGGCGCGGACGAGCTCACCTTCCTCGACATCACCGCCAGCCACGAGCAGCGCGACACCATCCTGGATGTGGTCAGCCGGACCGCGGCGCGCATCTTCCTGCCGCTCACCGTCGGCGGCGGCATACGCACCACCAGCGACATGCGCCGGCTGCTGCTGGCCGGCGCCGACAAGTGCGCGATGAACTCGGCTGCGGTCTCGCGGCCGGAGCTGGTGTCCGAGGCGGCACTCAAGTTCGGCAGCCAGTGCGTGGTGGTCGGCGTCGATGCGCGCTCGAACGGACAGGGCGGCTGGGAGGTGTTCACCCATGGCGGCCGGACCGGAACCGGGCTGGATGCGGTGGCCTGGTGCCGGCAGATCGCCGAGCGCGGCGCCGGCGAGATCCTGCTGACCAGCATGGACCGTGACGGCACCGGGCAGGGATTCGATCTCGATCTGCTGCGGGCCGTTTGCGGCGCAGTGACCGTGCCCGTGGTGGCGTCCGGCGGCGTCGGCACGCCGGCGCATTTCGTCGAGGGCGCCGAGGCCGGTGCGTCCGGCCTGCTGGCGGCCAGCGTGTTCCATTTCGGGCAGCTCACCATCGCCCAGGTTAAGCAGGCGCTGCGCGACGCCGGGCAGCCGGTCCGGCCACCCGTCTCAAGCCAGGATTTCGATCGATGACGAAGCCCCCCAAGCGCGCCGCCAAGGCCGCGAAGAAGGCCACCCCGAGGAAGAAGATCGCCGTCGCCGGCAAGGCGGTCGCGGCTAAGAAGATCGCGGTCAAGAAAGGCACGATCCCGAAGGTCGCCGGCAGGCGGGTGGTCAGCAAGAAGCTGGTCAAGACCGCCGCCTTCGACATGTCCGGGGCGACCGCCGGCGTGCTGGACCGGCTGTTCGAGGTCGTGACGTCGCGTCGCAATGCCGACCCGAACATCAGCCATTCGGCCCGGCTGCTGTCGCGCGGAACCGCCAAGGTGGCGCAGAAATTCGGCGAGGAAGCGGTCGAGTGCCTGATCGAGGCGGTGATGGGCAACAGCTCGAAGCTGATCGGCGAGAGTGCGGACGTGCTCTATCATCTGATCGTGCTGTGGGTGGATGCGGGCGTGAATCCCGGGGAGGTCTGGTCCGAGCTGCAGCGGCGCGAAGGCATCAGCGGTGTCGCCGAGAAGGCTGCGCGCCCGGGGCCGTCCACCACCCGAACCGGAGGCTGAGATCATGCCGGTCAGCGCACTTGGACCGTACGACGACCAGAACATATTTGCCCGCATCCTGCGCGGCGAGATCCCGTGCCGGCGCGTGTACGAGGATGAGCATGCACTGGCCTTCCACGATATCGCCCCGCAGGCGCCGGTGCATGTGCTGGTGATCCCGAAGAGCGCCTACGTATCGTTCGCCGACTTCTCGGCAACGGCTTCGGACGCCGAGATCGCCGGGTTCTTTCGGGCAGTCGGCCGGATCGCCAACGAGCTCGGGCTGGATCAGCCGGGCTACCGGTTGCTGGCGAACACCGGCGTGCATGGCGGACAGGAAGTCCCGCACTTCCACATCCATCTGTTCGGCGGCGCCGGTCTCGGACCGATGCTCGACCACAGGATCGCCGGACCGACCTGACCGCGACCATCGGAGCTTCGATCATGAGCCAGAACGATCCTGACCGGCACGATTTCGGGACGCCGCACCTTGGCGCCAGCGTCTCGGCGCACGGTGCCGAGCTCTGCGTACTGCGGAACGGGGCGGCGCTGGATTACCTGTGGCCGGCAGCCCCGGCCTGGCCGCGGCATGCGCCGGTGCTGTTCCCCATCGTCGGCCGCCTCGCCGACGACACGCTGAACCATGACGGCAAAAGCTACCGGCTGACCCAGCACGGCTTCGCACGCGACCGGCGGTTCACCTGGGTGGAACGGTCCGCAACCGGATGCCTGTTGCGCCTGGAAGACGATGCCGAAACGCAGGCGATGTATCCGTTCCCGTTCCGTTTCGAAGTTCGTTATGCAGTGACGGATGCGACGCTCGAGATCACCTACACCGCGACCAACACCGGCGACGTGGTGCTTCCCGCCTCGATGGGCGCTCATCCGGCGTTTCGCTGGCCGCTCGACCCGAACCGGACCAAGGAAGAGTACGCGCTCACCTTCGACCAGGAGGAAACCGCGCCGATGTGCCGGGTCGCAGGCGGGCTGATTACCGTAACCGATCGTCCCTCGCCGATCGCCGGACGGCATCTCGCCCTGACCGACGAGCTGTTCATCGCCGACGCGCTGATCCTGCCGAACCCCACGAGCCGATCGGTGCGGCTCGCCGCGGCCGACGGGCCGGCCCTGACCGTTTCGTGGGAAGGATTCGACCAACTTGGGATCTGGTCACGGCCCGGTGCGGACTTCCTGTGCATCGAGCCTTGGTGCGGTATGGCCAGCCCGGCCGGCTTTACCGGCGAATTCGTCCGGAAACCCTGGTTGATGCTGATCCCACCGGGTGAAAGCCGCGCCGCCATCCACCGGATGACGGTCGAGGCGTAACGCTCGGATTATCGCAGACCGAATGACGCTGCGTCGAACAGGTCGGACCTGATCTGATTCAGAATGACGTAGAAACGACTCTGGCATCACGTTTTTTCAACGACGGCCTGTATGTGGCCGGCTGAGCCAGTAGTCGCGGGAAACGAGCAGAGAAGATATGATCGCCGGTTATTTAAGTCGTTTGGAAATCGTCGGCTCTCCCCGTAGAGCGTCCGTCGCTACCTTGGGCTCAAAAACGGAGATACCTCGATTCCTCGCAATGCTGTTCGATTCGAGCTCCAAGCTAAAGCCGATGCTTTGTTCTCAGGTAGCAAGCGCAGCTGCAAAGGGTTTAGCAACGTATTGTTTGGTAAACGACGCGAATGCGTCTGCCGTTAAAGGTCGGCTAATGTAATAGCCTTGTATCGTGTCGCAGCCTTCGGCTGTTGAAAAATCGAACTGTTCGAGCGTCTCGACACCTTCGACGGTGATCGACATGCCGAGACAACTGCCCATCGTTATGATAGCTCTTACAATGGCAGCACTTTCGGGATCATTCGGCACCTGACACACGAACGACCGGTCGATCTTGATTTTATCGAACGGGAAGCGGCGCAAGTAACTTAACGATGAGTAGCCGGTTCCAAAATCATCCATCGATATTCGGAGCCTGAACGTTCGAAGCTGTTCCAATGTTTGGAAAGTTTTCTTCTCGTCCGTTAGGAGAACGCCTTCCGTTATTTCCAGCTCGAGACGTCGGGGGTCTAATCCGGACTCTTCCAATATCTTTCCGACGATAGTCGCCAGGCCGCCTGCGCGAAACTGGGATGGTGATAGATTAACGGCCACATTGACGTCATCCGACCAGCTTGCGGCCTCGTTGCAAGCAGTGCGCAAAACCCACTCGCCAAGCGGCACGATGAGCCCGGTCTCTTCTGCAAGTTCGATGAACTCACCCGGGAGGATCAATCCACGCTCCGGATGGCGCCAGCGAACCAGGGCTTCTGCCGATGTGATACGGCCCGATCGTGCGTCGACAAGCGGTTGATAATAAAGTTCGAGCTGCCCTTCGATCAGTGCCTGCCTGAGCCCGGCCTCAAGGGCCCGACGCTCACGCATTCGCTCATCGAAAGCAGGATCGTATCTCTTGAATATCGCCTTACCGTTCGCCTTGGCGGCATAAAGGGCTAGGTCGGCATTACGGAGAAGCTCAGCTGGATCGTCGCCGTCATCAGGCGCACAGGCCACTCCGATGCTGGCTCCAATATACACCGACTGCCCTTCAAGCATGAAAGGATGGTCTCCAATCGCTGCCACAATACGCGACGCCAGCACTTCGGCTGTTTCGTTTTCATGCGTATGGAGCTGGAGTACGGCGAACTCGTCGCCGCCGAGCCTGGCAACGAGATCGTCCTTGCCGACGACCGAGCTCATGCGATCGGCAACCTTGCGCAATACGAGGTCACCAGCGGCATGGCCAAACGTGTCGTTGATCGGCTTGAATCTATCCAGGTCGATCATCAGAATTGAAAAACCCTCATCGCGCTCGCGCCTGGAAGCAGCGTGCACCGCGAGAAGGTTGGAAAATCGAGTCCGATTCGGCAGTCCGGTCAAGGAATCGCTGAATGCCAGGGTGCGCATCTTTGCCTCGGTGCGCAGCCGCTCACGTTGATCACGTACGGCAATGACGGTTTGGAGCATATGCCCCAGATATACTTCGCAGCGCAGAACGCGGACCGGCACCGGCTGACCGCCAGCACCTATAAGCTCGGCTTCTCGCTCCTCCCGCTCCGGCAGGCTCGGAACGTCGAGGCCAGGAAACAGCGAGCTGACGAAGACGCCGACCAGTTTGGACGTATCATAGCCAGAAAGCCGCTCGATACTGCTATTGGCTGTAACGATGACATCTCCCTGGCAGATGAGCAGACCTTCCAGTGCGACGTCCGCGAGCTCACGCAGACGTTGTCGGTCCTGACGCAAGCGGACCTTGGCCGCGAGATCGAAACGCCAACCGATCACGGCAAGTGCCAGGAGTCCAAGACAGACACTTGCAACCACCGGCGTGATTGCCGTCGGTGACACTGCATTGTTCGGTATCACGCGGTTCGGATCGAAGCGCAGCGCCATGGCGGCCATGCCACTAAAATGAAGCAGGGCTATCGAGAGCAGCAGTAAGGGTGCGGCGGTATTACGAAGCCGGCGGTTGCGATTCGACGCATTCAACAGGGCCAGGCCACTAAGGGGCAGGCTGATGAGGATGGATGGGACGACAAGCCAGAGGTCCCAACTGACCGTTCCCTGAACAAGATATGCTGCCTGGCCTACATAGTGCAGCAGAACGATGCCAAGGCCGACGATCAGACCCGCAACGAAGCGCCGGACCTTGCTTCGCGTGCCGAACGCGAGCGTCATCCCGGCGCCTATGCCGGCAATCACACAAAAAAGTGATGCTGCCGTCAACATCGGATCAAACGCCGCGACCATGCCGGGCTTGTAAGCGAGAAGTATGATGAAGTGGGTTGCCCAGGCCGTGCATCCGCTGGCGACGATGCTTACCAGCCCCCAAAGCCTTCGCGCTTTGTCTTTCGATCGTTCCGCATGAGTGGCAAGTGCGAAGGAAGCGTATACCCCGACCACGCAGACGACGGCAGCGAGCAGCACCAGACGCTGGTCGTGATTGTACAAGATGCACTGAAGAATCGGCCAGAGGAAGCTGCTCATAGCTGCCTACTTACCATAGAAAACTTAAACCGTTATAAACTTGTTAAATAGACAAAGTGTTTACGGGGTATCGCGTCGATTAAGTGCATCTTCAGCAAGTTTCGCCTCATCTGTCTCATTGCATTAGACAAGTGTTCGCAAAACTACTGTCAGCGTCCAATATTGATACCGGAGGCGGAAATCTTTGACTTGGATAGGATCACACGCAGACGTCATCAATCGCTGCGCTAGGTGGGCGCAGCCGGTTAACTCTAGTGTCTATGCATCATTGCAGTTGGCAGCTCAAACCTCGACCCGCTCCGAAGCACCGCGCAGCTACTCTGTGCCAGCTTGGCGGCCAGGTCGCGTCTACGCCGAATATCTGGCTCCATGTCGTAGTCCAGGGCGTAGAAGCGCCTGCAGCGATCATCTCGATTAGAGCCGAGCCGGCTGCCAAAAAGAAGTAGTCAGGCCGCTGCATAGCGGGCGAGTGCTGCATCCACGGCCTTGCCCAATGGCACCTTGACCCCTTCGCCACGCAGGACCGCCTCGAGCGCTGCCAGCGTGGTCAGCACCGTATCCTGTCGGCAGTTATAGCCCATCGTGCCGATGCGCCAGATCCGACCCGCCAGCGGGCCGAACGAGCTGCCGATCTCGATCCCGAACTGCACCCGCATCCTGGAGCGCACCCGTTCGCCATCGACCCCATCCGGGATCTCGATGCCGGTGACGTTGTGCATGGTATATGCCTGGTCGCCGAACAGGGTCAGCCCCATGGCCTGCAAGCCCATGCTCATCGCATCCCCGGCTAGACGATGCCGGCCGATGCGGTTGCCGAGGCCCTCCTCGATCACCAGCCGGGCGCATTCGCGGGCTCCGTAGAGCATGGTCGTCGCTTCGGTGTGGTGGTTCAGCCGCCGCTCGGACCAGTAATCCATGATCATCGCCAGGTCGAAGTAGTTCGAGGCGATCCGCTGCCCGCCGGCAGGCCGGTCGGCATTGGACGCGATGCCCTGCTCGACGTGACGGCGCGAGACGATGCGCGCGGCCGCACGGTCCGATATGGTGATCGGCGCGGAGCCGGACGGGCCGCCGAGACACTTCTGCAGGCCGGCGGTAACCACGTCGGCCCCCCATTCGTCGACCGGGACATCCATGCCCGCCAGCGTGGCCGTCGCGTCCACGTAGAGCATCGCACCGTGGCGGGCGCAGATCCGACCGATCTCGTGCATCGGCTGGGCGATCGTGGTCGAGGTGTCGCCGAACACTGCGGCCACCACGCGCGGCCGTACCCGGGCCACGGCGGCCTCGACCGCTTCGGGCATCACGATCCCACCCCACTCGCCCTCGACCATCGTCACCTCGGCGCCGCAGCGCTCGGCGATCTCGCGCAGCAGCAGCCCGAACCGGCCGGCGCTCAGCACGACGATCGCGTCGCCGGGTTCGAGCAGCGACACCAGGGCCGCCTCGATTCCGGCTCGCGCGGTGCCGTCGATCAGGAAGGTCCAGCGGTTCCGCGTCTGGAACACCTGGCGATACAACGCCATGGTCTCGTTCATGTAGGTCGTGAATTCGGGATCGAACTGGCCCAGCAACTGCGCCGACATCGCCCGCAGCACCCGCGGGTGCGCATTCACCGGCCCCGGCCCCATCAGCAAGCGCGGCGGCGGGTCGATCTCGCCGAATGGCGTTGGGGAGGCGGTCGGGGTTGAGGTCATGGTACGGCCTATTATGGCGGGTTAGCAGGTGCCGTCATGCCTTTTCTGCTCCTTGTCGCTCAGGTCGACTGTTTGCAAAACGGCACCCGGAGTTGAATAGCCAAAATTATTGCGAAAGCCTGCCCTGTCTACCGCCTTACCGGAATAAATCAACCGAATCACTGGCTGACCTCCCGAACCAGAGACCGCCAGCGCAGATTTCTTACTCACGCCCGATTATTTAAAGATGAGCAAATTCTTGTAACGAAATCGAAATTACAAGGCAAAATAAACGCTTTTCATGGTAATATAGTTATAGAACTGCGCGCGTCCATTTTCGTTGCCATAGCCACTCATGCGGTAGTCACCGAATGGAACGGCGGGATCGAGACAGAAGCAAGCGGGCCAAGGTCCGTGGCGGGATCGGGCTATCACCGAGCCGGAGTGCCGCCATCTTCCGGAGAATATGCTCCATCACCTGCTCGACGATCGGCCGCTGCAGGAACAGGCGACTGCCGGCCGTGCAGATCTGACCGCAATTCGCGAAAGCCGCGACGACGGCCATATCTGCCCGCCGCATCGAGATCCGCGTCAGCGAAGATGATATCGGGCGATTTTCCGCCAAGCTCCAGGCTCAACCGCTTCAAGTTACCGGCCAACACGCGCACGATCGACTGGCCGGTTTCGACTGAGTCGATCGTTTGTGATCAGTTCTCATTCCTGCTTCTTGGAGCTGCTAAAGATTTACAGTACCGAATTATCTAAGGGCGGCCGCGCGATCGGAGCATGATCGGCATGGCACCCACCCAGGTTTGCCATATCGAACCAGATCATCCCCAATTCGATACCCACCTCATGAGTCACACTTCCAGAGTCTTGGTAGGAGCCCCATTGGGCGTTTACCGGGACGTTAAAGGAATGAATTACCGCATGGCTTTTTTCAGGAGAAAGAGTTGCATGTGCAATCTTTGTTCATGCTCGTCAGCGTCCCGTCCCGAGATAAAGATGATGTTCGTTCCGAAAATAACGCAGTCAAGCAGCGATTGGACAGTCCGAGCCGGGTCTTGAAACAGATTAAGCTTATGTTTCGAATCGACTGAGAGTGCCGTGGTCAAGACTTCCAACAGGAACTTTTCAAAATTTTTGACAAAGTTCCATCCATTGTTCTCGACAGTTATGAGCAAGCCCATTATTGCCGGCTCGTTTTCCAGATGTTCTCTCAGCCGGCGATGCACTGTAAGGATGGTCCGCTCGAATTTTGTCCAGGGATCGAGCCGGGATTCGATGATCTCCATCACGCTCACACGCATCCTGTCGTACAGACGCTCCCCCACCGCTTCAATAATGGCGTTCTTATTTGGAAAGAAATTATACATGTTGCTCGGCGACATACCCAGCGCGCCAGCGATGTCAGCGATCGTCGTCTTGGATGCTCCAAATCTCCGAAACAAGTGCTCCGCCTTTGCGATGATCTGATCGCGAAGAGCAAGAGCGGCCGGTGTCGGAGTATCGCTTCGTGCCATTTGCTTTGCTCAATGGTTTCTATGGGTTCGAGCAGTTTAATGGGAGATCGAGATCTAAAAGAATGGAAATGACCGAACAATCAAGAGTTTCAGGCATCTTCGATCTACTGCTGTCGGTCGGTCCCGGGGACCGCCGCAGTGCCTTGCAGACCGATCTGAACAGAGCGTCAGAAGCTGATATGTGAACGAAAACCGAAGACTGCGGCGTCCGGGATGTTGGCCTGGGCGTTTGGCTTGAAGATGTATTGGACATCCGGTTCGAACGTGACTCCATCGCTAACATGGATCGTGTAATTGAGCTCGAGAAGATCCTGGAACCGCTGCACGCCTGTCGCGCCATTCGCCAAAGTGAGACCTTGTTCGGCCTCCAGCGCCTGCTCGCCGCTCAAACGGCCGCTCATGGTTTGATGAGTATAGAGGAAGCCGATGATGTCGCTCGGCCGGGCGTGCCAGAAATCCTTGTCGTATAGCCCCGCATAGGCCTGATCGGACCGTGCGAGTACATCTGCGTTATCATGTACGTAGCCGGCAAGCAGGATAAGCCCGTCATTCGAGCCGGAACCGTTACGAACGACCATCTGGTCCATCAACGCCCAGAACTGGTCGTTGGTGCGCTGGTATTTCTGCGCCTCCTTCGTAACATCGATTGCGCCGTTGTTGATGTCGGCGCCCCACACTGGATAGGCCGAGGTATCCCAAGCCATGCCAAGCCGGTAATGGCCACCAAGCTTGTCATGGCCGAACTGCGGCTCCCATCCGATTTCGACAGGAAACTCGCCACCTGCGTCACGATCCGTATTGATGGTGAAGTTCGATCGGTAGCCGGCCTCGTTGCCATAGACCGCCCGGCTGACCTCGTAGATCCCTGCTTCGATATAAATCTGTGCGACGGGACGGTAACGCGCCCGGACACCCCAGGTTGAGGATGGCCAGGCGGTAAATCCCGCAATATTACCAACCAGGCTTTTTGGGTTGCCGCACAGGATATTGTTCATGAACGTGCAATTCAGTGGAGAAGCAGCAAAATCGCCTCCGACCGGCATGCGCCCGAACGCAATGTCGAGGTGGCTGTCGAACAGGCGCTGCTCGCCATAGGCGTAGACCAGCTTGGCGAATACGTTACCACCGGAGCCGTAGATTTCCTGCACAGGCGATAACGTATCGCCAAAACCATTGCTGGCGCTGGCACCATAGCGACCGACGATGACAACGTGCGTCGAAAAGCCCTTCAAGCCGGCCAACTTCTCCCAGTCGACGTCAACCTCCAGGCCGCTCTGCCCGGCGTTGGTGGAATTCCTTTTTGTTCCTCCGGTAACATTGCCTGCAAACTCGTTGGTGTTATCCAGGCCGACATCGATTCCATGTCGTAGCAGGTTTGTGCGTTGACCGCCCCAGTCACCGAACAGATGCTCGGTCGATGGCAGGATCGTGGCGGGATCGGCAAAGCTCGGCGTTGCCAGCTGGACGCTTGGTCCAATTCCGGCACCGTTATTGGTTTGGCTGGTTGCCTGCTGTGCTCGAGCCAAAGGCATTCCAGCCAAGCAGCAGGCGGAGACCGTAACTGCGGCAGTCCAGCTACAACGAAATCGTTTCAAAGTATCGCTCCTTCGAATTTAGGACGAAATCGTTGCGCTGGTCTAAAGAAAAATTAATAAAGTGACTACTTGTTATCCGGCAATGCATAAGCCCGAACGTAATCGCCGAGCTTGGTGCCGAACGAGCCGTGGCCGCCATCGACCGTAACGACGTACTGGCGACCATTTTCTTCGTAGCTCATCGGCGTGGACTGCCCGCCGGCCGGAAGGCGGTCCTGCCAGAGTAGCTTACCGTCGGTGACGTCGAAGGCACGGATATAATAGTCCAGCGTCGAGGTCAGGAAGGCGACACCACCGGCCGTGGTGATCGGACCGCCGAGCATTGGCACGCCGAGGGTGAACGGCAGCGGGACCGGTGCACTGTCGTGGATCGTGCCGACCCGGTGCTCCCAGACGACCTTGTTGGTCTTCAGCTCGATGCCGGCCATGTTCCCCCAGGGCGGCGCAAGGCAAGGCAGGCCCAGCGGCGACAGGAAGGCGGAAAGCTGAACACCGAAGGGCGCACCATACATCGGCTGCACGCCCGTCTCGGTGCCGGCCGGATGGCTACCATTCGGCTCGGCTGGGTTGTTCGGGCCGCGCGGGAGCAGCTTCGAGACGAACGGGATCGACATCGGATTGGCGATGGCGATCTGGCGTCGCGGATCGACCGCGATGCCGCCCCATTCGAACATTCCGAAATCACCGGGAAACACCAGGGTGCCCTGGGTCGATGGCGGCGTGAACGGCCCTTCGTAGCGCAGCGAGTGGAACATGACGCGGCAGGCGAGCTGGTCGAACATGGTGCTGCCCCACATGTCGGCACCGGTCAGCTTTTCGCGCGGGCGGAAACTAAGGTCGGAGAACGGCTGCGTGGGGGAGAGATGATCGCCGGGCGCGGGACCTTGCGGCACCGGGGTTTCGGGAGCCGGCACGATGAGCTGGCCGTTGCGGCGATCCAGCACGAAGATGTTGCCGGTCTTGGCTGGCACATAGAGGGCCGGAACCACGCCGGTTGCAGTGGTCACATCGATAAGGCTGGGCTGGGACGACATGTCCATGTCCCAGAGATCGTGATGCACGTTCTGGAAGGACCAGCGTAGCTTGCCGGTCGCGATATCGAGCGCCACCACGGCGGAGTCGTAGCGTTCCCGGTCGGCGCCACGATCGCCCCCCCAGATATCGTTCGAGCCACTGCCGAGCGGCACGTAAACCAGGCCGAGCTTCTCGTCGGCGGCCGAGACGATCCAGGAGTTCGGGGAGCCTGACGTAAAATGATGCGTATCGGACGGCATCTCGTTCGGATCGTGATTGCCCGCATCGAACACCCACAGCAGCTTGCCGGAATAGACGTCGAAGCCGCGGATGACGCCGGAAGGAACATGCTTGCTGTAATTGTCGATCACCGAACCTCCCATGACGAGGACCTTGTCGGTGACCGTCGGCGGCGATGTGCCCTCGTAGAAGCCCAGCGTCTTGACGTCGCTGCCTTCCTTGAGATCAATCTGGCCATGCGTGCCGAAGCTTTCGCAAGGCGTGCCGTCCTCGGCGTTGAGGGCGATCATGCGGCCATCGTTGGTTGGCAGGAAGATGCGTGACGGGCACTCGGCGGGTGCAGGATTGCCATCTGCCGTAACCGCGCCCGGCTCGGTCTTGTGGTACGACACGCCACGGCAGGTCAGATGCTGGAAGGTCGGATTGTGCTGGATATGCGGATCGTATTTCCAGCGCAGTTTGCCGGTGGCGGCATCCAGCGCGAACACGATCTGATGCGGCGAACAGGTATAGACGAGATGGCCGATCTTGAGCGGCGTGGCTTCGTTGGTGGTCTCGTTGGGATCGTTCGGTCCCCTCATGTCGCCGGTCCGGAACTGCCACGCAACGGTCAGGTTCTTGACGTTGTTCGGGGTGATCTGATCAAGCCCGGTATAACGGTCACCGTGACCCGTGCCGCCGTACGCAGTCCAGTCGGCACCTGTTTCCGCGACGCTCGACGGCTTCGTGCCGGCCGGCGCATCCGGCAGGGACCCGACGATCGCATGCGAGTCCTTGCTCAAGGACACGCCGACAACCACCACGGCCAGCGCCACCACGGCGCCAAGAGCGGCCGGAGCGGCACGTCCCGCAGGAGCGAGATGGCGGGTGATGAACGGAAACAGAAGCAAGACGCCCAAGGGCACCAGGATGTCGCCACGTGGTACCAGCGCCCAGAAATCCAGACCGACTTCGGAGATCGCCCAGATCATCGTGCCGAACAGGGTGGCCGCATACAGCCACAATGCCGAACGCCTCGCGCGTATCAGCAGAAAGGCGGTGATCAACAGGGCGGTGCCGGCAATCGCGTAGTAGAAGGACCCACCGATAGACAGCAGCCATGCGCCGCCGATTCCCAGGTATAACCCGATTGCTGCCAAGATCACTGCCATCAGTATGACAAGTCGGGGCGGCCAGACATATCGTTGCATCGTATTCTCCTGGAGCGAGCGATGACGCGGCGCAGCTCGCAGGACACGAACAGCGATAAACACGGTCCTGTCTGTGGTGGCAAAACGAATTGGCTCAGGCCACTAACCGCTCGCTAAACGCGGATCAGAAACCGATGACTGGCGCCAAAAAGGCTTTACCAACAATCGAGGCACATGAGCCATTGCTGGAAGCACGTTGAAAGATAACAATATAATCTGTTATTATCTCATCTTAGGCCTGACGTAATGCGTTAGACATCAGGTGTCAAGCAAACCTCTCCGAACTGTCGGCTTGCCGTTATCGACATGATCATGCGCCGACCGATCACCCGGCGTTATCTAGTTTCGCTTCGTGATCTACCAGGCAAGGCCGCTCGGAGCTGCCGGAGTCTCGACAACACCCGCCGGGCGAAGACGTTTCGAACGTGATGTAGCCACGCGGCGTAACTGACAATCTCGGCCGGGAAGCAGTGCCTGCGACAGGTCCGGAGCTCCGCACATGGCAATGCCGCTGATGGGACTTGGACTGATCCGCCTGCTTGGCTTCGCCTGAATCGAGAGCAGCTTTCGACCGACTACATGAAGGCCTCGTTCGCCGCGAACGTAAGCGATTTCACACTGTAGGGCTTTATGATTACCGGCGTGGAGCGATGCTCGAGCGGACAGCCGACCTCGCCACTGTAACCTGTCGCAAAAACATAGCGTATGCCCAATTCTCGCAGTCGAGTCGCGACTGGCCAGCTCAGGTCGGATCCAAGGTTGACATCGAGCAATGCGAAACTCGGCGTCTTGGTTTCGATCAGTTGAAGTGCCTCGATGACATTACTTGCCATGACGACACGCGTGGCTCCAAGCGCAAGCAACGTTTCCTCGGCATCGAAGGCGATGATTATATTATCTTCGACCAGCAGCACGGTACCGGACAGGCGTGTGGTCGACGATATGACCGAAACCGCCAGCGGAAGCTCTTCCTCGGTCACGCCGGGTCCGTCGCCGACAACCACATGACGTGAAGGCACGTTGAACTGTGCCTTTACCCCCACCGCCGCGTAGTCGAGTGCGGTTTCCCCACCGAGTTCATGCGGAATCGAGCATTCGATGATCGTCGTGCTAAAGCCACGCCGCATGGGCGGTTAAACCGATGGGCCGCCGGCTTCGTTTCAGTCGAGGTTAATGTTGCCGGAGATATCGAGGCGCCATTCGATGGTCACCTGCCCGTCCATATCGGACAGCCCTCCATATTTGACCGCGTCGGTTAAAGTTCGTGGATAACAAGCGCCACGGTCGAGAATGCCTGCGGCTGCAGCAGGACGTCAGTACCGCTGGCTCGCACGCGAGCGGTCCTGACGCCCAGATAGGTTTTGGTTTCGGTTGCGATCAATGTCGCAAGTGGATTGGGTTCCCAGTGCTGCCCATGAGGAACGGCATTCGCAACGTTGAAGGACTGATACCAACCCGCGATGAAACTGACTCTCTTCAGGATTCCCCTCCGGACTAAGCTCTGATGAGGTGGTCCCCTGTCGTCGGACAATTTGACGGCTCGACTAAGCTTGGTTCTGATTGTTGTCAGGCCGCCAACTTCTCCACGCCGGAAGGCCAATATGCCTCGTCAGGCGTATGGCCGGCGCGCAGCTCCGAACCGGTCTCGAATGCGTGCAGATACACACATTCATACTTCAAGCTGCGCCAGAGACGCTCGATAAATACAGTATCCGTCCAACGCCCTCTTCCATCCATCGAGACTTGTATGTCCGCCGTGCGCAATACGCCCGTGAACTGCGGCGACGTGGATTGGCCAACCGAACCGCGCCAGCGCATCTTCCAGCGCCGTGATGCAGAATTCCATGTTCATCGTGTTCGATACCCGCCAGGACAGCACCTTGCGTGTGGCCCAGTCCATCACGGCAACCAGATACAGAAAACCACGTCGCATCGGAATATACGTGATGTCGGCACGCCAGACCCGGTTTGGGCGATCAATCACCAGGTTTCGCAGCAGATAGGGGTGGATCTGGTGCTCACCGCGGCCGCTGGTAGATCGGCGCCAGTCCCATTCGGGCCATCTGACGCGACCCATACCAGGGCGTCTCCAGGAACTGCGCGTCGATCAACCGCATCAGCTCCAGGTTCAGCAGCGTCTCCCCGCTCGGCTGATAATACCACCCGGAACGGTTGATCGATATCAGCTCGCACTGATGCACCACCGAAAGGTTCGGATGCCCGGGCTCGATCATCTGCCGCCTCCGCTCGACGCTCATCGACCGGAGGCCTTCGCAAAAAAATCCCGTTCCACCGGAAGCTGACCAATCTTTGCGTGCAGCTTCTCTACGTCCGCTTCCGACGCTTTAGCCGTTTCCTGAGCCGCAGACTTGTCCGAAAAATACACCAGCCAGACCGTCTACCGCCTGGCGCTTCCATTCGCCGACCATCGTCTGGTGCACGCCGTGCTTCGTCGCCAGTTGTGCCGTCGTCAGGTCGCCGCGCAACGCCTCAAGAGCAACCTTCGCCTCCAAATCCGCCGCATATCTCTTCCGCTTGCCCATCATCGGGTCCGTCCTTCTCAAAGGCGAACCCGGTGACCACTCACCTCACGCCCGAGATCGCGCGGCATGCCGACGAGACCTACGGTCGCGACCACACAGATCGCCGCGGTCAGGAGAAACGCGGCGTGCAGTTCCGGCAGCATCACGACTTTGCTGTGGAACACCGACTGAAACAGCGACAGGCTGAATGCGGCAATGGCCACGCCCGCTGCCGAGAAGGCCTGCTGCAGCATCGACAGCAGGTTCGAGGCAGCACTGCGCTCCGGGCCGGGAATGTCGGCGAAGGCGAGCGTCGTGACGCTGGTCAGCTGCATGGACCGTGCAGCGCCCGCGAACAGCAACAGCAGGACCAGCAGGATTTTCGGCGTCCCGGGCGTAACGAGTCCCAATGCGAGCAGCGACAGAGTGACCAGCACGCCATCGACCAGCATCACGTTGCGGAAGCCGAAGCGGCGCAGGATGATACTCGTGGCGGGTTTGATGCCGATGTTGCCGCAGAAATAGACCAGCACCCATCCGCCTGCGGCGACCGGGGACAAGCCGAAGCCGAGCTGGAACAGGAGCGGCAACAGCAAGGGGGCTGTGGAAAACACGGCACGAAACAGGCCGCCAGGATAGAGCGAGGCATAGGTCACGCTGCGGCGAGACAGCGACACCAGCGACAGCAGCGGTGACGCATGCCGGCGAAGATGGCGCACGGCCGCCCAGCCGGCGACGAGCCCGACCAGGATCAGGCCGAAGGCGACCTCGCGCTCCACGCCGCTGGTCGAGGAGCGCTGGAATCCTGCCAGCAGGCAGGTCAGTCCGAGCGCACAGAGCGCGAAGCCGCCCATGTCCAACCGCGGCCTGTCGTCGTCACGCTCCTGCGGTACGAACCGCAGCATCGCCAGTGCCCCGGCCAGGCCGAGCGGCAGATTGAGCCAGAAATTCCAGCGCCAACTGACGGCCTGGGTGATGAAGCCGCCCAGGACCGGTCCGATGACCGGCGCCAGCAACGCCGGCCAGACCGTATAGGCGGTGATCCGCATCATCTCCGATGCCGGTGTGTGGCGCATGACCACGGCCAGGCCGATCGGGATCATCAGCGCTCCACCGACCCCCTGTGCCACGCGGGCCGCCACGAACATCGGCAGGCTGTGCGCCAGCCCGCACCAGAGGGATGCGCCGGTGAAGGTCAGCACCGAACCGACCAGCACGGTACGCGACCCGAATCGCTGCGACAGCCAATGCGCCAACGGCGAGATCGCCGCCGACGCCAGCATGTAGGCGGTGATGCCGAACGAGAGGTCGACCGGGGTGACGCCGAACGACCGCGCCATCTGCGGCAGGGATGTGTTGATGATCGCGCCGTCCAGATTCTGCATGAAGGCGGAGATTGCGACGATCAGGGCGACAATCGGCACGGTACGGCGAACGTCCGCCGGCTGAGCAGGATCACAGGACATGGAAATCGTTTAGAGCAGGAGCAGCCGGACGTTAATCCTGAACGAGGCACGGCTGATGCCCGATCCGAACGCCCGACGCACCATCCGGCTGCGACGAATGGTGCACCGCCGATCTAGAGCATCATCCGATCGTCTTGCTTTCTCGATCGGATAAAGATGTTCGCCAAAACAAAGACCTAGAGGTTTCTTCCGATCTGCTTCGATCGGAAAAAGCTCTAGAGACGATACAATCGCGCCGAGACACTGATGTGGCCGGAATTGCCGGGTTGTCCGCGCAGCATGATGACGCTTCCGTCCCTGGTCGCTCCGGGTGCCGTGACGACCGGCGTCGCAACGGCTCCGACGACATCCAGCGCACGCATCCCGAATGCCTTGTCGTGCCGCAGCACCAGGCGGACGCCACAGCGTGCGTTCGGCGGCATCAGGATGTCCGCCGTCATCAGGTGGCTCACCGGATCAGTGCGCAGCGTGAAGTTCACCGAGCCCCAGCGGGTCGCGGCACCGACGATCGAGACCCCGGCCGGCGACATCGCCCAGTCCCGCGGCAGGGCACGACCCAGATGGAGCACCTCCTCGGTCTCGTCCTCGCAGACCAGCATCCAGCGCAGCAGGATCGGGATGGTGAGCTGCGCCGGCATGCAGAACAGCGGCAGCTCTCCCTTCAGCCCGGCGACTTCGGCCGAGGTCCAGCTCCCCGGCGTATGCAGATGATGACGGTGCGCATACAGGAACAGCAGGTATTCGGGGATGCGGTCCTGACGCAGAAGCGCGCTTGCATAACCGTAGGAGATGAACCCGAGCAGATCGCGCGACTGCGCATCCGGCGGCCCGATATTCGCCACCACGCCGACCGAGGTCGCTCCGTGGCCACGCATGGCGTCGATGACCAGGTTCTCCAGGTCCGGCGCCAGGACTCCGGCTTGCAGCAGCTCGGCATAGACCCGGTGCGGCCATTGCTGCTCGCTCGGGGTATGCCGGGTCAGCGACTCACGGAACGTTTCCGAACGGCCCGGCAGGATCGGCACGTAAGGCGGGTCCAGATCGTGACGGACCGACCGGCGCAGCGTCGTATCGAGCTGCCGGACCAGTGCAGCCGAGCGCGACACCCAGGCCGCTCCGGTCGCGGCGCCGGACGGATCGATCCGCGGCCACAGCGCACCCAGATCGGCAAGGCCGCGCGCGGCAAGGGCGCTGTTGCCGAAATACGGCTTCCACCACACCGACGGATCCGCGAACAGGCAGGAATCGCTCTCGCTCCATCCAGCCAGCAACCCGTAGCCGGGATCGGACCCCGGCAGCGCCAGGCTGCGCTCGTGCAATGTCGCCAGCATGCCGGCCATTGCGGCCAGACGCACACGAAACCGGCGCAGCGTCTGCATGTCGCCGGTCAGCAGGCCGTAGCGCGCGATCAGCGAAAGGCCGAGGCCGGTCTGCCCGATCTCGGTGCCGCGCATCCGCACCAGTCCGTTATCGAGCACGAAGTCGGACAGGTACTCGACCAGCACGTCGTGGGCCTGCCCGAAACGGCCCCATTCGAGGTTCGCGAGCAGGGAGCTGGTGAAGGTGTCCTGGAAGCCATCGTATTCCGAGCCGGCGTAATCCCGATCGACCGCGCCATAGCGCGGGTAGACCCCGCCCGGCCGCGTCATCAGCTCCCTGGCGAATGCGTGCCGGGCCATGTCCGACCAACTGGGATCCGGCAGCGTGCACGCCGTGCCGCCCGCCAGATCGGCCTGCCACGACAGCACGAAGGCCAGCAGCGCCGCATAGAACACGGAAGCGGTCGGGGGTCCGGCGATCGGGTCGTCGGGCGGCCCGAATGCCGGATAGCTGCCGAAGAACCGGGTCTCGGTGACGGCGCCGTTCTCGATCAGGCACACGCGCTGGAAGGTGGGCGTGACCGGCGGACCATTCGTGCGCACATCGGCGAACAGCATCACCTCCCAGAACCGGTGCGCATCGATCGGCAGCACCTTCACCAGCGCCGGCATCCAGCCATCCAGCAGCCCTTCCAGGCGCCGCGCGACCATCGACGCATCGTTGGTCAGTCCCGGCACAGCCTGATTGACGTGCCAGTTGCGGGTGCTGCCGGCGGGAGTCACCGGCATGGTGTCGCTGCCCTGCCGAGTGCCGAGAAAGAACGTCCATAACAGGCGCGCGCCTTGGTCCGCGGCAACAGGCCGGCTGGCGACCGGCGGCGCGATCAGCCTGACCGCCTCCGGGTCCGGATCGTCGCCGTGCGCCAGCAGATGGTCGGCCAGCAGGTCCGGCCCGGACAGCGCGACTGTTTTGAAATCAAGCCCGGCATAAAACGGCGTGTCACCGGCACCGCACGCTTCGAGCCGGCGCGGCAGGCCGAGCATGCGCCGGTCGGGAGACACGAACCACAGGGTGCCCACCTGCCCGTCCCGCCGCTCGTAGACGGTCCAGAGCCCGCCCTTCGCCTGGAACTGCGCCAACGGTTCCAGGCCCGCCACGGCATCGGCTGCGAACGCGCGCCACCCTGCCGAAGCCGTGCCGGACCCTGGCGTCGCCCGTGCCGCCAGCACGCCGAGAGACGAACCGGCGGCGCCTCCGACCAGGAAGCTGCGTCGCTTCATCGTCAGTGCGCAGCCGTTGCCGGCACGCCCTGCTGTTGCGCATGTATCCAGACATCGACCCGCTGCTCCAGCAGGGAAAGCGGCATCGCTCCCTCGTCCAGCACCACATCGTGGAAACGGCGGATATCGAACCGGTTGCCCAGCGCCGCTTCCGCACGGTGGCGCAACGCCATGATCCGCAGCTCGCCGATCTTGTAGCCGAGCGCCTGTCCCGGCCAGGCGATGTAGCGGTCGGTCTCGTTCTGCATGTTCTTGTCGGCGAGTGCCGTGTTGTCGCGCAGGCACGCCATCGCCTGATCGCGCGTCCAGCCCTTCCAATGGATGCCGACATCCATGACCAGGCGACAGGCACGCCACATCTCCATCGAGAGCATGCCGAACCGGATATACGGCGTATCGTACAGTCCCATCTCGGACACCATCTGCTCGGAGTAGAGCGCCCAGCCCTCGACATAGGCGGTGATGTCGGAGTTGCGGCGGAACGTCGGCAGGTCGGTCATCTCCTGCGCCAGCGCGATCTGGATATGGTGCCCGGGCACCCCCTCATGCGCGACCAGCGTCGGCAGCTCGAACAGTGGCCGTTGATCCAGATGCGAGGTGTTGATCATCAGCCCCCCGGCGATGCCCTGCTCCGGACTGCCCGGATTGTAGCGGCCGGTGGTGTAGTTCTCCTCGATCGCCTCCGGCACCTGGCGCACGCCGTAGGTCAGGCGCGGCAGCTTGCCGATAAAGCGCGGCAACTGATCGTCGACGCGCTTGGCCAGACGGCTCGCCTTTTCCAGCAATGCCGTGCGGGTGGTGACGTAGAATTCCGGATCGGTGCGGAGATGCTCCTGGAACGCCTTGAAGTCGCCCTTGAAGCCGGTCTGGGCGATCTGCGCGTTCATCGCCGTGCGGATGCGCGCGATCTCGGATTGTCCGAGTGCGAACACCTGGTCCGGCGTCATGTCGGTGGTGGTCTCGTGACGCACCCGATACGCGTAGTACGCGCGCCCGTCCGGCAGGCTGGACGCCCCGAGGGTGGCGCGGCTGGCCGGCACGTAGCTGTTCTGGAAGAAGTCCGCGACCTTCCGCTCCATCGGCTTGATTCGAGTGCGAACGATATCGAGCGCCTCCTGCCGCAACGTCTGCTGCCGTTCGGCGGAAAACGACGATGGCAGTGCCGCGAACGGCTTGAGCAACGGGCTCTGCTCGGCAGGCAGCGCCGCCTGTGCCGCAGTCACCGCGGCGATCTTGGCGGCGATCAGATGGGGTTGCACGAAGCCGGTCCGGATGCCGCGCTGCATGTTGGCGATCTCGATGTCGTCGTAGGCCGGCAAGCGACGCAGGCGCTCGAGCCATGCCTCGGCATCGGCCTCGTCGCGGATGATCGTGCTGTCGGACGCATAGTTCGGGGTCTGGAAGAAGCCCTCGTCGGCGGTGAACGGCATACGCTCCTCGTCGAACCGGTGCCCGTCGAGATCGAGCGCCATCTGCCAGGACAGCAGATCGTCGTTGAGTGCCGCCTCCCCGGTCAGCGACGCGCGCGGGATCGCATGCAATCGGTTCTGCAGCGCCTGCAACGTGGCGTGATGCCGTGTCACCGCCGCCGGCGAGTCGTCGGGCCACAAGATAGAAGCGGCTCGGTCGCCGCGCTGCCCGGCGGTGATCGGATCGAGCGTGTCGGAGTAGGCATCGTAGTCGACGATGATGCGCGACAAGGCAGTCGTGTTACCGGTTGTCGCGGCCAGGCCGCCCTGCACGGCCAGCGGCGACAATGCGACCCCTCCCGCGAGCATCAGGGCGCGCAGCCCCAGAACGCGCAACCGAGGGTGCTGCGATCCGGATCGATCGTGTAACCGCATGTGGAGGAAAGGAATCATGCGGTCACGCACTCCGGCAGCAACAGGGTCATGGGGTGACTTCGACACGCAGCATGTCGCCATGCACCGGCAGGTCGAGGCCATAATCGGTTTCGTCGCCGTTGAGAATCCGCGTCGTGGTCCAGCCGGCCGGGGTCATCCGGCCCTCCTCGACACGCCGCATTTCATGCACGCCGCCATCGTGGAGGGTCGAGGCGAACTCGACCCGCGCGCCCATTCCGAGCACCAGGAAATGCGTCGGGTCCAGCCGGACCACCAGCGCCCGCCCGAGCGGCGTCCCGGTTTGCGGCGCCGTCGTCGGACTCGGATGACCCCAGACGGCGCCGAAGGATGCCGTCACGGTCCAGGTGCCGAGTGTCTGCTGGGGGGACATCGCAGCCGGCTCCTGCACGAACGCGGCGATCCGCCCCTCGTACGCGGCGGCGGCAAGGGTAGAGGCAACCGGTGCCAGCAGGCGGTTGTTGTCGCCATGCGCCTGCAGGGCCGCTGCTCGACCAGGTTCGTCCGCCTCGCCGTCGATGCCGAACTGGGAGCAGCCGATGCCGCCACGTGCCAGCACGTCGAACACCCAGCGCGACGTCGGCGCGGTAAAGCCGCTTTCCGAGACCCATGGCGGGTTGTCGGCACGGCCATACGGGAGAACTCCTTTGCGGAATTCGGCGAAGGTATCGGTGTAGACGTCGGACCCGATCGCATCGAGCGCCGGTGTTTCCTGCTTCCAGATCGGCAGCATGGTCCAGCTCGGACCGCCGCTCGGATACTCGGTACCGGGCTGGGTCAGCCCGCGATAGCGCATCCAGGCATTGCTGTAGAGCGGCAGCGGATAGACCGCCTTTCCCGCTTCGGCGACCGCGTTCACGTAGTGAGACACGGCATAGGCGCTGAACGCCTCTTCGGCATCCGAGCCGAATGCAGCGCGCCAGTTGCCGCCCTGCCGCCCGGTCGCGCGCAGCACGGCCTCCGGAACCGCCCCGGCGAAGGCCGCATCCGCCGCTGCGCCATGATCGCGGACCATGCCGAACAAGCCGGATTCGTTCTCGACCTGCACCATGATCACGGTGTGGCGCAGCGCATCCGCCTGCTTCAGATGCGACATCAGCGCAGCGAAGGCTTGGCTGTCCCGCGCCAGGGTCTCAGTGCCGAACGGCGAAAGGCCATCGACCGGTTGACCTTCCGCGGTCAGCAGACGCGAATACTTTACGGTGTCGCGCCGTACCCACTCCGGCGCATAATGCATGCCGCCGTTCTTCCAGGTGCCGAACCATAGCAGCACCAGACGCACATGATGCGCGCGCGCCTGGTCCAGCAGCATGTCGACCCCGGAAAAGTCGAACTGCCCAGGTGCCGGCTCCATCGTTTCCCAATAGACCGGCGCTTCGAGCGTGTTGGCATCAAGTGCCGACAGCGCGTCCCACACCGCCGGCATCCGGCTGGGCCACGCACTGGAGTTATGCATCTGGCCAGCGAGCACGAAGTAGGGCTGACCATCGACCTGAAGCTCGAAGCGGCCGCCCTGGTGAACGATCCGCGGCATCGGGTCGGCGGCCATCGCCGTGCCACTCAGCAGCGCAAAGACAAGCGCCGCCCTGGCGCCGAGCCGAAGCGGCATCAGAAGCTGACCCCCGCCGACATGAAGATCGTCCGGCCGACCACGTCGTAGATCCCGGCTCCGGTGTTGAAGCCCGCGTCGGGTACGAAGGGCGCGTTCTTGTCGAACAGGTTGTTGACGTTGGCCTGCAGAGCCCAGCGGCCGATCGTGTAGCCGAGTGCCAGGTCATGATAGTAAATTCCGGCCACCTGATATTTGCCGTTCTGGCCCTTGACCAGGTCCGACGAGCCGTTGTTCAGAACCATGCCGCCGATGTAGCGCATCATGTAGGTGGCGCTGAAGTGGCCATGAGTCCAGGTGCCGCTCACATAGTCACGCACCCGGGGGATCGCGTACGGATAGTTTCCGCCATTGGTGTAGACCAGGCGCCCCGCATAGTTGTTCCAGGTCCCGCCGGCGACGTTCTGCATCACGTAGCCGATCAGCTGCTGATACTGGTTGGACAGTGTCAGCGTGTCATGACGTCCGAGACGCACCATGTAGTCGAGGTTGAAGTCGATGCCGTTGGTCCTGAGGCCGCCGAGATTGGCTGCCAGTGATTTCACCGACGAAAGCTGGTCGAGGCCGTTGCGCGAGATTGCGCTGCAATAGGTCGGATTCGCACCGGTGTAGCACTGGTCCAGGATGTACTGGGTCGAGACGCTGCTGATCAGGTTCTCGATCGACGTATGCCAGTAATCGATCGAGGCGGTCAGATGCGGCGTCCAGCGCGGCGTCAGCACCGTGCCGAACGTATAGGTGCGCGAGGTTTCCGGCTGCAAACTCGGATTGCCGCCAGCCGTCGTCGGCACCTGGCCGGAGTTGGCCGCCTGGAAGGTCGCCGGATTGATGCCCTGGCTGTTGCATTTGCCGACCACGGCAGCCGATTTCGCGCCGTAGGTGCCGGCCTGGATGCACGGGTCATTGGCGGAATTGTAGGAAACGTTCTGAGCACCAAATAATTCGTTGACGTTCGGCTGCCGGAAACCCGTGCTCATGGTGCCACGGAAGCGGACGTCGCGAACCGGGGCCCAGTTGATGCTGGCCTTCCAGTTCTTCGTGTTCCCGAACGTGTTGTAGTGGGAAAAGCGGCCCTGCAGGTCGATCGACAGGTCGCGGGCAAGAGGCATGTCGTGCAGCAGCGGGAAATTGCCTTCGACGAAAGCCTCGGTCGCGTTGAAGGCACCGGTGGTCGGATCGGACGCGACGCCGCCGCCGCTGTCGCCCGAGCCTACGATCGGATCGACCTGGTAGGAGCCGGACTCGCCGCGATGTTCGGCGCCGAAGCTAATGCCCACGTCGCCGCCGCCGCGCCATGGCAGCCGGACCAGATCGTCGTTCTTGACACGCAGGTTAAAGTCGCGAAGCTGATACGCGGACCGGTCGTGCTGGGTGAAGCGCGCATAATCGACTGCACTTGTCGGCCACTTGCCGAGTGGATTGACCAGCACGCAGCCCGGGCTGTTCGTGCAGTAGGAGGGGTCATAGACGACGGCGCTGTTCGGATCGGACGGATCGACCTGTCGCGCGCCGAGCTCCTGCTCCAGCTTGCGGTAGTTGGTGCTGCCGGACGTATTGATCGTCGAGGTGGATTTTCCGTATGCGCCCGACACGTCGTAGGACCAGTTGCCGACGATGGTGCCGTTCATGCCTCCGTTGATCTGGTAAGTGTCGGTGCCCTGCGAGTATCCACGATCACCGAACTCCACGAACCGGCGATAGATGTCCGCATCCTGCCCGAATGGATTGTATGGATTGCCGACGGGAAAGACGAACGAGGTGGGCAGGGTCGAGGGATACGAGCTTCCGGTTACCGGACTGGGTGCCAGCTGCTCGGCAGTTGATTTGTGAGTGTAGAGCGCGCGCGTGTACAGATTGAAATGATCGTTGATCTGATAATGGGCATTGCCGTTGAACGATCCGGTCTGCACGTAGTTGGTAAGCTGCTGATCCTTCGAGTAATCGTAGCGGTCGGAATTGGCGAAGTTCGAGACGGTGCCGTTCTTGCTGAACAGATCCTGATCGCCGACGAAGAAGCGCGACGCTTCGGGAACGCCCGAACCGTAAAGCGGCGTGCCGCTGGCCGGGTTGCTGACCTGCACGGGACCTGCCCAGGACCGGTCGGCCTGATAGACCGGCCCCTGCGTCATGTATTGACCGCCGAGTGTGACGTTGCCGCGGCCATGGTCGAAGTCGAAGCCATGGACGCCGCTGATCAAGGCGCTCCTTGCATCGCCCGCATCCGTCAGGCCGCCCTTCACATAGAAGTTGGTACCTGCATAATCGTGCTTCAGCTTGATGTTGATGACGCCGGCGACCGCGTCGGCACCATAGAGCGCCGAGCCGCCATCCTTCAGGATCTCGATGCTGTCGACCATCGAGACCGGGATCGAGTTGATGTCGACACAGGAGAATCCGAAGCCGCCGGTCTGTACTTCGCGCTTGCCGTCGATCAGGATCAGCGTGCGAGCCGAACCCAGGTTGCGGATGTCCGCGCACGACAGGCCGTCACCGCCGTTCGTGGTCGTGTTGCCGACGCTGCTGGAGCCGATCGACGGCAGGCGCGACAGATAGTCGGAGATGGTGACGGCCGTGGTTTTCTGAATGTCCTTGGCCGTAACGATGGTGACGGGATTGGGACTGGTCGAGTTCGTCGTGCGAAGACTCGACCCAGTCACCAGGATCTGCTCACTGGCTCCCGCATCGGCCGCACCGGCTCCGCTGGCTGCACTCGTTGGCGATACGGCGGCGCCTGGAGTGGAACTCGTCTGCGCGCGCAGAGGCATGGACGCCGCTGAAAACGCACCAAGGCACGCGGAAGAGATAAACAATAGCCTGGTGCTGCGACCGATCATCATGACTGCCTTTGATTGTCGTTCTGTCGGCGCGGCACGTACACCCGGTCAGATGCTTGCCTCGGACATCATTGGCACCATTAGGCTATCGTATACGGAATACGTAAAGAGAAGATGTCACTTTCAGTTCGCAAAAATATAGAATGCGTCTTTTCCGCATCGATACGGATAGTGTCTTCAAAGAATTGCACGTGATGAAGGCAATACTGCCGAGCATATGCATTCAATCGTTGCAGATTATGGGCTTTCGGTTTTCGGAGTGAGGCAGGAGACTCCGAACACAGGACCGGCGGATTTGTCCGGCAGGGGCTCGAACCGGACCAGGATGCTGCTCCGGCCGGTGCTGAGTGCAGCTGGTATCGAATAGAAGCGATCGAAGAATCGGCCGGGATGGCTGGCGTCGAGCCATTCCACCGCGATCGGTACGCCTTCGACCAGAATGCGGAACCGGTGGTCGCGTTCCTCGCCCCAATACGTCGCGCGCAGCTCCAACGGACCAGGCCGGATGCGCAGCCGGAACGAAAAGAAGCCTCCGGCGCGTGCGTCCCGCCCGTCGCGGCCGCGATAGATCACCGGATAGGAGATGTTCGACTCGAGCGCATGATCGTGCTCGGACTGCATCTCGCCTGGATGCAGGACGTCGGTGGAGCGCAATGCGAGCGCACGGGCCTGCACTTCCTCGGCGCGAAACCGGGCCTGTTCGGTCACCCAATCGGCCTCGGTGAACACCGGCAGGTAGACAGCGCTCCGTCGCTCATGCTGCTGGGCGAAAGCGGTCAGGAGAAAATCGTTCGGGCGCCCGGTGCCGATGGTTCGGTATCCATCTCCTTCGGGCTGCAACCGGTTCAGCACGGCATCGCCGACCAGTGCCGGTGCGACTCCGGTGAACGGAGCGGATGCAGGGCCCAGGTCGGCTGCCAGGACCGCCGGTCCACGCAACACCGACACCAGTTGCGCCGCCCCTGCCGGCCGTTCCAGACGCAGGCTCATGTCGAGCGACAGCGTCAGCCGGTCGCCCTCGATCCAGTGCCGGTGCAGCGACAGATACCCATCCGCATCGGGGGTCGCCGCAAGGTCGATGCCGTTCAACTGCGCGTCGCTGCGGGTCGACCAGCCGGGTACACGCATGCGCAACGTCCAGGGCCGGTCAGGCGTGCCGACCACACGCAACACGATCGCGCCGGATTTCGGATAATCGGTGTCCAGCACAAGGCCGATCCCGTTCCAGTCCAATGTCGACGGGATGAACAGGTTGACCAGCACGGTATCCGGCCCGGAATGCCAGTAGATCGAATCGCCGTGCTTGGCATGGCTTTCCATCCCGGTGCCGACACAGCACCAGAAATCGTCGAACGGAGTCGAGTAGGTCCGCGCGGTGCCTGATGCCAGCGGCGTCATGTAGGCGAACATGCCGGTGCGCGGATTCTGTTGCGCCAGGATATGGTTGAGATGGGTGCGTTCGTAGAAATCGAACATGCTCGCGTGCGGCGCACGGCCATAGATCTGCCGCGTCAGCTTGAGCATGTTGTAGCTGGCACAGGTCTCGCACGTCTGCTCGGTAACGTGGCCGGCGACGCTGTCGGCCGTGGTGAAATACTCCCGGTCGCCATTGCCGCCGATCACGTAGCTATGGTGCTCGGTCACGGCGGTCCAGAAGGTCCGGCTCGCGATCGCGTAATCGGCGCGTCCGGTGATTTCATGCAGCCGCGCGAGCCCGATCGCCTTCGGGATCTGCGTATTCGCATGCAGGTTGGCAAGATTATCCTCGCCGCGCGCCAGCGGATCGAGCGTGCGGCCGTCATAGATCCGCTGCGCGAGCAGAAGCCAGCGCCGGTGTCCGGTACGAACCGACAACTCGCCCAGGCTTTCGTTCAGCCCGCCATATTCACAGGCGAGGACCTCCTGCATCTGCGTCTGGTCGAGACGGTCGAAAACGCCGCCGAGGTAACCGGCAAGACCGGTACAGACACCGAGCGCCTCCGCGTTGTCGCAATAAAGGTGCGCATCCAGCAGACCGGCAAACAACTTATGCCAATTGTAGAGCGGCGACCACGCGCCGTTCAGATCGAAGCCGGTGGAATGGATATGTCCTGCCGCGATCTCGTCGAATGCCGCACGTCCGGGTTCGATCCGGCCATCGCGTTTGCGGGTGAAGCCGCAGACGAAACCGTCCGTACCCTGGTTCTGGCACAGCACCAGTTCCGCAACGATGCCGTCGACGCGACGACGTGCCTCCGGATCGCCGGTCTGGGCATGCAGCAACGACAATGCGCTCAGGTAATGGCCGAGCGTATGTCCGGCGATAGTATCGGATTCCCAGCCGCCGTAGACAGGGGCTTTCGGCGTCAGGCCGGCCTGCTCGCGGTAGTTGTGCAGCAGCCGGTCCGGCTCCAGCCGCATCAGGTAGGCGGTGTTGGCCTCCATCGCATCGCGATAGACGGACGGCGACAGGCGCACCGACTGCATCGGTACCGGGACCGCGCCCAACGCTGCGCCGGCAACGGCCCGGCCGCCGGCCGCACCGGCCAGCATCGTTCCCGACGCGCCCAGCAACAACGCACGGCGCGACATGCTCACATGCTTCATGCAAACGGGCTTTCGATCGACCGCGCCGGCAGGGTGAACCACCGTGCGCCGGTCTCGGTTACGACGACATGGTCCTCGAGGCGGACGCCGAACCGGTCCGGCACGACGATCATCGGCTCGATGGAGAAACACATGCCGGGCATGAGCGTCGTGTTGTCGCCGCGCACCAGATAGGCCGGTTCGTGGATCGACAGGCCGATGCCATGGCCGGTCCGATGCGGCAGACCCGGAAGACGATGATCCGGTCCCAGCCCGTATCGTTCCAGCACGTCCCGCGCGGCGCGATCCACCGACGCACACGACATGCCCGGGCGCACTGCATCGAATGCGGCATCCTGCGCCTCCCGCTCGATCGCCCAGATCCGTGCCTGTTCCGGGTCCGGGACGCCGAACGCATAGGTGCGCGTGATGTCCGAGTGATAGCCGTGCAGGATGCAGCCGGTATCGACCAGGACGAGATCCCGCTCACCCAGCACCTGCTCGCCCGGCACGCCATGCGGATAGGCAGTGGCCTGCCCGAACTGGACCGCACAGAAGCTCGACCCGTCGGGCGCTCCGAGCGCCCGGTGCGCGGCATCGACGAAACGGCGCACCAGGCTGGCGGTCATGCCGGGACGTAGGATTCCGGCGGTGATCTGCTGCACCTCCAGCGTCATCGACATCGCCTGCTGCATCAGGGCCAGTTCGGTCACGGACTTGATCCGGCGGCAGCCACCGATCACCACATCGGCGTCCGACAGGTCCAGGCCAAGTCGCCGCAACGCCTCGGCAACCCGGAACGGCAATTCCGGGTCCAGCGCCAGCCGGCCGCGATGCGGGATCGCGGATGCGGCCAGCCCGGCCGGGTCCTCGTCCTCTTCCCAGCACCGGACGTCCATCGGCACCGTCATGGAGCGGGTCAGCGAACCGAGTTCGAAGGCCGGGCAGATCAGGAACGCAGCCCCTTCGCGCGGCAGCAGCATCGCCACCAGCCGCTCCGACGGCATCCAGTCCAGGCCGGTGAAATAGCGCAACGACGCGCCCGCTCCGACCAGCAGCGCATCGAGCCCGGCCGCGGCCAGCAATGCCTGCGCGCGATCCCGACGAGCCGCGTACTCGTCCGGCCCGATCGGCGGCGCCGGGTCCGGCCACGGCACAATCCGTTCCAGCGCGTCGCGGAGCGGCAGGGACCACACCTCACGCATCATGCGTCGTCATCGACTGGAAGCGTCGGATTGGCGATGCCGCTGCGTGCACCCCACACGTAGATCAGCAGGGAAAACACTGCGACCACCACATCGTCGGCCGGATGCGGGATAAGCAGGCTGCCTCCGAAACTGCCGAGCCTGGACAGCAGCATCAGCCCGGCCAGCCACACCAGCAGCCAGGCTGCACTGCGCAGTCCGGTCGGTTGGTTGCGTGACCGTCTCCAGCCGGCAAAGCCGATGCAGGCCAGCAACTGGATCGCCAGCAGCCAGGACAGCACGGTCCAGCCGGTCCAGAACACGATCAGCGACGCGATCACGAACGAGGCGGGGGCCAGCACGGAGAAACCACGCACCCGGAACGGCCGGTGCAGTCCGGGCGCGGTGCGCCGCAACGCCGCCGCCGATATCGGTGCCAGCGCGTAGCTCATCATCAGTGCCGACGAGACCACGCCGATCAGCGCCTGCCAGGATGGAAACGGCAGCGTCCAGAACGCCGCCAGCGCGAAGGTCAGCCAAAGCGCCGGACCCGGTACGCCGCTCGACGCATCCACCCTGGCAAAACGGCCGAAGAACGTTCCACTTTTCGACCAGGCATAGAGGATCCGCGGCGTGGCGCTCATGTAGACATTGGCGGTGCCGCTGGGCGACAGGATCGCATCCGCCACCACGAGAGTACCGAGCCAGACGAGACCGAGTGCCACCGCGATATCGTGGTACGGCAGCGACAGCTTGGCATCCAGCCCGGCCCAGCCGCCGGCGATCAGGCTATTGGGCACGCTGCCGACGAAGGCCGCCTGCAGCAGCACATAAACCAGCATCGACAACAGCACCGACGCGATCAGGGCGAACGGGATGGTGCGCTGGGGATCGCGCGCCTCACTTGCCACGGAAACGATCGGCGTCAGTCCCAGATAGGCGAAGATGATACCGCCGGTAGAGATGGCGGCCTCGACGCCGATGCTGCCGCCAGGCGCGAATCCATGTGCGGAGAAATTGGACGGATGCAGATGCGCGAGCAGCACAACGGCCACCAATGCCGGCACGCAGAACTTGAACAGGGTGACGACATTGTTCACCAGCGCGAAGGTGCCGATCCCCGCGCGGTTGACCAGGAACAGCGCGCCCAGCACGACGAGCTGCAGCAACCAGCCGGCAAGCGTCGGGTCGCCGACGGCATCGCGCGTCAGCCCCGGTATCCAGGCGCCTGCATATTGCCGCGCCGCGACGATCTCGATCGAGATCAGGCTGGAGAACGCGATCGTCGTCACCAGCCCCATCAGGAACCCGGTCAGCTTGCCGTGCGACCATTCCGGATAACGAACCACGCCGCCGGCGAGCGGAAGTGCCGCACCCAGCTCGCAATAGACGAAGCCCAGCAGCAGCACCGCCAGCCCGGCGATCACCCAGGAGATCAGGCTGGCGGGTCCGGCAATCGCCGAAACATGGGCCGCCGCGAACAGCCAGCCGGACCCGAAGATCGAGCCGAAGCCGATCATGGTCAGGTCCAGCCGCGACAGGGACCGGCGGAAACGGGCGGGAGGAGCCGTATTCATGGTCGTCAGGCCGCCGCGACCGGTCGCGGGCTGGTCCGGAGCAGGGGCACGGCGATCGGCATGGAGCGGAAATCCCGTTTCATCATGAGGAAGAACTGGCCGGCGCGGTACGCCCGAAAGACGTGAAGCCGAAACGGGTGGGGCTGAAGGGCGCCAGCGTCACGGATGGCTCCTGCCCGGTCATCAGGGCGACGACCAGTTCCGCGGTGATCGGCGCCAGCGTCAGGCCGAGATGCTGGTGCCCACATGCGACCACGAGGCCAGATGCATCGAGGCTGCCTATCGCCGGAAGATAGTCCGGCAGGGTCGGACGGGCGCCCATCCACCGGCTGAACGCCGATGCGACCGGCAATCCGAGTGCCCGCACATGCGCCTCGAGCCGTTGCCACTTCCGCGGATCGGGCGGCGCGCCCTCGGCGGTGAACTCGACGAAGGACGAGGCGCGCAGCCGGTCGCCGAACCGGGTGACGATCACCGACCGTCCCTCGAATACCAGCGGCGGCAGGTCGTAACCGCCGCCATGCTGCCATTCGACATGATAACCGCGCTCGGCGATCAGCGGCATCGTCACCCCGAGCGTGCGCAACAGCCGTCCACTCCCCACTCCGGCGGCGACCAGCATCCGGTCGGCCCAGACGGTGCTTCCGTCGCTCAGCACCACGCCATGCTGGCGGTTCTTTCGGACCAGCCGGATTGCGCGGCTCCGCATGCGCCGGCCGCCGGCGGCCTCGAACGCCTCTGCCAGGACCCGCATCGTTTCACCCACGTCGCTGACCTGGGCGGTGCCCTCGATGCGCAGTCCGACCGCCGGACGCGCCGCCATATGCTGGGCCACGCGATCCAGCGCATCGTCCGGCATGGGCACCACGCGCGCGGTCCCGGTCCTGGCCTGGCGCCAGGCTCGCGCACCCGCCTCGCCCTTCACCCGGTCGTGCCACAGGATCAGATGGCCGTTTCCGACCAGCAGCCCCGGACACCCGAGATCCGTCACGAGCCTCTGCCACGCAGGCAGTGCCTTGGCCAGCAGCGTCGTCAGCGCGCGCTCCCCGGCATCCGCCCGAAAGCAGGCCGCCACCGCCTGGATCGCCCATGGCAGCCAGATCCGAGGCCGCCGCCAGCCGACATCGAGCGGTCCGCCAGCCAGGAACAGGCGTCGTGGTACGCTCCGCAGGAAGGCCAGGTTGGTGATCGGCCGCACCTGCTCGGTCGCCACATGCCCGGCATTGCCGAATGAAGCCGGTTGCGGCACCGCATCAGGATCGATCAGGACGACGTTCATCCCGGCCTGTTGCATCCGTAGCGCCGAGATCCGCCCGACGATACCGCCGCCGATGACGATCGCGCTCACTCCGCTACCGAATTCCTGCACTGCGCGGTTGTTCCTTGCTGGAGCATTTCGTATACGGTAGACGAACGTTGTTCTATTGCAAGCAAGGCTTGGTATCAAATGCAGTGGTCTGGTGTTTTCCCCGCCGCAACGACTCAATTCAAATCCGACCTGTCGGTCGATCTCGAAGCGACACAGGGCGTGCTCGACGCCCTGGTGCGCGACGGGGTGCATGGCCTGGTCGTCATGGGCACCTGTGGCGAGAACAACTCGCTGGAGCCCGACGAGAAGCTCCGTGTGCTCGAAGCTTCCGTAGAGATCGTCGCCGGACGGGTGCCGATCATTGTCGGCGTGTCCGAATTGACGACCCCGCGCGCGGCCAATTTCGCACGTGAAGCCGCCCGTATCGGCGCGAACGCGCTCATGGTGCTGCCGGCAATGGTCTACGTGCCCAAGCCGAACGAACTCGAGGCGCATTTCCGCACGGTCGCCGCGGCATCCGACCTGCCGATCATGCTCTACAACAACCCTACGGCCTATCGGGTGAACATCACCAACGACGTGCTGGGCCGCCTCGCCGACGTCGAGACCATCGTCGCGATCAAGGAGAGCGCCTCCGATACGCGACGCTTCACCGATCTGCGCAATACGTTCGGCGACCGGTTCGTGCTGATGGCCGGTCTCGACGACGTCGCATTGGAGGGGCTGGTCCTCGGCGCGGTCGGCTGGGTATCGGGCCTGACCAGCGCCTTCCCGCGCGAGTCCGTGGCACTGGTCGAGGCCGTGCAGCGCGGCGACCTCGCCACCGCCCTGCGGATCTATCGCTGGTTCATGCCGCTGCTGCATCTCGATGCGGAGCATGATCTGGTGCAATCGATCAAGCTCGCCGAACAGGTCATGGGCCGCGGCAGCGAGCGTGTCCGCGCGCCACGCCTACCGCTCATAGGCGAACGCCGGGCCGACGTTATCGCGATGGTCGAAGCGGCGGCAGCATCCCGGCCGGATCTGTCTGCCTCCTGATCGTTCCAATGCTATAAAACAAGGAACTGGAGCAGGATGGTCTCGCCTGTTAGGTGCCATCCTGCTCCAGGCTCGTTTCGAGGACAGCATGCGGCACACCTTCTTCTGCATCGACGGCCATACCGCCGGTAACCCGGTCCGGCTGGTGGCGGGTGGTGCGCCATTGCTGCGCGGCACCTCGATGAGCGAGCGACGCCAGGACTTCATGGCGCGGTTCGACTGGATCCGCACCGGACTGTGCTTCGAGCCGCGTGGCCACGACATGATGTCCGGCGGCTTCCTCTATCCGCCGACCCGCGAGGATACCGACGCCGGCATCCTGTTCATCGAGACTAGCGGCTGCCTGCCGATGTGCGGCCATGGCACCATTGGCATGGTCACCTTCGCACTGGAACATGGCCTGGTGCAGCCACGCGAACCGGGTCGCCTGCTCCTGGAAGTGCCGGCGGGGCTGATCTCGGTCACCTACCGCGAGGAAGCCGGACGGGTGGTTTCGGTGACGATCCGCAACGTGCCTTCCTATGTCGCCGCAACCGGCATTTCGATTGACGTGCCCGGTCTGGGCCCGTTGATGGTCGATGTCGCCTATGGCGGGAATTTCTACGCCATCGTCGAGCCCCAGGGTGCGTATGCCGGGCTCGATGCCATGGGTGCCGAAAGGCTGCTCTCGCTGAGTCCGGCGGTCCGCGCACTGGTGCGCGAGAAGCTGACGCCGGTGCATCCGCTCGATCCCACCATCTCGGGTGTCAGCCACGTGCTCTGGACCGACCCCTGGGTAGAAGGCGGCGATATCGCGCAGGGCCGCAATGCAGTGTTCTATGGAGACAAGGCCATCGACCGGAGCCCGTGCGGCACCGGCACGTCGGCGCGGCTGGCACATCTCTGGAGCCAGGGCCGGCTGCCGGTCGGCAAGCCGTTCCATCACGAGAGCTATATCCACAGCCGCTTCATCGGAACGGTTGCCGAAGAAACCGAGATCGGTGGCCAGAAGGCGATCGTGCCGCTCATCGAGGGCTCTGCGATGTCGACCGGCTTCAACACCATCTGGATCGATCGCGAGGATCTGTTCTGGCGCGGCTTCCAGGTCGTATAATGGTTTCGACCGCAAACGCGTCCGGAGCGACGATCATCATCCCCACCAGAACCGCAGCGGCTTCGTTCAAGCCGATCGAGGTTCGGACCCTCGCCGATCGCGTCTACGACATCGTGCGCGACCGCATCCTGTCCGGCGACATGGCCGGTGGCGAGCCGATCCGCCAGGATGCCATCGCCGGCGAACTCGGCATCAGCAAGATTCCGTTGCGCGAAGCCCTGACCCGCCTGGAGCAGTTCGGGCTGGTTACCTCGTATGCCAATCGCGGCTACGTAGTGTCGTCGTTGTCGGCCGAGGAAGCGGAAGAAGTTTTTGCCCTACGCCTGAAGCTGGAGCCAGATGCGATCGTGCGCGGCAGCCAATGTGCCGTAGCGGCGGATCACGATGCTGCCAAGGCCGCATTGAAAATGCTGAACGCCAAGGTGGATGCCGGAAGCCCCGACCAGGGCATCGAGAACCGTCTGTTCCACATGGCGCTGATCCAGCCGGGTGCCGGCAGGATTACCTACGCGTTGATCGAGCGCCTGAACATGATTGTCGATCGTTACGTTCGCCTGCATCTGCGTCCGGACGGACGCAATAGCCGGGCGAACGCCGAGCACAGCGAAATTCTCGACTGCTGGACGCGCCGTGACCTACGGCGGCTCGATCAACTGGTAAAAGGGCACATTCGCGAAACCCTCGTCGATCTGCGTCAGCAGCTTCGGTAAGAACTGCCCCGCCCCCCGCACCTTGCGTGCGCGAAATATTGTTTGTGGTTTGTATGGTTGCAGGGATCTGCAACCACCTTGTTTTTTTGCTAAACTGCTTTGAGTGGTCGGTTTCCATACTGATCGTTGAAGAGCTTGTATATTGAGGCGCCGCCGCATTCGAAATGAAGCTTTGCGGATGCTTTGTATTCACGCACTGTTCCCCGGCTTCCACTTCCGCAGCATCAGTCATGCCACCTGCGGCCCACAAGCCAATTCCCTCGGTTCTATCCGGGTAGTACCCTGTCGGATCGTGAGCATCCTGCTGCGCTGAAAGGCGACATGAGCTTCGACTACATCACCCTCGATCTGCTGCGCCAGAACCATCCCGCATGGCGATTGCTGCGCTCGGACAATGCGGCATTGATCGCTAGTTTCCTTCAGCGCGTTTTCATTGCACCTAATCTGCGCATGATAGCGCAGGCGGACCTGACCGAGGCGCTGGAGGACGAGTTGTTTGCCTTGCGGGACCGCCTGGGTGCGGAGGCCTTCCCGAAGCCGGCGCTCGACTATCTCAACGATTGGGCCAGTTCGGACAAGGGATGGCTACGTAAATTCTACCGGCAGGGCACCGACGAGCCGCATTTCGACTTGACCCCGGCGACCGAGAAGGCGATCGCCTGGCTAGGGACGCTGACCGAGCCGAGCTTTGTTGGCACCGAGTCGCGGTTGCTCACGCTGTTCGAGCTGCTCAAGCAGATGAGTGCTGGCAGCGAGACCGATCCGGCGACCCCGGATTGCCGAGTTACAGCGACGCCGAGATGAAATCGATACCCAAATCATGCAAATCGTCAGTGGCAACATTCCACTTTTGAATGATACGGCGATCAAGGACCGCTTCCAGCAAGTCACCCAGCTCGCTCGGGAACTACTCGCCGATTTTCGCGAGGTCGAGCACAATTTTCGCAGCCTGGATCGGCGCGTTCGGGAACGCATCGCCCTGCGGAAGGGTGCAAAGGGGCATTTGCTCCGCGAGATCATGGGCGAACGCGACGCCATTGCCGAATCGGACCAGGGCCGCAGCTTCCGTGCCTTTTGGGACTTCCTGATGTCGAGCAGCCGGCAGGAGGAACTGTCGGCGCTGCTCGACCGCATCCTGGCCTTGCCGCCGGTAGCGGAACTCAAGCCCGATATGCGCCTGCGCCGAATGCATTATGATTGGCTGGAGGCCGGCGGCCCAGGAGGCGGACCGGCTGGTTGGTGGCCCAAGGCTTATCTGGTGATCGATGACATAGCACTGCCCAAGCAGGGCAAGCTGTCGGTGGGTGTGGCACGGCAGTATTGCGGTCAGCCCTGCCGCGCGGGCGAACTGCCAGTCGCTGGTCTCGACGACGCTGGTACAGGACGAGGTGCCCGTGATGGTTGGGCTGCACCTGTTCCTGCCCGATGAGTGGACGGGGTCGGCGCAACGGTGCGATCTGGCCGGTGTGCCGGAGATGGCACGCAAGCCTCGAACCAAGGGGGAGATCGCGCTGGCCGAGGTGGACGGCTGCTGGGTGCCGGTGCGCGATTTGGCACGGTACTGGGCGATGCAGGCTATGGCGCGAGTGCGGCATTTCGCCACGGGCTCGATGTGCGTGGCCTGCAATGGGCTGTGGGCATCCCGCACAACCAGAAGGTCTACAGCCCATCGGTGCAACTGGTGCTGCCTGCGGGACGCGCCCGCAAGATGGTGCCAAATGAGGAACCGCGCACCGCCGAAATGGTGCCGGCAGAGCGACCGTGGCGAAAGATCACCTGGCGCCGCGGCACCAAGGGTGGCCTGGCCGCCCGGTTCGCTGTGATGCGCGTCCGGGTCGGCGATGGCCCGGTCTGGGCCAACAACAAACACCTACCCGGCTCGGAAGTCTGGCTGGTCGAAGAATGGCGCCCAAGCGGCGGGCGCAAATACTATTTGAGCAACCTCCCAGTCGGAAGCTCTGTTCGCAGTCTCGCTGCGGCCGTCAAGGCACGATGGGTTTGTGAGCAGGCGCACCAGCAACTCAAGGGCGAGCTCGGGCTCGGACACTTCGAGGGCCGGTCCTGGACCGGGTTGCACCGGCACGCGCTCATGACCTGCATCGCGCTCGCCTATCTGCAACATCTCCGCTTCGCCGTGCACCGCCGGACGAGGGGGGAAAAATAGACAGTCCTGTTCCGGAACCGCCACCATCGCCAAGCCTGCCCGCCATGCGCCAGGCCATCATCGGTAGCCTGTTCGCCCACCTCATGCCACGCATCCGAGGTCCGCATTGCAGACGACGGTTTAAGCTACCCCATGATCTGAAAGTGCCCAGGTAGTGTTAGGTGCAGTAAACCGTAAGAAAGCAATCGTTTCAGCGATATCCAGCAGTCTGACATCGGCGACCTCAGCCATAACGAGGTGGAAAATGCCGAACGGGATCACGTCGCATCGGGCGCGTTGGCGCTGCTGCGCGCCGCGTTAACCACTGACCGCCGCCTCGCGTCGTCCAAACCGTAGAGGCTCCTCTCAACTCCCGGCGGGATACCCATGCGCCGGCTTGCTGGTGAAATCGAACTGGAAGACCGTGTCGTTGTAGTCACGGTCGCCGCCGCCCGTCGTATCCTCGAAGCCAAACGTGTTCATGCCGTAGTTATAGACATGATCAATGCCACCTCCGGTCGGGACAGTCTCGTTCTGGTTGACGAACCCCCAGAACTGATGGCCGTTGTCGGTCATCTCGGCGGCAATGATGTCCCGGGCGTTGATCCCGGTAAGGGTCACATCCCGCTGCGCGTCCTTTGCCGGGGTTGCAATCTCAGACGCGCCGCCAGTGGTTAGGTAGGCCCGCGAGAAAGCCGCCGCCGCATAGCCTATTTGTCCTGGCGCGATACCGTTTACCGTGCCGTCGAGCGAATCCACCCGGTAGAACGTCATGGTATGCGGATCGGCGCCGTTGTCGCGCAGCCGCACGGTCGCGTCCTGATCGTCCGAGCCCAGCGTGGTCTGCGCGATCGCCACGGGCCGTGCGAGCGTCACGCTGTCGCCGTTCGCCACTGCGTAGTCGACGAAGCCGTAAGGGCTCGTTAGCGCGGACCGGGACGCGGTGGCCGTCGTGCCGTCGATATCAATGGTCACCGGCGCGTTCGCAGCCAGATGGACCTCGCCGACGCGGTCCTGCGAAGCACCGTCGAACCGGTCGACCAAGTCGGTGCTGAAACCGGATTGGATCGATTGTCCCGCAAGCTGGTCGTTCCATGCCAGTGGGTCGGACGGGCCGATCGCGACGGGCGTGCCGTCGCCGAGCGAGATCGTCCCGCCGTGGCCCAAATGCGGCTGGACCAGGAATACGCCGGACGTCACGATCCTGTCGCCGTCGGCGGTGGTCAGCCGCGTGTCGCTGCCATGCAGCCGCGCCTGGGCGATTTGGATCATGGCACGGGCCAGCAGGGTGCCGTTCGGGGAGCCGAAGCCGGTGGTAAGATCGTAGCCGGTGCCGGCTGAGTATCCGGTCCCCGTGGGCGTGATCGTCGTGGTCATGGTGGTTTTGCCGTCGCCGCTACCGATCGTATAGGGCGCCGCGACCGTGCCGCCGAAGGTGAAACTCGAGATGTTGTTGCCCAGCCTGACGTCGTTGAACGAGGCTGGAGCTACCGCGGCCGCGGTATAAAGCAGGTCGTTCATATCGCCGAGCGCCGGCAGCCCCTGGTCGGCGAACAGGGTGTCGATCTGCGCGATCAGGGATGCCCAGAGCGGCGTCGACGCGCTGGTTCCTCCGTCGTAGTGCAGGCCGGTCATGTCGCCGCCCGGCACCGTGTAGCTGGTATTGCCGCCGGCCAGGGCCGCGACGTCCGGTTCGCCGCGACCGAGAAGCTGGCCGTTGTAAGACAGGCTTGCGATGTCGATGCCATAGGCGTGCTGATAGGCGGGTTCCGGCTGCGTGGTGTCGATCCCGCCGCCTCCCGTCTCGTTTTCGAGGTAGCTGCCTTTGAGTGTCTGGCTGTCGGCGGAATAGAAATACTGGTTCCAGGTGGTCTCGATGAAGGCCGCGATCGTCGTGGCGTCCTGGGGCAGGGCGGTCAGGCCGCCGGCGACGAGGTTCCGCAGCGTGCGCGCGTCGCCCGCAATAGCCAACGACGCGATCGACTGCAGGGTCGTGTCTGTGCCGGCCTCGGCGAGGCTCGAGGCCGAGGTGCCACCGACGACCAGCGCATACTGGCTGAGCAGCGGCTCGCTGACGGAAGGAATGCCGAGGCCGC
>JBPBQO010000075.1:0-52369 GCA_050954785.1 Janthinobacterium lividum | reverse complement strand
AGGGTTGATTATTTGTGCATTGCAATAGTCGGCATCACGAAACAGAAGCTGGAATGCGCGGTCCGCAAGTTCGCGGCGTCATCGGCGCACGCCTCGGTTTACAGCGGGCGACCGGCGACCTCTGGAGACCGTCGGCCCGCGCGTCCCCGTCGTACGCGCGGGATGAAACAGGCGTAAAGTCCCGACCTCTACCTCTTACTGGTAGCGCCAGTAGCGGTGATGCCAACGGTCGTAGGCCCAGGCGCGGGAATGCCAGTGCCGGCCGTGCCAGTAGTAGTGTGGCCCGACCCAGCCCGGTGGCGGGGGCGCCACAATGTAGGGACGGGGCGGGGGCGGATAGTAAGGCTGAGCAACGGCTACGTTCATGACGCTTCCAAGCGTTACGGCGGCCACAAAAGCTATCTTCGCGAAACCCATCGGGTGGTCCTTTCCTGGCGAGGCCAAGGAGAGCGCCCGCTTCATGGCGCGGGGATGATCGAGTTGTTACGGAATGTGGTGCGGCCGCGCCGCCATTGCCCGATCGGATCGTTTCCCGATCGACCACGAAGCGAGCGGAAATGCCGGCTACAGGCAGCCGAACCTGCAGTCCCGGATTGTCTTCAACGATCGTCCGGCAGTGGGGTGCAGGCGGCTGCACCATCGTGCACGCGTTGTTGCAGCCGCCCAACCGTGCGGAAGATTCATCTTCACGGTCTATGACGACGAAGCCGGGGATCCTCTGGCTTCGACGCTGTCGTAAAGAGGCCAGATTGTGGCCTGCTGTTCAATACGGATTGTCTCCATATTGAGATATGTTCGTAATCATTGAACGCCTGGCCGCTAAAATTTGCCGTTTTCGGCCTTGTTCAGCCTTCCGGAACAAATAAGAGCATCGTGATGTCGATGCCGATGTGGCGTATCGAGCGAGCCGGACCGAGTGGTGCCAACTTGTCGATGAAGCTGTTCAATCGATACGGGTCGTTCTGCCCGACGACTCCATGCACCGCCCATACCCTTGTTCCGGCAGCATGACGGACCGTGGCCATGGCGAGGTCGGTGGTCCAGTCGGCCGGGCGGAGCGCATGGCCGGTCCGGGCGAGATATACGTTCATCATGTTGACCGTGCCTGGATCGTCGGTGACCAGCAGGTCGCCATCCTGATGGTCACGCAGCAACTGGGCCGCCGCCTGGTTCCAGAGCGGCTTGGTTTCGGCCTGGTAGTAGGGAAGCAGGTTGGCGAGGCTGAGCACCGCCAGCAGAGCGACCGCGGGAGAGCGCAGACGCTCCGGAAGACGGATCAGCCCGAGCCCGGCCAGCAGGAAGAACACCGGGCCGCTCCAGAGCAGATAGCGCGGCATCCAGATCGAGGAGAGGATGGCGGATGCGGCCAGGCCGATCGGCAAGGTGAACAGCCCGATCACGATGACGCCTCCAGCGAGCCCACGACGGAGACTGGACATCATCCCGACAAGGGCCAGGGCCGTCACCAGCCAACCGAACCACTCGATCCCCAGAACATGCAACGGCCCGGGGAAGATCCTGAAGGCGATCAGGCTGGACGTGCGCATCAGATAAACCGTCTGCAGCGTCGTCCAGACGTTTCTGACGCTGAGCGGCGGCACCCAGTCCAGTCCCGTTCCCATCTTGCCGTTGGTCAGGACCATCATGCCGACGATGAACGGTAGGTAGACCGCCAGCACCAGTGCCTGCACCAGCACCCAGTTGCGCAGGAAGCCGCGCCGGTTCGCCGGCGACCGCACGGCGATGAAGGCAGCGCCGAGATTGGCTGCCAGGAACCAGAAATTGGCGACGCTCAGGGTATCGAGGGCCAGGGCCGTGCCGATGCCGTACAGCAGCCAGCCGGCACGGGCCGGTCCGGCCATGCGCAACGGCCTGGCGGCGGCGGCGGGATTGCGAGCCAGCAGCGTCAGGCCCCACAGGCCCAGCAGGATCAGGGTGGTGACCAGCGTGTAGGAGCGGGCCTCCTGGCCGTACTGGACCTGGAACGGTGCCATCGCCAGCAACAGGGATGCTGCAAGCCCGCTGCGCCAGTCACCGAGGCTCCGTCCGAGCAGGAACAGCACCCCGCAGGATGCCGCGCCGAACAGGGCCGCGGGCAGGCGCATGATGGTCTCGTCGAGCCCGAACGGCACGAACCACGACGTGACCACGAAATAGAGCGGCAGATGGTGGAACGAGAGCGAGTCCCGCACCAGCGCCTCGAAGCCGAGCGAGGATCGTCGCAGCGTGGTGATCTCGTCCATCCAGTAGGGCTTGCCGCCGAGCCCATGGAGCCTGGCGACCAAGCCTGTCAGGCTGACCAGCAGAAGCGGCAGAATAAGCCCCAGATGACGCGGGAGTTGATGCGAGGCGCCCGCGAATGGGGGGCGGTCCCGGTTCTTCAACTGGCTGTCATCGTGGTGAAGCTGCGGCGGTCGCGGAACGGTGAGGCTCAACATGTGTTCCAGCTGAAGATAACGATCAGAGGATGCAGCCGTGATCGGGACGGCAGCAAGGCATCCCGATGCAGCACACAAGGAGTAACGCCTTCATGTCAGATCGAGCCAACGTACACTGTGGTCCTTTGAATGGACGTTCGTTGAATGTGATCAGGTCGATTATCAGTCTTGCAGGGGCTGCTATGATGCTGAGCGGCTGTGTTGTCGCCGTTCCGACCTCGGGCTCGGTCGGTGCAGCTCCGGGCTACGGTTATACCTGCTATGCAGGTGCCTATGTCTGTCGGGTGCCGCAACAAACACCGATCGGCTCGGAATGCAGTTGCCCCGGCATCGGCGCCCCGTCGTTCGGCAGGGTTCGCTGAAGCATTCGCCCGCGAAGCTGCTGCCTCAGCCGAGGCCGGCTGCGCGGGCGATATGCTCGCTGTGCGAACGGAGCAGCCGCATGGTGAGCAGATAGCCGGCACCCGAAAGCAGCACCACGACAACCGGGATCGGCCAGGACTCCGGCAACACCAGCGTGTAGAGCGCCACGCCGATCGCGGTCCAGAGCACCGCCACCAGATTGAAACCGCCCCAGTACCAGTAGGCGCCGTGCGGCTCGAACAGGGCGGGCACATCGAGCCGCATGCGCTTCACGAACACATAGTCGGCGATCAAAATGCCGGCGAGCGGCGAGAAGGCGGTGCCGAGCAGGTTCAGCCAGCCGGTGTATCCCTGCGCCAGGGCCGGAAAGGCCGAGAGCGCGATGCCGACGACGCTGACGATGAGCGTCGCGCGGAAGCGGCCAAGCCGCTCGAACACGTTCAGCAGCGACAGGCCGCCGGTGTAGAGATTGAGGACGTTGATGGTCCAGTTGTCGAACACGATGACCAGGAGCAGCAACGCGAGCGACAGCTTCGTCGTGGTGATGTCGGCCATCAACTGGAACGCGTTCGGGACCAGGCCCAGCGTGGCACCGGCCGCATAGGCGCCGATCGTGCTGACCAGCATGGCGCCGACCACCGAAGCCAGCAGGGTGCCGATCCACATGTCCCGGCGTGACCGGGAGTAGCGGCAGAAATCGGCGGCGTCGGTGATCATGGTGAGCCAGGTGGCGATCGCTGCGTTGAGCCAGCCGACGAACAGCAGCCAATTGCCGCCCTTGCCCATGTATTCGAACACGGTGCCGGGCGCGAAATGCGGGTCTGCGTGGGTCATCAGGGTGAACAGCACCCAGCCGAGGATCGCCACCTTGAGGGGCAGGGCGATCCGCGACAGGATCCTGAGAGAGCCGTATCCGATTGCGGCGACCAGCGCCTGCAACGCGCCGAACACCAGGCTGATCCACAGGAGCGAATGCGGCGTGCCGGTCCAGCGGTCGAGGACGGCGACGATCGCGAACGAGCCGGCCACGGTCTGGAAGGCGAACCAGTAGACCGAGGCGATGGTACGCAGCGTCGACGGCAGCAGCTTGGCCCCGCGCAGGCCAAACGCCATGCGCGTCGCGGTCTGGCCGGGGATGCCGTAATCGACCCCGACCGTCGCCATCACCAGATATGCGAGATAGGCGATCAGGGTGCCGCCGGTCTGCGCAACGATCGCCTGCCAGACAGGAAGACCGGCTGCGACTGCCATTCCGGCCACCAGGATCTGGCCCGGATTGAGCTGGAAATTGACGATGATGCAGAAGAGATCCTGCCAGCGGACGGTCTTGAGCGCGTCGGGCACCGGGTCGATGCCGTAGCGTTCGATGCCACGCATCGGCGCGGGTGCTTCGACGGCTGGTGTTGCTGCAGCGAAGCTGGCTGACATCGTAGCCTTCATGACAGGGACGGATCGACCGTGACGAGGTCGATCCGGTATCGCAAGCAGCGTGCCATGCCGGGTGCGTTAGTGGGGCGGTGTCGCGGGAGGCGCGGGATCGGCAGGCGCCGGAGCCGTTGGAACCGGAGCTGGAGCCGCTGAAACTGGCGCCGGAGCCGGTGCCATCGGGGCCGGCGACGTCGGGGTCGGCACGACCGGACCCGGAACGCGCAGTACACCGCCCGAGCCGGCCAGGATGAGCGACTGGTCCGGCGCTTCGGCAAGCGCCAGGATCGGGAACGGCGCGGTTGCCCTGTACGGGACAAGCTTTGCGTCGTCGTCCGGCTTGCCCTGCAGCTTCCAGGTGGCACCCGATGCGTCGGCCAGCAGCAACGTGCCGTCCGGCTGGAGTAGGGCGGAGATCAGCGTGGTAGGGGATGGGTCGGCAATCCGGCGCCAGTTCACGGATTTTCCAGGCACCCAGTCGGCAGACAGATCGACGCTGTAGACGCGGCCCTGCTGGCCGAAGATTACCAGGCCATGCGGGCCGCCATCGATCGCGCCGAAGAAGGTGCCGTCGAACGGTGGTTTCAGCAGGCGCAGCCCGTCCTCCGGCTTGCCGGCCAGCAACAGGCCGCGCTCGCCGGCGACGAGCGTGATCCCGTTGCGCTGGGCAAGACCGTAGACCTGTAGTCCGTTCGGATTCTCGATGGCGTCCGACCACGGTCGCCAGCTCTTGCCGGCATCGTCGGTCGCGATCGCCAGATTGGCGCTGCCGATCAACCGGACCGGACCGGTGGCGCCGGCCTGGATCAGCAGGAAGGGCCGGGCGGTATCCTGGCTAACCAGGCGTTGGGCCGCATCGATCTTTTTCTGTCGGATACTGTCGGCGGCGTTGGCTGATCGGGCGGCGTCGAGCGTTGCCTGGGCAGCGCGAACACCATCGAACACCAGGGTCCAGTGCTCGCCCGAATCGACCGTGCGCAATACGGCGCCGGATTGGCCGATCGCCCAGCCGGTCCGGTCGTCGGTGAAGCGGATGCCGGTGACGGTGGTAGCGACCGGCAACTGGACCTGTCGCCAGGTGGCGCCGCTGTCGTCGGAGAGGATGATGAGGCCATCGGCGCCACCGGCGACCAGGCGCCGGCCAGCCCGGGCGACGGTCTCGACCGCCATCTTGTCCGGATGCTCGACCATCTTCGACGGTGTCGCGAGCGGATCCGCGGGCTTGGGCGGTGGTGCGGGAGTCGCGACCGGAAGCGGGGCGACGATCGGCGCCACCACTGGTGCCACGACTGGCACAGGGTCCGAAGGAGTTGCCTGATGCAGGGCACCCTTCGGTTTGACGATGGCGGCCTTCACGGAGCCCCTGTCGTGCTCGATGGTCGGGGGTTCGGCTCTGGCTGCCTGGGTGGAGACCGCCAGCGCGAGGGCGATCGCCAATACGGCGCGGCTTGGAGGCAGCGGATCCTGCTGGTTCGACATGGCGGTTCTTCCTCCGGCGGAAATCCTGGTGGACGCTGGTACGAGTTCCGGACCGGACACGCACGCCCTATGATATCCACATGAAGCAGACGCGCGACAAAGCGGCACCGGCGTCGGACCTGTTCGGCGCCGACGACGTGCCTTCCGCCCAGGATCCTGCACGCGATGCCGCCACTGCCGCGACCCGGCCGCTGGCGGATCGGCTGCGGCCGGTGACGCTCGACGAGGTGGTCGGGCAGCCGCATCTGCTGGGCCCGGACGGGGCGCTTCGGCGCATGCTGGAGCGGGGCTCGCTCGCCAGCCTGATCCTGTGGGGCGGCCCCGGCGTCGGCAAGACCACCGTTGCCCGGTTGCTGGCACAGGCGGCGGGCCTGCGCTTCACCCAGCTTTCCGCGGTGTTCTCGGGCGTGGCGGATCTCAAGCGCGCGTTCGACGAGGCCGGGCGCCGGTTGCAGGCGTCGGGCGAGGCAACGCTGCTGTTCGTCGACGAGATCCACCGGTTCAACCGCGCCCAGCAGGACGGCTTCCTGCCGGTGGTCGAGAACGGCACCGTGGTGCTGGTCGGGGCCACCACCGAGAACCCGTCCTTCGCACTGAACTCGGCGTTGCTGTCCCGGTGCCAGGTGCTGGTGCTGCGCCGCCTCGACGACGATGCGCTGGAGGCGCTGCTGGCCCGGGCCGAGCAGGAGGCAGGTATCGAGCTGCCGCTGACGCCGGACGGCAGGGCGACGCTGCGGGCGATGGCCGATGGAGACGGGCGCTATCTGCTCAACATGGTCGAGCAACTGCTCAGCCTGAAGGATACCGCCAAACTCGATCCCGCCTCGCTGTCGGCGCTACTGGCCAAGCGGGCGGCGCTCTACGACAAGGATCGCGAGGAGCACTACAATCTTATTTCGGCGCTACATAAGTCGCTGCGCGGCTCGGATCCGGATGCGGCGCTGTACTGGTTCGCGCGGATGCTGAGCGGCGGCGAGGACCCGCGCTTTATCGCCCGCCGCCTGACCCGCTTCGCCGCCGAGGATATCGGCATCGCCGATCCGCATGCGCTGCTGCAGGCGATCGCGGCATGGGAAACGTACGAGCGGCTCGGCAGCCCGGAGGGCGAGCTGGCACTGGCGCAACTGGTCGTCTATCTCGGCACGGCGCCGAAATCGAACGCGGTTTACAAAGCCTTCGGGGCTGCCATGCGGGCGGCCAAGGCGACCGGCAGCCTGGCACCGCCGGCGCATATCCTGAACGCGCCGACCAAGCTGATGAAAGAGATCGGCTACGGCCAGGGCTATGCCTACGACCACGATACCGACGAGGGATTCTCCGGGCAGAACTACTTCCCGGACGGCATGAAGCGGGAGCGTTTCTACCGACCGACCGACCGCGGCTTCGAGCGCGAGATCAATCGAAGACTGGACACTTGGTCGCGACTGCGGGACAGCCCTCGGTCATGACCCCGTCGAACACAACTCCCCCGCCTTCGAGCACCCTTTCGAACATCGTCACCCTTGCCGTCACCGAGGACGAGGCGGAGATCCGCCTGGATCGCTGGTTCCGGCGCCACTATCCGTTCCTGACCCAGGGCGCGCTGCAGAAGCTGTGCCGTACCGGGCAGGTCAAGGTCGACGGCAAGCGTGCCGAGACCTCGACCAGGCTGCTGCCGGGCCAGATGGTGCGGGTGCCGCCGATCCCAAACGCCAACAAGCCGGCGCCGATCGTGATCGCAGTGAATGCCCAGGACGCCAAGGAACTGGGACGTATGGTGGTCTATCGCGACGACCACGTGATCGTGCTGAACAAGCCGTCGGGGCTTGCGGTCCAAGGTGGGCCGGGCATCACCCGGCATGTCGACGGCATGCTGGAAGCGCTGCGGGAAGGCTCGGAGCATAGGCCGCGCCTGGTGCATCGGATCGACCGGGACACGTCGGGGCTGCTGCTGCTGGCCCGCACGCCGGGCACCGCGGCCAAGCTGGCGGCCTCGTTCCGTACCCGCGAAGTGCGCAAGACCTACTGGGCGGTGGTAGCGGGACGGCCGGTGCCGGCGGAGGGCGTCATCGACATGCCTTTGGCGCGGCTGGGTTCCGGGCCGGGTGCGCTCACCATTGCCGCCGAGCGCGGCGACGAGGATGCCGCCTACGCGATCACCGAATACGTGGTGCGGGATGCGGCTGCGCGACGACTGTCATGGCTCGAGCTGTCGCCGCTCACCGGACGAACCCATCAGCTTCGCGTTCATTGCGAGGCGCTGGGCACGCCGATCCTCGGCGATCCGAAATACGGCGGCGAGGCTGCGCACATGGAAGGCTTCGAGGACCGGCTGCACCTGCATGCACGGTCGCTCGAGCTGCCGCATCCGAGCGGCGGAACGTTGACCGTCACCGCCGATCTGTCGTCGCACATGAAGGAAACCTTCAAGATCCTCGGCTTCGAGGCGGGCGTGACCCCGGCGGCCAGACGGAGCTGAGAAACATGGCATCCACCGGCGCGAAAAGCCCTGTCGTGAAGCGTCGTCGTGGGCTGCTCTCGCGGCTGTTGCTGATCGCGCTGGTGCTGCTGGCCATCGTGGTTGGCGTCGCGCTGGTGGTGCAGTCGCAGCTCGACGACGACAGCCTGCGGCTTAAGATCGAGCAAGACGTGCTGCGCCAGACCGGCCGCCAGCTCACCCTGGGTACGCTGCATGTCAGGCTGCTGCCGGTGCCGACGATCGAGGCGAACGATATCGCATTGGCCGACTGGCCGGGTGGCCGCCGGCCGCAGATGCTGACGGCGGGCGGGGTTCGTGCGCACGTGGCGCTGCTGCCGCTGCTGGAGCATGTGGTCCGGCTCGAAGGGCTCACGCTGGACCGCCCGGACATTCTGCTCGAGCGGAATACCGACGGGCAGGCCAACTGGCAGATGCACAAGCCGGAACAGCCGTCCGGCGATGACGACGATCATAGCGGCTCGCATTCCGCGCCGTGGCAGATCCAGGTCGGCAGCGTGCGCCTGCTGGATGGCAGCGTCGCCTGGCAGGACCTGCTGCACGGATCGAGCGGCGCGGTAGCAGGGCTTCGGGCCGATGGCAGCGGCCTGGCCGGCGACCATCCAGCGGCGACGCTGACCGGCCAGCACGGCGGGGCCGGCTTCATGCTGGATGCGCGATCCGGGCCGTTGGCTCGCCTCGACGATGCACAGGCCGATGGTGCTTCGTGGCCGTTGCGGCTGGTCGCCACGGAACGGCAGCAGGGTCGCGAGACCGGGCGGCTGGTCATCGACGGGACCTTCACCAACCCGGCGCGTGAACGCGGCTACGCGCTCGATGTCGAGGCGCATATCGACCATCTCGACGCGCTGAACGCGTTGTTTCCACATGCGGCACTTCCCACGGCGGACGGGTTGTCGCTGCGGACCCACCTGATCGATACGGCGACCGCCGATGCCCCGCATGGCCAGCCGGAGTTTGGCTTCCTGTCGCTGCATACGGGTGCGTTCGAGGTGGAGCCGATCGTCCGTATCCAGGCGCCGTCATTGTCGGTGCTGTCTCCGCTTGGGGTGACGGCACTCAGGATCGACGCACGCGATCGCACGTCGCCGGTCGATGTGGCCCTCGACGGACGATGGCATGACCAGGCCCTCGCGCTGCACGGCACCGCGGGCACCCTCGCCGGATGGCAGGGCTGGCAGCATGGCGGGACGCCGCAGCCGGCGACGCTGGCGCTTGCCCTGTCGATCGGCAGCGCCAGTGCCCAGGTGCATGGAACGGTGGGCAACGCGGCGCTCGACCTGCAGGTCGAGGCCAAGGCATCGAAATTGCGGCCGCTGTTCCGGCAGGGGCCCGATCTGACCGACATGGTGCTGACCGGCCGCGTGCAGACGCAGCCGGGGGCGGCGGTAACGGTGTCCGAGCTGCGGCTGGATTCTCACCAGCTTGCCATGACCGGTTCCGCGAGCTGGCTGGGCGGCGCGCATCCGACCGTCACCGCCACGATCGACGCGGCGCACGTGGATGTGGACGCCTTGCGCTCAGGCTGGGGCACGGCGGCGGCTGCACCGGCGCCGAAGACAAGGCCGGCGACTGGTCCGGCAGCATCGTCGCCGGCGAGGCCGACGGCTCCCGACGCGACAGAACAGGTGATTCCGTTCGCCGCGTTGCGGCTGGCGGATGTCGCGGTGCAGCTCGACGCGCACGAGCTCGTTCTAGGACAGCAGACCTATCATGATCTTGTAGCCAAGCTATCGCTACAGGACGGCAAACTGGCGCTGACGCCGTTTTCGGTGACCGGGCCAGCCGGCCCGATCGCCGCCCAGTTGGAAGTCGATGCCAACGGCAATACGCTCGCCCTGGTACTGCAGCCGTCGATGATCAAGGCGGAGACGCTCGAATCGGTGTTCGGGCAACCGACCACGTTGCGGGGGGTCCTGGAACTGGTCGCCGACCTGCACGCGACGGGTGGCACGACGGATGCGCTGCTGGGCAGCATGTCGGGCCGGTTCGGCGCGTCGCTGGTGAATGGATCGGTGTCCAACGCATCGTTGTCCGGCCTTATCGGACGCTCGGTCGGGATTCCGGCTGACGGCGAGACGACGTTGCGCTGCCTGGCTATGCCGGCAGCTGTGTCGAACGGGGTGGCCACGGTCTCGCCACTTGCCTTGCAGACGCGGCAACTGGACGTCCAGGGACATGGCACCGTGGCGCTGCAGGACGGGCGGCTGGATCTGCATCTGCTGCCGAAACTCTCGGTGGGCGTGGCTGGTGCGTCGTTGCCGGTGCATGTCGGCGGGCGTGTGGGCGAACCGCAGGCTACCCTCGATCCGGCGGCACCCGGCGGCCGGTTCTCCCTGACGATCGGACCGAGCGGCCCGACGCCGGATCTGTGCGGGCCGGCGCTGCAGGCGGCACGGTTCGGCAATCCCGGTCCCCAGCCGGCGCCCGATGCCGGCCGGTCGAACTCCGATGGATCGCACAAGGCGCCGAAGCCGATCGATATCCTGCGCCGCCTCGGGCTGTTTCGTTGAGCGGGACGATCCGCAAACGGTTCTGGACAGCGGCCCGCCATGAGCCCGATGGCAACGGCTACCGGATCATGCTGGACGAACGGCCATTGAAGGTGCCCGGAGGGCCGGTGCTCCGGTTGCAGTCCGAGGCGCTGGCGTCGGCGGTGGCAGGTGAGTGGTCGCTGGCGGGCAGCCGGATCGGAGATGTGTTCGGACCCGACATGTTGCCGCTGACCCGTCTTGCCGGCACGCAGCAGGAACGGGTGGCTTCGCGCCGGCAGGCGGTGGTCGAGACACTGCTCGGATATGCGGACAGCGACCTGCTCTGCTACCGCGCGACCTATCCCGACATGCTGGCCGAGCGTCAGCAGGCCGCCTGGCAGCCGTGGTTGGATTGGTGTGCGGATCGTCATGGTGCTCGGCTGCTCGTCGCGCATGGGGTGATGCCGGTCGAGCAACCGGCGACTGCGACCGCCGCACTCGAACGGGCACTGCACGCGCAGGCCGACGCGGCGTTGACCGGGCTGGGCGTGCTGGTGCCGATACTCGGGAGCCTGGTGCTCGGGCTGGCGGTTGCGGAGGGCGCTCTCGGTGCGGAGGCCGCGACCGACCTCGCCCTGCTCGACGAATTATATCAGCAGGAACACTGGGGTACGGACGCGGACACATCGCAGCGGCAGGCCGCGTTGCTGCGGGAAACGTTGGAATCTGCACGGTTCATGACGCTCAGCGGCAAAGCGATCGATAGTCCGTCCGAAATCTGTCAACGCTGGCTGATCGGAGGCCGGGTTCAGGGCGTCGGCTACCGGATATGGCTGGTCGCGGAGGCACGGAGGCTTGGACTGACCGGCTGGGTGCGCAACCTCGGGGATGGCAGGGTCGAGGCGCTGCTGCGTGGCCCGGAGCAGGCGGTATCGCAGCTTCTGGCGAAGTCGCATCGCGGCCCGGCGTCGGCACATGTGACCGGGATCGAGGTCGAAATCTGGACCGGAACCGTCGAGGCTGTCGGCTTCGCGCAGGCTTCAAGCGCACCTGAACCGCTGACGTCATGAATTCGTCGCGCTGTCGCAATATTCACACGGTCATATCATAATAAACAAGCACCATGTTGTGAGACGATAGCAGCATTGTTGCAGACGCTGGCATTAGGGTGACTATTGGTTACATCCAGCGGCCTTGGTTCTTGCTAGGTCTGCATCGTGCTCAGGTGGAAACGACGATATGAATGACGTGCCGATGGAGACCGGAGGAGCGCACCGCGTTGCGCTCTCGGACACACAGCGGCTGAAGCGAAACATGGCAATCCTCGTCGCGCGGTGTGCCAGCCGTTCGTGGCTGGTGCTGGTGGCGATGCCGGTGGCTGTCGTGGTGTGCGCGCTCGTCTAGCTGGCCAGTCAAAACGGCCATCATCGACGTCCGGAAGCAGCTCAGCAGCCCCTATCCGCAATCAGGGGACGCAGCAGCGAGCTGGTCGCGAGCAGCCTCAGCCGGTAGGCGGCTTGCGCGCGCAGATCCATCCCATCGGTCGTGATGTCGATCGCGTGCACGCCACTGCCGCATACGACGGTTATGTCCTGGTCGGCTGCGCGGAGACTTGTCGTGTTGCCGTTGCGTCCAAGCGTCGTGACCTGGAACCGGGGATAGTCAGGTGGTGCGAACCAGGTTTGTCCGCCATGGCCGATCTCGATTGTAACCACCTTGACCGGACTCGGCAGATCGATCCGAAGCCGGTGTAGACTCGCTGTCACGATCGGATCGCGCACACGATGCACCCTGGCAAGGTCGATCGTTGCAAACAGCAGTAACAGGGCAGGGATCGAAGCAGCTCGATAGCGTAGGGCAAGCGCCATCAGCAGGATAAAGACACCTGTGCCAAGCGCCAGCTCCTCGGCTGCGATTCGGTTGGCGTCGTCGTCGTTCTCCACCGGAAGCAGGACATTGGCGTCGAGATGGCCGAAGCGGTCGAAAAGCGCGTCGTAGGTCGTGCTCGTCTGCCTGTTTTCGAGAAAAATGTTCGGCATTTTAAAGAAGAATACCGTGTTGGTCAGCGTTGCCAGCAGCAGGAGAACGAAGCACGCGGCCGCCGTAATGCCACGGGCACGCTCCATCCAGACGCAGAGGCCGACCGAGAGCATCGGCACCGAGAGAACCCAGAACCGGGCTGGCCAGCATTCCCCCGGGTTGACGCCGACGCCGGTCAGCGCCGCGGCCGTCGCCAGGATCAGCGCCTGCCGCGCGATCGGGAAGCCCGCCCCGCCACGAAGACCGAGGCTGGCCCAGAGGCCGGCATAGCCAAGCACCCAAACCGGGGCATAGGCGAACAGTCCGTGGTGGACGTTGAACAATTGCATCGACAGCACGGAAAACCACTGCGTCGGCAGTGGTGGACGGGCGGTATTCACCGGGCCGGTGACGGCGCCATAGATCGACAGGTTGAGCAGCACGAATGCGAGCCCGCCGATCGATACGATCAGGCAAATCGTCGCGGCTCGTGCCCATAACCTTTTCCGGATCACGATCGAGAGCAGGCCCGCGAACAACAGGGCTGCGACCCCTGCGCCGCGCAGATGGGCGAACGGGATCGAGACGATGACGAGCGTCGTCAGCAGGTCGCCGGAGAGGCTTCGCGTGTGCGTCTGCAGGCGCAGCCACGCCCAGCACACCAGAGCGAAGACGAACGTCTCCATGTAGAACAGATGCAGATAAGGCAGCAGCGGGATCGAGAACGCGGCGATCGCCAGCGAGGCTAGTGCCGGCAAGGGGCCAGCCACGCGCCGCAGCATTCGATACAGGCAGAACAGACCGCCGATTCCGACCAGCAACGTGGCCATGCGCAGGCCCCATAATTTCAGCAGGCCGGCAATCGGTGAAAGCAGCATCGGGATGTAGACGCCGTTCATCAGGAACACGCCGCCGGCGCCGGTCGGCAACGTCGCGTAGGAATGACCGACGACGTGCCACGACAGCCGGCTCCACTCGGACTGCTGCATGACGAAAACGCCATGGCGAATGAACGAGACCGCATAGATCAGGTAGCGGGGCTCGTCTCCGGTCAGGAGCTGCCGATTGCTGTTCAGGAGCAGGAACGACAGGAGGGCCATCAGCATCGTGAAAGCGAGCCACGGATACCTGCCGACCGTCTCGATAATCGTAGAACGTCTCGGTTTCGACATGCGGCTGTAGAGGGCCCGTTCAGGCCGCGCAGTCAAGCATCCGTTACGATCCTGGTTTCGGGATTCCTGTCGATCGGCGTCCCTACAGTGCTTGCCTGCCGAGGAAGCCGTGCATCCGTTCGGCGATGTCCGCGTGGCTGGTCTCGAGCGCGAAATGGCCCGCATCGATCAGATGAATCTCGGCTCTCGGCAAATCGCGCCTGAAGGCTTCGGCGCCAGCCGGGATGAAGAACGGATCGTTGCGGCCCCAGACTGCAAGCAATGGTGGCTGATGCTTGCGGAAATAGGCCTGGAACGCAGGGTAGAGGGCAACATTGGTCCGGTAGCTCAGGATCAGGTCGAGCTGGATTTCGTATCGGTCCGGACGGTGCATGTAACCGATATCAAGGGTGTAGCCGTCCGGCGACAGCAGGCCGGCAGGCGCTCCATGCCGATACTGGAAGCGGATCGCGTCATCGGTCAGCGCGGCCCGGCACGCCTCGCGGTGCTGCGGCGACGGCTCGCGCCAGTAGGTCTGCCAGCTCTCCCATTCCGGGCTGAGGCTTTCCACATAGGCATTGCCGTTCTGGGTGACGATCGCGCTTACCCGCTCGGGATGACGCATCGCCAGCCTCAGGCCGGTCGGTGCACCATAGTCGAAGACGTAGAGCGCATAACGCGACAGGCCCATCGCATCGACGAAGCCCTCCATGATTTCGGCTATGTTGTCGAAGCTGTACTCGAACGTTGCGCGTCCGGGCGCCACGGTGTTGCCGAAGCCCGGCAGATCCGGTGCGATCAGGCGATATCTGCCAGCCAATGCCGGCATCAGGTCGCGGAACATGTGCCCGGCGGTCGGGAAGCCGTGCAGCAGCAACAGCACCGGCGCATCGGCAGGTCCCATCTCGCGGTAGAATACCTCCACATCGCCGACCTGCTTCGTACCGAAGATCATCGTCATGTCGTTGGATTTCCTGGGTTTGGCGCTGGCGGAAGCAATGCCTGGGAAAGCGACCATGCCGGCGGCAAGGAGCGTGCGCCGGTGCAGGCTGGAGTGGATCGTTGCCATGGGTCGTGTGCTCGACGCTGTCATGCACCTTGACGTAGAGGGCCTGGAACGCTGCAGTAACTGGGGCAATACGCAATGCATGGTTTCAGGATCGGAAACGATGGACCGACTCGGTGCGATGCAGTTGTTCGTCGGCGTGGTGGAGCAGGGCTCGCTTGCGGGCGCGTCGCGGAAAGCCGGATGCTCCACGGCGACCGTCACGCGGGCCGTGGCGTTGCTGGAGGTGCAGCTGGGTGCGCGCCTGCTGCACCGGACTGCCCGTCAGTTGCATTTGACCGATGCCGGCCGGGAGCAGCTCGCCGTCTATCGCGTCGTCCTGTCGGAATTGACTGCTTCCGGGCTGATCGGCGGGCAACGCAACCAGCCCACGACACCGGTGCTGGAGGGGCATTTCGGGATCACCGCGCCGGAGCTGTTCGGCGCGCTGTGTGTTGTTCCGGTCATTGGCGATTTCATTGCCCTCTATCCGGGAGTGCGGGCGCGGGCATTGCTGCTGAACCGGCTGGTGAACCTGGTCGAGGAAGGGATCGATGTTGCGGTCCGGCTGGCCTCGTTGCCGGACTCCGGCCTTGTCGCGGTAAAGGTGGGTGAGGTGCGCAGGGTGGTTTGTGCGGCCCCCGCCTATCTTGCGCGTGCGGGCATGCCCGAACTGCCGTCCGACCTGGTGCGGCATGCGTGTATCGGAACCGACGATGCACGGGAGCGAGAGCTATGGCGCTTCGATCGCCCGGGTGCGGTCGGAAGAAGCGGCGCCGGCACGGCATTGTCGGTTGGCATCCAGCCGATCGTATCGTTGAACAATGCCGGCGCCGCGCTCGACATGGCCCTGCGCGGTGATGGAGTTTTTCGAGGCTTTTCCTATCAGGTCGCACGTCATCTGGTAGAGGGCCGGCTCGTTTCGGTGCTTGGCGATTACAAGCCGCAGCCGACGCCGGTGCATCTGGTGTTCCACCCGATCCCGGCACGAAGCACCGTGCTTCGTGCCTTCATCGATTTTGCAGCACCTCGGTTGCGGGATGCACTGTCCGCAATGGAAGCCGACATGAAGACCTACGAAGCGGCCGGTTCTAGTCGCGGTCGACCGCGTGACGGCCGATCGCCGGATCGTCGGTGAAGAAGCCGTCGATGCCGGTATCGATGTAACGCTGGATCTCGGCAACCGAGCCGTCCGGATTGCGGGTGGTCTCACCGGCGTCATTGCGGAAGTCGGCTGCCAGGAAGTGGTTTTCCGGCCTGAACGTGTAAGGATGCACGAGCAGGCCGGCGGTATGCGCGTCATGCACGAGCGTTGTCGGTGTTCCGAGATGGAACGTGGCATCGAGCGGGATGATCGAGCGGATGTCCGGCCCGATCACATCGGCATAGGTCGCGATCTCGGCTAGGCCCTTCGGCGACATCATGTCCGCGAAGCTGGTGGCATCGCCGTTGCCGGATTTCGCGGGAAACCGGATCGAGCTCGATGCCAGCAACTGCATCAGCCGGATATTGGCATGCGTATGGCCGATCCGGTCGCGTACCATGCGCAGGCTGTCGCCGTAGAAGCTCTGCACCTCCAACGGCCCGGTGCCGGTGTAGCGATGCGCGTCGATCACGCGCACGAACAGATCCTCGGTCGGAAGCCCGACCGAGCGGAAGAACGGCGTCGATTTCAGTTCCGGGATCAGGCCGATATCGCGACCGCGAGCCGCGGATTCAGCGGCGACGAAATCGATGATGTCCTCGAACGTGGGAATGTCGAACATCCCGTCGTACCGGGCATTGCGCGGGCGGATCAGCGGCAGCCGCTCGCGGGCACGCAGCGTCTTGAGCTCGGCCAGTGTGAAGTCGACGGTGAACCAGCCGGTCGAGGCCTGCCCGTCGACGGTGCGCGTGGTCCGGCGGGAGGCGAATTCCGGATGCTGGGCGACATCGGTGGTTTCGCTGATGTTGCTCTCGTGACGTGCCACCAGGACGCCGTCCCTGGTGATGACGAGGTCGGGCTCGACGAAATCGGCGCCGTCGGCGATCGCCTTGGCGTAGGACGCGAGCGTGTGTTCGGGGCGCAGCGCGGACGCGCCACGATGGCCGATGACCAGCACTTTCGGTGCCAGGGGCCGCTCGATCCGTTGCGGCTGGATGGTGGCAGGAACGGACTGGGCGCTGGCCGGACCGGCGAAGGCGCTCGCGACCATGGCGGTTCCGCCTGCTCCCAATGCGCCGCGAAGCAGGGCACGCCGGGTCGGGTCGGTGTTTGTCCGCATCATCGTTCGATCCTCAGAACTGCGTCGAGAGGGTGAGGAAATACATCCGTGGCGCGATCGGGAACGTATTGTAGGTCCCGGATGCCGCGCCGACCACCACCGTGGAGACCCCACGCTGGTTGTTCAGGTTGGTGATATTGCCCTGAACGTAGATGTTCCTGAGGTATGAACCGGCCGGAAGCGGAATGCGATACCCGGCTTCGAGGTTCAGCATGAAGTAGCTTTTGACCGACAGGTCGTTGGTATAGGTCGCGTAGCGCTTGCCGACATAGTCGCCCATGAGCTGCGCATCGAAATTACCGAAATTCGCGCTGATGACCGACTTGTTCAACCAGGCCGGATCGCCGGGCACGTTCTTGCCGGCGGTCCGCACCAGGGTGCTGCCGCTCAGATAGTTATCGTCGTAGATCGATCGGTTGTAGGACAGCGCATTATAGACCGCGACGTGCCGGCCGAGATGTGCGGTCAGCGCGAAGTCGGCACCGTCGGTGGTGACACTCCCGACATTCTGCAGGATCGAGGCGCCACCGACGATCGACGAGATGACCGCGGTCGGGCTGACCACCAGCTGCCGGTTGCTGAAAGCGACGTGATAATAGCTGACCTGTCCCTCGATGCCGGTGAGGGGCCCGAACGACAGGTCGCGATGCTCACGCAACCCGCCTTCGTAGGTCCAGGAGGTTTCGGGCTGTGCTGTGCGCTTGAAGAGGTCGAACGCGGCCTGGCTGCCGACGCTCCAGGGCGACGCGCCGCCGCCGCCATACGTCATGTACTGGCGCACGTTTTTCTGGATGTTGGCGAATAATTGCTCATGCGACGTCGCGTCCCAGACCGCGCCGACCTGCGGCAGGAACGCCTTCTCGGTGTCGATCTGGCCGACCGGCATGCCGGTCGAGCCGACCAGCGATCCGAGTTTCGGCTGCACCGGCACGGTTCCGTTGGCGAATTGCAGGCTCGACTTGAAGCCGGCCTGCAGGGCGAGCGTCGGCAGGATACGCCAGTCGTCCTGGATGTGGGTCTGTACGACGGTATTGGCGATCTGGCTGTAATATTGCGTAAAGATCGAGCCGTCCGGCCGTTCGTAGGGGGTGGTCGGGCTGTTCGCATCGAGCGCATACCAGCGCCGGATCGCGGACGAGCTGTTATGCTCGACCCACACTCCGGCCTCGATCGTATGATGCCCGAGCGTCCAGTCGAGTGCGCCGATGTAGCCGCCGCGATTGATCAGGTATTCGGTGGTGCGGGTGGCATAGCCTGAATTGCCGAAAATCTGCTTCAGGTTCTGGCCAGGGAAATAGACGTTGAACAAGGCGGGCAGGCCGGCCGCACTGATCGGCCCGGCGACCACGCCGGCCGAGTTGTCGTGGTGGTAATAGAACTGGCTGTGCCAGACGAGATTGTCGGTAAAATGGTGGTCGAGCATGGCGTAGGCGAGCGCGTCCTCGCGTTGCGCGTCGCTGTAGTAGTTCCGGTAGTTCGAACCCGCGGCAGCCGGTGTTGCGCCACTCGCACTCAGGTAGCTCAATGCCTGCGGAAAATTCGGATAGGTGAAGGGGCGCGTATAAGGCGCACTCGACTCGCCGGCAACGTGGACCGTGCTGTCCTCGTTCGGTTCGACCTTGGTGGAGAAGTCGAAATACAGCGTCAGCTTATCGCGATCGGTTTCGTGCACGAACTTGCCGTTGACCTGGTAGCCGCCTTGCCGGCCATTGAAATCCCAGGCGCGCGCATCCTGGCGGGCGAATGCGACATAGGCCGAGTTGCCGTTGCCGAACAGGCCGGTATCGACCCGTGCGAAGGTGCGGTAGGTGTCGTAGCTGCCGAAGGTCTGCGCGACCTGGCCACCAAACTTCTTTTTCGGATCGGACGAGAAGGTGTCGATCGTGCCGCCGAGGTTGCTGGTCGAGGCAGTGGCGAGATCGCCGGCACCGGAAGACAGGGTGACGCGGCCGATATCCTCGCTGATCACCGCGCGTTGCGGCGACAGGCCGTTATAGTTGCCATAGCTCTGGTCGCCGAGTGGCACGCCATCCAGCGTGTAGCCGAGCTGCTGCGCATTGAAGCCGTGGATGTAGAGCGAGATGTTCTGCTCGTTATTGCCCCAGGGATCGGATGTTTCATAGACTACGCCAGGAAGCGTTTGCAGGGCCTTGAGCGCGTTGGTGCCAGGCAGGAGTTTCTGGATCTCACGGCCGGACAGCGAAACTGCGGAGCGGCTCGATCGCTTGGCCACGACCATGACGGTTTCGCCGCTGTTCGGAGCGACCAGCGCTTTCGGATCGGCGGCTTGAGGTGCCGACTGTGCAAAAGCCGGGTGAGATGCAAGGCCGAGTGCCAGTGGGAGCAATGCACACAACGACGACGTCGCCAGCAGCATCCGCTGCGGAGAAATGAACCGGCCGTATATCAATTAAATGTCTCCAGAATAAAAACCGGACGCCGACTGTAATCCGCGGTGGATAATGTAATAATGAAGAACGAAGCCAAACCCGATTTGGGTTTGACTTGTGTTTCGCAAGCTCACCTCTGGTTGCAGGGAGCAGTTACTGGAGCGCGAAAATCCCGGCAATCCTCAAAACCCGCTCAAGCAGGATTGTCATGGCTCCTTCATTAAAACGTTGTCGTATCGTCATCGAACGGAGAGTGCCTGGGCCCGGCGCCCTTGCAGGTGCAGGCTCGCTCGGCCAACCTGCCGAACCGCCGTCGAGGCGGTCATGAAGGAGAGAATGCATGACTACAGCCAACGCCCGCGTGGCCGATCATCCGATCGACGCGCAGTTCCTGGAGCGTTGGTCGCCGCGGAGCTTTACCGGTGAGGCGATCCCCGAGGCCGAACTGATGACGCTGTTCGAGGCGGCGCGGTGGGCTCCGTCATCGTACAACTCGCAGCCATGGCGGTTCGTCTATGCGCGGCGCGACACGCCGAGCTGGGACGGGTTCTTCGGGCTGCTGAACCCGTTCAACCAGTCCTGGGCCAAGGATGCCGCGGTCATCATCGTGGCGCTGTCGAAATCGACGATGCTGCCGCCGGGCAAGGATCGCGAGATCCCATCGCACAGCCATACCTACGATGCAGGCGCCGGCTGGGCCTACCTGGCTCTGCAGGCGTCGCTGTCGGGTTGGGCCGCGCATGCGATGGTGGGCTTCGACATGGACACGGCGTTCGCGCAGTTGCAGGTGCCGCAGGGCTACCGGATCGAGGCGTCGATCGCGATCGGCCGTCGTGGTGACAAGTCGTTGCTGTCGGAAGCCATGCAATCTCGCGAAGAGCCGAACGGCCGCATGCCGATCGAGCAGTTCGTCATGGAAGGCCGCTTCCGCAACGAACCCTGAAAAACGTTTCCAAAGGCCCCGCCTTTGGCGGGGCCAGGGGCAGAGCCCCAGCCTTCCTTCTACGGTACCAACACAGTCGCCGAAGCCTGCGCCGCGATCCCTTCGCCGCGCCCGGTGAACCCGAGCCGTTCGGTCGTGGTGGCCTTGACCGAGATCCGCCCGATCTCGACCTTGAGCAGATCGGCCAGACGTTGGCGCATCACCTCCGAGTAGGGTCCGATTTTCGGCCGCTCGCAGATCAGGGTGACGTCCGCATTCACCAGGATACCACCGCGGGCAGCGATGCGTTCGCCTGCATGGACCAGGAAACGGGCGCTGTCGGCGTCCTTCCAGGTGGTCTCGCTGGGCGGGAAGTGCCGGCCGATATCGCCTTCCGCAAGCGCTCCATAGATCGCGTCGCAGAGGGCATGGATGCCGACATCCGCATCCGAATGGCCGGTAAGACCGCGCTCGAACGGCACCGTGATGCCGCACAGGATCAGCTTGCGCCCGTCCTCGAAGGCGTGGACGTCGAAGCCGCTGCCGGTACGTGGCAGCAGGGCGGGTCCGATCAACCGCTCCAGTCGCATCAGATCCTCCTCGTAGGTGAGCTTGATATTGTCTTCACTGCCCGCGACCAGCGCGACCGCGTGGCCGGCCTGCTCGAGCAGGGCCGCGTCGTCGGTGGCATCCGAGACGCTGCTTCGGGCAGCAGCCCGGTGCAGGTCGAGGAGCAGGTCGAAGCGAAATCCCTGCGGCGTTTGCGCGCGGAACAGCTCGTCGCGGCGTACGGTCTCGACGATTGCGCCGTCGCGGACGCGCTTGAGGGTATCGGCGACCGCGACGCCGGGAATGGCCCCGACGTGGGTATCCAGCGCCGCGATCACCCGCTGGATCAACGCGGCCGGTACGTAGGGGCGGGCGCCGTCATGGACCAGCACCAGATCCGGCCGCAGATGCGCGGGCAGGGCGGCGAGTGCTTCGAGCCCGATCCGCACGCTGTCCTGTCGGGTGTTGCCGCCCGCGATCGCCTGGGCGACGGACAGGCCGTGCAGCGCGTCGGAGAGAAGCGCGGCATCGCCGACTGGCTGGAGGTAGGTCACGTGCGGAAGCAGAGCTTCGGCGGCGTGACGAATGACAGGCAGGCGGCCGAGGGTGACGAACTGCTTCGGCATCTCGGTGCCGTAGCGGCGTCCGGTTCCGGCGGCCAGGAGGAGGGCGGCTATACGCATGGCGGAGGAATGCGGTGGAGGGCCGCTTTGGTCAATATGGCGTTGTCGTCGGCGCTGTCATATGAGCGACGGGCCGGGCCACCGGATTGTATCGCGCGGTGAGAGGAACGATTGCACCGATGCCGCCCTGAGCGTATTTTGCCCAAATCATGGGCACTCTGGATGAATTCGGACGGATGACTGCATCACACGCAACGTTGCTGCATCAACCGTGGCCAGTCGCGGCGCCCTCAGTTGCGGACGGCCCGTCGATGAATGGAAGCGGGAAGGGCCTGTTGAAGCCGATCGACCTCGGCGGCGTCGTCATCGATACGCCGGTCATCCTGGCGCCGATGTCGGGCGTGACCGATCTGCCGTTCCGCCGGCTTGCGCGGTCGCTGGGCGCAGGGCTGGTGGTCTCGGAAATGATCGCCTCCTGGGCAATGGTGCATGAGAATTCCGCCACGCTGCGTATGGCCGAAACTCTGCAGGATGGTCCGAACGCGGTGCAGCTCGCCGGCTGCGAGCCGGACGCGATGGCGCAGGCGGCACGAATCGCGGTTGATTTGGGCGCCAACCTGATCGACATCAATTTCGGTTGCCCGGCGAAGAAGGTGGCGGTCGGACAACAGGCCGGCTCCGCGCTGATGCGTGACGAGATCCTGGCTGCCCGGCTGCTCGAAGCGACCGTCAAGGCGGTGAACGTGCCGGTGACGCTCAAGATGCGCATGGGCTGGGATCATGCGAACCTCAATGCGCCACGGCTGGCGGCGATCGCACAGGAGTGCGGCATCAGGATGGTCAGCGTGCATGGGCGCACACGCCAGCAATTCTATACCGGCCGAGCGGACTGGAACTTCGTGCGCCAGGTCAAGGAGAGCGTCAGCCTGCCGGTGATCGTGAACGGCGACATCCTGACGTTGGAGGATGCGCGCGAGGCACTGCGCCAGTCCGGCGCGGATGGCGTGATGATCGGGCGCGGTTGCTATGGCCGGCCATGGTTCCCGGCCCAGGTCGCACACGCTCTCACCACCGGCCAGGTGCTGCCGGACCCTGACCTGGCTGCGGAAAAGGCGATTGTGCTGCAGCACTACGAGGCGATGCTCGCCCATTTCGGCACGTATCCGGGGCTCCGGCTCGCTCGCAAGCACGTGTCCTGGTATTCGGCCGCGTTACCTCAGTCGGCCCAGTTCCGTGCCGCCTTCAACCGGATCGAGGATACCGCGCAAGCGGTCGCGGCGATCGAGGCCTTCTACGATCGCCAGATCGAAGCCGGTGCGAAACGCGACCGGCCCGAGCCCAGCATGCAGGATCTGGCCGCATGAGGAACACTACTTTCAAGGCATCGAGCCTGGTTTCCGTCGCTCATCGTGCCGTGACCAGGCCGGCGACGGCCACCCTCGCGCCGGATGCGGTAGCGATGCTGGATTCATTGCCGGTTCCGGTGCTGATGCTCGATGGATCGGACAGCATCCGTTACGCGAACAGTGCGGCGGAACCGTTCTTCGGTATGTCTAAGTCGCAGCTCCGGTTGCTCGGCATGCCGGACCTGTTGCCGGGCGACCATCCGCTGTTCCAGTTGATCGAGCAGGTACGGTCCACCGGCGCCACCATCGTCGAGCACGAGCTTACACTGGAAGGACCGCGGCTCAGCCGGGCGGGGATCACCGTGCAGGGCGCGCCGGCCAGCGATTGTCCGGAATTCGTTCTGCTGACGCTGCACGACGCGTCGGCCGCGCGTGCGCTCGACCGGCAGATGACCTTCCGCAACGCCGCCCGCAGCGTGTCCGGCATGGCGGCGATCCTGGCGCACGAGGTCAAGAACCCGCTTTCCGGCATACGCGGCGCGGCTCAGTTGCTGGAAAGCACGGTGGTCGAGAACGACCGCGAACTGGCGGTGCTGATCCGCGAGGAAGCGGATCGTATCCGCGCGCTCGTCGAGCGGATGGAGATGTTCAGCGAGAAGCCGATCGAGCGGCGTCCGGTGAATATCCATCGTGTGCTGGAACATGTGAGGCTGCTCGCCCAGCGTGGGTTCGCAGCGCATATTCGTTTCGTCGAGAACTACGATCCGTCGCTGCCGCCGGTCTGGGGCAATCGCGACCAGCTGGTCCAGGTGCTGCTGAACCTGGTGAAGAACGCTGCCGAGGCGATCACCGCGGATAGCGGCAGCGGCGAGATCACGCTGTGTACCGCATACCGCCATAGTGTCCGGCTGGCGGTTCCGGGCTCCGACCAGCGCATGCATCTGCCCTTGATGGTCACGGTGCGTGACAGCGGCCCGGGTATTTCCGAATCGATCCGGCCGCATCTGTTCGAGCCGTTCCTGACCACCAAGGTCACCGGTACCGGTCTCGGCCTGGCGCTGGCGGCCAAGATCGTCGGCGACCATGGAGGGCTGATCGAGATCGAGAGCCGTCCGGGCCGTACCGACGTCCTGCTTCACCTGCCCGTGCTGGTCGAGGACGAGGGCGAGCAGTAGTACTTCGGTGCCGCCCAAAGTGTCGTTGCGTAAGCGCCCCTTCAGCCCGTCGCGCAAGCGACTTTCCAAAAAGTGTCCGGTAACCCAATGACCTTGCCAACCGTTCTCGTGGCCGACGACGACCGCTCGATCAGGACCGTCCTGACGCAGGCACTCGGTCGCTCGGGATATCAGGTGCGCACGACCGGCAATGCCGCAACCCTCTGGCGCTGGGTCGAGGATGGGGAAGGCGATTTGGTGATCACCGACGTGGTGATGCCGGACGAGAACGGGCTGGACCTGATTCCGCGGATCAAGCGGATCCGGCCCGAACTCCGGATCGTGGTGATGAGCGCACAATCGACGCTGATGACCGCGGTGAAGGCTGCCCAGCGCGGTGCGTTCGAATACCTGCCCAAGCCGTTCGACCTGAAGGAGCTGCTGTCGGTGGTCGGGCGCGCACTCGCGGCACCACAGCCGCCGTCGGTCGATACCGGACTGCCGCCCGATCCCGACGAGCGCATGCCGCTGATCGGCCGGTCGGTCGCGATGCAGGACATCTACCGGATCATTGCGCGTCTCACGACCGCCGACCTGACCGTTATGGTCAGTGGCGAAAGCGGCACCGGCAAGGAGCTGGTGGCGCGCGCGCTGCATGATTACGGGCGCCGTCGCGGCGGTCCGTTCGTCGCCATCAACATGGCGGCGATCCCGCGTGAGTTGATCGAGAGCGAGCTGTTCGGGCATGAGCGCGGCGCCTTCACCGGTGCCACCAACCGCAACCAGGGCCGCTTCGAGCAGGCGGCCGGCGGCACCCTGTTCCTCGACGAGATCGGCGACATGCCGCCCGAGGCACAGACGCGCCTGCTGCGCGTGCTGCAGGAAGGCGAGTTCACCACGGTCGGCGGCCGGCAGCCGATCAAGGCGAACGTGCGCATTATCGCAGCGACTCACCGCGACCTGCGCCAGCTTATCCGCACTGGGGCGTTCCGCGAGGATCTGTTCTACCGGCTGAACGTCGTGCCGATCCGGCTGCCGCCCCTGCGCGAACGCGCCGAGGACATCGCCACCCTGGCCCGGCACTTCCTGGACAAGGTGCAGCAGAGCGGCCTGCCGGCGAAAAGCCTGTCCGACGAGGCGATCGAACGGCTGCAGTCGCATCGCTGGCCAGGCAATGTCCGCGAACTCGAGAACCTGATGCGCCGGCTGGCCGCCCTGTATCCGCAGGAAGTGATCAGCGGCGACGTCATCAGCATCGAGTTGGAGGAGAACTCGATGCACGACGATCCGGCCGCAACGTCCAACGAGCAGGAAAAATTGGCCTCGGCGGTCGAGCGGCACATTCGGCAGTATCTGGCCGCGAGCCATGACGGCATGCCGATGCGCGACATCTACGACCGGGTAATTGCCGAGGTGGAGCGTCCGCTGATCCAGATGACGCTGGCCTCGACCAAGGGCAACCAGATCAAGGCGGCCGCGATGCTCGGGCTGAACCGCAACACGCTTCGCAAGAAGATCAGGGATCTGGAAATCCCCGTCGTGCGCGGCATTGGCTGAGGAACGGCCGCTCGCCGTGAAGACGTTGTTTTCGCGCGGCTGGCACCGCGGGCCGCGTCTGGTCGACATCCTGCTGGGCAAGGTGGCGACACTGACCATCGCGGCAACTGCCCTGGCGCTGGGTGTTGCCACGTTCGCGGTCTTGTCGCGGGGCATGTCGCTGACCCATCGACCGCATGTCGAGGTCGGGCTGTTCATCTGCAACCTGGTGGCGTTGCTGCTGCTGGCGGCGGCGCTCGTCGTGCGGCTGGCGCGGGTTGCGTCCGACCGGCGGAGCGGGCTGGCCGGCGCGAAATTGCATGTGCGGCTGGTGATGCTGTTCAGCGTCGTGGCGGTTGCGCCGACCATTGTGGTGGGCGTGTTCGCAGGCGTGTTCTTCCACCTGGGGATACAGATCTGGTTCAGCGACCGGGTGCGCACGGCACTCGACGAGGCGGTCGCGGCGAGCCAGGGCTATCTGCAGGAGCACAACAACAACATCCGCGCCGATGCGATCGCGATGGCGAACGATCTCGGGCAGGCCGGGGCGCTGCAATATATCGACCCGCGTACTCTGGGGCAGGTCCTGGTCGACGAGAAAAACTCTCGCAGTCTCAACGAGGCCGCGATCTACGACCCACGCACCAACGAGGTCGTGGTATCGGCCGGGCTGCTCGGCGGCCTCGGCGTCGCCCTGCCGCCGACCGCCGCGACCATGCTGGCCCGTTCCGGCGACGTGGCGATCCTGGACAGTCCGGACGGCCAGACCGTGAGTGCGGTCATCGGGATCGGCGAGGCGCCCAATCCTGCGCTGATGCTGGTGATTTCGCGGCCGGTCGACTCCGTGATCCTGGAGCACATGCACCACACCCAGAGCGTGGTGGCCGACTATAACCGGCTCGACAAGAACCGGTCGGTGCTGCAGCTCACCTTCGTCATGATCTTCGCGCTGGTGGCCTTGCTGGTGCTCGCGGCGGCGGTGCTGTTCGGCCTGGTGCTGGCAAACCAGATCGCACGACCGGTCGGGCTGCTGATCCTGGCGGCCGAACGCGTGCGCGGCGGCGATCTCGCAGTCAGGGTTCCGGAAGCGGATCGCGACGACGAGGTGGCCGGGCTGTCGCGCGCTTTCAACCGGATGACCGACCAGCTCTCGTCGCAGCGGCGCGAGCTCATGTCGGCCTACAGCCAGATCAACGAACGGCGGCGGTTTACCGAGGCGGTGCTGTCCGGCGTATCGGCCGGGGTGATCGGCCTCGATGCCGACCAGCGGGTGGAACTGCCCAACCTGACCGCCAGCGCCCTGCTGGAAACCGAGCTGATGGACGCGGTCGGGCACCGGCTCGCCGATATCGTCCCCGAGTTTTCGGCGTTGCTGACGCTGGCCGCGGCCCAGCCGGAGCGCGCGCAGACGGCCGAGGTGCAGCATGGCGCGCTATCGAGCCGACGGACCCTGCTGGTGCGGATCGGCCCGGAGATGCGTGGCGCAGTGACCGAGGGCTATGTGGTGACGTTCGACGACATCACCGAGCTGCAGTCCGCACAGCGCAAGGCCGCCTGGGCCGACGTCGCGCGCCGGATTGCGCACGAGATCAAGAATCCGTTGACCCCGATCCAGTTGTCGGCCGAGCGGCTGAAGCGGCGGTTCCTGCGGGAAATCACGTCGGACCCGGACACGTTCAGCCAGTGCGTCGACACCATTGTCCGGCAGGTGGGCGACATCGGCCGTATGGTGGACGAGTTTTCCGCCTTCGCAAGGATGCCGCAGCCGATGATCCGGCCAGAAGACCTGTCGCGAATCGTCCGGGAGACATTGATCCTGCAGAAGAGCGCACATCCCGAAATCGCCTTCATCACCAGCCTGCCGGATCGTGGGCCAACGATTTCGTGTGATCGCCGGCTCATCGGCCAGGCCCTGACCAACCTGCTGCAGAACGCGGCGGACGGCATCGCGATGCGGCCCAGGATTGCCGGGCCCGGTGCCGATGAACCGGAGTCGAGCGAGCCGGAACCGAGGGTCGCTGCCGGTCAGCCGGGGAGCCAGCTCGTGGCGCATCCCGGAGGTTCTGGAGGCAACGCGGCCTCAGGGACCGCCGGAACGATCTGGCTCGGTCTGGAAGCGCGCGGACGCGACATCTGGATCTCGGTGGCGGACGACGGCATCGGATTGCCGACCGAGGAGCGGGCGCGTCTGACCGAGCCCTATGTCACCCACAAGCCCAAAGGTACCGGGCTAGGGCTTGCCATCGTCAAAAAGATCATGGAGGACCATGGAGGTTCCATCATGCTGGACGACCGAGGCAATGGAACAGGAGCGGTTGCGACATTGATATTGCCGGTGAAATCTTCCGATGGCGCATGAGATTCTGATCGTCGACGACGAGCCTGACATCAGGCTTCTGCTCGAAGGCATCCTTCGGGACGAAGGCTACGAAACCAGGCTTGCCGCAGATTCCGACCAGGCGATCGCCGCCTTCAGGGCACGACGACCATCCTTGGTGATCCTCGACATCTGGCTGCAGGGCTCGCGGCTCGACGGACTCGGCATCCTGCAGGCGATGCAGGGCGAGGAGCCCGCGGTCCCCACCATCATGATCTCGGGTCATGGAACCATCGAGACCGCGGTGGCTGCCCTCCAGCACGGCGCGTACGACTTCATCGAGAAGCCGTTCCAGTCGGACCGGCTGCTTGTGGTGGTGCGGCGTGCACTCGAGGCGGCCCGGCTGTCGCGCGAGAATGCGGAGCTGAGACTGCGTGCCGGGCCGGAGAGCACCTTGCATGGCGAGAGTGCTGCGATCGTGGCGGTCCGCGCGCAGATCGACCGCGTGGCGCCGACCGGCTCTCGCGTGCTGATCAGCGGCGCAGCCGGGTCTGGCAAGGAAGTCGCGGCCCGGATGATCCATGCGCGTTCGCGTCGGGCCGAGGGCCCGTTCGTGGCGCTGAACTGCGCAACCCTGGCGCCGGTGCGGTTCGAGGAGGAGCTGTTCGGGATCGAGGGCTCGGCGGACGGGCAGGGCGCGGTGCGACGTACCGGACTGCTGGAACGCGCGCATGGTGGCACGCTGTTGCTCGACGAGGTCGCCGACATGCCGGTCGAGACCCAGGGAAAGATCGTCAGGGCGCTGCAGGACCAGACCTTCGAACGCCTCGGCGGGGCGACGCGCGTCAAGGTCGATGTGCGGGTGCTGGCGACCACGAATCGCGATCTGCAGGCCGAGATCGCTGCAGGGCGGTTCCGTGAGGATCTGTACTACCGGCTGGCCGTGGTGCCGTTGCGGGTGCCGAGCCTACGCGAACGACGGGAGGATATTCCCGATCTGGCCCGGCTGTTCCTGACCCGGTCGGCGGAATCAGCCGGTTTGCCGATGCGCGAGCTTTCGGCCGATGCGCTTGCAGCGCTGCAGAGCTACGAGTGGCCGGGCAATTCGCGCGAGCTGCGCAACCTGATGGACTGGCTGCTGATCATGGTGCCGGGTGGATCTGAAACGATCCGGGCCGAGATGCTGCCGCCGACGATCGGGCAGGGCGCACCGGCATTGCTCAAATTCGATCCGGCTGCGGACGTGATGGGGCTGCCGTTGCGCGAGGCGCGCGACCTGTTCGAGACACAGTATCTTCAGGCGCAATTGCTCCGTTTCGGCGGCAATATCAGCCGGACCGCCGGCTTTGTCGGCATGGAGCGGAGCGCGTTGCATCGCAAGCTGAAGCAACTTGGGGTCAACTCCGAGGATCGTGTTCCCGGCTGATCGAACGGATTTTGCGGTCTGGGCTGCTGGCTGCTAAATAGCCGCCAACTGGTTGATGGACCGCGTCGCGTCGCGTCGTGGCTGTTGCCGGAACAAATAAGAAAAAAGGGCTTTAGCGATGGCTAAGGACAACTCGCAGAACGTGCAGGACGTGTTTCTCAATCACGTCCGGCGTTCCAAAACTCCGGTGACGATTTTCCTGGTCAACGGTGTCAAGCTTCAGGGAATCATCACCTGGTTCGATAACTTCTCGGTCCTGCTGCGTCGGGATGGGCATACCCAGCTTGTCTATAAGCACGCCATCAGCACAGTGATGCCGGCGGCGCCGATCGCGTTGTTCGATCAGAGCAAGGTCGAGGGCGGCGTAACCGTGACAGAGACCCCGGAAACCGAACAGGAAGCTGCGCTGATGAAAAGCATCGTCTGACGGTGACGTCTTCGGAAGCCGCGACCCGACCTACCCGTGCGGCAGTCATCCTGCCGTGGGAACGTCATGATCGGCAGGCCGATTCGGGATCAGTGCCGGGCAGTGTCGATCACTGGACCGGCGAAACGAAGGGTCACCAGACCAGGGCGGCGGAAGCCCGTCTCGAGGAGGCGGTCGGACTGGCGGCCTCGATCGGGCTGGTCATCGTGCGCAAAGCGGTACTGCCGCTCCGGATGCGCAAGCCTGCTACGCTGCTCGGTAGCGGGCAGGTGGAAGCGCTGAAGGAAGCCGTCGAGGCGGATGAGGTCACCGTCACCATCATCGATGCGCGGCTGAGCCCGGTGCAGCAACGCAATCTCGAACGAGCGCTCGGCTGCAAGGTCATAGACCGGACCGGGCTCATCCTGGACATCTTCGGCGAGCGTGCGGCCACTCGTGAGGGGTCGCTGCAGGTGGAACTCGCCCACCTGGAATACCAGCGCAGCCGCCTGGTCAGGTCCTGGACCCATCTCGAACGGCAGCGCGGTGGCTTCGGCTTCCTCGGCGGACCGGGCGAGACGCAGATCGAGGCCGATCGCCGGCTGATCACCGACCGGATCGTCAGGCTGAAACGCGACCTGGACCAGGTCCGGCGCACACGCGGGCTGCATCGCGATGCGCGCAAGCGGGTGCCGTTCCCGATCGTTGCCCTGGTCGGATATACCAATGCCGGCAAGTCGACGCTGTTCAATGCGCTGACCGGTGCGGCCGTCCATGCGCAGGACCAGTTGTTCGCGACGCTGGATCCGACCATGCGCGGGCTCCAGTTGCCGTCCGGCCGGCGGGTCATCCTGTCCGACACGGTCGGGTTCATCAGCGACCTGCCGACCGAACTGGTCGCGGCATTCCGGGCGACGCTCGAGGAAGTCGCTGAAGCGGACATCATCCTGCATGTGCGTGACGTGGCGCATCCGGACAGCGCGGCTCAGCGCGGCGACGTGATCGCGGTGCTGAACGGCATGGTGCGCGACGGGACGCTCGATGCGGATTGGTCGAGCCGGGTGATCGAGGTCATGAACAAGGCCGACCTGCTCACAGGCCTGGATGTTGCCCCCGTGCGCGATGGTGCCGAGATCATTTCGGCAATTACCGGCGAGGGGCTGGATCACCTGCGTGCCTCGATCGATGAGCGCATGATCAAGTCGATGGAGCAGGCGCAGTATCGTGTCGGGGTCCAGGATGGCGCTGCGCTGGCTTGGCTCTACGCGCATAGCGAAGTGATCGAGCGGACCGACGACGAGGAAACGATCCTGCTGACGGTGCGGCTGCTGCCGGCCGACAAGGCGCGGTTCGATCGCCAGCAGGCCGAAGCGCGCGCCTGACCTGCTCTAGCCGCGTTCGGCGATCTTCACGGCCTTCCAACCGGACTCCATTTCATCGAGGCTGGTCTCTCGCATCGATTTCCCGGTGCCCTCGACGATCTGTTCCATGGCGTTGAAACGGCGCTGGAACTTATCGTTGGCATGTCGCAGGCAGGCCTCCGGATCGAGATGGAGCTTGCGGGCGAGGCTCGCCAGGGTGAACAGGATGTCGCCGAATTCGTCCTGCAACCGCGCAGGATCGGCATCGTGGAGCTCGGCCCGGAACTCGGCGATCTCTTCGTCCAGCTTGACCATGACCTGGTCGGCATCTGGCCAGTCGAACCCGACGCGGGCGGCCCGACCGGTAAGCTTCATGGCGCGAAGGAGGGCAGGGAGCCCAACTGCCACTCCAGCCAGCGCACCATGCTCGTCCCGGGCCCGGCGCTCGATTTCCTTGTTATCTTCCCAGATCGCCTTGATCCCGGCAGCTCCGAGCGACGCATCGTCGAAGACGTGCGGATGCCGCCTGACCATCTTGTCCGCCACCAGCCGGGCGATCGTCTCGAAGTCGAAGCGGCCGGCTTCCTCGGCCATCCGGGCATAATAGACGATCTGCAGCAGCAGGTCGCCCAGCTCGTCGGGCAGGCCGTCCCAGTCGCGCCGCGTGATCGCATCGACGACCTCGTAGGCTTCCTCGATCGTATAGGGCGCGATGCTGTCGAAGTCCTGGACCTGGTCCCATGCGCACCCGGTGACTGGATCACGTAGCGCTGCCATGATTTTGAGCAGCCGGGTGAGCTCGGAAGAAGCAGTCATTCGGGAGCGCTCATGATGATCCTTTGGAGGCATATGTCGGGTTCGGACGAGCAGCGGCGTCATCATGGTAGGAGGTGATGCATTCAGCTTCCAGCACCCCCGCATCCAGACACCGCATAATAAATATTATGCCAACTCGGATATGCTAGTGGGTTGGACACTGCCTTCGGGCACAGTCTACATCATGCCCGTGCAGATCCATTTGTTCGACAGATCCCGAGCCGGTCCAGCCATGCGGCTGCTGGCGGTCCGGCTGCCGCTGGCGATCTGTGCCGGCCTGATCTGTCTTTGGCCAGTGCTCAAGCATGGCGGCTGGCCCTACAACCATGACGGGTTACGCGCGCTGCTGCGGATCGTCCAGGAATCCGGCCAGTGGCGAGCCGGAAATCCGGTGCCGCTCTGGTCCAATGTGTTTCAACAGGCGTACGGATCGCCGGCGCCGATCCTGTATCACAAGCTGTTCAGCGCGGTCGGCGCGGGTATCTGGCTGCTGACCGGTGCACCGCGGACGACCCTGTGCCTGACGCTGCTTCTGTTCATGGTGACCGGCTTCCTTGGAGTCGGGTTGGCGGTGCGGATGCTCGCAGGGCGGCCCGTGCTCGCCGTGGAAGCCCTGAGCGGCTGGGTGCTGCTCTCTTGCAACTACGCGACCACCGACTGGCTCACACGCGGCGCGATGGCCGAATTCGCCGCCTTGTGCCTGCTGCCGTTCGTGTTCACCTGGTGCATCGCGCAGCTGCAGCACGGGCGATGCAGCCGCTGGATCGGTCCGCTCATGGCGCTGCTCTGGCTCGCCCATTCGGGCATCGCGCTCTACTGCGTCATTCCGCTGGGCCTGTGCATGGCATTATCGGTGTGCAGACACGGACGTGCGCTTCGCGGCACGATCGGGCCGCTGGGCCAGGCGATTGCGATCTTCGCAGTCCTGATCCTGCCGTTCGTGCTGGCCGCACTGCCGATGCTGGCATTTGCGGACACGCCGTTCCTGATCCTGCATTACCGTCCGCAATTCACCCACGCGCAGTTCCATCGGTTTTTCGCCGATCCCGACTGGCACTGGGGCGGCCCCAGCGAAGGCATGACGGTGCAGATCGATCCGCTGCTGCTGGCGGTCGCCGCCGCATTGCCGCTGGTCGTCGTCGCCAGGCCACGTCTCCGTTGGCCGGCATCGTTTCTGCTTTTGACGGCCGTGCTGGTCATACTGCTTCAGCTCAGGGCTGCGGTGCCGCTCTATGACATCGTTCCAGGCTTCACCTACATCCAGTTCACCTGGCGACTGCTGTGCTTCCTGAGCGTCGCGCTGTCGATCGGACTGGGCGTCGTTCTCGTCGCCATGCTGGACGATGAAAACGGGAGCCCGCGATCCCTGCCCGCTCCTGTCATGGCCGCTCTGGTTTGCATCGCCATGGTCTCCGGTCTCGGCAAACCACGCGCGCCGGGGCCGAATGAAAGATGGTTCTCCGAGGCCGACATGGTGCTCGGCGGCCAGGGTATTCCAACCAGCGGCGTGTCCATGGAAGCGCCCGAATATCTACCGAAGGTGCCCGGCGGACCGCAGGAGTTCGGCGTGCTCTGGCAATCCGCACGCCGCTCCGGACTATGCACGGCGACACTGATGGATGACCCGAACCACGAGGCCGCCATACAGCATTTCCGTAACGACTGCCCGGCCGGCGCTGAAATCGCGCTGCCGGTGTTCCTGGCGCCGGGCATGCGTGCGAGCGAAGGCGCGGTGAAGCTGGCGACGGTTCGAGGCTGCGACGATCCACGTGTCCGGATACGGCCGGGCAATGCACAGGTAATCGACCTGCGTATGCCCGGCTTTTTCAGCGCGTTGCACGATTGGTGGCATGGCCAGGCGAGCGAACGAAGGTGCGAGGCCTGATCAGGCCCCGGTGCGTGGCGGAGATGCCAGATGGGTTGCCAGCACCGTCTGGGTCTGGCGGTCGATCTCGAGCAGCTTGACCTCGTAGCCCCACAGATCGGCCAGTTGGCGCAGGGTGGCACGCGCGTCCTTCTCGTCGAGCAGATGGCCCGGGCTGGTCAGGTGCTGCAGCTTCAGGCAGCGATCGCCCGACAGGTCGACATCGACCACCTCGATATCCAGGTAGAAATTGCTCGGGTCGTACGATTGCGCCACGCTCCGCCTGATGTCCCGGTAGCCCTGCGGGTTATGGATGGCATCGACCAGGAGATACGGCTTCTCGGCGTCGTCGTGCAGCCGGAACAACTTGAATTGCCGCATCACCGCCGGTGACAGGAACTGCTGGACGAAGCTCTCGTCACGATATTCCGCCCATGCGTGCTGCAGCGTGCCGATCGCATCGCCATTGCCGGCGATGTCGGGGAACCAGGCACGATCCTCTTCGGTCGGGTTTTCGCAGGTGCGCGCGATGTCGGTCATCATCGCATAGCCGAGTGCATAGGGATTGAAGCTGGGGCCGCCGCCGGTGTCGAAGCCGGGCTGATTGATGACGTTGGTAGTTGAATGAATGGTTTCCAGGAACGCCGCATCGTCGATCCGGCCCTGCTCGTGCAGGCGCGACATGATGCGGTAATGCACCCAGGTAGCGCACCCCTCGTTCATCATCTTGGCCTGCGGCTGCGGATAGAAATACTGCGCGATCAGCCGGACGATCCGGATGACCTCCCGCTCCCATGGTGCCAGCCGCTGGCCGTTCTTTTCGAGGAAATACAGCAGGTTTTCCTCGGGCAGGCCGAGCCGCCGTTTCCGTTCGGCCGCATTGTCGGGACCCTTCTCCGTCTTGGCTGTCGGCACGGTCCGCCACAGATCGTTGAACACCCGGTCTTCATGGTCGCGCCGCTCACGGTCGCGCTGCTGCTCGCCCTTGAGGTCCATCGGGCGGGCACCGCCGTCCCGGTGCACGCCCTGGTTCTGCAGCGCGTGCGCTGCATCGAGAATGCGCTCGACTGCACGGACACCATGGCGTTCCTCGCAGCGGGAAATGTATCCGCGTGCGAACTCGAGATAGTCGAGAATCCCCGACGGCTCGGTCCACTCCCTGAACAGCCGGTTGTTCTTGAAAAAGTGGTTATGACCGAACGCCGCATGCGCGATCACCAGTGCCTGCATCGTGGCGCTGTTTTCTTCCATCAGGTAACTGATGCAGGGATCGGAGTTGATCACCACTTCGTACGCCAGTCCCATCAGGCCGCGCTTGTAGGCATTCTCGTGACCGACGAAGCGCTTGCCGAACGACCAGTGCTTATAGATCAGCGGCATGCCGTGCGACGTATAGACGTCCAGCATCTGCTCGGAGGTGATGACCTCGATGCGGTTCGCGTAGACGTCGAGCTTGAGTTCGTCGAGGGCGATCCGTTCGATCGCATCGTAGGCGTTGCGAAGCGTGTCGAAATTCCAGTCCGAGCCGCTATAGAGCAGTCCGGAGGACGAGCCCCCTCGCCTGCCGGACTGTCCCGTTTCGATGATGTCCAGAGGGCTCATCGCAGGCTGCTCCTGGTCTGGTTCATACAGTTTCCGGGCGACGGGCGAACAGGTCGCGGAACACCGGGAAAATATCCCGTTTCTCGGAAACCTGACGCATCGTCAGCCGGTCGTTCGCTTCGGCCACGGCCTTGTAGCCGCGCCACAGATCGGTCTCGCCACGTATGACCGCACCGGACCCGACAATCTCGATGTACGCATAATACTGCACCAAAGGCAGGATCTGTTCGCGCAGCAGCACGCAGGATTTCGGCGTGTCGACGTTCGAGTTGTCGCCGTCCGAGGCCTGGGCCACATAGATGTTCCAGGTATCGGCCGGATGGCGCTCCTTCTGGACCCTGAGCATTTCCACCAGGGCCGACGACACGATGGTGCCGCCGGTGCGCGGATCGTGAAAGAACGTGTCCTCGTCTACTTCCTCGGCCACCTCGGCGTGCCGGATGAACACGAGGTCGACCCGCTTGTAGCGTCGTTCGAGAAACACATGCAGCAGCAGGAAGAACTGCTTGGCCAGATCCTTCATGCGCTCGGTCATCGAGCCGGATACGTCCATCAGGCAGAACATGACCGCGCGTGTCGACGGCGTCGGCGTGGTGGTGAAGCGCCGGTAACGGAGATCGACGGGATCAATCCACGGCACGCGGTTCATGCGCCGGAGCGACACCTGCAGCTCCAGCCTCAGCTCCTCCAGTTGGTCGAGTTCGAACGGAACCAGACTTTCACGCGCCTCGAGTGCGGCTATGATAGTTTCCAGTTCCAGCACCCGCTCGGATTTCGGGCGACGCAGCCCGATGCGGCGAGCCATCGAATGACGCATCGTCCGGCTGAGATCGAGCTGCGATGGCGACCCGTCGTTGCTCAGCCCCGACCGGGTGACGCTGGTGGTATCGGTCGTGGCGATCTGGCGCTTCACCAGATCCGGAAGCTCGAGGTCGTCGAAGAATACATCCAGGAATTCGTCACGGCTGAGCACGAACCGGAAACTATCCTCGCCGCCCCCCTCCTCGCCGCCCTCACCCGGGCCGCTTCCGCCACGGCCGGCGCCACCCGGTGGCCGCTGCAGACGATCCCCAGGCGAGAAGACCTTATTCCCCGACAGCACGATGCTCCGCGCACCGCTCGAAAATACCCGGTGCAGGCTAGGCTCGTGCAATGCATCCGACGGGATCGAGATGGCGCCTCCCTTGCCGACCTCGCGAAGCTTACCCGAGGCTACCGCATCGCGTGCGGCGCGCTGCACGGCATCACGAGCCCTGTTGAGCACGCGCTGCCGGTTCTCGATGTTTTTCCCATGCGGGTTGGGACGCCGGTCGATGATATCCACGCGGTTCAGGCCATCCTATCTTCAGGCCGACTGCTTGACGCGCATGTACCACTCCACGAGGCGACGAACCTGCCGCTCGGTGTAGCCGCGTGCGACCATGCGCTCGACGAACTGGCCATGCTTGCTCTCCGTATCGCCATCCTTCTTGGAGCCGAAACTGATCACGGGGAGCAGGTCCTCGACCTGGCTGAACATCCTCTTCTCGATGACGTCGCGGATTTTTTCATAGGACGTCCAGGATGGATTGAGCCCGCCTTTGTGCGCCCGCGCCCGCAGCGAGAACTTTACCACCTCGTTGCGGAAATCCTTCGGATTGGCGATCCCGGCCGGCTTCTCGATTTTTGTCAGCTCCGCGTTCAGCAGGTCGCGGCTCAGCATCTGCCCGGTGTCCGGGTCCTTGAAGTCCTGGTCCTCGATCCACGCGTCGGCATAGTCGAGGTAGCGGTCGAACAGGTTCTGCCCGTAATCGTGGTAGCTCTCGAGATAGGCTTTCTGGATCTCGTTGCCGACGAACTCGGCATACCGGCCTGCCAGCTCGGATTTCAGTGCCGCAAGATAGGACGCCTCGATTTCCGCCGGAAACTGCTCGCGCTTGATCGCCTGCTCCAGCACGTACATCAGGTGCACCGGATCGGCGGCGATCTCGGTCGGGTCGTGGTTGAACGTCGCCGAAAGAACCTTGAACGCGAACCGCGTGGAGATGCCATCCATGCCCTCGTCGACGCCGGCGGCGTCACGATATTCCTGCATGGTCTTCGCTTTTGGATCGGTCTCGCGGATGTTCTCGCCGTCGTAGATGCGCATTTTTGCATACTGCGATGAGTTCGAATGGAGCTTCAGGCGTGACAGCACGGCGAACTTGGCCAGCATCTCGAACGTGTTCGGTGCGCACGGCGCGCCACCGAGTGCCGAACCGCTGATCAGCTTTTCATAGATGCGCGCTTCTTCGGTCGCGCGCAGGCAATAAGGCACCTTGATCACGCAGACGCGGTCGAGGAATGCCTCGTTGGTCCGGTTGTTCCGGAAGGTCTGCCACTCGGCCTCGTTCGAATGCGCCAGGATCATGCCGGTGAACGGGATCGAGCCGATATTCTCGGTACCGACGTAGTTGCCTTCCTGGGTCGCGGTCAGCAGCGGATGCAGCATCTTGATCGGCGCCTTGAACATCTCGACGAATTCGAGAATGCCCTGGTTCGCGCGATTGAGGCCGCCCGAAAAACCGTAGGCGTCCGGGTCGTTCTGGCTGTGGCTTTCGAGCTGCCGGATATCGACCTTGCCGACAAGCGCGGAGACGTCCTGGTTGTTGTCGTCGCCGGGTTCGGTCTTGGCGATCGCGATCTGCCGCAGCTTGGACGGATGCAGCTTCACCACCCGGAAGCGGGAAATGTCACCGTCGAACTCTTCCAGCCGCTTCAACGCCCATGGGCTGGCGATGCCGGTGAGTACGCGCTTGGGGATGCCATAACGTTGCAACAGGCTCGGCCCCATGCGGTCGACATCGAACAGGCCGAGAGGGCTTTCGAACACCGGACTGAGCTGCTTGCCCGCCTTCAGCACGAAGATCGGCTCATGCTCCATCAACGATTTCAGCCGCTCGCCGAGCGAGGATTTTCCACCGCCGACCGGACCCAGCAGATAAAGAATCTGCTTGCGCTCCTCGAGCCCCTGGGCCGCATGCCGGAAAAATCCGACGATGCGCTCGACGGTTTCTTCCATGCCGTGGAAGTCGGAGAATGCGGGATAGATCCGGATCGTGCGGTTCATGAACACGCGTGCGAGCCGTGCATCCTTCGACGTGTCGATCGTCTCCGGTTCGCCGATGGTTTTGAGCATCCGCTCGGCCGCTGTCGCGTAGCAGGTCGGATCGGTCAGGCAGAGTTCGAGATATTCACCGAGGCTCATCTCGGTTTCGCGACGTTCGTCGCGCATCGTGGTCGCCAGGGTGAAGACGTCGTCGAGCGGTGCCATGGCGAAAATCCCTCGGGTAAGCGTGGGGCCGGTCAGTCCGATCACGAAGCGGCGTCAAGAATGGCGAAGGTTGACGATTACCGACTTCGATCGAATTCCTCCCTGTTCTAGACCGCGGCGGGTGAGGAGCTGGATCTCCAGCTTCTTCCGTCCAGGGCCGGTTGGCCTGGTGTGTTACGTCACGACGGGTGGATGGTCCGCCAGCCTGAGGGAAAGCTATCGCTGGGCAAGCGCGCGATTCAACTAAAATTGCAGAAGTGTCGCGCACAACCTCAGGAAGTGAGTGCCTTGGGCACACCACCATGCCATGCCGAAAACGGCATCTTCGGAACGATCGACAGACGGCTAGAGCGAGAGAACCAGTCCGTCATGAGCGGCCTCGATGCCGGCCGGCAGGGTATCGCGCATCCATGCCCAGTCCATGTCGGTGCCCATATGCGTCAGCACCGTCCGGTCGATGCCGAGCTCCCGCGACCATGCCCTGACCATGTCGAGGCTGGCGTGAGCAGGATGCGGAGCGCGCTGGAAGCAGTCGACGATCCAGATGCGGCTGCCGGCGATCACCCGCTTCGCGACGTTGTCCAGGGCCACGACGTCCGTCGAGTAGGTGAAGTCGCCGATGCGGAAGCCGAGCGTGGTGCCGCTTCCATGCACCTGCTCGAACAGGTCCAGGCGCAATCCTTCGATCTCCACCGTCCGGCCAGCCACGATGCTGCGCGGAACCAAGACCGGACGATAGAAGCCCGGCGGCGACCAGGGCCTGAAGGCATACGCGAATCGGTCGGATATCTCCGCGAGCACGGGGTCGGTGCCGAACACCTGCAGCGGCCGACCGAGGTTCCGGTTCAGGCTGCGGACATCGTCCAGGCCGGCGACGTGATCGGCATGCGCGTGCGTGTAGAAGATCGCGTCCACCTGGCCGATGCCGTTCGCCAGCAACTGGTTCCGAAGGTCGGGAGACGTGTCGACCAGCAGGCGCCGCCCGTCATCGCCCTCGACGAGGATCGAGGACCGGCTGCGCCGATTGCGTGGTTCCATCGGGTCGCACGTGCCCCAGTCGCCGCGCCCATCCACGCCGCCGATCATCGGTACGCCGGCGGAGCCGCCGCATCCGAGCACCACGACGCGCACGTCTAGCGGGTCCGGCTGAAGAGACGGCGGAAGTTGGCAGTGGTCAGTGCCGCCAGCTCGGGCTCGGTGAGACCGCGCACCGAGGCCAGCACCGAGGCCGTATGGGCGACGAAGGATGGCTCGTTCCGCTTGCCGCGCCGTGGCACCGGGGCCAGGAACGGCGCATCGGTTTCGACCAGCAGCCGGGCGGCCGGAACCGTGCGGGCAATGTCGCGCAGTGCCTCGGATTTGGGAAAGGTCAGGATGCCGGAGAAGCTGATGAAGCCGCCGAGTGCGATGGCGGCCTCCGCCAGGGCCGCGCCCGAACTGAAGCAGTGCAGCAGGAACCGGAATGGGCCGCCGGACGCATGTTCCTCGCGCAGGATGGAAGCGACATCCTCGTCCGCATCGCGGGCATGGATGACCAGCGGCAGGTCGGCCAGGCGGGCGGCTCGAAGGTGGATGCGGAAGCTCTCCTGCTGGAGCGCGCGAACGTCGGGACCGCCGTGGAAGTAGTCGAGTCCGGTTTCGCCGATGCCGACCACTTCGGGTGCCTCGGCCATCGATGCCAGCTCATCGGCCGACGGAAGGATTTCCTCCGACACATGATCCGGATGGGTGCCGATGGTGCACCAGACCGCGAGATCCGGACGCGCATGCCGGGTCAATCCGCGATCGACCGGTGCCGCCGACAGCCGGGTGCCGATGGTCACCATCCCGGAGAGCCCTGCGGACTGTGCACGATCCAGCAGGCCGGGCATCTCGTCATCGCTGAAATGGTCGAGGTGACAATGGCTGTCGATAAGCATCTCGATTCCTCAGACGACGGCCGGAATCACGGGCTCGACATAGCGCGGGAAAATCCCCTGCGGCGCCGGCAACTGCAGGCCCGCGGGCAGCGGCGCATCCAGGGCGAACAGCATCCGCTCGCCCGGCGCCACTCCGAGCTGATCGAGCAGCCGGGCCATGCTGTCCGGCATGAACGGCTGCAGCACGGTGCCGACCTGGCGCAGCACATCGACCAGCACGCGCAACACCGAGCCCATCCGCTCGAGGTCGGTCTTCTTGAGCGCCCATGGCGCCTGCCGGTCGATATAGGAGTTGCTGGCCCGGACGACCTTCCAGATCTCCTCGAGCGCCTCGTGCAGCGCCTGGCGGTCGATCAGGACACGCACGACCCGGCGTAGAGCCTCGGCCTGGTTGAGCAGGACGGTGTCGTCGTCGGTGACCGGTCCGCGGTGCGGCAGCCTGCCTTCGCAGTTGCGGGCGATCTGCGACAGGGTCCGCTGCGCCAGGTTGCCGAGATCGTTGGCGAGCTCGACATTGAGGCGCGAGATCAGCGCGCGGCGGCTGAAATCGCCGTCGCCGCCGAAGGGCACCTCGCGCAACAGGAAATAGCGGACGGCATCGACCCCGAACTCGTCGGCCAGCGACCGCGGGTCCACCACGTTGCCGATCGACTTGCTCATCTTCTCGCCGTCGATGGTCCACCAGCCGTGCGAGTATACCCGCTTCGGCAGGGGCAGGTCGGCCGCCATCAGGAAGGCCGGCCAGAACACGGCATGGAACCGCACGATCTCCTTGCCGACCAGATGCAGGTCGGCCGGCCAGAAGCGCCAGAGCGGGCTGCTTTCGTCCGGATAGCCGACGGCGGTGATGTAGTTCACCAGCGCGTCCCACCAGACATACATGACGTGGTCGGGGTCGCCTGGAACCGGCACGCCCCAGCGGAAACTGGTGCGGCTGATCGACAGGTCCTTCAACCCCTGGCGCACGAAGCTGACCACCTCGTTGCGCCGTGCCTGCGGGCCGATGAAGTCCGGATGCGCGTCGTAGAACGCGAGCAGCCGGTCCTGCCAGTCCGAAAGACGGAAGAAGTAGGACGGTTCCGTCACCCACTCGACCGGTGCGCCGGTCGGCGCCACGCGGACGCCGTCGGCGCGCAGGACCAGCTCGTCCTCGCCGTAGAAGCTCTCGTCCCGGGTGGCGTACCAGCCCTCGTAGGCGCCGAGATAGATATGGCCGGCATCCTGCAGCCGGCGCCACAGCGCGGTGCATGCCTCGATGTGGCGCGGCTCGGTGGTGCGGATGAAGTCGTCGAACGAGATGTTCATCGCTCGCGCCATGTCGCGGAAGTCGGCGGAGACCCGGTCGGTGAACTCCTGCGGCGCCACGCCGGCCGCAAGGGCCGCCTGCTCGACCTTCTGGCCGTGCTCATCTGTGCCGGTCAGGAAGAACACCTCGTACCCGTCCAGGCGCTTCCAGCGCGCCATGACGTCGGCGGCGATCGAGGTGTAGGCGTGGCCGATATGCGGCGCGCCGTTCACGTAATAGATCGGTGTGGTGATGGTATAGCGCTTGGTCATCGTCCACCGTTACGAAAGGCTGCGTAAGAGGTCCAGGCTCGACAGCAGCGCCTGCCGCTTGTCCAGATTGAACCGTTCGGTCTCGTCCTGCACGCGACGGATCTGCCGCCAGACCGAGATGTCGTTGTCCGACATCCGAGCCGAGGCGGCGTCTCCACGCGCGGCGTCGCGAACCCGCTTGGATATGGCATCGCCGAGCAGCGTGAGAAAGGTCGCGAAGCCGCCTTCCTGCCGGGTGACGGCGTCAACCATCTGGTAGGCGCGGCTGCCGGTCGAGCGCGAGGCGAGCGCTTCGTGCACCAGCCCATCGAGCGCGACCCCGCCCTCGCTCGCCAGTGCCAGCGCCTGGCCGGGCGATCCATGCGCCAGCGATGCCAGCACCTCGCGGTCGGTATCGTCGCGTTCGGGCAAGGCGCGCCGGAGCACCTCCATCATGCTTGCGTCGTCAAGGGCATCCAGGCGCAGCGTGCGGCATCGGCTCCGGATGGTCGGCAACAGCCGGCCCGGCGACGCGCACACAAGCAGCAGCACGGTACGCGGTGGCGGCTCCTCGAGCAGCTTGAGCAGCGCGTTCGAGGCGTTGCGATTGAGGAACTCCAGACCGTCGATAATGACCGCGCGCCAGCCGCCTTCGGCCGCGGTACGACGGAGCAGCTCGCCGATCGGACGCACGTCCTCGACGACGATCTCGCCGCGGAAACGCTGCTTCTTTTCGTCGTAGCTGCGGGACACGGTGATCAGGTCGGAATGGCTGCCCGCGGCGACCCGGCGGAACACCGGATCGGCCCGGTCCATGAACAGGCTGTCGGTGGCTTGTTGCCGCTCTGGATTGGACAGGAGCCAGCGTGCGAACCGGAATGCCAGGGTCGCCTTGCCGATCCCGACCGGGCCGGTGATCAGCCAGGCATGATGCAGCCGTCCGGTGCGGGCCGCCGTCATCAGCGTTCGCTCGCCCGTTTCGTGGCCGACCAACCAGTCCTGCTCCCTGGGAGGCAACGATGCAGGCGTGGTCATGCCGGGAAGCGCTGGTCGACCTCGTGCAACATGGCCTGGTGAACCTGCTGCGTGCTGCCGATCGCCTGGACGGTCACGATCCGGACGCCTTCCTGCCGTGCGATCGCGCGAAACCCGTCCGCCACGCGCTGGTGAAAAGGTTCGTCCAGCCGCTCATAACGGTCGTTCAGCGTGCCGCGCTGCTGCAGCCTGGTCAGCGCCAGGTCGCGCGGAAGGTCGAGCAGAAGCGTGAGGTCCGGTGTCAGGCCGACCAGCCCGATCAACCGGTCGATGAAGGCCAGGCAGTCCGCATCGCCCAGCCCGAGCCCATAGCCCTGGTAGGCGAGCGTGGAATCATAGAAGCGATCGCAGACGACGATCATGCCGGCATCCAGGGCGGGCCTGATGGTGTGCTCGACATGATCGAGCCTGGACGCGAAATGGACCATCACCTCCGCCCGTAGGCTGAGGGCATGGTCGCCATCGAGCAGGAGCGTCCGCAGCCGCTCCGCCCCCGGCGACCCGCCGGGTTCGCGCGTGCGCAGCACCGAATGGCCGCGCGCCTGCAAGGCTTCCGTCAGCAGCAGCGCCTGGGTCGACTTGCCGGCGCCTTCGCTGCCCTCAAGCGTGATGAACAGGCCGCTCACGTCCCGCCCAGGTAGTGCTTGAGTATGGTGACCGCCCTGGCCGGCAGGCCCTTGCGTGCAACCGCGTCGACGGCAACCAGCGGCACCTGGACGTCCGCCACGCCGGCGCCGGAGACGGTGATCAGCCCGACCTGCTGGCCCTTGGCGATCGGGGCTGCGACGGGCGACTGGTAGTCGAGCGACACCTTCACCCGGTTCTGCCAGCCGTGCGGCACGGTGAGCACCAAATCTGTGCCGGCACAGACCGAAACGGTCGGCTGCAGGCCGAGCCAGACCGGCGTGGTTTGCAGCACTTGGCCGTGTGTCAGCACGCGCGCATTCTCGAAATTGGAGAATGCCCAGCCCAACAGCCGTGCGCCCTCGGACGCGCGGGCCTTCGACGAAGGCAGGCCATTGACGACCTCGATGATGCGTCGGCCGTCACGCTCGGAGCTGGCGCACAGACCGAAGCCACCCGCGTCGGTGTGGCCGGTCTTGAGCCCGTCGGCCAGGCCCTTATCGACCAGGACGTTGCGGTTGCCCTGGTTGATGTTGTTGAACTTGTAATCTTTTTCAGAGAAGAAGTGATAATCGTCCGGGAAGTCGGCGATCAGCCGACGCGCCAGTGTCGCCACGTCGCGCGCCGACATGTAGTGGTCCAGATCGGGCCAGCCGGTGACGTTGCGGAACTGCGAGTTGGTCAGCCCGATCGTCTTTGCCCGCGCATTCATCAACGCCACGAACTGCTCCTCGGAGCCGGCGATGCCTTCGGACAGCACGATGCAGGCGTCGTTGCCCGACTGGATCAGCATGCCGCGGATCAGGTCCGAGACCGCGATCTGGCCACCCAGCGGCACGAACATCTTCGAGCCCTGCATGCGCCAGGCCTTCTCGCTGACCGGCAGCATCTGGTCGAGATGCAGGCGGCCCTCCTTCAGCATGCCGAAGACGATATAGGCGGTCATCATCTTGGTCAGCGACGAGGGCGGCATGCGCTCGTCGGCCGCCTTCTGCAGCATGACCGTGTTGGTCTGGAAGTCGACGATGAACGCCCAGCGCGCCGCGGTATCGAGCGGTCCGACGGGGGTTTCGGCCGGCGTGCCGGCGATCGCGGGCGTGGCGCCGTCGGTCGCGGAAGAGTCGCCATCCGGATCCGTCGCCGGCTTGGCTGCGGGATGCGCGGCGGGCGGGTGCCGCGGCCGGGCGAACGCCCCGATACCGGACTCGAGCGACGAGGAGATCGCGATGCTTCCGGCACCGGTCAGCAAAAGCCTTCTGCTAGGCACGTTGATCCCTATTCGACGATGATACGCGCACCGGTTACCCCGGCGCGGCGGGCTTGGTCCAGAGCCGCATCTGCATCCGACGTACGCTGGAACGGTCCTGCGCGCACGCTATAGACGATCTGCCGCCCCTGCCCGTCGCTCCGAACCGATCCGCCGATGCTGGTGGCGATTTCGTCGGCGTAGCTACGCTGGTTGAACTGGCCGGCATCGATCCACAGGGCGCCTGGATCCGGTCTTCCCTGTTGCAGGCGCGGCGGCAGATGGTCCGGTACGCGCGCCTCATCGGTCGCGGACGAGACGCCGGAGCCTGGAGCCGGAGATTGCACGGTCGCCGGACCCGACATGCCCGCCGCACCGAGCGCCTGCTCCTGGACGCCTTCGACCGGTGCGGTGGCGATGTCCAGGTGCGGACCGGATGCCGATTGTTCGGCCAGGCGGCGGCTGAGCCCGGTATCCATCGCGATGTCGATGCGCGTCGTCGACCCGGGCTGGATGTCCAGCAGGCGCGCCGTCCCTTTGGTCAGGGCCAGCAACCTGCCTTGTCCGGGTGGTCCGCGATCGTTGACCCGCACCAGGATCGACCGGCCGTTCTCCAGGTTGGTCACATGCAGGATCGATGGGAGTTGCAGCGTCTGATGCGAGGCAGCGACCGCCTCGGCGTCGTAGATCTCGCCATCCGCGGTCAGGGCCTGCCCGTGCGGCTGCTCGACCACGGCCAGGCCGGTGGCGTGATAATCAAGCTGCTCCTTGGGATAGAACCAGGTCCCGGGTTCACCCTGCCAAGGCGAACCCACCACGTAGTGCGGCGTCGGAACCGGCGGTGTCGGCGTCGTCTTGCGTTGGCAACCGGCGATGGCGAGAACCACAGCCAGTGCCGCGATTCGATGTCTCACGCTGCCGCGTTGCCGATGAGCCCGACCGCGAGCGCGTAAAAATCGGACGGGTTGTAGCGCCGGATGACGTTGAAATTGGCGTAGATCATGAACGCGTCGCCGCCTGCGCCGTCGGGCAGAAGCAATGCACCGTCGATATCCTGGCGCGAGAAGCGCGAACCGTCGCTGCGCCGGACGCCGGCCTGATCCCAGCGTGCCAGCGGGCGCATCGACTGGCGTCCGGCGTTGGCCGGGTCGATCGGCCGGGTCAGGGTCACGGCCTGACCCCAGGGCTCGCCGCCGATCCACCCGCTCTTGCCCAGGTAGTTGGCGATCGAGGCGAACACGTCGGCGCGGTTGGTCCAGATGTCGCGGTGGCCATCGCCGGTATAGTCGACCGCGAACCGGACGTAGGAGCTCGGCATGAACTGCGGCTGGCCCATCGCGCCGGCATAGCTTCCGAGCATGCGTGCCGGCGCCACGTCGCCGTTGCCCAGGATGCGCAACGCATTCATCAGCTCGGCGCGAAAGAAGCTAGCCCGGCGCCCGTCATAGGCGAGCGTCGCCAGCGCATCCACGACGTTGAACGAGCCGATTCGCGTGCCGAAATTGGACTCCAGTCCCCAGATCCCGACGACGATGCGCGGATCGACCCGGTAGCGCTGCCAGATATCGGTAAGCAGCGTCAGGTTGGCCTGATAGCCGGTCCGGGCCCCTTGCGTCTTCTGGCTGGAGATGACCCGGCTCCGGTATTGCGCCCAGGTCAGGGTGAATTCCGGCTGATGCCGGTCGAGTTCGAGCACCCGCGCATTCGGGACCAGCAAGGACAGCGCCTCGTCCAGTATCAACGATGGCACGCCGTGACTGCTGGCTTCGGCGCGGACGCCCGCGAGGAACCCCGAGTAGGATCCGGACGGGCGCACCAGCGCAAGAGGACGTGCGAGCGCTCCGGAACAGACCGAGACGGCCCCCACGGAGAACAGTGCTGAAGTCAGGGCGCGGCGTGTGGTCATCGACGGCACCTGTGCCACACGCGTGGTCGCTTCACAACGCTATCGATCAGAGTGCAGAAACAGGTCCATGTTCGAGGCGACGAGGTCGGTATTGGTGAAGGACTACCAGTTCGTCACGAAGTCGCCGTTGGGATCGCGGCCTGCCCGGCGCCATTGTCGAATTTACTGCTGGCCGACATCTCGTTCTCTTCGGCAGCTCCGGGATCGTTATGCCGGACAGGGAGTGCTCCGGGCTAGCCGATCGAAGCAGCAACCAGCCCGGTCATTGAGCGTTTCCGAACCTCACAGGGTGGGGCGGGCAGTGGCCAACGCAGCGCGACGCAAGGTCGGAGTTCCAGGGCGCAAGGGCCTGATCGCGGTCGGGACCATAGCGGTTCTCGTCATCCTGTTGATCGTCTTTTGGCAGTGGGACTGGTTCATTCCGTTGGTGGACCGTCAGGCGTCCGCGGCGATAGGCCGTAAGGTAACGATCGAGCACCTGCATGTCCGGCTCGGTCGCGTGACACGTATCGTTGCGGACGACGTCAAGGTCGCTGGCACCGAGCAGTTTCCGCAATCGCTGGCTACCGCCGGGCACCTTACCGTCAATGTGGAAATGCTTCCGCTGATCAAGCATCGCCAGATCGTCTTGCCACTGATCGATCTGGATCATCCGACGATCGACGTGCAGGCGTTACGCGACGGCACCAACAACTGGACGATGGCGAGCGACTCCGGCAAAGCCGGCAGCAAAACGAGTTCCTCGCAGCCGCTTCTCGGGGTGCTTCGTATCGAGGACGGTCATGTCCATGTGGTGGACGCCAGATTGAAGGCCGACTTCAATATCCAGGTCGCCACCACCGATACGCCGGATCCCGCCATACGCCCGCTTCCCGACGATCAAGGTCATATCGTCGCGAACGCCACCGGAACCTACGCAGGGCAACCGATCACCGGCCGGTTCATCGGCGGTGCGATCTTGTCGTTGCGGGACAAGGCCCGGCCTTATCCAATCGATCTGCGTGTCGCCAATGGTCCGACTCACGTCTCGCTCATCGGCACGATCGAACAGCCGCTGACATTCGGCGGCGCGAAGGTGAAGCTTCTGTTCGCCGGCCCCGACATGTCGTTGCTCTACCCGTTGACCGCCGTTCCGATCCCGCAGACACCGCCCTACAAGGTCACCGGTAACCTCGATTACAGCCGCGAGCGCATCGCATTCCGTGATTTTGCCGGAAAGGTCGGCTCCAGCGACCTGGGCGGCACCATTACGGTCGTTCCCTCCAAGATCCCGGCGATCGACGCCAACCTGGTCTCGCACAATGTCGATCTCGCGGATCTAGGCGGCTTCATTGGAGCCAATCCAGGACATGGCGCAAAGCCGACCGCTCCTGCTGCCAAAACGTCCGATAGCCATGCCGCCGCCACGGGGGATGTCCTGCCGACGACGCCGATCAACATGCCCAAGGTCCGCGCGGCCAACGTCCACCTTGTCTACAAGGGCGACCATATCGAAAACCGAAGCATTCCACTCGACAACATCGTTGCCCGCCTGAATATCGAGAACGGTGTCATCGATCTCAAGCAGCTCGATTTCAAAGTGGGCACCGGCACAATCCTGAGCAGTGCAACGCTCGATCCGGTCGGATCGTCCCTCAAGACGCGTGCCCACGTCGATTTCCATCGGATCGATCTGTCACGGCTCCTGCAGGCGACCCATACCTTTCACGGCCAGGGCGTCATCGGCGGACGAGCCGACCTCAGCACACACGGCAGTTCGTTCGCCGAGATGCTCGGCAACGGCGACGGCGGCATCTCGCTGGTCATGAGCGGCGGCGGCAACATCAGCGCGCTGCTACCGGATATCGCCGGCCTGGAATTCGGAAATGCATTGCTGTCGGCGCTTGGACTCCCCGATCGGGCACAGGTGCAATGCTTTGTCATGGACATGCCGCTGAAGGACGGTGTCCTCTCCACGAACGCGTTTCTGTTGCAGACCACCGAGGCTCGTTCTACCGGCCGTGGAACCGTCAATTTCAAGAACCAGACGCTGGACTACAACCTGACGACCCGCTCGACCCACTTCAGCGTCGGCTCCCTTCCCGGCCCGATCCACATCACCGGGAAACTGGGCAAGCCCGGGATAGCGCCGGGCGCTGAGGTTATCGCCCGTGCCGGCGTCGCGACCGGCCTTGGTATAGTCCTGGCTCCGCTGGCTCTGCTTCCAACCATCCAGTTCGGTGTCGGAGAGGCTGGTGCCTGCCAGTCGGCGCTCGACGACGTCAAGACGCATCCCGCCGTGCCACCCGTTCGCCACGCGCCCACGCTGCCCGTTCGGGCAAAACATCGTTCACACTGATGTCAAGGCTGGGGTGTTCGGGCCACGTATCCAAATAAGAAGGTGACGCGGCACGGCACGAGCGATATGCCACCGCACCCGGGCGCGCTTACCGGGCACGGCTGGCCGTTGACCCGCCACGTGTCGCCGGAGAAACCGAGCTTGCCAACGCCTCGTCCGTCTACGACTACCCGGATCGGTTGAGGCGTGTTCTCGCTTTCCGTGACAGCTTTGTTCAAGTCGGCGGGCGTTCATCCGCTCTTCCAGGCCCTGGCCATCATCCTGGGCACGTTCATCCTGGAGGATGCCGCAACCGTCCTGGCTGCGATGCAGGTGCAGGATGGCAAGATCAACTGGGTCGTTGCCCTGGGCGCCCTCTATATCGGTATCATTCTCGGGGATCTCGGGCTTTACGGCCTCGGACGCCTTGCCTCGCACTGGAGCTGGGCCCTGCGGTTCCTGCCGGAGCAGCGCCGCGTCAACGGACGGGCCTGGATCGAGAAGCGGGTGTTCCGCGTGGTCTTCATCAGCCGGTTCATCCCGGGTGCGCGGTTGCCCACCTACACGACCTGCGGCTATCTGAAGGCAAGCTTCCGGCGTTTTGCCGTCGCAGCCATCCTGGCGACCTCGGTCTGGACGACATTGCTGTTCATCGTCTCGCGCCATGTCGGCCAGTTCCTGATCGACCACCTAGGCGCCTGGCGCTGGGCGGGCGCTGCCGTCTTTGCGATCGCGATCGTCTTGATCGGTCGCGTCGCGGTGCGGCTGCAGAAAGTAAGCGAATGACAGTTCTGGTAGCCGCGCAGCCGACCGTCAGGGAGCGATCGATCTCGTCGTTCGAGTTCTGGCCGGGATGGATATTCTATACCCCGGTGGTCTTGTTCTGGATCCTGCTCGGCCTCCGCTATCGCAGCCTCACGCTTCCGACAGCGGCCAATCCGAGAGTCGAAACCGGTGGGCTATGCGGCGAGCGCAAAAGCACTGTCCTGGATCAGGCCGGACCGGAAGCGGCAGCCTGGATCGCGCCCTATGTCGTGTTCCAGACTGGGATTGCAGACGGGGAGCGCGCCCGCTCGGCGCTCGACCAGGCAGGCCTCAGCCTCCCACTGGTCGTGAAGCCCGATATCGGCTGCAACGGAACGGGCGTACGGCTGGTCGAGACCGTTGCCGCCCTTGCGGACAGCCTGGCTGCGTTTCCACGCGATACTGCGCTCGTCCTGCAGGAGCTGGTACCATTCGATGGCGAGGCCGGGATTTTCTATATCCGGGAGCCTGGCGCCCCGACTGGACACATCAGTTCGCTCACGCTGAAACAGGCGCCGATTCTGCTCGGGGACGGCCGGTCCAGCATCCGCGAACTGATTCTGGCCGACGAGCGGTCCGGTCAGATTCCGGAAATCTATATGCCGAGGCTGACCGGACGCCTGGACCATGTGCTGGCGGCGGGTGAACGGTTTCGCCTGGTGTTCGCCGGCAATCATTGCAAAGGATCGATTTTCAGCGATGGAAGCCGCGACATCACGCGCGCGCTCACGACGCGGGTCGACGCGATCATGCGCGACATCCCCGACTTCCATTTCGGACGGCTGGATGTCCGGTTCGAAAGCCAGGCAGCCTTGCGTGCCGGCGAAGGGTTCCGGATCATCGAGATCAACGGCGTCGGGTCGGAAGCAACCCACATCTGGGACCGTGCAACCCGGTTGCGGACCGCCTATCTGGATCAGTTCAGGCACTACAACATGGCCTTCGAAATCGGTGCGGAAATGCGGCGGCGAGGAGCCAGGCCCAGCAGCATCCGCGAGCTGTTTTCCTATTGGAGGCTGCAGCGCCGCCTGATGTCGTCCTATCCACTGAACGACTGACTGGTGGTTTTAGCCGGGACAACTGCTCGGCGCACCGCCCGAGCCGAAGATATACTGGCTGACCTGCTGTTCCAGGCTCACCATCTCGCAAGTGTCGGTGACCACCGCACCGGGAGCGAGCATCCGGCTCGACTTGCCCGCATTCACCAGTAGCGAGTTCCCCGACGTCAGCGTGCTGCTGCCGATCGAGAGCTTGCTGTCGACCGGCAGCTTCAGGTCCTGACCGATGTGGAAATCCACCCTGGATGTCATCGAGCTATTATCGAGTGTGATCGCGGTCACGCTGCCGATCGGCACACCCGCGAGCACGACGTCGGCTCCTGAATGCAGCCCGTTCGAGGACAGGAAGGTGGCCGCCAGGTCGTAGCCGTCGCCACCTTTGTCGTGGTCAAGCGTGGCTTCGGCATAACCATAGAAGCCGATCGCGACGGCAAGGACGGCGGCACTGGCCGCAACGGACGCAAAGCCTCGTCGGGATATTTGCGGCCTGGCCGTTGTCTTGGTCATGCCCATGCCATACGAACCCACCGGTTGCAGGTCAATCGCCGGTTGCTTGCAGCACGGGTGATTATGCTGCAACACGCTAGGCTTAGCATCCGGCCAGGACTTTAAAATGACGACCATCCAGGCGCTCATCATCGCACTGCTGCAGGGCCTCACCGAGTTGTTCCCGGTCAGCAGCCTGGGTCATGCAGTGATCCTGCCGGCGTTGCTGCACTGGACCCTGGACGAGCGCTCGCTCACCTTCCTGCCCTTCCTGGTAATGCTGCATGTCGGCACCGCGGCGGCGTTGCTGCTGTTCTTCTGGCGGGACTGGCTGGCGCTGGCCAAGGGCGCGCTCGGCGTCGCGGACCCGCTGCATGTTCGCGAAAGCCGCCACATCCTCATGCTGATCGTGATCGCGACGATCCCGGCGGTCATTCTCGGCTATGCCTTCGACAGCCTGTTCCGTACCCTGTTCGGCACGCCGGCGATCGCCGCGATGTTCCTGATCCTGAACGGACTGATGCTGTTCCTGGGCGAGCGGTTGCGCGCGCGGTCGAGCATGAAGGGCGATCGGGCGATCGCCGACCTGACCATCGTCGACGCCCTGGTGATCGGATGTTGGCAGTGCGTCGCGTTCCTGCCGGGGATTTCGCGCTCGGGTGCCACCATTACCGGCGGCCTGTTGCGCGGCATCGACCAC
>JBPBQO010000074.1:0-59867 GCA_050954785.1 Janthinobacterium lividum | reverse complement strand
GAGATCGGTTCGCTGGGTCCATATCGATACATATGCCTGGAACGATCACGCAAGACCGGGACGTCCGGAAGGCGGCGAAGCCCTCGGATTACGCGCGGTTTTTCAAGGTCTCTTGCCAATTCTTAATCTTCAATCAAACTGAAACACTCCAGTAACGTAATTGGGACTGAACCAAGTCATTTCTAATGTTTATAAGACGCACTTGATATGGCCCGTGGGCATGCGCTGATGCGGTCCACACTAGGGGCAGAAAAATGCCGGCAATCTCGTCGTTACGAGATCCGGCGGCCGGACGGAGCGGCGTTTTGCGGCTTCGACGCGATTTGAAAGGAACAACAGGATGGCTCAAGCCTCAACGACCGACCACCTGGTCACAACACTTCGGGACACCATCGTATCGATGGTCCGGCGTGACGGTCCTGATCTGTCGGCACGTCAGCTTGGTGTTTTTCTGACCTGCTATCTGCAGGAAGGCGCCCATACGGTTCGCGGGCTTGCCGCAGATCTCAACGTCTCGAAGCCTGCGATCACACGGGCACTCGACCGGCTCGGCGAACTCGATCTGGCCCGTCGCAAGGTCGATCCGATGGATCGCCGCTCGATCCTGGTGCAGCGTACGCTGAAGGGTGCGGCCTATCTTCGTGAACTGCGCTCGATCATGTCCGAGGCGTCGACCACGTCTCGCAAGTCCGGCCATGTCGAGGAGCGGACCAGCCGTCGCGCTGCCGGCTGAATCGGTTCGACCGGCGATCGATTTTTGCAACCGGTCGACCGTTCGAACGCTATGACGGCCCAGCCGGTCCACCGTTTGCGGGCCTGTCATACGTTCGAGCGAGGATTATCATGATGCGGATGGCTGCTTTTGCTTCCAGCCTGATTTTTGCTGCTGCCACGTTCGCGGTTCCTGCCATTGCGGCGCAGGATCCGGGAACATCCGGCCGCCCGGCCGGGTTCGTGACCATCGTCGCCAAGGCGGCCGATATCGGAGTCGGCTATACCTGGGGTGACGGAACTCTGAAATACCAGGGCCACACCTACCATTTCGGCGTCAAGGGCGTCGACGTGGCAGCGGTCGGGTTCTCCAAGGTCGTAGGACATGGCCGCGTCTACCATCTAAACAGCCTGCATGATTTCAACGGCACCTATGCGGCAGCCAACGGCGAGGCGACCCTGGGCAGCGGTCTCGGCGGCCGTATCTTGAAGAACGGCAACGGCGTCGAAATTCGTATCGACGACGTGTCCAAGGGCGCCCGTCTGGCAGGTGCCGCGCAGGGTATTGAGCTGACCCTGCGCTAGAGCATCATCCGATCGTCTTGCTATTCGATCGGAGGCGCGCCGGATCTTACGACCAGCGACCGAGTCCGGCCCGTACAGCACGGTGCCGGACGATCGCCGTCCATATCATTTGCGGCAACAGCACAAGCACGATCGCCCCTGCTGGACATGTCGGCAGCAGACTCAGACCGATCGCCCCGCCCCAGATGACGAACCCCCAATGCACCAGCGTTACCCGCGCCGGGGACAGGAAGCTGCGTGCCGCCACCTGATACAGGTGGCCGCGATGCGCCTGGGTCAGCCGCTCGTGCGCGAATGCCCGACGGCACAAGGTGAAAATCACATCCCACAGGATTCCGGCAAGCATCAGCGGCACGAACAGGCCCGATACGATCCATGACCCGGGCAGGCCGTCGGCGGCGAGCAGGAGCGCGAACACGCCCAGCAGCAACCCGCAGACCTGGCTGCCGACATCGCCCATGAAGATCCGGGCCCTGGGATAGTTGAACGGCAGGAAGCCGGCCAGTCCGGCTGCGGTCATCGATGACACCGCCACCAGCAACGGATCGGCCAGCATCCATCCCAACGCAGCCGCGAACAGGCTGGCGAACAGCGCACTCCCTGAAGCCAGCCCGTTCAGTCCGTCGATAAAGTTGACCGCGTTGGCAACCAGCATGAGCCAGCAGAAGGCAACCGGCAGCGCCAGCGACAGCACCCATGCGCTGGGACAGAACGGCATCGTTGCCAGCACGGCGCCGATCGACAGGATCGCCGCACCGATCTGCGCGCCGAATTTGGCCTGAACGCCGAACTGACGCAGGTCGTCGGCCCAGGACACCGCTGCCAGCAGCAGGACCGCCGCCAGGAGCAGGCAGGTTGCAATAATCGGCCGGCCCGAGCCCGGCAGCGCCGCCAGCACCACCGGTACGCCGAGCAGGATCGCGACTACCATGCCGACGCCGCCGCCCTTCGGGACCGGGCGCTCATGGGCACTGCGCTGGCCCGGCACGTCCAGCACCGCCAGCCCGATCATCCGACGGACCACCAGGGCCGACACCGCTGACGCCAGGCAGACCAGCGCCAGCAGCAGGAACGGTGCCATCGAGGCCGCCGCATCGGCCATGTCCTGTCGTGCCATGACGATCCTCCGGCAGCTCCGCGCGACCAATCTGGTCACGCCCTTCTAGCGCGCCGGACGCTGGGCTATACGGTCGCGCAGATGCCCTCGCAACGTCCCCCGCGACGCAGACACCTGCGTCCGTTCAATCGGATCCTGGTCAATGTGGCGCTGGATGGCGCGCTGGCCGCGTTAGCCGCGCCGATCGCGCGCTGGCTGGCCGATCCGCAAGGCGGGCTGATCCACCCGCTCTGGTTCCTGGCGGGCGGCGCCATCACCCTGCTGATCGGCGGCATTCCGTTCCGCCTGCCGCAGCAATACTGGCGCTTCTCCGGTGTGGCCGACCTGCTCGGCATCGCCGGCGGCTCGGTCATGAGCGCGCTGCTGTTCGCCGGGCTGCTGCTGTCCACCGGCTTCCGGCTGCCCAGCATCACCTTCCCGATCATCCATGCGCTTACCCTGCTGATGCTGCTGGGCGGCCTGCGCATCGTATATCGCCTGTCGCAGGGTCGCTTCAGCAGCGCCGGAACGACGACGACGCAGAACGTCCTGCTGGTCGGCGCCGACGAGGCCGCGGACCTGTTCCTGCGCGCGGTCCGGCGCGCTCGGGGCACGCCGCTGCGCATCATCGGGTTGCTGGCACGTGGCAGTCACCAGCCGGGGCGGCGCATCCATGGCGTCCCGATCCTGGGCACGTTGGGCGATGTCGGTTCGGTGCTCGACCGGCTGGACCGTCAGGGCCAGCGTCCGGACGGGCTGGTAGTGACCGATCCCGATTTGCGCGGCACTGACCTCGCCGCGATCATACGCGAGGCCGACCGGCACTCGATCCCGGTGGGACGGGTGCCCGATCCAACCGCGCTGTCGCCGGCATCGCGGGTGGAACTGCGTCCGGTGGCGATCGAGGATCTGCTGAACCGGCCGCAGGTATCGCTGGACACACCGGCGATGGATCGGCTGGTGCGCGGCCGGCGCGTGCTGGTAACCGGTGCCGGCGGCACCATCGGGTCGGAACTGGCCCGACAGGTGGCGGCGCTGACGCCGGAACTGCTGGTGCTGGTCGATCATGGCGAGTTCGCCCTGTGGCAGGTCGATCTCGAGCTGGCGGAGCTGGCACCGACGGTCGCGCGCCGGAGCGTCGTCGCCGACGTTCGCGACGCGGCCCGCCTGGCGCGCCTGTTCGCCGACGTACGGCCCGAGATCGTGTTCCATGCGGCTGCGCTGAAACACGTGCCGATCGTCGAGGCCAACCCGTCCGAGGGAATGCTCACCAACATCGTCGGCACGCGCCAGGTGGCGGATGCGGCCGCCGCGGCGGGCGCATCGGAGATGGTGCTGATCTCGACCGACAAGGCGGTCAATCCAAGCAGCCTGATGGGCGCCTCGAAACGTGCCGCAGAGATGTATTGCCAGTCGCTGGACATCGCCGCCCGGCGCTCGGGATCGGGCATGCGCTGCGTCACGGTAAGGTTCGGCAACGTGCTGGGCAGCACCGGCTCGGTGGTGCCCTTGTTCCGCCGCCAGCTTGAACGGGGCGGCCCGCTCACCGTCACCCATCCGGACATGCAACGCTATTTCATGACCGTAACCGAGGCGGTCGGCCTGGTGCTGCAGGCCAGCGCGGTCGGCGCGGCGCAGACGATCGCCGGCCCCGGTGCCGAGACCGAGGCGCTGCTCCAGGATGGAGGCATCTTCGTGCTCGACATGGGCGACCCGGTGAAGATCGTCGATCTGGCGAGACAGATGATCAGGCTTGCCGGCCTGCGCCCGGACGAGGACGTGCAGATTCGTTTCACCGGGCTGCGTCCGGGAGAAAAGCTGTTCGAGGAGCTGTTCCATGGCCGCGAGGCGCCGGTCCCGACCGGTTATCCCGGCCTGCTGATGGCCACACCGCGCACCGCCGATCCGGTGGCGGTCGGCGACACCGTCGACGCGATCGGCGACTGGTGCCGAAGGGGCCGGCCCGAGGAAGCGATCCTCTTGCTGAAGCACCTGGTTCCCGAATTCGCTCATAACCCGACCGGAACGATGCAGGCCGCCGAACCCGAAAGGACCGTGTCATGACCACCGATGTAGTGCGTGCCGGCGAGCCGAGGCAGGTCGCCTTCCTCGATCTGAAGGCGCAGCAGGCCAGGATGGCGACGGCACTCCGCGCCCGGATCGATACGGTGCTGGCGCACTGCCAGTTCGTGCTCGGGCCGGAGGTGCAGGAACTCGAATCACGACTGGCCGAATTCTGCGGTGCCGCGCATTGCGTCGCGGTCAGCTCGGGCACCGACGCGCTGCAGATCGCGATGATGGCCGAGGGAATCGGCGCCGGCGACGCTGTGTTCCTGCCGGCATTCACCTATACCGCGACCGCGGAGGTGCCGCTGGTGCTGGGCGCCACGCCGGTGTTCGTCGATGTCGACCCGCATACGTTCCAGATCGACACCGTGCATCTCGAGGCGCGGATCGCAGCGGTGCGGCAGGCAGGCCGGGTGCGGCCGGCCGCGATCATCGGCGTCGACCTGTTCGGCCAGCCGGCGCCGTGGCCGGAGCTCAGGCGAATCGCCGGGGAGGCGGGGATGTTCCTGCTGGACGATTGCGCGCAGAGCTTCGGCGGCAGCCTCGGTAATGCGCGCCTCGGCCGGGAGGCCGATGCCACGGCGATCAGCTTCTTTCCGTCCAAGCCGCTGGGCGCCTACGGCGATGGTGGCGCCCTGCTGACCGACGATGCCGACCGGGCAAAGCTCTATCGCAGCCTGCGGTCGCACGGCGAGGGCGAGACACGCTACGAGGTGTTACGCACCGGCATGAATGGCCGGCTCGATACGCTGCAGGCGGCGATCCTGCTGGCCAAGCTCGACCTGTTCCAGGCGGAACTCGACCGTCGGGAGCAGATCGCACAGGCCTACGATAATGGCCTGTCGGGGCATGCCGTCGTGCCGGTGCGCGTGCCGGACAGCGTCAGCGCGTGGGCGGTCTACGCGGTGCTGTTGCCGGATGGCGCGTCCCGTAACCGCGTGCAGGCGGACCTCCGCCACCGGGGTGTTCCGACCGCGATCTATTATCCGCGACCGCTTCATCTCCAACCGGCCTACCGCTTGCACCATGATGGAATCATGCTGCCGGTATCGGAGGATCTCGCAGGCCGCATCCTGGCACTGCCGATCCATCCGGAGCTCGACGATGCGGATGTCGCGCATGTCATTGCCTCGTTCGAAGCTGCTGTGCGGACCGGGGGCTAAACCAGGAGGATGCGATGTCCTGGTCCTGCCGCGGCCGTATGCCGGTAGTCTGTTACATCGGGGCTACGAACGGCAGGTTGATGACGTCGAGGCCAACCATTACATAACAAACGTCTGGAACGAGGCCAGATCACGGTAGGTCCAGCCGAAGGCGATTGGCAAAAGCCGGCCCGTGGAACAGCATCGCTGTATCAGACAGCATTGTTGTAAAACCGATATTTTATTTCCTTTGATGGTGTTCGCGTCGGCGCGAAGCCTTTCATCCATCGCGACTAATTTGATCAGCTTGGTGCGATGCCGTGTCGTTGCCATCGATCCAGAGGATAGGCGGCATGGTAGAAATTTTTCGGATCGGCACACTCGGCGCCGTCCTGACGCTCGCAACGCTGGCTGGTCGGGAAGCCGCCGTCGCGCAGCAGGCGGCTCAACCTTCTGCCCCTGCAGCGGCTTCCGCCACCGGTGCAAGCGCGAACTCGCAGGAAAATCTCACTGTCCTGGGCCGGCGCCGCAAGTTCGAGACCGCGCCGATGCCTGGCCCGGAAATGCCGCCGCCGCCGGACAAGCCGGCCACTCACCTCGGCCGCTACAAGATCTCCGGCGACCAGGAAAAACATGACGGCTACGACGCGCAGACCGGCGCCAATATCGGGCAGTTCGGCACCGCCTACACGGGCGCCAGTCCGGTCTCGCAGGGTCTCGCGTCGCGCTTCCAGCACTGACCGGCGGCATCGCGATACTGGAGACCCCGACGCGAGGTTCCCGGCGTCAGCCCTAACGTTCCATGAAGCTGGTGACGAAGTGCTTCAGTCGCGCGACGTCCAGCAGGCTTTGCGGCGTCACGCCGGCGCGGTGGACGTTGCTCCGGTCGAACCTGCGGGTCTGACCGAGATAGGGCATGTAGTAGCGCAACCGCTGCATCAGGAGCTCGGCCATCTTGCTTGCCGGGCCGTCATCCTCGGACAGGCGGCCGACCGTGAACCCGGCCAGGGGAGAGAGGGTGCTCAGCACCTCGACCAGCGGCAGTGGAATGTCGCTGGTCAGATGGAAGGCATGCCCCTGGCTGGCCGGTCCGGCTTCCAGCAGCTCGATCATCTCTGCGACCACCACGTCCACCGGGATCAGGTCGAGCGTCGCGTCTTGCGGCATCGGCAGCAGGATCGTTTCGCCCTGCGTACGCCCGGACCGCCCGAGCGCCTGCATGGTTTCCGCAACCTTGTAGAAGCCGGACAGCGCCGACAGCCGGTGGGTGACGGAATGCCCGATGATGATGCTCGGCCGGAAGATACGGAACGGCAGGGCTGACTCGGCGCAGACGGTGCGCACCATCGCCTCCGCTTCCCACTTGCTCTCCTCGTAGGCATTGGTGAACGCAGGCGGCTCGCCGATCTCGTCCTCGAGGATGTTCCCGACCCGGTCGCCGGCGATATAGGCGGTGCTGACATAGTTGAACTCGGTCGCATCGAGTGCGCGAGCGGCACCCAGCATGATCCGCGTTCCCTCGACGTTGGTCTGCAGTACGGTCTCGCGGTCGTTCGCCCGGAACGACAGGTTGGCGGCGCAGTGCACGATCCGGATCGGCGATCCGACCCGCCACTCCTCGACGCGGCCGATCCAGTCGAGAGCGGTGAGGTCGCCGCGTATGGCGGTCGCACGCGCCAGGAGCGCCTCCAGCCCTGTGGTCAGACCGCCATCGTTCGCGGCGCGCAGCAAGGCTGCCTGCAGCTTGTCGATCGCTGCCTCGTCGTCGGGCGCCCGGATCAGGCACGCGATATTTGCCTCCGCGTGGCGATGAAGCCACCCGACGACGAACTGCGATCCAAGGAAGCCGCTGCCTCCGGTGACCAGGAGGTTCATGACCTCGGTCCTTGCGTCCAGGCCCGAAAGCATGCCTGTCCCGAGACCTTCCTCCTTGTCGATGTCGTGTCCTCGCTGCATAGCGTCCCTGCTCGTGGCACCGGCCTTGGCTCCGCATCGACCTGTCGCGATGCAAGCAGGCCTTGCTATAATAGAAGCCGGCGCTAGATGGGAAATCACGGAGAGCAGACTCTTCGTTCGACCTCTCCGGCAATCACCGGTTATTCTCCTGTCACCACGTTTAAGGGCCAAGACAATCTTCAAGGGAAACAAGTTCGGCGAGCGCCAATCCACGTCTGCCGACGCGAAACGTGCCGTCCTCGCGAAATTCCAGCAGCGTCCGGCTGCCGATGATCCCGAGGTCCAGGCTCGAGCGCTCGAGCGTAAGGCGATCGCGGACGCACGGGACGCGCGTCTGGCCGAACGTCGGGTCGAGCGCGAAGCGGAAGCCGCACGCCAGGCCGCCGAGCGCGAGGCCGCCCTCGCCGCCGAGGCCGTCCGCCGCAAGGAAGAGGAAGCACAGGCCGTCGAGGCGACCCGCAACGAGGCGCTGCGCAAGCTCGAGCAGAAGGCGGCACGCGACGCGAAATACGCTGCCCGCAAGGCGCGCCGCTGAGACCAGGCGCTTATACCGGTCAGGCTGCGACCGCTCCGGTCGCAGTCGTTACCGGCAGCACCAGCGGCATCGGAAGCTGGATTGCGCTCGGCCTGGCGGAAGCCGGTTACCGGCTGATCCTGATCGGGCGCGACTCGCAGCGGTTGCAGGCGACCCAGGACTGGATCGTAGGTCGGATGCCGGACGCGGCGATGTCCGCTGTCGTTACCGATCTGTCTCTGCTCGGCGAGACCCGGCGGGCTGCCGATCAAATCCTTGCCCGGGAGCCGTCACTCGACCTTCTGGTCAACAATGCCGGCATCCTGTCGCACCGGCGGATCGAGACCGTCGAGGGTCATGAGCTGACGCTCGCGGTCAATCATCTGACACCGTTCGTTCTGACGCAGACGCTCCTGCCGGCGTTGCGACGTGCGCATGCCGGCCGGATCGTCATGACCGGGTCGTCGACGTCGGACCGGGCCCGGATCGATCCCGACAATCTGGAGTTGCGACGGGGCTGGCGCATGACGCGTGCCTACGCCCGTTCCAAGCTCGCGTCGCTGATGACCAGTTTCGAGATTGCCGGCCAGCTTGCCGGATCCGGCACGACCATCAACGTGGTGCATCCGGGAATGGTCGCCACCGACCTGGTGCGGAGCGGCGGCGTGAACCAGTTCGTCTGGAAAATGATCGCGCCGTTCTCGCTGACCGCCGAGGCTGGCGCCGACACGCCGCTCTATGCCTGCCTGTCGCCCGAGATGGCCGGGATCAGCGGGCGCTATCTGAAGCGGCGGGCTCTGGCAGTGCCGAACCGGCGGGCAGCCGATCCGCTCCTGTGCAGCCGGGTGCTCGCGGCGACCGAGCGGCTGGTCTAGGTGCGCTGAGCCTCGGCGCCGGCATCATGAACGCACGCAGCGTTCGCCAAGCCGACAGCAGTTTGAGATGGGTGCTCCAGTTGCGGGCCTGGCTTCCGAACCCGCCATCCATCACGCATCGGCTGCCGGCCGGTGTGAACAGCGAGGGCAGGCGCGCCGACCCGGGATCGTCCCGCGGCATCTCCGACGCAAAATCGCTTTTCGACACCAGGAACCCGGCAAGCCGCAGCGAGACCCGGACGATCAGCGAATAGGCGATCACCACGCCGGTCAGCAGCATTTCGCCGCCGCCGCCGGTGGCGCAGAAATAGACGCCCTGTGCCGCGACCCGGGTTCCATAAACCGGCGGCACCGGGCGGGACGGAAAGCCCATGTGCGAGACGGCGTGGTCGAAGAATGGAGTGTTGATCGCCGGTGGAAACAGCGTGCCGAGCCTGACATGGCTGCCGGCGAGGCGCAGCTCCAGCCTGAGCGACTGGCCGAATGCGCGGACAGCGGCCTTGGCGCCAGAATACGACGTCATCAGCGGCACGCCGTGGAACACCACGGCCGAGCACACATTGACGATGGTGCCCTCGTCGCGCGGGCGCATGTGCGAGAGCGCGACCCGGGTGCCGTTGACCGTTCCGAGATAGGTAACGTCCGTAACGCGCCGGAACTCGTCCTCGGACACGTCGGCGAAGTGGCCATAGACGCCGTTCCCGGCCGCGTTGATCCATACCGAGATCGGGCCGAGCGTGGCGGCGATCCGTCGCGCCGCCGAAGCCAGGGCCTTGTTGTCCGATACGTCGGCTGCTGCCCAGGCGACGGTGGTTCCGGGTGACCGCTGTTCGATCAGGTCGGCCGCCTTGGCCAGCCTCTCCTCACTGCGCGAGATCAGGCCGACCCGCCAGCCCTTGGCGGCGAACAAGGCGGCACTGCCGAGGCCGATGCCGGACGAACCGCCCGTAACCACGACGACACGCGGTTGTATCGCCTCAACCATGGGATGCGTTTGGAACGGCGTCAGGGAGCATGACGCATTAGTGCCGGAACCGCGGGGCCTGTAAATTGTCCGGCGAGGTCCGGGAGAAGCTCGCCCGAACACGATCCGGGTAGCCGACGCCCGCAGCTGGAACGTCAGACCGCCCGGGCGCGGAAATGACTGGGGGCGGTGCCGATGACCCGCTTGAAGGCGCGGCTGAACGAGGCGTCGGACTCGTAACCGAGCCTCTGCGCCACATCCGAGATGCGGGCACGGTCACGCATGATCCATTGCCGCGCCTGGTGCATCCTGACCTGTGCCACGTAGCTCGCCGGAGTCTCCCCGACCAGGGTGGCGAACTTGGCTGCGAAGCTGGAACGGGAACCGCCCATGAGCCTGGCGAGCTCGGATACCGGCCAGTCGCGGTCTGGGTTGGCATGGATGGCGGCCAGCACCCGGCCGATCTCGGGATTTCGTACCGCCGCGACCCAGCCGGCCGCGTTGCCGCAATCATGCTCCACCCAGGAGCGGATGATCTGGGCGGCCAGGACCTCGGCCAGCCGGGCGATGATGCCGCACGCGCCGACCCTGTTCATCGCAACCTCGTGCCCCATGGCTTCGAGCAGATGAGGAATGGCCGGCTCCCGCCTCAGCCTCTCGTTGGTGCGCATCACGTCCGGCATCATGCGCAACAGCGGATGCAGGCTGTCGAGATTGAAGCGCATGGTGCCATGGAACAGCAGGCAGCCTTCGCCCTCGCCGTCGGACTGCAGATCGAAAACATTGTCGCAGATCGGCCTGCACTGCCAGCGCGGGAACGGACCCGCCACCGCATCGGGTTCGCTTGCCAGCGAGTGCGCGCTGCCCCGTGGCAGCAGTACGGCATCGCCGGCACTCAGTTCTACCCAGTCGCCGCCTGGAGTCAGCAGCCAGCAGCCGGTTTCGGCAACGAAATGGAATCGGGCGTCGGGTCCGGCCGGAAACGAGAACGCCCAGGGGGCCGAGAGCCTGCAACGGCCGTACTCGACCCCGTCCAGCCTTAGCCCCTGCAGCAGGCCGGTCAGCGGATCGGTTGACGGTACTGGGAAATCTTTGGACGAACGATCATGCATTACGGCTATTCTAGCATGGAAACACCAGCGGTGCCGTCCTAACTGACGGGGATACTCAGGAGGCGCCCATGTCGGATATGCGAATCGCGGAAAGCGCAACGATTGCAGGCGCCACGTCCGGTCATGAGGCTCGCGCGGCCTGGGGTGCGGTGCTGTCGCTTTCAGTCGGGGTATTTGCGCTCGTCACCGCAGAGTTCCTGCCGGCCAGCCTGCTGACCCCGATGGCGAGCAATCTCCGCATCTCCTACGGCGCGGCCGGACAGGCGGTGACGGCAACGGCCCTGGTGGCTGCGATCGCGGCGCCGGCGGTGGTGATCGGCACAGCGAAAATCGACCGGCGCATGGTGGTGTGGGGCCTCTCGCTGCTGCTCGTTCTGTCGGACCTGCTGGCGGCGGCCGCGTCCAACATATGGGTCCTGCTCACCGCGCGGGTGGTGCTGGGCGTCGCCCTGGGCGGTACGTGGTCGCTCGCGGCAGCGCTGGCGCTTCGCCTGGTTCCGGCCAGGCTGGTGGCCCGGGCCATGTCGATCATCTTCACCGGGGTTACCGCCGCTTCGGTCTGCGCTCCGGCGCTGGGTGCCTATCTGGGTGATCTTTGGGGGTGGCGCGCCACGTTCCTGGCGGCCTCCGGCATCGGGATCGCCGCCCTGATCATCCAGTTGGCGACCATGCCGCGCCTCCCGTCGACCGACGGCCCGACCCTGCGCACGTTCTTCCTGCTGTTGCGCCGGCCGCGCATCCGGACCGGACTCATTACCGTGATGTTCGTGATCTCCGGTCATTTCGCCGGCTTTACCTATGTGCGACCGTTCCTCGAGCAGGTGTCGCGGCTCGATGTCCGGACATTGTCCATGGTGCTGCTCGCGTTCGGTGTCGGCGGCTTCTTCGGTAATTTCGCCGGTGGCATCATGTCCGGACGGAGCCCCAGGATATCCGTTGCCGTCGGCGCATTGCTGCTCGCGGCGACGGCGTTCGGGCTGCTGGCCGACGGCAGCTCGACGGGTGTTGCGTTCGTGGCTTTGGCAGTCTGGGGATTCGCCTTCGGAGTGCTCCCGGTCAGCATCCAGACCTGGACCACGCAAGCCGCCCTGGACCACGCCGAGAGTGCCGGCGCCTTGCTGGTGACGACGTTCCAGATCGCCATCGCTGCCGGAGCCATTCTCGGCGGCGTGCTGGTGGACCGGCTCGGCGCACCGGGTGCGATCGGGTATTGCGGCGTGGCGCTGCTCGTCGGTGCCGCAGCGATGCTGGGTCTCGGACGCAGCAGCGTGTATGCGCGACATGCCGTTGGCGAGGATGGCCTGCCGGTGGCGTCCTGACCGGCAGCAGTGTCGTTGCCGGCATGACTCCCCGGGAGCAATGATCGTACGGTATCGACCGACGGGGCAGCGGCTCCGATCGACGGAGCTGTTTGCCGATGCCTCGACCCGACCACGTGCCCGGCGATCCGGATCTGCTTGAAGGCTTCATCGTGGCGGCCCTGGAGGCCGGCGGTGCCATTCTCGAGATCTATCGCCGGCCCGCGTTCGAGAAATCCTCCAAGGATGACGGGTCGCCGGTGACGGAAGCCGATACGCGTGCCGAGGCGATCATCCACCGGGCGCTCACCCTGCTGGCGCCCGGCCTGCCGGTGGTGGCCGAGGAAGCCGCCGCCGCCGGACTGGTCCCGGAAACGGCGCACGACTTCATCCTGGTCGACCCGCTGGACGGCACCAGGGAATTCGTGAACCGGAACGGAGACTTCACGGTCAACATCGCCCTGATCCGCAACGGCGTACCGGTGCTGGGCGTGGTCTACGCGCCGGCGCTGGGCGTGCTGTATTCCGGCCTGGTCGGAACAGGCGCACGTCGCGCCGACATCGTTGCCGGCGCGCCAACCGGCTGGGTGCCGATCGAAGCCCGCTTGTCCACACCGGGCGGGCTGCGGGTCGTTGCCAGCCGCTCGCATATGAGCGACGAGACGCGCCGTTACCTCGAGGCGTTCGACGTGATGGAACTGGTGTCGATCGGATCCTCGCTCAAATTCTGCAAGGTGGCGGAAGGTGAGGCGGACCTTTATCCCCGGATGGGACGGACGATGGAGTGGGATACCGCGGCCGGAGATGCTGTGCTGCGCGCCGCCGGCGGGCAGGTGCAGACGCTCGACGGTAACCGACTGGCCTATGGTAAGCGCCGCCAATCCGATGACGCCGATTTCGCCAACCCGTGGTTCGTGGCAATCGGCGCGTTCGACCTGCCGACCGCGCGTCGGACAGAAACATAACAGCTTTCCTGCGGTTCAGATCGTGACAGCAGTCCGGAGACATCAGTTGAGCGAACCCGAGCAGACCCTCCGGCCCAGGCAGGCGAGCACCAGTCTCACCCACCTGCAACGCCTCGAGGCGGAAAGCATCCACATCATGCAGGAGGTGGTGTCCGAGGTGGAGCGTCCGGTGATGCTCTATTCGGTCGGCAAGGACAGTGCGGTGATGCTGCATCTGGCGCGCAAGGCGTTCTATCCGAGCCCGCCGCCGTTCCCATTGCTGCATGTCGACACCACCTGGAAATTCCAGGCGATGTATAGGCTGCGCGACACGATGGCGCGCGAGAGCGGCATGGAACTGCTGGTGCATCACAATCCGGAAGCGCAGGCGCGCGGCATCAACCCGTTCGATCACGGCTCGCTGCATACCGACCTGTGGAAAACCGAAGGCCTGAAGCAGGCACTCGACAAGTACGGTTTCGACGCGGCCTTCGGCGGCGCGCGTCGCGATGAGGAAAAGAGCCGTGCCAAGGAGCGGATCTTTTCGTTCCGGTCCGCAAATCATCGTTGGGACCCGAAGACCCAGCGGCCCGAGCTTTGGCGCCTCTACAATGCCCGCAAGGCCAAGGGCGAAAGCATCCGGGTGTTTCCGATCTCGAACTGGACCGAGCTCGACATCTGGCAATACATCCAGATCGAGAACATCCCGATCGTACCGCTGTATTTCGCGGCACCGCGGCCGACCGTCGAGCGTGACGGGTTGATCCTGATGGTCGATGACGAGCGCTTCCGCCTGAACCCGGGCGAGGTTCCGGTCGACCGGTCGATCCGCTTCCGGACCCTCGGCGACTATCCGCTGACCGGCGCGATCGAGAGCGAGGCCGCAACCCTGTCCGACGTCATCCAGGAGATGCTGCTGACCACGACCAGCGAGCGCCAGGGAAGGGCGATCGATCGCGACGCGCTGGCCTCGATGGAAAAGAAGAAGCAGGACGGGTACTTCTGATGACCGACGAACCGGTACTGCCCAAATACGAAATGGACGCGCTGATCGCGGCTGATATCGACGCGTATCTCGACCAGCACAGGCACAAGTCGCTGCTGCGCTTCATCACCTGCGGCTCGGTCGATGACGGCAAGTCGACGCTGATCGGACGGCTGCTCTACGACAGCAAGATGATCTTCGACGATCAGCTCGCGGCACTGGAAGCGGATTCGAAACGGATCGGCACGCAGGGCCAGAACATCGATTTTGCGCTGCTGGTGGACGGTCTCGCGGCGGAACGCGAGCAGGGCATCACCATCGATGTCGCCTATCGTTTCTTCTCGACCGAGAAACGCAAGTTCATCGTCGCCGACACGCCCGGCCACGAGCAGTACACACGCAACATGGTCACCGGCGCCTCGACGGCCGATCTCGCGGTGATCCTGATCGACGCGCGCAAGGGCATCCTCACCCAGACCAGGCGGCACAGCTACCTGGCGCACCTGCTCGGCATTCGCAACCTGGTGCTGGCGGTCAATAAGATGGACCTGATCGGCTACGACCAGGCGCGCTACGACACCATCGTCGCCGACTACCGAACGTTCGCGACCTCGATCGGCATCGGGGATTTCGTCGCCATGCCGATCTCCGGCCTCGTCGGCGACAACATCGCCACGCATTCGGCCAACATGGAATGGTACCAGGGCCCGGCGCTGATCGAGCACCTCGAGATCGTCGAGCTGGACGTGACCGCGGACCAGGACAAGCCGTTCCGTATGCCGGTGCAGATGGTCAAGCGGCCGAACCTCGATTTCCGTGGGTTCTCCGGCCTGATCGCATCGGGGTCCGTCCATCCCGGCGACAGCGTGCGGGTGCTGCCGTCCGGACGCACCACCAGCATAGCCCGCATCGTCACCTTCGACGGCGATCTCGACGAGGCGGTCGCCGGGCAATCGGTAACGCTGACGCTGGCGGACGAGGTGGATTGCTCGCGTGGCGACGTGATCAGCATCGCCGATGCGCCGCCGGAGGTCGCCGACCAGTTCGAGGCGACGATCATCTGGATGTCCGACGAGCCGATGCTGCCCGGCCGGTCCTATCTGCTGAAGCTGGCGAGCCAGACGGTGTCGGCGCAGATTCAGACGCCGAAATACCAGGTCAACGTCAACACCATGGAACATCTGGCGGCGCGCACGCTGGAGCTGAACGCGATCGGTGTCGCCAACCTCTCGACCGACAAGCCGCTGGTGTTCGCGCCGTATGCGCAAAGTCGCGAACTCGGCGGGTTCATCCTGATCGACAAGATCAGCAACGCGACGGTCGCGGCGGGCCTGCTGCATTTCTCGCTCAGGCGGGCGCAGAACGTCCATTGGCAGGCGATCGAGATCAACCGCGAGGCGCACGCCGCGCAAAAGAACCAGCAGCCGAAAGTATTGTGGTTCACCGGCCTGTCGGGCGCCGGCAAGTCGACCATCGCCAACTTGGTCGAGAAGAAGCTGCACGCGCAGGGCCGGCACACGTTCCTGCTCGACGGCGACAACATCCGTCACGGGCTCAACAAGGATCTCGGTTTCACCGATGCCGACCGGGTGGAGAACATCCGCCGCATCGGCGAGGTGGCACGGCTGATGACCGATGCCGGACTGATCGTGCTGACCGCGTTCATCTCGCCGTTCCAGCAGGAGCGGGCGCTGGTCCGGTCGATGCTGCCGGACGGCGAGTTCGTCGAGATCCATATCGACACCGCACTGGCCGAGGCGGAACGCCGCGACGTGAAGGGACTTTACGGCAAAGCCCGGCGCGGCGAGCTCAAGAATTTCACCGGCATCGACAGTCCCTACGAGGCGCCCGAACACCCAGAGATTCGCATCGACACGGCGATCACCAGCCCCGAGCAGGCGGCGGAGTTGATCGTCGCAAGGCTATATGGATAGAGGCTACCTTCAACCTGAGCTGTGATCGCGTGGCGGGGCGCCCACGATCGCGGGGAGGGTGCAGCCACGATCTGGCCAGACAGATATGGCATTGGCGCTGCGACTGAGTCTGGCCGTAAGTAGACTGGCCGCTATGGAGTGGTCGCAGACGGGAAGCGGACGTTCGCTGCCGCCATCTTACCGGCGGCTTTGGCTAGTCAGGAAGTCATACCTGATGGCAGTGATCCGTCTTCCGTGCCTTCGGTAAACGTGAAACCGTATAGTCGCTGGGTGAAGGGCCACGTGGCCAGCCATTACCAGTTCCTGTGTAGTGGGTCAAAAGCACTGCAGCACATCATGACCTGTTTGATCTGGGCGAAAGCAAATGGCGTGCTACACTTATTTGGACGCCTAAACGTCAAATTTTAATCGAAACTGCCACAACAGACCGAACGATAAAGGTCCGAGCCCACACTCGGGCCTTTTTATTGCAACTATGCTGGTCTAAGCCAGCTGGTCACTTGGGTGGCACCCTTGATGTGCTCAACTCGCCACATTCAAGAATTTGCCGTAGGGTCAGGCTTTGCCCCCCTCTTCAACGCCGATCATTGGATGGATTAGTAGATGGAGTTTGAGAAACCAGACCTCGACTCTCTTGAAAGCGAGCGGGACGTCGAACTTAAGTTCCTATACCCGCTTTTGATCGGTAACAGTCCGGCTGGTCTTGGTTTCGACCCAGCCCAGATCACGGCCCAAAAGAACCTCAGAAAGTTTTCCATCGGTAAAGGAAGCGACCAAAAGAGCTATTTTCCCGACTATTTAGTTTCGCACGGTACCATCCCCTTAATGGTTATTGAGGCTAAAAAGCCACACTCGGATCTTCTTGAAGCATTTCGGGAGGCACGGTTGTATGCAAGCGAACTGAACGCAATACAGCCGAGCGGCTTGAATCCAGCAACAAGGGTCATTGCATCAGATGGACATCGCCTTCTTGCGGGCTGGTATGACCAAGCGGAACCGGTGCTTGATATATCATTTGCATCGATTACCCCATACTCGCATCAGATGAATGACTTGGCCTTAAGCTTCGGGGCTCTTGCCATCGATAAACATTACACAATGCTGCTTCCATTGTTGCGTCCCAAAAAGTTTTGGAAACCAGTCAAGCTCGTTGGTGGACTTGCTCGACAGAAGGAGCAAATGTCTGTCAACTCGTTTGGAGCAACAATAACAACTGATTTTGCTCACTTGTTCAATCCTCAAACAAGAGCGGAACGTCAGGTTATCGCGCGACATGCCTACATTAACTCGAAGCGCCGCGAGCGATACATAGAACCTATCGATCGGGTTATCCGTGCGGCGACGCCTTTGTCTGTGAGCAACTCCCGTACCTTGGAAGATACCGAAAAGCCCGTCGAAATCTTCAAACCGCTGAGAAATCCGAGGATGCTCGAACAGAAGGTCATGTTGTTGATCGGAAGTGCAGGAGCAGGTAAATCCACATTCGTCGACTACCTTCAAGATGTTGCTATTCCACCAGACATCCGAGCGAAGACACTTTGGATTCGCGTAGACATGAACCCAGCGCCAATCTCGCGGGAAGAAATTTACACCTGGCTTAGAGAAGAGATCATCCGGGGCTGTGCTGAAAACAACCCAAAGATCGATTTTGCATCCCTTGAAATCATAAAAGCTGTTCATTCGATTGAGGTTAACGATTTTCGGAAAGGAGTAGGTCGGCTTTACCAGAAGACAGCTGGCTTATATGACGAAAAGCTCGGAGATAAACTTACGTCACTATCCGCAAATAGGCACCTCGTAGCGGTCAACACCGCTCGGTATTGCTCTAGCGAGAAGGGCATACTTCTGATTATCGTCCTTGATAACTCTGACAAAAGGTTGCGTGAGGAACAGCTACTTATGTTCGAAGCGGCGCAATGGTTACAGCGAGAGTTTCGTGGCCTTATAATGTTACCACTTCGTGAGGAAACTTACGACAACCATAGGAACGAACCTCCTCTTGACACTGCCCTAAAAGATCTGGTCTTTCGTATAGAGCCACCTTTATTTCAAAGGATACTAGCTAGCCGGATCAACCTTGCTATGCGCGAACTCGCAAAGAAAGGTGATAAACTACTTCGCTACAATCTTCCTAATGGAATGCAGGTTGACTATCCTGCATCTGACCAAGGTTACTATTTCTCCTCTATAATACGCTCGGTGTTCGAGCATGATAAGTATGTTCGCCGGCTGATCGTAGGCCTCTCAGGCCGGAATATGCGTCGGGCTCTAGAGCTATTTCTGGAGTTTTGCACGAGTGGACACATCGGTGCCGATGAAATCACAAAAATCCGGTTGTCCCAGGGTCAGCACATCCTTCCCCTAAGTCTTGTTACCAGCGTGTTGCTTCGTGCAAACCAAAGATATTATGACAGCGACGCATCATATCTGAAGAACCTGTTTGCCGGAGACATCCGCGATCGCCGACCACACTTCTTTGCACGCCTTCTCATTTTGAAGGTGCTCCTGCGGGTCTATGACTCTCCGAGCCAAAGCAGGATGAGAGGCTATATGAGGGTTGCAACGCTGAGGTATGAATTAGCAAATTTTGGCGTCGATGAGGACCCCTTCCGTCGGGAGTTGGAATATCTTGTCCGAGGGTTCTGTGTAGTCTGCGAGGACTTCAGGCTCAGAGAAATAACGGATGATGATCTTGTTGCAATTGCTCCGGCTGGACACGTGCATTTGAATGTTTGTACTGAGCAGTATTATTTGGCCGCTATTGCTGAAGACAGTTGGTTCGAAAGTGAAAGCATCGCGCAAGGGATCGCGAATCGTATTGGTGATACGAGAACGCATTACACCGACAACACCGTGTTAGAGAATGCAGAGGACGTTCTGGCTGAGCTGGATGCACATAGAATCAAGGAACTTTCCGCCTACAAAGCAATTTTTAGCAGTGATGACCTCAGTGAGATGACTGATATGTCAGCAGCGCGCAGTAAGTTAGGCCGGTTCGAGAGTGATGTCGCTGGGAGTATCTGGAGGGGTGCAAACAGAAGATACCCTGTTAATTCTATCCATAATAAAATTACTGCAGGCACTGCTTCATTCGGGATATTCGTTGAACTTGAACCTGGATTGAATGGACTACTTCATTCCTCCAAGCTCCCGGCAGACTTTCAAGTGAACGAAATATTCCAGCGCGGTCAGAAGATCAGGGTCAGCGTGATTCATGTTAATCGTGTCGAGCGAAGGGTGGAACTAGACTGGGTGGGCCTCAAGTCACCGTAGCTCTGTCTGGGGCCGGTGCTGCGATTTGACTTTTCTCGGGGCACGCGTTGCGACGCTAGTTCTCGCATCTCTGAGTGGCTGGCGGCATCAATTCATCAATCGCCGACTGATCCACATTCAAACTCGGCCAGTTAGCGGCTGAAAGCGAAGTTCCGGGCGGCCAAGATACAAACTAGGTTGCTATGAAGCTATGACAGGTACGCCGGCAGGATGTCCGCTATCGGGCATCTGGCCAACGCACATATATGCCCGAGATAGAGCGCAAAGCTGCCACTAACGATAGGGCAGGTTATGTCGGTTCTTCACCCGGCCCCGCGACCGGGTCGGATTGTGCTCGCGACCAAAGGTCGGTTCACTGCTGCTTCTGGAGCAGGCCATGGCGCCCGCAGCCGGGTTGCGTGCATGCTGCCGGTCGATCATGCGAGGGACATTGACGATGAGTGACGTGTCAGCACGGGGACTGGTCATTGTGACCGGCGGTAGCCGCGGCATCGGCGCCGCCATCTGTCACAGGCTTGCGGCCGATGGTTACGCGGTTGCGGTCAACTACGCCGCCCGATCGACTGACGCCGATGCAGTCGTCGCCGGCATCCAGCAGTCCGGCGGCCGTGCCTGTGCCATCGCTGCTGACGTCTCGAACGAGGGCGACGTGAGCAGGCTGTTCGAGCAGGCGCAAACGGAGCTTGGGCCCCTAGCCGGATTGGTCAACAACGCCGGCATCACCGGGGCGTCCGGCCGGTTGGATGAGCTGACCCTCGACGTGCTGACTCGGACGATGGCGATCAACGTGATCGGCACCATCCTGTGTGCCCGCGATGCGGTGAGGATATTGTCGACGCGGCACGGCGGCCGGGGCGGATCGATCGTGAACCTAGGGTCGGTCGCCGCTCGGCTCGGCGCGCCGGGCGAGCTGGTGCAGTACGCTGCGAGCAAGGGCGCGATCGACAGCTTCACCATGGGTCTCGCGCGGGAAGTCGGCGACGAGGGCATCCGGGTGAACGCGGTGGCACCCGGCATCATCGACACCGAGATGAACAGCCAGGAGCGTCAGGCCCGCGTCGGGCCGACCATCCCGATGAAGCGAGCTGGCACCGCAGCCGAGATCGCCGAGGCCGTCGCCTGGCTGATGTCGCCGGCCGCTTCCTACGTGACCGGAACCATCATGACGGTGTCCGGCGGAAGATAGTCGGCATCTTATTGGGCATGTCGCAGTGCGGCGTCTCGCCTGTATCGATGCCGCAGCCTCGTCGGCACGTCCGGAAGCTTCGGGGCGAACCACCTATTCCGGATTGCCGGCAAAGGCCGCGCATCGATCCTTTATGAGAACGATTACCTTGTCTTGCGTGGCCTTTGCCGTCTCGGACCGAACCACGAACGCAGGCAGGCGCAGCGTCGTAACGCTCTCGGCGAGCCGGCCGGCAATTTCGACGATCGCAGTCTCGGCGTTGCCGACTGTCAGACCGATCGTGCGGGCCAGCGTCAGGAAGTCCTGGCGGGTCAGCCGGTCATCCTTGTCGTTCAGCTTCAAGGCCATCCGGTCGTCGCCAAGGCCCGGAAAGACGCGTGTGGTGACAGCGTCGTAGAGGGGCGCGAAACGCACGGTCGTGAACGCTTTGGCGCCCACTTCGGCCGTCTTGAGCATCGCCAGATTCTTCAGGTGCATATCGCCATCGGCAATGAGCCAGGCAAAGACCGCTCGGCGAAACAGGATGTCGAGGTCGGCTTCAGGAGCCGTCGAAAGCGGGCGCATACCCCGTGCCATGCGCTCGATCGAGCCGTCGTATTTAGCCGAAGCCGGAAGGTCCAGGATCGAGCAGAAATCCTCCATGGCAAGACGGCGGTCGTCCCGAGGGCCGCGCCGGATATCGAACCGTTCGACCACCAGGGCTGGAGACATGCCGTTCGGCATCTCGATCAGGGCTGTGTCGGGCACCTCGAATCCGGCAGCGCGCCCAAGCTCCAGGCAGAGCCATTCCACGATCGGCAGCATCTCGAAGCCCGCCGTTCCTGCAGGCTTGAGGATGTGGGTGAAGGGCTGGCCGATGGCCGGAACGAGCGCGCCATCCGAGGTCAGGCTCATCGGCGCCTTGATCTGGACGCCCGACAGGCGTGGCGTTTCCGCGTGCGCGAACATACGCGCCAGGTTCTGCTCGAACGTCTCCTCGATCGCGCCGCGCGCTGGTCCCGCATACGTGCCAGTAAAGCGGCCGGCGTCGATGAAGCTGGCGAGCGTCGTGGTCAGCACATCGGCGGGCAATGCCGCCAGCTCGTCGCGGTTCTCGACGATGACGATATTGGACATGTAGCGTCGCCCCCGCCGAAGCGCCTCGCGCTCGTCGCGTTCATGGAGGATCTGGGCAAGCCACCCCTCCGGCAGCAGCGACTCGATGAACGCTGGCAGCCTGCCTGGAATCGTCTCGTGCACCAGCATCGGACCTAAACGTCTCTGAGCTTTCCAGCGCCATTCGAAACCGTCATGGGTCAGACGGCCTAGAGGTTCGCCGTGCCAGGCGACCATGAGATCGAGCGCTGCCTTGTTGACGGGGACCTTGGCCCCGCCGGACTTCGCCAACAGGAAGCGTTCGGCGCCTTCTCCCTCGCGGTACCATTCGTTCTCGCGTGCCAGCGCCCAGACGGCGTCGGCCGCCGCGCGTGGCGATCCATGCTCCTTGATCAGCCGGGCTGCCATTTGTGTTCGCATTTCGGCGGTGACGGCGCTGGCGTGTTCGCTTCTGAGGCGGAAGGCTTCGAGGAAACGTTGGCGTGGTGACGACGCGGCAACGCGCAACTCTCCCAGATCGTCGCCGATTATCGCCATGGCCGTCGAAGGATGCGCCGGGGCCTGGTTCTGAACGATTTCGAGCGTGCGCAGCCGGGTGCGCTGGTTGCGGCGACCACTGATGAACAGACGCCCGTCTGGAGTAGGCGCGAGCAGAACCGCGCTCGCGGACGAGAGATATGCCGTGGGATAGAGGTAATGGGCGATACGAACGGCGTGGCTCAGGATGGTCGCTTCCGCGTCGGCATCATGATCCACATAGACACCACGGACCAGCTGGATCAGCTCGCCAGCCTGCGCGCGCTGATGCGCCCGCCCGGCATCGATCGCTTCGCCTACAAGATGAATGGCCACAGGATTATCCCGCATTTCAGATGCGTGTTAATCGCATATTCCGGGCTGGGCGGCCAGGAATTATCGCGCATCTGAGATGCGGGATAATTCTAAGCGGTCTCTGCACCGCGTTATCAACCTGCCGCACAACAAGATCATCCGTTCCAAGGTCGAGCAGTGGCCGGAAGACCGGCCTTCGTCAGTTATTGCGCAGGGCCGCACTGTCCCGGCGCGGCCAATGGTGCTCTTCACTTGGCTCAGCTCGGCCGTCCGGTGAAGATCATGGCCGTATCGCTAGCTGGCTCGTTGAAGGTTTCGAGCTGGCACAGACCGAGGCGGCGGCTTGAGCCTTTCCGTCAGGGTCGCATCGACCGGCGATGCGGCCCACCTCTACAGATTGATCCAGGACCATGCCTCGTTCGAGCGGATTACCGCGTCCCTGACTGCGGTCGAGCCTGAGGCCATCATCGCTTCGGGTCGGCCCCCACCTCGGTTGCTGGTAGCCGGGAGCAAGGGGGCAATCGCAAGCTATTCTGCAGTGATTTTCGACTGGTCGCTTCGCCGAGCAGACCCTACGGCTATCTCGATTGCCTCTTCGTTGCGTCGAGGGAGAGGGCGGATCGCCTCGAATGGCAAACCCCTGCCCGGAACACAGACACCATACGCTTCTACCTCCGGTAGGGTGCGGAAAGCGCAGACAAAAAGTGGTTTGCATTGATGGTAATTCGATCAGACTAATGTCTGTCTCTGAAGATGAAAGATCATCACTCGTCAATAAGTTATGACTCTTTTCACTTACAAAGCTTATCCAACCACAAACATTTACATCTAGTTCATGGATGAGCGCAGATTCTATTTTCTTGAATAGAATGAAAACCTGTATCGTCTATAAGGAAATAGAAAGGTCCTTGGGCACCATTTTCGTCTGTTTGTCCAAGGACGATAATGAGGCGGCTATCGCTTCTGTACATAACAGGTTGAAAAATCCCAGCTGGCCAATTGCTAAGGGTTTTTTGCATCCACCGTACGTTGCCATTTTGCGTGTCTACAGACGCCAGGTGAATGCATCCTGCCCCACAACTAATTTCGGCTAGGCTGAAATGTCCGGCAACGCTCATTTTAAGCGTATTGAAGGCCCAAAGCAGGTCGTCGCTATAGCTCTGCGTTAAAGGATCATTTCCATGTATAACGCTGACTGTATGACGAACGGTCCTTTTAGAGGGATAACATGAAAAATCATGATCAATCGATGCGGCGTTTGCTGGAATGACTCCAGAAAAAAGCATAAATATACAGAGGACTCTTTTTAATACCAATGGTGTATTTCCCAGAAACGTCGAGCCGCTGCAACTGAACCATATCTATTCAGTATATAACGTATCCCACCTTCTGCTTCTTCGATAGGTTTGCCTACAGAGGAATCTCCGTCGGGATAGAATTGTTCTCTTTGCGCTTCTAAGAGCTGAAACAGGCCAGAAGCTGTCGATCCGCCATTACGTGCACCCGGAACTCCTGCGGACTCCTGCGCCATGATCCAGAGAAGGTCGTCGAAGTCGCTCGGCGGGAGACCTTCAAGTCTCATCGCGACGTGTAGCGCATCAGCAGACGACGAGGGCATCCGTCGAGGATCTTTCATAGCTTCACGATACGAGTACGCAATTATCAGCTTGGTCGTTTTGAGAACAAGACAGATCTGCTACAGCAGCACATTATCGATACGGTTTCGAATGGTCCGCGATGCGGTCGATGACGGGTTTTACCGCCGGCAACCTGTGACATGCCAGCGAGCAGAATCGATGTGCACAGTGTGGCGACCTGGGCTCACGCCGCTCATAGTGGCGCACTTCTGGTAGCGGACGCACCTACGAGAACTTCTGGTAATCTCCCAGCGTGAAGAAGTGGGTCAGATTTGCCCGGGAACATTATGATGCCAGCGGTCATGAGCCGGCGCCGTTCTCAGCCTCAGCAGGCCTCTTCGAGTTCCTGCTCGGCTTCCAGCCACTGTTCCTCCGCCCCGGCCTGCTCGCGACCGATGGCGGCAAGACGGGTGTTGGCACGGGTGATTTCCTCGGTGCGGCCGGGGGCGTAGAGCGCCGGATCGGCAAGCCTTGTTTCCAGCGCTGTCCGTTCAGCGGCCAGCTTCGCCATCAGCGCTTCCGCGTCGCGCGCACGCTTGCGGACCGGTGCCATCGCCTTCCTGATTTCGGCCCGATCGCGTCGGTCGTCGGCGCGGGCAGGCGAGGGGCGCGAGCCCGGTTCGCGCGGTGCCTCGCGGGCAGCGGCACGGGCCCGCTCCGACAGCCAGACCCGATATTCCGCCATGTCGCCGTCGAACGGCTGCACCTTGCCGTCGCCGACCAGCCAGAGCCGGTCCGCCACCAGCTCCACCAGATGCGGGTCGTGGCTGATCAGCAGCACGGCTCCCTCGAACTCGGCGAGTGCGCGGATCAGCGCCTCGCGTGCGTCGAGATCGAGATGGTTGGTCGGTTCGTCCAGGATCAGCAGTTGTGGCGCATCCCGCGTGGCCAGCGCCAGCAGCAGCCGCGCCTTCTCGCCGCCGGACAGGTCGCGCGTAGGTGTGTCGGCGCGATTGGCGTCCAGGCCGAAGCGGGCGAGCTGCGAGCGCAGCACGGTCGGAAGTGCCGCCGGAAGCGCGCGGGCCATGTGCTGGACCGGGCTCTCGTCGAACACCAGCTCCTCCGCCTGGTGCTGGGCGAAATACCCCACCTTCAGTTTTGGGTGACGCTGCATGGTGCCGGAGATCGGCGTCAGCCGGCCGGCGATCAGCTTGGCGAAGGTCGACTTGCCGTTGCCATTGGCGCCGAGCAGCGCGATCCGGTCCTCCATGTCGAGCCGCAGCGACAGGTTCGACAGCACGGGCTTTCCGTCATAGCCGATCGTCGCCCGCTCCAGCGTCAGCATCGGCGGCGGCAGTTGCAGCGGCTCGGGGAAGGCGAACCGGGTTGGGGTGTCCTCGATCACGCTCTCGATCGCCGGCAGCCGTTCCAGTGCCTTGATCCGGGCCTGCGCCTGTTTCGCCTTGGTGGCCTTGGCGCGGAACCGGTCGACGAACGACTGCATGTGCGCGCGGCGGGCGGCGATCCGCTCGGCGGCGCGGTTCTGCTGCATCGCGTGCTCGGTGCGGATACGCACGAACTCGTCGTAGCCGCCCGGCGTGAGGGAAATCTTGCCGCGGTCCAGATGCGCGATCGCCTCGACCGCGCGATCGAGCAGCCCGCGATCATGGCTGACGATCAGCGCCGCGCCCGGGAAGCGGGCCAGCCAGGTTTCCAGCCACAACGTCGCTTCGAGATCGAGATGATTGGTCGGTTCGTCGAGCAGCAGCAGGTCGGGGTTCAGGAACAGCGCTGTCGCCAGCGCCACGCGCATGCGCCAGCCGCCGGAGAAGTCGTTCACCGCGCGCTGCTGCGCGGCGGCATCGAAGCCGAGGCCGGACAGGATCGTGGCCGCGCGGGCCGGAGCGCTGTCGGCCTCGATCGCCCGCAGCCGCTCGTGGATGTCGGCAAGGCGCAGCGCATCGGTGATGCTGTCCGCGTCCGACAGCAGTTGCGTGCGCTCGACGTCGCCGGACAGCACGGTGTCCAGCAGCGACTGCGGGCCGGACGGCGCTTCCTGAAGAATGCGCGCCATGCGGGCCCGGCTGGACAGGCGGATCTCGCCGCCATCCGGCTGGATATCGCCGGCGATCGCCGCCAGCAGCGTCGACTTGCCGGCGCCGTTACGGCCGACCAGCCCGATGCGGCGGCCAGGGTCGATCGTGAGGTCGGCCTGGTCGAGCAGGGTGCGGCCGGCGATGCGCAGCGTCAGTGCGGAAATGACGAGCAGGCTCAAGCGGATCGTGCTCCTGTGGATCGTACGGCGTTCTAGCAGTGGAGACGGTGGCAAGTGCCACGTTTTTGCTCTAAATCGCGCCCCAACCTCACCAGCCTGCTTCGTGCCGGCCAACCAGGAGATAATGGCCATGGCCATCGAGCGCACCCTGTCGATTCTCAAGCCGGACGCTACGCGTCGCAACCTTACCGGCAAGATCAATGCCCTGTTCGAGGAAGCGGGCCTCCGCATCGTCGCGCAGAAGCGCATCAAGCTGTCCGACGCGCAGGCCGGCGCGTTCTACGAAGTCCACAAGGCACGCCCGTTCTACGGCAGCCTGGTGTCCTCGATGACCGGCGCTCCGGTCGTCGTGCAGGTTCTGGAAGGCGAAGGCGCCATCCTGAAGCACCGTGACGTGATGGGCGCCACCGACCCCAAGAAGGCCGAGCCGCACACCGTGCGCGCGCAGTTCGCCGAGAGCATCGAGGCGAATTCCGTGCATGGCTCGGACAGCGCCGAGAATGCCGCGACCGAGATCGCGTTCTTCTTCGCCGGCACCGAGATCCTGCCCTGATCCTCGGACAGGCGCCCGCATCGGACCCGACGGGTCCGGTCGCGGGCGCCGATTTCGGCATGAAGTCGCCGCCGCCATCCTCTGACGCAACGCGCCGGCCCGCGATCGCGGCAGCCGTGTTCGGCAACGCGCTCGAGGTATTCGACTTCATCGCCTACGGCACCTTCGCCGTCATGATCGGCCGGGTGTTCTTCCCGGCCCACGACCCGTTCATCAGCCTGCTTCTGTCGGTCTCGACCTTCGGCATCGGCTTCGTGACGCGGCCGCTCGGCGCGTTCCTGGTCGGTCGTCTCGCCGATCGGCGTGGCCGCAGCGCCGGCATGATGGTCTCGCTCGGCCTGATGGGGCTCGGCAGCCTGATGATCGCCGTGCTTCCCGGCTATCGCAGCATCGGCCTCGCCGCGCCGATCCTGCTGGTGCTGGCACGGCTGATCCAGGGCCTGGCCTGGGGCGCCGAGGCAGGTCCGGCCACCACCTACCTGCTCGAAAACGCGCCTCCCCACCGTGCTGGCTATTTCGCCTCATGGCAGTCGGCAAGCCAGATGCTGGCCGTGCTCGCGGCGGGCCTGCTCGGCTATGGCGCGGACAAGGTGCTGGGCACCACCGCGATGGAGGCGTGGGGCTGGCGCATCCCGTTCGCGCTCGGCGTGCTGGTGGTGCCGGTCGGCATGCTGTTGCGGCGCGGGGTGCACGAGGCGCCGATCACGCCGTCCGGTTCGAGCGCGGGCCGGCTCACCTTGTTACTGTCGGGCGGCATGCTGCCCCTGATATGCGGGTTGATGCTGGTGATCGCCGGGACCATCAGCCAGTATTTCCTGAACTACATCACCACCTACGCCCTGACCGTGCTGCATCTGCCCACCGGCCTGGCGCTGCTCGGCACCGTGGTTGCCGGCGTGTTCGGCACCGCTGCGGCACTGGGGGCCGGCGCCCTGTCGGACCGCATCGGCCGGCGGCCGCTCATCGTCTGGCCACGGCTGGCACTGGCGCTCGGCATCGTGCCGATGCTGTGGCTGCTGCAGGCGTATCCGGGCGCATGGATGTTCGCCGTGGTTACCGCGATCATCGCCGTGCTGCAGGTCGGCAGTTTCGCCGCCGCGATCGTAGTGCTGTGCGAACTGTTCCCGCCTTCCGTGCGCGCCACCGGCTTCGGCACCCTCTATGCGCTGGGCATCTCGGTGTTCGGCGGCACCGCGCAGATCATCTTCGCGACGCTGATCCACTGGACCGGCGATCCGGTCTCGCCGGCCTGGTATCTGGCCGTGGTGAACCTTGCAGCGGTGCTTGCAGCGTTCGGTTTGCGCCGGCGCGGTCCTGTCGAGAGCGCCATCAACGCTTCGTAAGCCACATCGGCCGCATACCTGCGGGGTGGACCGGAAAGCTCATCACCGTACCGGACGGCGCTTCCGCAAATGCATGTGCCCGTTGCACGAAGTCGGTTCGGCCAGTGAACGGAAAACTGGTCGGCAGATGCCAGTCACCCGGCAGCATGATCAACATGAGCAGCATGAGACACTGGCCGCACCGGCGGAATGCGCGGCTCGGATCGGCGGTCAGCGCGAACAGCACCACCGCCCAGGCCAGCATCGGCAGAATGTAGTAGCGGTCTCCGACATCGGGCATCGAGAACAACACCCACGCCGGGGTCTGCGAACCGGTCGCGGGCCTCACCAGTGCGGCAAAGAGCTGGCCGCCTGCGAACAGGCAGGCCCAACGCACGATGGCCGGCCCGACGATCAGGGTCCTGACCGTCAGTGCAAGGCCCGCAAGGGCAACCAGGCACGGCAGGATATCATCCCGCCACCAGCCGAGCGTCGTGTAGATCGGTGTGCTGTGCCGGCCGAGCAGCACCGGCAGGATGACCTGCATCGAGAGAATGACGGCAAGCCGGCGTGGTCCGGCGCCGAGCGGTGGCGCGGACCGGCTCAGCCCGTGGCCGAACAGGCACCAGAGCTGCACCAGCGCGCCGGCAACGATGATCGCCGTGCGCATTGCCGCGATCCGGTCGCGTTCGAGCGCGGTCCGGATCAGTGCAATGGGAATCAGGAACAGGCAGAACGGCCCACTCAGCACCGAGATGCCCAGCGCCACGACGTCGAACACCAGTTGGGCCCGGCTGCGCGGGTTGGCGGCGATGGTGACCAGGAAGGCCAGCAGGCCGAGGTGCCACTGCGCATTGGTGAGGTTGGCGTAGACTTCGAAACTGTTCGGCAACAGCATGTAGAACAGGGCGAACAATGCCCGGTATGGGCGGCTCGGACAGATCTCGGCGAGCCTGTCGGACAGCATGAAGGTCGCAGTGACGGCCTGCAGCAGGATGGCGCTGCAGGCGAATAGGGTCGGTGCCCATGCCAGCGGAAACAACTGGCTGACGAAGGCCACCAGCCTCACGTCGGTCTGCATGTAGCCGGTCCAGGGCTCGACGAGCACGTGCCAGCCGCGCAGGTAGGCGTCCGGATACCAGCTCCAGCCATCTTCGGCCCAGAAGGTCGCATGGAACAGAACGTCCGGCCGCCTCGATACGACGAGCAGCGTGCAGAACAGCAGCGAGAGAAGAAGCAGAGGCAGGCGTGTCGTGGTCATCGCGTCGGAGTCATGAAGGCGCCGCGCCGGATCTGCGGCCCGACCCGGGTGCCGGACGGGCTTGCCTCGAAGCGCCTGGCCGGTTGCGTTTGCCGTCAAACCGACAACAACGTTCTGTCCGCCTGCACCGCCGGACCGGTAACGCCCAGATGCTGCGCCAACGCCGCTGGATACAGGCGGTGCTCTTGTGCCAGCACGCGGGCGCCGAGCAGGGCTGGCGTGTCGTCCGGCCGCACCAGAACCGCCGCCTGGCCGATGATCGGACCTTCGTCCATCACTTCGGTCACGAGATGCACCGTACATCCATGCAGCTTTACCCCGGCTGCCAGGGCGCGCTCATGCGTATGCAGGCCGGGAAACGCGGGCAGCAGGCTGGGATGGATGTTCAGCATCCGGCCCTGCCAGCGCGTGGTCAGGAACGGGGTCAGCAGGCGCATGTAGCCGGCGAGGCAGACCAGCCCGATCCCGGCCTCGACGAGAGCCTCATCGATCTCCCGCTCGTGCGCCTCACGGTCGCGCCGGTACGAACGATGGTCGATCGCTAGCGTCGGGATGCCGGCATCCGCTGCGGTCAGCAGGCCCTGCGCGTCCGGGTTGTTGCTCAGCACCAGCGCGATTTCGGCCGGAAAGGACGGGTCGCGGGCGGCGTCGATCAGCGCCGTCATGTTGCTGCCGCGGCCACTGATGAAAATGGCGACGCGGGTGCGGGACGTCATGCTCAGAGGGCCGGCCCGAAAGACGGCATGTGGCTGAAGCGCAGGCTGGCCGGCGCATCCGGTGACGGCGCCGCCTCGATCCGGCCGATCATCACGAACGCCTCGCCGAGTTCCGCCAGCAGCGCGCTGGCGCCGGCTACGTTCGACACCACCAGCGCCATGCCGATCCCGCAATTGAACACGCGCAGCATTTCCTCGGGCTCCACCGGTCCTGCCTCGGCCAGCCACGGGAACACCGGCGGCAGGGTCCAGGCGCTGCCGTCGAGCACCGCGACGACGCCGTTCGGCAGCACACGCGGCAGGTTGCCGGGCAGGCCGCCGCCGGTAATGTGGGCAGCCCCGCGGAGCAGGCCGGCCCGATGCAGCGCCAGCACCTGCGACACATACAGCCGGGTCGGCGTCATCAGCGCCTCGGCCAGCGACATCGTCGGCGCGAACGGTGCCGGTGCATCCCAGGCCAGTCCGGCGGAGGCGACGATGCTGCGCACCAGCGAAAAGCCGTTCGAGTGCACGCCGCTGGATGGCAGCCCGAGGATGATGTCGCCGGGAGAGATGCGCTTCGGCAGCAGCGCGTCGCGTTCGGCGGCACCGACCGAGAAGCCGGCCAGGTCGTAATGGCCGGGCGCATACATGCCGGGCATCTCGGCCGTCTCGCCGCCGACCAGCGCGCAGCCGGACAGGCGGCAGCCCTCGGCGATGCCGCGCACCACCTTGGCGGCATCCTCGATGGCAAGCTTGCCGGTGGCGAAATAGTCCAGAAAGAACAAGGGCTCGGCGCCCTGCACGACCAGGTCGTTGACGCACATCGCCACCAGGTCGATGCCGACCGTCTCGTGCCGTCCGCTCTCGATCGCCAGCATCAGCTTGGTGCCGACTCCGTCGGTGGCGGAGACCAGCACCGGGTCCAGGAAGCCGGCCGCCTTCAGGTCGAACAGCGCGCCGAATCCGCCCAGCCCGCCCATCGTGCCGGGCCGGTCGGTGGCCCTGGCAGCCGGCTTGATCGCCTCGACCAGCGCATCGCCGGCGGCGATGTCGACGCCGGATCCACGGTAGGAAGCAGTTTCCGGGTTTGAACTCATGGGCTTGCCCTCTGGCGGTGCCGGCGTCCACGGCTCGCCGGCTGGATCGAAGCCGGGGATCGAAGTGCTGCCGAAGCTACGGTATTGATCCGGACCATTTACGGCAGCCGGCGCGGCGCGCAAAGCGGCGTGGTCACATCGGCGCGGGAGAAGGCAGGCGAATGGCGGAGGAGAGCGTGGAGACCGGCCTGCGCCAGCTCGCCCTGCCGTTCGCGCACCGGCCGCGATTCGAGCGTGCCGACTTCCTGGCCGCCGGTTCGAATGCGCAGGCGCTGGCCTGGCTCGATCCGCGCCGCCATGCCGGCTGGCCGTCGCGCCGGCTAGCGCTCTGGGGCGAGGCCGGCAGCGGCAAGACCCACCTGCTGCATGTCTGGGCTCGGGAGCACGATGCCTTGCTGCTGCCGGGCACCGCGTTGCGCGATCTCACGATCCTGTTCCAGGCGCCCGAGCGGTGGGGCGGCGTTGCCGTGGACGACGCCGATGCGAGCGTCGACGAGCCGGCCCTGCTGCATCTGCTGAATGCGGCGCACGAGACCGGATTGCCGGTGCTGCTGACCGGTCGCACCGCTCCCGCACGGTGGCCGGTGGCATTGCCGGACCTGAGCAGCCGGCTGCGCGCGACCCAGGCGGTGGCACTCGGCCGGCCGGACGAAACCTTGCTGCGGATCCTGCTGATGCGTCTGCTGGTCGAGCGTCAGCTCGCCGTGAGTGCCGCCGTCGTGGACTGGCTGCTGCCGCGTCTGCCGCGCACCGCGGGCGCCATGCGCGAGGCCGCGCGCCGGCTGGACGAGACGGCGATGGCATTCGGCCGGCGCGTGACGCGTCCGCTGGCGGCCGCAGTCCTGGCGGAAATGCTGCCCGGGTCGGCGGAGGTCGCCATGGCCGGGGACCGGGACGCGGAAATGGCGTTCCTGCTGTAATCGAGCGGCCTGGGTGAAGGTCGGGCAACCGATGTTGATCAGCTCGGGACCGGTCACGTAATGCGCCGGGTGGCCGGCAGCCTGGGCCGGCACGATCCCGGCAATCCGACCGGATAAAGATGTTGGCTGAAACAATGGCCTGGAAAAATCGTCCGATTTGCTTTGATCGGAAAACCTCTATCCGGTGATCAGCCGCTCGATCCGGTTGGCGAGGGCGTCCATCGCGAACGGCTTGGTCAGCACCTGCATGCCGTGATCCAGCATGCCGTTGCCGACCACTGCGTTCTCGGCGTAACCGGTGATGAACAGTACCTTCAGCTCAGGGCGCAGGGCACGGCCTGCATCGGCCAGTTGGCGACCGTTCAGACCGCCGGGCAGGCCGACGTCGGTCACCAGCAGGTCGACCCGCGCGTCGGAACTAAGCACCGCCAGACCGCCGGCGCCGTCGGCTGCCTCTATCGCCACGTAGCCGAGATCGCCGAGCGTCTCGCCAACCAGCATCCGGATGGTCGGCTCGTCATCGACCACCAGCACGGTCTGGCCCTGCGACGCCCGAGGCGCCTCTGCCAATGGGAGTTGGTGGTGAACGGCGTCCTCGGCGCCGACATGGCGCGGAAGGTAGAGGCACATCGTGGTGCCTGCGCCGAGCTCCGAATAGATGCAGACCTGGCCGCCGGACTGGCGGGCAAAGCCGTAGATCATCGACAGGCCGAGGCCGGTGCCCTCGCCGAGCGGCTTGGTGGTGAAGAACGGGTCGAACGCCCGTGCGATGACCTCCGGCGTCATGCCGCTGCCGGTGTCGGTGACGGACAACGACAGGTATTGGCCGGGTTCGAGATCGCGACTGCTGGCCGCGTGCTGGTCCAGCCACGTGTTTCCGGTCTCGATGGTGATGCGGCCGCCGTCCGGCATCGCGTCGCGGGCGTTGATGCACAGGTTCAGCAGCGCGTTCTCGAGCTGGTTCGGGTCGACCAGGGCGGTCCACAGACCGGCTGCGCCGACCACCTCGATCTCGATTTCCGGCCCGACCGTGCGGCGGATGAGTTCCTCCATGCCGGAGACCAGCCGATCGACGCTGGTGGCTTTCGGATCGAGCGTTTGCTGCCGGGAGAAGGCCAGCAGCCGGTGGGTGAGGGCGGCCGCCCGTCGCGCGGCGCCCTGGGCTGCCGAGATGTAACGGTCCACTTCGCCGACCCGGCCCTGCGCCACCCGGTTGCCGAGCAACTCGAGGCTGCCGGTGATCCCGGTAAGCAGGTTGTTGAAGTCGTGCGCCAGCCCGCCCGTGAGTTGGCCGACCGCCTCCATCTTCTGGCTCTGGCGCAGATGATCCTCGGCCTGACGGAGTGCTGCGGCGGCCTCTTTTTCCGCGGTCACGTCACGACCGACGCAATAGATCAGGTCCGCTTCGGGTACGGCGGTCCAGGACAGCCAGCGGTAATGCCCGTCGCGATGCCTGACCCGGTCCTCGTAGGCAATCGTACGCTTCCCACCGGCCAGGCGGACGATCTCGCCGCGTGTCGTGGCGTGGTCGTCGGGATGTTCCAGCCATTGGATGGTGCGGCCGACGATCTCGTCGTCGCTCCAGCCGAGCAGCGCATGCCAGGCTGGATTGATGCTGATCCAGCGTCCCTCCATGTCGGCCACCCCAAGCAGGTCCTGGCTCACGCGCCAGATCCGGTCGCGCTCGCGCGTGCGTTCGGCGACCTGCTGCTCCAGCAACGCGGCCAGGTCGCGCAGGCGCTTCTCGGCCAGCCGTCGTTCAATTGCGCCGCGCGTGCGCTCGGCCACGTTGCGCACGAAGCTCAGTTCGTCCTCGGTCCAGGCGCGTGGCTCGGGATGGTTGATATAGAACAGCGCCACCAGCCGGCCTTGCTCGATCAGCGGCAGGTTGAGCAGCGCCCTGACGCCGATCCGTTGCAGTGCCTCGAGCTCGGCGTGGGTGCGCGGATCCTTCGCCACGTCCGCGATCGCGACCGTGTGGCCGTGCTGCAGATCCTTCAAATAGGTGCCGTAGTTCGACATCCGGTGATGTCCGGCTGCGCTCTCGCATCCGGGCGCGGTCCAGTCGCGCTCGATCAGGACGCTCTCGCCGCCTGCTTCGAGCGTCCCGTATCCGGTGCGGCCGACCCGCAGCGTGCGCCCCATGATCTCGGCCGCCACGAACGCCATCTCAGCCGGGTCTTCCAGATCGCGCATCCGGTCGTCGAGCTCGAGCAGCCCGTTCCGGCGTGCATCCGCACGGTGGCGCTCCCGCAGGTCGCGGGTGACGGTTCCGTAGCCGGTCAGGGTGCCTTGCGCGTTTCGCAGCGCAAAGACCGTGCAGAGTACCGGGATCGCCACGCCGGTCCCGAAATGGCGAAATTGGAGATCGCCCTCCCAGTAGCCGTCCCGGTGCAGGGTGGGCAGCGCCGTATCGATCGCCGTGCGCCGATCGTCGTCGGTGAAGAAATCGATGACGTCGAGTGCCAGCGCCTCGTTGCCGAGGCCGACCAGGCGACGTCCCGCCGGATTGACGAACAGCACGCGCGCATCCGGGCCGGCAATACCGATGAAGTCGCTCGACTGCTCGACCAGGCCGACCAGGTTGCCGATATCGGCATCTGCCTGCTTTCGCTCGGTGATGTCGCTGGACACCACCAGCAGTTTTTCGGCCACGCCCTCGGCGCTCAGGATCGGCGTGACCCGCACATCCCACCAGCGTGGATTGCCGGCCATGGTATCGGCCTTGCCCTGGAACTGACCGGCCCCACCGGCCCTGGCAGCCTCGACCGCCGCCAGCGCTGCAACGTTGCCATCGTCGCGCCAAAAATCCGGCCACGGACAGCCGATGATGGCATCGACATCGTCGACCTCCATGATCCGTTGTCCGCCCTCGCTCATGAAGACCAGCCTGGCATCGAGGTCGAGTACCTTGATGCAGTCGCCGGACGCCGCCAGGACGCGGGTCAGGAACTCGGCGCTGGCCCGGTGCCGCTCCTCGGACTCCCGATGCTCGGTCCGGTCGCGCAGGATCTTGAGGAAGCCGAGATGGGTCCCGAGTCCGTCCCGAAGCGGCATCATCTCGCCGTTGCCCCAGAACCGGGCGCCGTCCCTGCGGATGTGCCAGCGCTCGTCCATCGACCTTCCATGCTCGAGCGCCTGGCGCATTTCCTGCTCGCAGCGCCGGATGGCCCGATCCTCGGGCGTGAAGATCCGTTCGATCGGCTCGCCGTGCATCTCCTGCCTGGACCAGCCGAGTATATGTTCGGCACCGACGTTCCAGTCCGTCACCCGGCCATGCAGGTCGGTGGCGACGATGGCGAAGTCCACCGCGCTCTCGAAGATCGCGCGATGCCGCCGGTTCTCGGCATCGTCGTGCCCGGATGGGCCGGAGGCGTCGAAGGCTGCGAGGTCGTGATCGGGGGACATGGCAAGGATCTAGCAATCGCCGGCCGTGACGTCACCTGTGCCAGACCGGCTTACCCTGTCAGGCCGGATCACGATCTCGCAGTGGTTGGCGCGCCCTTAGTAGGCCAGGGCACAACCATCGGCACGCATCTCGCTAGCCGCCGCATAGACCCGGTCGCTTCCGTTCATTCGATGCTCGATGCACTCGTAGCGGCCGAAGCCTCCGTCGGACGGCGCCATGGTCCAGCCGATATCGACCATCGCCTTTCGGGTCGCATCGGGCACCCCGGATTCCAACCGCAGGATGCCGGTGGCGGGGAAGCCCGGATGATCCTCGCCCATGCTCTGCGACGAGCCTTCATGGTGCCAGCGCGGACTGTCGCCGGCAGCCTGGTTGTCGAGCCCGTAATCGACCCGGTTGGTAATGATCTGCTGCTGCCCCATCGGCTGCATGTCGCCGCCCATGACCCCGAAGCTCATCCAGGGCTGGCCGCCTTTGGTGGCAAAGCCCGGGATGATGGTCTGGAACGGCCGCTTGCCGGGCTGATACAGGTTCGGATGGCCATCGCGCAGGGAGAAGAGCTGGCCGCGATCCTGGAACATGAAGCCGAGCCCGTCGGCGACCAGGCCCGATCCCATGCCGCGGAAGTTGGACTGGATCATCGACACCATCATCCCGGACGAGTCCGACATGGTGTAATAGGTGGTGTCGCCATGGCTCGGCGCGTCGCCGGGACGGACGGACGGGTTGATCCGGTCCGGGCGGATCAGCTTGACGCGCTCGGCGGCATACTCCTTGGAGTTCAGCCACTCGACCGGGACTTTCGCGAAATTCGGATCGGCGTAGTAACGGGCGCGATCCTCGTAGGCGAGACGTTTCGCTTCGATCTGGACCTGCAACGAGGCGGCGGACTGGAAGCCCATCTGCCGCAGGTCGAAATGCTCCAGCATGTTGAGCATCTGCAAGGTCGCCAGCCCCTGGGTGTTGGCCGCCATGCCATACACCTCGACGCCGCGATAACTGGTGACCAGGGGCGTGTTCCACTCCGAGTGGTGCCGGCGAAGATCGTCGCGCGTCATCCAGCCGCCGATGCGCTTGAAATAGCGTTGGATCGTGTCGGCGATCGGCCCGTCGTAAAATACGTCGCGTCCGCCCTTGGCGATCATGCCGTAGGTGCGGGCAAGATCGGGATTGCGGAACACGTCGCCCTCGCGTGGCGCGTTTCCGTTGGGCGCGTAGGTGTGTAGCGCGTTCGCGGTTTCCTCGACGCCCGAGCCGGGCCGGACGAAGGCGCGCATGTTCCGGTAGATGTAGTAGCCGATGATCTGCGGCACCGGCACGCCTTCGGTCGCGAGCCGGATCGCCGGCTGGAACAGGTCGGCCCAGGGCAGTTTTCCGTAGCGCTGGTGCAGCGACCACCAGGCATCGAGCGCCCCCGGTACCGAGACGCTGACGGCACCGAGCGCCGGCAACGCGCCGTTCTTGGCACGGCTGCGGACGGTCTCGAGGCTCAACCCGCGCGGGCTGGCGCCGGATCCGGCCAGCCCGACGACACGGCCGAGCTTGGGGTCCCACACCATCGCGTAGCAGTCGCCGCCGAGCCCGGCGCTGGTCGGTTCCAGGAAGCCGAGGCACGCATTCGCCGCCACAGCCGCGTCGATCGCCGAGCCGCCGCGCTTCAGGATCTCGATCGCGGTCAGGGTGGCGATCGGGTGCGCGGTGCCGGCGGCGCCGTTCAGCCCCATCGCAGCCGATCGGCTGGCGAAACTGGCGCCGGACGGCCGGTCGCCGGCGTGCACGTCGGGACGGGTAAAGCGCTCGGTGCCTTCGGGCTGGAAGCCGGGCAGGCTCCCTGCCGGGGCCTGGACCGCACCACCCTGTCCGGGTCCGGCAGTGGTTGCGGCGGGCGAGGCCGGGGTGTTTCCGGCAGCCCGGGCGAGAGGAAGGGCAACGACAGGCAAGGCGGCGATGAAGGCTCTACGGCGCAAAGGGCAGGCTCCTACGGAAGCGACAAGGGGTCGAGGCAACGTGAGCCTAGGAGCGCCGCCCCTTGTTGACGAGTGTCGCGGCCGAAGTCGCTGGAAAACCTGTGCATCCGGATCTTGGCGCCTGAGCGTCCCGATGACGTCGACCGATGCCGATCGATGGGCTCAGGCATGCGCTTGGGAAGAGAAGCCAGGATCAGCGTGGCTCCGCCTCACCATGAAAGCTGCGGCGACCCGGCCGTAGAGTCGGAATTGATTCGCTACCGCCGGCGGATGGGCCTTCCGTTTCGTTCGAGGTCATGCGTCCCAGCGCAGGTGATGGAGTGCACGAGACCGGGCAGCACTGCCGTGGGATCCGGTCGCAGTTGGGAAACTTCGGTTTCGATCGTGCCACACTCGCGGCGGGCGGGCACAGAACCGCACCCGAAGGGTGGGCGAACCTGACAGGATTTTGATGCACTGCTCGAGGCGCTGCACGACGATCCGTCCTGGCCAAGCCCTGCGCGGGTAAGTCAGGATTAATTTACGGCTGCCTTGCGTCGTGAGCAGCATCCGCTCCTGCCGCTGCCACCAGCAGCGAGATGCTGGACTGGATCCCGCCCCGAATGCCTTGAACCTGACGTCATGTCTGGTTGTCGAAGTCAGACCGGCACCGAAGGCGCTCGCTTTCTACCGGCGGCAGGTACCTCTGAGGAGGATCAAGCGTCGTGACGGGCAAAGATCGACGAGTTTGCCAGTCTTCTTGTCTGCCTTTGCAGGCGGACAAGCTGGTCTGAAATCTTCAATTCTTAATCCGAAACGGTTGAAATGCTGGCGCCAAACCGTTGCTGGCGATGTGACCGCCCGGCTGCTCAAGGCAACCGGGTCGGTGGAACAAATCACTGATCAGCGGCTGGCGACAATTGCAGATGCATCGTTAGACGGACGCAGCGCCGCGATCCGTAGATCCAGGTCGTTCCGGGCAGCCGACATGGCCTCTTCACGGCATGTCCTGAACTGTTCCGATGCAACCAGTTCCCTGACGTCCGGCGCATTGCAGGCGCGGTTCGCGGCCACCGCGATCCGCTCCCGTGCGACGGCGCGCCCATCTGGCGAGAACACGTCGATGTCGGTGAGATCGACCGATATCGATTGCGTCTCGACATCCGCCTCGGCAGCCCAAGCGGTGGTGCAGGACAGGGCGGTGACAACCAGCATAGTCGACAGGGCGATGCGCAGATTGAAGAAACGAAGGTCACGAGTCATGGAGGACGCTCCTGTGAAAAATCATTGACGACCTCTCATCAGCAGGCGCTGTGCCAACATGAAAAATTTGTAGTGCATTGAAAACAAACAGAACATGTTCCCGAAAAGAAAGCAATATGATTACGAAATTGCAAAAACTAATAGAATGTGCTAAAAATTACCATAAACTGGCCAATCACACATAACATCCGTAAAGTGGAGGCTATTTCCTCTGGACGTGCAGGTCCTGCCGACACCTGTCGACGTCCGCTCCGGTAAGCCCCGAAACGTCGTCATGAGATGATCGACTGCATTCGGGGCCGCGAGGCCTGGATGACAAGGCGTTACGCAATACTGGACGCCAGGGAGCTATTCCCACTTATGCAGCTTCTCCCTAGGCTTGGATCAGCGAGCGCAGGGGATCAGAGGTGGACGAGGCGAAGCCGGCAGCGACGACGAAGGGCAGGGGCAGGACACGCTCGCTGACCAACCGTACTCAGGCGCGCGCAACCGCGACCCTTGCCCCGCATCAGCCCGATACCACCGTCGCCGAGCCCTTTGAACCGGGTTCGCCGGACCGGTTCATCAACCGGGAGCTATCCTGGCTCGACTTCAACCAGCGCGTGGTCGAGGAGGCGGATAATCCACGCAATCCGCTGCTGGAGCGGCTGCGTTTCCTGTCGATCAGCGCCGGTAACCTGGACGAATTCTATTCGGTTCGCGTCGCCGGACTGGTCGGCCAGGTGCGGGAGTCCTTGACCACCCGGTCACCGGATGGACGTACGCCTTCGCAGCAGCTCGCCGCGGTCGAGGACCGTTCCAGCATCCTTCTGGCCGAGCAGCAGCGCATCTGGCGCGAGTTGTGCCACGCGCTCGCCGGCGTCGGCATCACCGTCCTCGATGCGACCGCCCTCGATGACGAGGATCGCGCCTGGCTCGACACCTGTTTCATGGAGCGGATCTTTCCGGTCCTGACGCCGATCGCGATCGATCCCGCGCATCCGTTCCCGTTCATCCCGAACATGGGGCTCGGGCTGGTGTTCCGCCTGCTCGACAACGAGAACGACCGGCATGCGATGACCGGTCTGATCATGCTGCCGGGTCAGGTCGAGCGTTTCATCCGGCTGCCGTCACGTGGCCAGGGCGCCGACAAGACCGGCACGAACAAGGGGCCGGCGCGCGCACGGTTCATTATTCTCGAAGACCTGATTACGATTTTCCTCGACCGCTTGTTCCCCGGCTTCCATGTCGGCGGCGGCGGCGTGTTCCGGGTGATCCGCGATACCGACGTCGAGTTCGAGGAGGAGGCGGAGGATCTGGTCCGTTCCTACGAGACAGCCCTCAAGCGTCGCCGGCGCGGCGTGGTGATCCATCTCGATATCGTCGGCGGCATGCCGGACGACCTGGCCGAACTGGTAGCGGACGAGTTCGACGTCCCGCTCGGCGAAGTGCTGGTGCATGACGGGCTGGTCGGCGTCGTGGACGTGAAGCAGATCATCGTCGACGAGCGGTCCGACCTGCTGTTCCCGCCCTATGTGCCGCGTTTCCCCGAGCGCATCCGCGATTTCGGCGGCGACTGCTTCGCGGCGATCCGGGCCAAGGACATCATCGTCCACCATCCGTTCGAGAGCTTCGACGTGGTGGTGCAGTTCCTGCGGCAGGCGGCACTCGACCCCGCCGTGGTGGCGATCAAGCAGACGCTGTATCGCACCAGCCGCGACAGCCCGATCGTGAGGGCGCTAATCGAGGCAGCCGAGAACGGCAAGTCGGTGACCGCGATGGTGGAGTTGCGCGCGCGCTTCGACGAGGAGGCCAACATCCGCCTGGCCCGCACGCTGGAAGCGGCGGGGGTGCAGGTGGTGTTCGGGTTCGCCGAGCTGAAGACGCATGCCAAGCTCAGCCTGGTGGTTCGTCGCGAGGGCGGCAGCGTGCGATCGTACGCGCATTTCGGCACCGGAAATTATCATCCGATCACCGCACGGATCTATACCGACCTCAGCTTCTTCACCTGCGACACCGGGCTGGCGCGGGATTCGGCGCGGCTGTTCAACTACATGACCGGCTATGCCAAACCGAACTCGATGGACGCGATTTCCTTCAGTCCGCTGACCATACGCAGCACGCTGGTCGGTCTCATCGACAAGGAGATTGCCTTCGCGGCAGCCAAGAAGCCTGCGCAGATCTGGCTCAAGATGAACTCGATGGTCGACGAGGAGCTGATCGACAAGCTGTACGAGGCATCCAACGCCGGCGTGCGCATCCTGATCATCGTGCGTGGCATCTGCTGCCTGCGTCCGGGTGTGCCCGGTCTGTCGGAGAACATCCAGGTCAAGTCGATCGTCGGACGGTTCCTGGAGCACAGCCGCATCTTCGTGTTCGGCAATGGCAGCCGGGTGCCGTCGCGCGAGGCTCTGGTGTTCATCAGCAGCGCCGACTGGATGGCACGCAACATGGACTGGCGCGTGGAAACCATGGTGCCGATCCGCAATCCGACCGTGCATGCGCAGGTGCTCGACCAGATCATGGTGATGGACCTGAAGGACAACCTGCAATCCTGGAAGCTCGGCCCGGATGGACGCTGGCTCCGTCTCGATCCGGGTGCCAAGCCGTTCTCCGCGCACGAGTACTTCATGACCAACCCGTCGCTCTCCGGTCGTGGCTCGGCTGGTCAGAAGGCGGCACTTCCGGTAGTCCGGCCACTGCCGCGCCGGCCCGACCGGATCTTGCAGGATTGACGCCGATGGATGCTTTCGCCCGTCCCGACCCGGCCATGCCGCACGGCGTGCCCCGGCCGCAACGCGCCGCGGTCGTCGATCTCGGGTCGAATTCGGTGCGACTGGTGGTGTTCGAGGGCAAGGCCCGCAACCCGGTCACCATCTTCAACGAGAAGGCGGTCATCCGACTGGGCCGCGGGCTGGAACAGACCGGCAAGCTGAACCCCGACGGCCTTCCGCAGGCATTCGTGCTGATGCGGCGCTTCTACGCGGTCGCGCGCAGCATGGGCGCCGACCCGTTCGAGGTGCTGGCCACCGCCGCGGTGCGCGATGCGAGCAATGGCCCCGAGTTCGTCGAGGAGTTGCGCCGGATCATGCCGGGCGTGCCGATCCGTATCCTGTCCGGCGAAGAGGAAGCCGATTATTCGGCGACCGGCGTGCTCTGCGGCCTGCCCGACGCGGACGGCGTGGTGGCCGATATCGGCGGCGGCTCGCTGGAACTGGTCCGGCTCGCGGATGGCAGGAAGCATCAGGCACAGACGCTCAAGCTCGGCGTGATCCGGCTCAGCGACCGCGCCGGCGGGGATCTCGAGAAGGCGCGCAGCCTGGTCGAGCAGGACCTCATGGGGGTGAGCTGGCTCAAGGAGGGGAATGGTCGCACCCTGTATCTGGTCGGCGGCGCATTCCGTGCGCTGGCCCGGCTGCAGATCGCGCGCACCTTCTATCCGCTGAACATCGTCCATCAGTACGAATTGCGGGCCGACGAGGCGCGCGAGATGACCGGCTGGATCATCGGTGCCAGCAAGCGGGCACTGGAGCGGCTGCCGGGCGCGCCCCGCAAGCGCCTGGAGGACCTGCCCTATGCGGCGATCGTTCTGCGCCGGCTGCTGCGCAAGGTGGCGCCCGAGCGCGTCGTGTTCTGTGTCGACGGGCTTCGCGAAGGCTGGTTCATGCGCCACGTCGCTCCGGAGGTGATGTCGCAGGACCCGCTCGAGGCGGCATCGCGCGACATGGCGACGCGCCTTGGCCGCAATGCCGACCTGCCGCCGGCATTGATCGCCTGGACCGACGCCGTGTCCGAGGCGGCGCGTCCCGGACACCCGACGTCGGGGAACGAGACGCCGAGGCAGAAGCGGCTTCGCGTGAGTGCCTGCTGGATGTCCGATAGCGGCTCGTTCGATCATCCGGAGTATCGCGCCGAGCAGACCTTCCTGCGTGTCCTGCGCCAGCCCGGCATGGCGTTCGACCACCCGACCCGCGCCTTCCTGGCGCTGACCCTAGCCATGCGCTACGAGGCGGAACTCGACCAGCCGTTCCTGCAACCTGCACGGCGGTTGCTGGATAATGACTGGTTCCGACGCGCCGAAATACTCGGGCTCGCCTTGCGCCTTGCCTACACGCTCTCCGCCGGTGTGCCGGAACTCCTGGAAGGCACCAGCCTGACGACGCAGCCGGGCCGGCTGGTGCTGAGGCTGGCACAGGACCGTGGCGATTTCACCGGGGAAAGCGTGGTTCGCCGCCTGGATCGCCTGGCACAGGCGGTCGGGTTGCAGCCAGAGATTGTGACCGCGTGAAGGCTTCCGGTTATGTCGGCCTGATTGCCGGCATGCTGCTCGGCGCAGTCGTCCCGGTTCGGCCGGCGATCGCTCATGATCCCGATGCGCTGTGGAAGATCGTGCACGGGCGCTGCCTGCCGAGCCTGCGGGCGAGCCACGTGCCGGCGCCTTGCGTCAGCGTCGACATTGCCGGCGGCGAGACGACAGGCTTCGCTGTCCTCAAGGACATCGAGGGCGCATCGCAATATTTGTTGATCCCGACAGGCAAGATAACCGGCATCGAGTCGCCTGCGATCCTGGCGCCGGATGCCACGAACTATTTCGCCCATGCCTGGGACGCGGTGACGCTGGTCGACGAACGTCTGGGCCGTGTGCTGCCGCGTCGGGATATGGCGCTCGCCATCAACTCCGAGAGCGGCCGCAGCCAGAACCAGTTGCACATCCACGTCGACTGCATCAGCGTCTCCGCTCGTGCGGCTCTCGATAGTGCCGCGATGCATATCGGCACGCACTGGCAGATGCTGCCGCAACGGCTCGCGCTGCACCGCTACCGGGCGATCTGGCTGCCGGGCCAGGAACTGGGAGATATCAACCCGTTCCAGGTGCTGGCCCATTCGCTGGCCGATCCCGCAACCGAGATGGCGAGCCACACGCTGGTCCTGGTCGGCGCCGAACGGCACGGTCAGCCCGGCTTCATCCTGCTCGACGGCAAGGCAGGCGCGTTGTCGACCACATTGTCGCCACGGATCAAGCTCGGTTCCGGCTCCGGCGAGGAACTTGAGGACCACGCCTGCAGGATTGCCCAGGACCGGTCCTGAAAGGCCCAAGGCCAGGACACACCATCTACTCATCCGGATCGAACCGTCGCTGAGTCGGTCCGCTGCTAGCTGGTGCGCTGCAGAGTATTCGATGCCGTCTGTTTGCTTGCGGACACGAGCTTCGACCGGTCGCCGGCGGCGGCGAGAATGACGTCGAGCAGTCCAGGGAAGGCGGCTTCGAGCGACTGGCGGCACAGCGTATTCATGTGCGTAACCCCCTGGTTGCGTGTCTGCACCAGCCCGGCTTCCCGAAGCACCCGGAACTGGTGCGACATGGTCGATTTCGGGCGTCCGCCATCCAGCGCGGCGCAACTGCTTTCCCCCTCGCGTTCGAGCTGCAACACGATTTCGAGCCTGATCGGGTCGCCCAGGGCATGAAGAACTTTCTCCAGGCTCAAGGGCTTGAGCAGGGCGCGGTCTTCATTCTTCGATTTTACTGCCGCCGTCATCGTCCCCAGGCCTTGTCTTTGTTCGAAAAAGATCGAAATAAGCGTCCATCAATTTCCACGAGGTCATCCATGCCGGGCTTGTTCGATCCCTACACGCTCAAGGGCGTCACGCTGCGCAACCGTATCGCGGTCTCGCCGATGTGCCAGTATATGGCCATCGACGGTGTCATCAACGACTGGCACCGGGTGCATTATGCCTCGCTTGCACGTGGCGGCGCCGGCCTGGTGGTTGTCGAAGCTGCTGCGGTGGCACCGGAAGGGCGCATCACCTGGGGGGATGTCGGGCTGTGGAACGACGCGCAGGCCGATGCACTGCGGCCTGTCGTTGCCTCGATCCGCGAGGCTGGTGCCGTTCCCGGCATCCAGATTGCTCATGCCGGTCGCAAGGCATCGGCGAACCGTCCCTGGGAAGGTGACGATCATATCCCCGAAGGCGGCGAGCATGCCTGGCGCACGATCGCGCCGTCGCCGCTCGCGTTCGGCGGTGGCCTGGGCCGCGTGCCCCAGGAAATGACCGTGGAGGACATCGCCCGCGTCCAGGCCGACACGGTGAACGCGGTGATCCGGGCCCGCGAGCTGGGCTTCGAGTGGCTCGAGCTGCACATGGCGCATGGCTACCTGGCCCAGAACTTCTTCTCGCCGATCTCCAACCATCGCAGCGACCAGTATGGCGGCAACGCGGAGAACCGGGCACGCTATCTGCTTGAGACGCTGATCGCGGTGCGCAAGGTCTGGCCGCAGGATCGTCCGCTGACGGTTCGTCTCGGTGTCGTCGAGTTCGATGGCAACGAGGCCATGCTGGGTGAGGCGATCGAGCTGCTGCGCCGCATGAAGAGCGAAGGTCTCGACTTCGTCGACGTCTCGATCGGCTTCAACACGCCGGACGCGAACATTCCATGGGGGCCGAACTTCATGGGATCGATCGCCCAGCAGGTTCGGAACGAGACCGGCCTTCCCGGAACCACAAGCTGGTACATCTCAAACCCGAACGAGGCGGATGCGCTCGTGCAGGACGGCAAGGTCGATCTGATCATGCTGGGCCGTCCGTTCCTGGCCGATCCGCATTGGCCGTACGCGGCAGCGAAGGCGCTCGGAGTGGAAAACCCTGCCTGGGCGACGTTGCCGGCGCCGTATGCACACTGGCTTGCGCGCTACAGATAGACCCGACTTTCCGGTTGCGGGCAACGATGCCTGCAACCGGATTTCTCCAAACAGGTGCTTCTCGATCGACGAGACTGCAAAGCGATCTGTCTGACCTGGAGTTACTTGCGGAGGGAGTCTGAAGCCGGACGCGCTCGATCTCCAATACGGCGGAGTTGTACTGGCGGAACTGTCGACCGCTATGACAGCTCGAACCTCCGGCGTAAGCCACTCGAAAAAGCAATGACGGATGCCCATCGTAGACGGCATCTCGAACGGCCGGCCAGCCATGCCCCGGATTGTAGAGGTACGAGACCAGCGCATCGAACTGGTAAGGCTTCAAGGGCACAGTGATGTCGGCGCACCTTGTCCTCGTAGGGCCCGATGGTCGAAGCGAGGAGGCGGGCCTGCTATTCCGACGTCAGATCGAGCAGGGTTTTGTTATCGTTGATGAGTTCATCGATCTTATCAGGAGGAAGACGAGATGCACCGCTGACCTTCTCTGCAACGTCTCGTGCGACATCTATGCGTTCCAAATCTTCAATGATCCGATCGGCCGACTTCTTCTGCATGTCGTAGCCCGGACCGAGCGTGACGCCGGATGCTGCAGAGGGATGGTGGTTATCTACCGCGACATGATCCTCCATCCGGATGAAGACGATCTCGGTGCATTAATGAGACAGTTTTATTCAAATAGAGAAAAGTTGCACAGCCGTTTGATGTCGGTAAGCAAAAGACATTTAAGAGACATTCTAGCCCGACTGAGTCCGTTCTTCATGAATAGAGTATCGACAGTCGCAAGACGTGTGTTCAGTTCATCCGAACGCAGCCGATGCTTGACAGCCAGCGGCGCAGCCGCGCGCGGCGGAATTGTCGATCATCGTCTGGGCGATCGGAAAAAACGATGCCCCGCTGTTCTTGCTGCACTCCTCGACTTCACCGGTCTTGAGGTTCTTCAGAACGATCATTTCGAACTGAACAGAATCGGCAAGCAGATTTGGGGCGCGACAGTGGCGAGGCCGAGACGAAGCACGTTAACTAATCCTGAAATATTCCGTGCGTGTTATGATGCTGGGCCCTTGTCATGGCGCTACGATAATCAGTCCCAGCTAAAGTAGGCTGTTTCTTGCAAGTGTCCAACGATCTAGTTAGCGGAACTGGACCCAACGGAGTAGGATTCAATCGAATCACTGTGGAATCGGAATGAAGTGGGTGCTGTGCCTTTATGTCCTGGCGTTGGCCGGGCGCGTCTGGTCCTGATGACGTTAAGGCTATGCTGGTCCCAGACACTGCGTATGCCGGTCAGGACTGTCGGGAGCTTGGTCAGCAAGAGCGCGCTGAAGGCGATATGGTCCAGAATCTATCCGGTAAGCAGAGAAATGCATATCAAACCGATATTTGTGCATGGCCTCGGCTGTGCCGCACGCATGATCTCTGCGTTTCGATGCGAGGATGATTCCGATTTCGATCAGTTTGAGATCAGACGAAATGGGCAATTTGCGGTCTAGTTGCAGTGTCGGCTTCTGGCTCAGCTAGAGGCGGTGACACTCGGCCATGAGTAGAACAATCGGAGCAACGAAACGCATGGCTCGATCACCGATCCGGATGCCCGAGAACCGGCATGGGCTGATCGTCGATGTCCGCACCACGCATGCGACAGGCCGGGCCGAACGGAAGATCGCCGAAGCCATGGTCGCAGGGCCTGCCCGCGGTCGGCGGATTACCGTCGGGTCCGACAAGGCCTACGATGCCAGGGAGCACGTCGCACCCCTGCATACGATGCGCGTCATACCGCACGTGGCGCAGAACCGGTCAAACAGACGCTCCGCTATCGACGGCCGTCCCACCCGTGATACTGACCATGCGATCGGCCAGCCCATCCGAAAGCGGATCGACGCGCCGTTTGACAGGATCAAGGCGGCTGTCGGCTTGATCGTTACCCCAACCACGGCCACCGCCAGTCCCATCCGACAGATCGGACAATCGGGCAGTCACGTCGCCGATTTCTTGAATCCGAGTTTTTTACCGCCCGCACCCAAGAACTTTTACAGCCTGTTAAGTTTGATACCATGCGCGTTCTGATCCGCTCATTTTTCCCTCCGCGATGGAAAATCGGGCGGATGCGTGCGAATGCCGCAGCTACGGTGTCGATTGTTGCCGTTGGGCTCTGCTGCCTCGCCGGGATCGCCTGGGACGAGGCCAGGACGCGGAGCGACATGCAGCTATCGATGCAGCGTGCGCTGCGAATCACCGAGCTGCGCGGGATCATCGCTCATCTCGACGAGCTGCTGACCATGTCGGCTCGCGTGGCCGCCCTATCGGGCGATCTGCGCTGGGTGCAACGCTACAACGAATCCGAGCCCCGGCTGGACAACGCCATTACGGAGGCAATCGCGCTCGCGACGCCTCTGGAGGCTGTCGAGCTCGCACGCACCACGGACGACGCGAACCGGCGATTGGTCGAGTTGGAGCGGGCCTCCTTTGTCTACGACCGGGCCAATAACGGTCGTGCCGCCTGGTCGCTGCTCGACGGTCGGGAATACGCCGATCTCAAGGCCATCTACTCCCACGGGATGGAGATGTTTGGCGCCGATCTTGAAAACTCCGCCGCGAAACGCAACGCAGACCTCCTCACGCGCGCGCGCCTGGAGATCGTCGGCCTGCTGCTGGGCGGCCTCATCCTCCTCGCCGCCGCTGCGCTTGCGATGCGCGACCAGTCCCGCCTGCGAGGCGCGCTGGCACATACCGAGGCCATCGCCCGCCACGATTCGCTGACTGGCTTGCCGAACCGCCTCAGATTCCGCGAGCACATGGAGCACACTCTGACGCATCTGTCCCGACAGACCGGCGGCTGCGCCCTGTTGTACCTCGATCTCGACGGCTTCAAGGGCGTGAACGACGTAATGGGCCACGCGGCCGGCGACGCGCTGCTGTGCGCCGTCTCCTCGCGCCTCAGCCAGTGCACGCGCGACATCGAACTGGTTGCTCGTCTTGGCGGCGACGAGTTCGCCATTGTTCAGACGGACCTGCACCAGCCCGCGGCGGCGGAGGCGCTGGCGGATCGGCTGGTCCGAGCGCTGCGGGAGTCGTTCGACATCGACGGCTACTCCATCGTCATCGGCACCAGCATCGGCATCGCGCTGGTCGACCATGCGACCCTGTCGACCGATACGCTGCTGCATGACGCGGATCTGGCACTCTACCGTGCCAAGGCGGAAGGCCGCGGCACCTGGCGCTTCTTCACCGCGGACATGGACCTGCAAGTCCGGCTGCGGCGGGCGCTGGAGGACGACCTCAGGAAAGCTCTCGCGCTAGGGCAGTTCGAGGTGTTCTACCAGCCTCTCGTCGGTGCCGGCACGCAGCGCCTTACTGCCTTCGAGGCGCTGCTGCGGTGGCACCATCCCCAACGCGGCATGGTATCGCCGGCCGATTTCATCCCGGTCGCGGAGGAAATTGGCCTCATCGTGGAGATCGGTGCCTGGGTGCTGGAACGGGCGTGTACCGACGCGGCGGAGTGGCCGGCCCACATCAGCGTGGCCGTCAATGTGTCTGCGGAGGAGTTTCTGAAAGGCGACCTGCTACACGGGGTGCAGCGGGCGCTCGGCCTGTCGAAGCTGGCCCCCGCCCGCCTTGAGCTCGAGATCACCGAGTCCGTGCTGCTCCGCGACAACAACACGACCCTGGCGACCCTGCACCACGTGCGCAGCCTCGGCGTACGCACCTCGCTGGACGATTTCGGCACCGGCTATTCCTCGCTCAGCTACCTGCGCCAGTTCCCGTTCGACAAGGTGAAGATCGACCAGTCGTTCATCCGTGACATCGGCAGGGACGGGTACGGTGTCGAGATCATCCGCGCGGTAATTGGTCTTGGCAGGGCCCTCGGCATCAAAGTGCTCGTGGAGGGCGTGGAGACCGCCGAGCAGCTTCGCATCCTGCGAACCGAACAGTGCGACGAGCTGCAAGGCTACATGTTCGGCAAGCCGCAGCCGCTCTGCTACGCCGAAGAGATTATCCAGGCCGACCTGCTCGGGTGTTCGTGCGTGCAGGTGGTTGTTTAGGATACATGGCAGAAGGAAATTCGAAAACGAGCCCGGAAGAATAGCGTTGGTTGTTCCTGTATGAGCTGTGAATGTCAGATTGCATTATTGGGTTGAACGGCTCCACGGGATCGCAAACGGTGCTTGTGCGCAGAGCTCAGGCTGCATTCGGTGTACCCGATATGTCGGGGAACAACCCGTTTTTGACCAGGCTGCCTCACTGATGAATGGCAAGCCCTGCCCGGCACCGCCCACGCAGCCGCCGCACCAGGAGCATGCGAACGGCCATTGTCGGCCAGGGCATCGTCCCACATAACAATATTAATCAGGGTGGGAGAAAACCGGTCGTGAACAAGGGTTCTGGAATCGCGATCGCTGCCTTGCTTTGTGCGGCGCAACTCGGCAACGCGCTGGCCTCCGAAACCGCAGAGTCCTCCGCTGGCCAGGTTGCAGCCCAGGCGCAGTCGTCGAAGACGCAGCAGGCGGCCGGCACAGTGCCGGGCACGACAGGCGAAGCCGGCGACAGCGATATCCCGAAGCGTTTTATTCCGGTTCATAGCGCCTACGACTACGACAAGCGCGACGTCATGATCCCGATGCGCGACGGCGTGAAGCTGCACGCCGTGATCCTTGTGCCGCATGCCGTCACACATGGCCCGATCATGCTGGATCGCACGCCTTACAGCGCCAAGACCATGACCAGCCGGCTGGAAACGCCGCACATCGCGGCCTTGATGCGTGGTACCTACCGCGACCTCGTGGAGGACGGTTACATCCTCGCCTTCGAGGACGTGCGCGGAAAATACGGCTCCGAAGGCGCTTACGTGATGAACCGGCCGGTGGTCGGTCCACTCAACCCGACGAAAGTCGACCACACCACCGACGCCTACGACACGATCGACTGGCTGGTGCACCACGTGTCCGAATCCAACGGCCGCGTCGGCACCATCGGCACGAGCTACGACGGCTTCACTACGCTGATGAGCCTGATTCGCCCGCATCCGGCTCTGAAGGCCGCAGTGCCCATCAACCCGATGGACGATACCTGGATCGGCGACGACTGGTTCCACCACGGCGCGTTTCGCCAGGAAATGATGGACTACGTCTACGCGCAGACTGCGACCAAAAGCTCCGATCTGGAATGGTGGTCGTCCGGCCGCGACGACTACACGATCTACAAGAACCATCGATCGGCCGGCGCCTTCGGCACGGCCATGGGCATGCAGCAACTGCCGTTCTGGAACCGCATGGTTGCGCATCCGGCCTACGACGCCTTCTGGCAGGGTCAGGCAGTCGACAAGCTGCTTGCACGCGAGCCGCTGAAGGTGCCGACCCTGTATGTGCAGGGCCAGTGGGACCAGGAAGACATCTACGGTGCCGTCGCCGCCTTCGAGGCGACCGAGCCGAAGGATGCAGGCCGCGACATGAACCATCTGGTCATCGGTCCGTGGCACCATGGCCAGGCGAACGGGGAGGCCGCCTCGCTCGGTCCGCTGGATTATGGCGAGGATACCGGAGCGTGGTTTCGCCACCACATCATGTTGCCGTTCCTGGATGCGCACCTCAAGGATGGCGCGCCGCCGGCCGCGATCGCGCCTGTCACCGCGTTCCAGACCGGCACAAATACCTGGCGCACCTACGACATCTGGCCTCAGGCCTGCGCCACCTGCGCAGACAAGGGCCAGGCACTTTATCTGCAGCCGGGCGGCCGGCTCGCCTTTGCCGCTCCTGCCGCCAACGCCGCGCGCTTCGACCAGTACATCTCCGACCCGAACAAGCCGGTGCCCTACCGGCTGCGGCCGATCCGCCCGACCTATGCCAAGGATTCCACCTGGCGCACCTGGCTGGTGGACGACCAGCGCTTCGCGGATGACCGGCCCGACGTGCTGACCTACACCTCGGACGTGCTGACGGCGCCGGTTACCCTGTCCGGCGCACCGGTGGCACACCTGCTCGCCGCGACCACCGGCACCGATGCCGATTGGGTGGTCAAGCTGATCGACGTGTATCCCGACGAGATGCCGGCCAAGCCGGAGCTCGGCGGCTACGAGCTTGGTGTTGCAATGGACATCCTGCGCGGCCGCTACCGGGACGACCCGGCGCATCCGAGCGCTATCCCGGCGAACAAGGTCGTCGGCTATACGCTGGCTCTTCCGAACGTGAACCATAGCTTCCTGCCGGGGCACCGGATCATGGTGCAGATCCAGTCAAGCTGGTTTCCGCTCTACGACCGCAACCCGCAGACCTACGTGCCCAACATCTTCCTGGCGCAGCCTTCCGACTACGTGATGGCCACTCAGCGCGTGTTCCACGCGCCGGGCGCGGCGAGCTACCTGCAGCTCCCGGTGGTGCCGAACGACGACGGCAAGGTTGTCGCCGCGCCATAAACAAGATCTCGGAGTCCACGATGTTCCCGGCGGACGCGCTGGGCTGCATCGTGGCTTTCGAGGTCTCGCATGGCCGTCGACGATCGATATTGAAGACACGCTACCGATGATCTTCGATATCCTGTCCGGACGCCGAGTTTAGTCCTCTCCGGCAACCAGGCCGCGATGACGAAGCATCGGCTGGATGTCGGCATCCTTGCCATAGAAGGCCCGGAACATCGTGCCGTAATCCGCGGTATGGCCGCGCGACAGGATCGTGTCGCGGAAATGCTGGCCGTTGACGCGGGTCAGGCCGCCATGTGCTCCGAACCAGGAAAAGGCGGCATCGTCGAGCATCTCGGTCCAGAGATAGGCGTAATAGCCGGCGGCATACCCATTCGACCAGATATGCAGGAAATAGCTCGACCGGTAGCGCGGCGGTACGTCGGTCGTGTCGAGGCCGCTCTTGGCAAGCGCATCGGTCTCGAACCGGTCGACATCCTGCTTCGGCGCGCTGGCCGGCAGGGCATGCCAGTCCATGTCCAGCTCGGACGCGGTGATGAGCTCGCCGAGCGCATAGCCCTGGTTGAACTTGGCGGACTTCTTGATCTTGTCGACGAGCGGCTGCGGCATTGCAGCGCCGGTTTTGTAGTTACGGGCATAGTGCGCGAACACGGTCGGGTCGAGCGCCCAATGCTCGTTGAACTGCGACGGGAACTCGACGAAATCGCGCGCGACATTGGTGCCGGACAGGCTCGGATAGGTTTCGTTCGCGAACAGGCCGTGCAGTCCGTGTCCGAATTCGTGGAACATCGTGGTGACGTCCTCGAAGCTGATCAGGGCAGGCTGGCCGGGTGCGGGCTTGGGGAAGTTGGCGACGTTGTAGATCACCGGCTTCGTGCCGAGCAGCTTCGATTGGCCGACGAAGGTCGACATCCAGGCGCCACCGGTCTTGTTGTCGCGCTTGAAGTAATCGAAATAGGCCAGCCCGAGCGGCGAACCGTCCTTGTCGAACACCTCGAAGGTGCGGATGTCGGGATCATAGACGGGGATGTCGGTCCGCTTCTTGAAGGTGATGCCATAGAGCTTGTTGGCGGCGAAGAACACGCCGTCCTGCAGCACGGTATCGAGCTCGAAATACGGCTTCACCGCATTCTCGTCGAGATCGTACTTCGCACGCCGCACCTGCTCGGCATAATGCTGCCAATCCCAGGGTGCGAGCTTGAAGCTTTGCCCATCCTTGTCGATCATGGCCTGGATGTCGGCGGCTTCGCGCTTCTGCTCGGCCTGCGTGGCGGGCACGAGCTGGGCCATGAAGCGCTGCACGGCCTCGGGCGTTTTCGCCATCTGGTCGAACAGCACATAGGCGGCATAGTTCGGATAGCCGAGCAGTGCTGCCTTCTGTGCACGCAACTGCGCCATCGTGGCGATGGTGTCGCGCGTGTCGTTGGCATCGTTCTTTTCCGCACGGTTCCAGCTTCGCTCGAACAGGGCCTGGCGGGTCGTGCGGTTCTCGAGCGGCTGGAGTGCGGGTTGCTGCGTCGTGTTCAGCAGTGTCAGCACCCACTTGTTGTCGAGCTTGCGGTCGTGTGCGGTGCGCGCGGCGGCGGCGATCTGCGCATCGTCCAGCCCGGCGAGTTCTGCCTTGTCGGACACGACGAGCGCACCGTCCTTGCCGGCGGCGAGCAGCTTCTGCTGGAAGCTCGTCTCCAGAGTCGAGAGCTGCGTGTTCAGCGTGCGCAGCTTGGCCTTATCGGATTCCGACAGTTGCGCGCCGGCATGGATGAACTGCTGGTGTTCGATCTCCAGAAGCTGGCGCTGCTCGGGATCGAGCTTCAACGTGTCGCGAGCCGCGTAGATCGCCTGCACGCGCGCGAACAGCTTCGGGTTCAGGTAGATCGCGTCCAGATGCTGGGCAAGCTTCGGCGCTTCGGTTTTCTGCACCTTGGCGAGCGCATCGTCCGTGTTGGCCTGCACGACGCCGAAGAAGGTCTGCGTCACACGGTCCAGCATGCGGCCGGAACGCTCCATCGCGACAAGCGTGTTGGCAAAGGTCGGGGAAGCGGGATTGTTGGCGATGCGGTCGATCTCGGCGATCTGCTCGGCCATGCCCTGCTCCAGGGCGGGTTCGTAGTCGCCATCCTTGATGAGGTCGAAGCGCGGGGCGTGGAACGGCAGCGTGCTTTCGATGGCGAACGGATTGGTGACGGCCTTGACCGGTCCTGCCCATGCGGCACAGCACGTAACGGCGGCCGTCGTGTTGATCCAGGTCCTGCGGTTCATGAGTCGTCCTTTGCAGCCGGTCGTTCGGCAATCGGTTGCATCGGTGGAGCGTCCTCGCGTTGCGGTCAAGCCGTCATAACGCAATGGCAAACGCAACGACGGATCGTCCACGACGAGGCGCAGGCCGGTGCCCGCTTGCGACGGCAGGACGAGGCTGGTCGGACGGACCTAATCTGCTTCGAAGGGACCATGACCCGAACCGGGCCTTGATGGATGATTTCATGAGTCGTCGCGAAGCACTGGCCGGCCCGGGTTGATGGGACTTACGGTCGACCGTGTCTTCGTGGTCTAGTATCGACGATATACGGCCGAACAAAGAAGCCGTGACACGAACAAATCAAAGGGAAGCGTCATGGATCTCGGTTTGCGGGACAAGCGTGCGATCATCACCGGCGGCAGCATCGGTATCGGCCTCGCCGTGGCCCAGGGTCTTGCGGAAGAAGGTGTCGATCTGATCCTCGTCGCACGGGACGCCGCGAGACTGACAGCGGCGGCCGAACAGATCGCCGCACAGCATGGCGTGAAGGTGCGCGCGGTTGCCGCCGACATCGCGACGGCGGCCGGCGTGCAGTCGGTCATCGACGCGGTTGACGCAGAGGGTGGCGTCGACATTCTCATCAACAACGCCGGCTCGGGCTCGAACGAGACGATCGAAGCGGCACCCGACGAGAAATGGCAATTCTACTGGGACCTTCACGTCATGGCCGCGGTCCGGCTGGCGCGCGGCATCGTCCCGGGCATGCGTGAACGCGGCGGTGGCGTCGTGCTGCACAACGCATCGATCTGCGCCGCGCAGCCGCTCTGGTACGAGCCGATCTACAATGTCACGAAAGCGGCGCTGATGATGTTCAGCAAGACCCTCGCCGTGGAGGTCATCAAGGACAACATACGCGTCAATTGCATCAACCCCGGCCTCGTGCTGACCCCGGACTGGATCAAGACGGCGAAGGAACTGACCGCGACCGGCGGCGGCGACTGGGAGGGATATCTGCAACAGGTCGCGGAAGAACATGCCCCGATCAAACGTTTCGCCACCCCGGAAGAAATGGCGGATTTCTTCGTCTTCCTGTGTTCCAAACGAGCAAGCTACAGCGTCGGCTCGTCGTATTTTGTCGACGGTGGAATGCTCAAGACAGTTTAATCGCGAAAAACGAGGCCGGACCGATCCGGCCTTGTTTCGGAACGGAGGATGCGGACCCTAGAATCCCTCCAGCACGATCTTGCCTTTGGCAGTCCCGCTCTCGATCAGTTCATGGGCACGCTTCAGGTTGGCGGCATTGATGGTACCGAAGATTTCGCTCAGCGTGGTCCGGATCTTTCCCTCGTCCACCAGTGCAGCGACCTCGTTCAGCAATGCGCCTTGCGCCGCCATGTCGCCGGTCTCAAAAAGCGAGCGTGTGAACATCATCTCCCAGTGGATCGAGACGCTCTTGCGCTTGAACGGCATGATGTCGAGCGTGACGGGATCGTCGATGACGGCGAAGCGTCCCTGCGGCGCGATCAGTTCGACGATGTCGGCAAGATGCGCCTTGGTATTGGTGGTGGCGGACACGAACGGCGGCGCGCCGATCCCGAGCGCCTCGATTTCGGCCGCGAGCGGCTTCGCATGGTCGATCACGTGATGTGCGCCGAGCGTGCGGACCCACTCCTGCGTTTCCGGCCTGGAGGCGGTGGCGATAATGGTCAGGTCGGTGAGCTGGCGGACGAGCTGGATAGTGATCGAACCAACGCCGCCGGCACCGCCGATGATCAGGATCGCCGGCTTTACTCCGGCCACCGGGTTCCTCACGTCGAGCCGGTCGAACAGCGTTTCCCAGGCGGTGATCGCCGTCAGCGGGAGGGCCGCGGCTTCCGCGAAGCCGAGCGACCCGGGCTTCCGGCCGACGATCCGTTCATCCACCAGATGAAATTCGGCGTTGGTGCCCGGACGGCGGAGGTCGCCGGCATAGAACACCTCGTCACCGGGCTTGAAGCCGGCCACGTCCGGACCGACGGCCACCACGATTCCGGCAGCATCCCAGCCCAGGATTTTCCATTCGCCGGACGGGGGAGACACGGTCTTTCGGATCTTGGTATCGAGCGGGTTGACCGAGATCGCCTTCACGGCGACCAGAATATCCCGGCCATGCGCTTCGGGAACGGGCTGGTCGATGTCGACCAGCGAGGCGGCATCCGCGATAGGACCTGGGGTCTGGTAGCCGATGGCACGCATGATCATCTCCGTCGTCTTCGGGCGATCGTCGCCCTTCATTATCCGAGATGGACCCTGCGCCGGTCGGCAGCAACCGGCGACGCCTCGGGAGTGGTAACGGCATTGGGGATCTCGACCTGCTGACGCGATGGGCCAGCCGATGGTCCACGGTGATCCGTCGGGCCACCATCCGGATAGGTCGCCTCGGGCTTTCCCAGGCTGGTGAATTGGGTGACGCAGGATCTCCTGGATCAGCCCGTTCCGCCGCCAGGTCGTGCCACAGGTTCTGCCGCAGGTGGGTGCCGAAAACATGAGCCATGGGGACCCTCCGTTACCGACCCTAGCGTATCTCAGACCGCCGGCCGGTCGGCGCTGAACAGCTCGGTCAGTTCCTCGTTCTGCTGCTTGGAACTCTGGATCAGCAATTTCTCGTCGTCACGGATCGCAACGGTCCGCAGCAGCGTCGCCTCGTCGGCTTCCCGAAACGCCTCGACCGTGTCGTGGGCGCGGGCCTGGTCCAGCCCGAGCTCTTCCAGCACCAGCTCGGTCATCTGCAATGCGGAATGGAACGTCTCCCGCACGATCAGTGGAATGTCGCGTTCCATCAGCAGATGCGCGTGCCGCCGGTTGCGGGCACGCGCCATGATGCGAAGGTTCGGGAAGGTGCGCCTTGCCATGTCGACCACGCGCAGCACGTCGTCCGGGTCGCCGAGCGTCACCACCAGCAGCCGGGCAGTCTCGGCGCCGGCTGCGCGCAGCAGGTCGGCACGGCCAGGATCACCGTAATAGACCTTGGTGCCGAACCGCCGGATCACCTCGATCTGGGTCGCGTCCTGCTCCAGCGCGGTGTAGGCGATGCCCTGGGTGCGCAGCACGCGTCCGACGATCTGGCCCATGCGGCCGAAGCCGCAAATGATCACCGGCGCGTTCTGCGTGGTCACCGTGTCATATACCGGCTCCTTCCTGCGGCGCCCGAGGCGAGGCAACAGAAACCGTTCGGACATCGCGAACAGGATCGGGGTGGCTGCCATCGACAGGGCGATCACCAGCGTCGCGCGCTCGGCGACCGGCCCGGCCAGGCTGCCGGCGGTCACGGCCGCGCCGAACAGCACGAAGCTGAACTCGCTGCCCTGGGGCAGGGCCAGTCCGAACCGGATCGCCGTGGCGTTGTCCTGGCCGCCAATGCGCCCGAGCCCATAGCCGATCGCCGCCTTGACCAGCAGCAGCGCACCCGCCGCAGCCAGAATGCCGCCAGGGTCCGACGCCAGCAGGTCGAGCCGCGCGGTCATGCCGACGGACATGAAGAAGAACCCGAGCAGCACGCCTTCGAACGGCTGGATATCGGCTTCCAGTTCGTGGCGGTATTCCGAGTTCGACAGCAGCACGCCGGCCAGGAATGCGCCGAGCGACATCGACAGCCCGACCGCATCGGCCAGCCATGCCGTGCCGGCGACGGTCAGCAGCGCCATCGCGGTGAACACTTCGGGCGTGCGCGCACCACCGATCAGCCGGAAAATTCGCGGCAGCAACACCAGCCCGCCGACCAGGATGGCACCTATCGCCAGCAGGGCGATCCCGACGCGGTGCCAGGGCAGGCCGGCTGACAGATAATGCGCATGCCCGCTCGCCAGTAGCGGCACCAGCGCCACCAGCGGGATGAACGAAAGGTCCTGGAACAGCAGCACCGAGAAGCTGTCGCGTCCGGCCCGCGTGTCGAGCAGTTGCCGTTCGGCCAGCATCGGCAGCACGATCGCGGTCGACGACAATGCAAGCCCGGCGCCCAGGGCGGCACAAGCCGGCCAGTCCAGGCCGCCCCAATAATGGATCAATGCCGCCAGCGCGCAGGCGCTGACCAGCACCTGGGCGGTACCGAGCCCGAACACCGAGCGGCGCAGGGTCCAGAGCCGGGCCGGGCGCAGTTCGAGTCCGATCAGGAACAGCAGCATCACCACGCCGAACTCGGACACGGTGGCGATCTGCGAGACGCCCGATACCAGCCCAAGCACCGATGGGCCGATCAGTACGCCGCCGACCAGATATCCGAGTACGCTGCCGAAGCCGGCCCGGCGGGACAACGGCACCGCGAGCACGCTGGCCAGGAGCAGGGCGACGAGTGTGTTCAGCATTCATGTGGCTCCCGCGGTCCTCCGGCATGATGCACCGTCGATGCGCGATCAAGCGAGACAACCGTTTCGCTTGACGGGAAGGCCGCATGGTCGGATGGGCTGATGGCGACGGCGGCCACCGCCCCAACCATCGACAGGCGGCGGGAGCTTCCATGAACCGTGCGCTCGCCGTGCTCTATCTCGCGGCCCTGATCGATGCGATCGGGGTCGGACTGATCATTCCGATCCTGCCGGCACTGCTGCGCCATCTTGCCGGCGGCCGGCCGATCGCAGTGCATTACGGCGCGCTGATCTCGACCTTCGCGCTGATGCAGTTCCTGTGCGCGCCGATCCTCGGCGCGTTCAGCGACCGGTTCGGACGCCGGCCGATCCTGCTGCTCTCGCTGGCCGGCGGTGCCGCCGACTACCTGCTGACCGGATTCGCCTCCTCGTTATGGGTGCTCTACCTGGCCCGGGTGCTCGGCGGCGTGACGGCGGCCAACATGGCGGTCATTTCGGCCACCATCGCCGACCTGACGCCGGAAGCCGATCGCGCGCGCCGCTACGGCACGCTGAACGCGGTCATCGGCATCGGCTGGGTCGCCGGCCCGATCCTCGGCGGCAGCCTGGGCCAGATCTGGCTGGCATTGCCGTTCCTGACGGCGGCCTGTCTCAACGGGCTCAACCTGCTGCTGGCCTGGTTCCTGCTGCCGGAACCCGATCGCGTGCGGGACCGGCCGCCGATGCGGCTGTCCGGGATGAACGCGTTCTCCTCGTTGCGCCGGCTCGGTTCGATGCCCGCGTTGCTGCCGATGATCGGCATTTATTGCGTGATGTGCCTGGTCGGCCAGATCCCGATCTCGCTGTGGGTGCTGTACGGCCAGGCCCGCTATGGCTGGACGCCGCTGGTAGTCGGCTGGTCGTTCGCCTGTTACGGGCTGCTGTTCGCGCTGAGCCAGGCGTTCCTGACCGGGCCGCTGACCCGTAAGCTGGGCGAGGGCGGCACGATCCTGCTCGGCATGATGCTCGATGCCGGCGGCTACGCGCTGATGGGCCTGGCGACGCGCGGCTGGATGCCGTTCGCGATCATGCCGCTGCTGGCAGCCGGCGGCGTCGGGCTGCCGGCGTTGCAGGCTTCGGTATCCGGAGCGGTCGGCCCGTCGCGCCAGGGCGAGCTGCAGGGCACGCTATCGAGCCTGGCCAATCTCGCCGGAGTGGTCGGGCCGTTGCTGGTGACGCTGCTGTTCGCCGCTACCCTGCACACGCTGCCTGGCGTGGTGTGGTTCGTCGGCGTGGCCGCCTACCTGGCGTGCGCGCTATTGGCAGGGTCGGCATTGCTT
>JBPBQO010000073.1:0-1725 GCA_050954785.1 Janthinobacterium lividum | reverse complement strand
CACTCCACCCCGTTCGAGATGTGCGAGATCAAGTACCACGTGAAGCTGCCGATATTCGTTGCCCGCCAGTGGATCCGCCATCGCATGGCCAGCATCAACGAGTATTCCGCCCGCTACTCGATCCTGGACCGCGAGTTCTACATCCCTGCCCCGGAGCAGCTCGCCGCCCAGAGCGAGAACAACCGCCAGGGGCGCGGGGCGGTGCTGCAGGGCGATGCCGCGGCGGCCGTGCTCGACCTGCTGCGCGACGACGCCTCGCGCTGCCACGACCATTACGCCCTGATGCTCGGCGACGAGGCCGATCCCGAAAAACCCGGTTTCGGCCTGGCCCGCGAGCTCGCCCGGATGAACCTCACGCTCAACACCTATACCCAGTGGTACTGGAAGGCCGACCTGCATAACCTGCTGGGCTTCCTCGCCCTGCGCCTGGACACCCATGCGCAGTACGAGATCCGGGTCTATGCCGAGGCGATGCTCGCCACCGTGCGCGCCTGGGTGCCGCAGGCCGCCGCGGCGTTCGAGGAATACCGGATGGGCGCCTTCACCTTCTCCGCCTCGATGCTGTCGGTGCTGCGCCGCAGGCTGGCCGGCGAGGCGGTCGATCAGAAGGCCAGCGGGCTGGGCCGGCGCGAGTGGGACGAGATGATGGCGGTCCTGGACGGCGCCTGAGCAGGCCGGTCAGGTTTCGGTATCTTTTCCTCTGGCCGTTGCAGCATAGTCCGGAGCATGAGCAAGCCCGAACGTCCCGTCGAAAGGCCGTCCAAGCTGCCGGACTTCACGCCGTTCATCGTGCTGGCCGCCCTGCTGGGCCTCCTGCTGCTCGGGCTGTATCTGTTCCCGATGTTCAAGACGATGATGGTCTACCAGGACTGCGTCGCCAGCGGGCGGGTGGATTGCGCCCGTAAGTAGGCCTCCCGGAACTCAGGCTCCCGACTTCAGACGCAAGCTCGCCGCCACCCGTTCGGCCACGCGCGCGTAGGCATGTCCCGCCTCGCTGTCCGGCGAATGCGCCATGATCGGCGTGCCGGCGTCCGCACTGGTGCGTATGTCGAGCAGCAGCGGGATCTCGCCGAGGAACGGCACCCCCAGCGTATCGGCCTCCGCGCGCGCCCCGCCATGGCCGAACAGCTCGGTCCGGTGGCCGCAGTTCGGGCAGCAGAAGAACGACATGTTCTCGACGATGCCGAGCACCGGCACGTTGGTCTTCTCGAACATCGCCACCCCGCGCCGCGCGTCGAGCAGCGCGATGTCCTGCGGCGTCGAGACGATCACGGCGCCGGCCAGGGCGACCTTCTGCGCCATGGTCAGCTGCGCGTCGCCGGTGCCGGGCGGCATGTCGACCACCAGCACGTCGAGCCGGCCCCAGTCGACGTCGCCCATCAGCTGGCCGAGGGCGCCCATCACCATCGGCCCGCGCCAGATCATCGGCGTGCGCTCCTCGACCAGGAAGCCGATCGACATGGTCTTCAGGCCCCAGGCCTCGATCGGCACCATCAGCTTGCCGTTCATCTCCGGCCTGCCGGTGATGCCGAGCATGCGCGGCAGGCTGGGGCCGTGGATGTCGGCGTCGAGCAGTCCGACCGAGAAGCCCATGCGGTGCAGCCCGATGGCGAGGTTGACCGCCGTGGTGGACTTGCCGACACCGCCCTTGCCGGACGCCACCGCGATCACCGCGCCGACATCGGCCAGCAGCTTGTCGGGTTGAGGCCCTGGGGCGCCGCCGCC
>JBPBQO010000072.1:0-1893 GCA_050954785.1 Janthinobacterium lividum | reverse complement strand
AACCGGCCAGCCCGGTTCATTGGCCGACATGGCCAACAAGGCGCCGGCAATGGCAAACCAGGCAGCCGACAAGGCGTCGAGCCTGCTCGGCCAGGTCAAGGACAAGGCCACGACCGCGGTTGAAAGCCGCAAGCATGATCTTGCCGACCGGGTGGATGAAATCGCCGGCGCCGTGCATAAATCGAGCGAGCAATTCGAGGGCCAGGACTGGATCGCCTCTGCCATCGAGCGCGGCGCGGCCGAGCTTTCGACAGTCGCCACCGCGCTGCGTGAGAATGATCTGAATGGCATGATAGGCCAGGTGCGCAACTTCGCCCGCCAGCAGCCGGCGGCGTTCATCGGCGCCTCGCTGGTGGCCGGGTTTGCGCTGGCCCGCTTTGGCAAGATCATCGCCGCCGATGTCTCGCGCGACGATCTGCCCACGCTGCCGGAGGTCACTCATGGACAGGGCTGACCCGCGCGCGACACACGGGCTGGGTGAAATCGTCGGCGGCCTGGCCGGCGATGTCCAGGATCTGGTCAAGGGCGAGCTGTTGCTGGCCCGTGCCGAATTCGACGAGAAGCTCCACGTGCTGATCGCCGCTGCTATTTCTGCGGTGGGTGGAGCGCTGGTGGCATTTGCCGGACTGGTGGTATTGCTCGAAGGCGGCGCTGCCGTCCTTGCGCAGTGGATGCCAACCTGGGCCGCCCTGCTGATCGTCGGCGCGGTGATCGTGCTGGTCGGCGCCCTGATCGCCCGTGGTGCGCTCGCCAGGCTTTCCCTGAAGAACATCACCCCGGATCGAACAGCCGCCAGCGTCAGCAAGGACGCGCGTCTGGTAAAGGAGCATATCTGATGGTCGAGACAACCGATACCGACGCGATCGAGCGCGATCTCGCCAAGACCCGTGCCCGCATGGATAATCGCCTGGATGAACTCCAGGGGCGACTGTCACCGGCGCAGATGATCAACGATGCTTTGGCAAACTTCACCGGCGGCGATGGCGCCGAGTTTACGCAAGGTGTGATCGCCAGGATCAAGGTCAATCCGTTGCCGGCCGCGCTGGCCGGCGTCGGCCTGGCGTGGCTGATGGCCTCGAGCAGCAAACCAGCGGCAGCCAAGGAGCTATATGTGGAGCCCAGCTTTGCCTCGCGGCTGCAGCAGGCGGAGATCAGCGCCGCGCGCCACCACGACGAAGATGCCGACGCGCATGCCTCGCGTCTGGACGAAGCGCGCGGGAAGGTGCTCGGCATCGCGCGCAATGCCTCGGACACCGCGCAGAGCTACGGCCAGCGGATCAAGGATGCGATGGCGTCGGCTACGCAAAGCACCCGCGAGGCGGCACATGATCTTTCGGCGAGCGCGTCCGGCGTCACCGCCAAAATCAGCGATCAGGCCCAGCGCGGCAGCAACACCATACAGGAAGGAATTGATAACTTGGCACGATCCACGCGCGAGGCACTTTCCTCGGTAACCGCCAACCCATTCGCACTCGCCGGGCTTGCGGTCGTGGTAGGCATTGTCGCCGGCGCAGTAATCCCGACCAGCAGCAAGGAAGAGGAGCTGTTAGGCGACACGGCCACCCGGGTGCGCACGGCGGGTCACGATCTGGCGCAGGATGTGGTCGATCGTGGTGGACGCGTCGCGACCGAGACGATCGATGCGGTAAAGGATAGCGCGCAGGCGCATGGATTGACGACCGACAAGCCGATTGGCGAAGTGGTTGCCGACCTCAAGAGCGGGTCTCTCGCCGATGCCGCCAAACAGGTCGCGTCCGAGGTTGCCAATGCGGGCAAGGACAGCGCCCAGACCCACTTTGGCGGTGCCGCAAATGGTGCTGGTGGTTCGCCCAGCAGTGCTGGGTAGAGTTCTCGGCGGCGGCCTTGACCCGGCCGCCGCCGCTTTTCTGTAAA
>JBPBQO010000071.1:0-1999 GCA_050954785.1 Janthinobacterium lividum | reverse complement strand
GACGCTGTTGATGCGCGCCCGGAGGGCCTTCAGGCTTGCCATGGATTTAGGCCGAGAACGACTTCACGAAGCCTTCGAGGAAGGTCTTCAGCTTGGCTTCGGTCGCCGGCTTGATGTCGAGGTCGGCCTTGATCGTGTCCATGATCGACGGCTCGCGGGACTGCATCTCGCTCAGCATCGTGCGCTCGAAGGCGCCGATCTTGGCGATGTCGATGGTGTCCAGGTAGCCGCGCACGCCGGCATACAACACCACGGCCTGCTGCTCGATCGGCATCGGCTTGAACTGCGGCTGCTTGAGCAGTTCCGTCAGGCGCGAACCACGGGCCAGCAGCTTCTGGGTCGATGCGTCGAGGTCGGAGGCGAACTGCGCGAACGCCGCCATCTCGCGATACTGCGCCAGCTCCAGCTTGATGCTGCCGGCGACCTTCTTCATCGCCTTGGTCTGCGCGGCGGAGCCCACGCGGGACACCGACAGACCGACGTTCACCGCCGGGCGGATGCCACGGTAGAACAATTCGGCCTCGAGAAAGATCTGGCCGTCGGTGATCGAAATCACGTTGGTCGGGATATAGGCGGACACGTCACCGGCCTGCGTCTCGATCACCGGCATGGCCGTCAGGCTGCCGCCGCCATTGACGTCGCTCATCTTCGCAGCCCGCTCCAGCAGGCGCGAGTGCAGGTAGAACACGTCGCCCGGATAGGCCTCGCGGCCCGGCGGACGGCGCAGCAGCAGCGACATCTGGCGGTAGGCAACGGCCTGCTTGGACAGGTCGTCGTAGAAGATGACGGCGTGCATGCCGTTATCGCGGAAGAACTCGCCCATGGTCGCGCCGGTATAGGGCGCCAGGAACTGCAGCGGCGCCGGGTCGGACGCGGTGGCGGCGACGACGATGGAATATTCCATCGCGCCCTGCTCCTCGAGCGTGCGGACGATCTGCGCCACGGTGGAGCGCTTCTGGCCGATGGCGACATAGATGCAATAGAGCTTCTTGCTCTCATCCGTGCCGGCGTTGGCGTGCTTCTGGTTGATGATGGTGTCGATGATGACGGCGGTCTTGCCGATCTGGCGGTCGCCGATGATCAGCTCGCGCTGGCCACGGCCAACCGGGATCAGGGCGTCGATCGCCTTCAGGCCGGTCTGCATCGGCTCGTTGACCGACTTGCGCGGGATGATGCCCGGCGCCTTGCGCTCGACCAGCATCTCCTTGACGTCGACCAGTGGGCCCTTGCCATCGATCGGCTGACCGATGCCGTCGACCACGCGGCCGAGCAGCCCCCGGCCGGTCGGCACGGATACGATGGTTTGCGTGCGGCTGACCGTGTCACCCTCGCGGATGGCGCGGTCGTCGCCGAAGATCACGACGCCGACATTGTCGGTTTCGAGGTTCAGCGCCATGCCTTGCAGACCGGCGGACGGGAACTCGACGAGCTCACCGGCCATGACGTTCTGCAGGCCGAACACGCGGGCGATGCCGTCGCCGACGCTCAAGACCTGACCGGTCTCGGCGACGTCCTGGGCGGTGTCGAAGCTTGCGATCTGCTGCTTCAGGATCTCGGAGATTTCTGCGGGGCGGATGTCCATGGTCTCAGGCAGCTCCCTTCATCGCGTACTGCAGGCGCTGCAGCCGGGATTTTAGACTTGTATCGTAAAGGCGGGCGCCGATGCGCACGACGAGGCCGCCGAGCAGGGCCGGGTCCACCGTTTCCTGCAAATTCACGTTGCCGTAGCCCGATTCGATCAACCGGGCGCGGAGTTGTTCGCGCTGCACCGGGCTCAGCGGGTGGGCGCTGGCGACTTCGGCCACCACCACGCCGCGCTTCTGCGCGACCAGGTTGGCGAAGGCGGTGACGATCTGCCGCAGCACCGACAGGCGACGATTGCCTGCGATGACGCTGGCGAAATCGAGCACGGTCTTGCCGAAACCTTGCGGTTCGAGGACCGCACGGAGCGCGGCACTGGACTGGGTCACGTCCACCAGCGGGCTGCCGAGCAGGCGGC
>JBPBQO010000070.1:0-2662 GCA_050954785.1 Janthinobacterium lividum | reverse complement strand
CTCGCCGGAGAGGATGTGTGCCTCGATGAGATCGACCAGGCCGCGCAGCAGGACGGCGCCGTGGCCGACATAGTCGGCGAGCGTCGACACGCTGATGCTCATGCCTTCGGCGGCATAGGTCTCGCTTTGGCGGTTGAGCGGCTGATGCAGGCCAAACTTGTTAAACAGGACCATTGCCAGCAGGTTGGGGCCAGCGGATGCACGGGGAATGGGGTGGAACGGCGCTGGCGGCTGCGTGATGGTTTCGCAGGCCTTGCAGATGAACTTCTCACGCACCGTCTGCACGACGATCCACTGGCGGGGAACGACCTCACGGCTTTCCGTGATGGTCTCGCCAATCTTCTTGAGATCCGCGCCGTTGCAGCATGGGCAGTTCTCTGGGGCGGGTACGACGACACGGTGCCGGGGAAGATCGGCAGGTAGCGGAGCGCGGGTCGGCTTCTTGCGGGTGAACGGCACCACGGGAACGCCGGCTACACTGGCTTTGGCGACAGCGATCTCAGCGGCGAGATCATCCTCGGTCGCAGTGGCAACAACGTCCTCAAGCTGCATTTCCAGCTGGTCGAGCAACTGCCTGTGCCGCTCGGACGACTGCCCCCATTTGTCCTGGCGGGCCTTGGCGATGCGTAGCTTGAGATCTTCGATGATGGCGTGTGCATCGGCGACCTGAGCCTGGGCGATGGCGGCGAGTGCCTCGGCCTTAAGTTGAGCTGCACGAGCGATGGCGACAGTGTGACGCTCGGCGATCAGCAGCGCTTTGAGCGCTTCGATATCATCGGGAAGGGCCTCGATGCCAATGTTCATCGAAGCTCATTTTACAGCAGAAAACTGCCAATTTGTCGAGGACTTTGGTGTCGAAACACCAAGAAAACCGGGTGTTCTAGCCCGCCAGTTCGGGCCTGAACGTGTATTGCGGATTCCGCCAGTCGATGCCTTCCAGAAGGAAGCCGAGTTGCCCCGCCGAGATCGAAATGACGCCGTCAGATGTCGCTGGCCAAGTGAACCGACCGCGCTCCAACCGCTTTGCGTAGAGCGACATTCCAAGGCCATCGTGCCATAGGATCTTCAGCAGGTCGCCGCGGCGACCACGGAAAACGTAGAGGTCGCCGGCATGTGGGTTGCGACCGAACCCTTGCTGGATCTGCATGGCAAGCGACGACATGCCCTTGCGCATATCCGTCTTGCCGGTGGCTATCCAGACCCGTGCCCCACCCGGAACAGGGATCATGCTTTGAGCTCTCGCAACGCCGCCACCAGCAAACTCGCAGATACGCCGCCAGCCGCACGGATGGTCGCACCGCGGATCTCGATGACCAGCACATCGGACGCGTCGTGGATCGCGCCGGCAGGATCCGCACAAACGGCCACAGCTGTGAAGCCGCTCGGCTGCGCAAGCTTTCTGCATAGGGTACGCCGCCAACGGTAGATCGATGAAGGCGAGACGTCGGCATCACGCGCGATAGCGGCGACCGACGCGCCAGGCACAATGGCTGCCTCCACGAGGGCAAGCTTGCGCTCGTCGCTCCAATGGCGACGCCGCTCAACGCCGGACAGTATAGTGATCTGGGTCATCGCCACGTCTCTAGCCACGGTGCAAACCACGGTGCTTGCACTGTGGCTAACATCTCAGCTCAGACCGTCACCCGCCAGATGCCCCTCACCGGATGCAGGTTGTGTAACGCGAGGTCTGGAAATTCGGTCGGGTCGTGATGGCTAAGCTGGTGCCGGGGCATGCCCCGGCACCAGCTGCCCATCTTCGGCATTCCATGGAGTTGCGACACTCATGGAGAACGCGAATGGACACTGAGCATGATACAGCGATCGAGGCGGTGCTGGAACAGTTGATCGAGCAGGGCCCCGAAGGCATCGCGACCGTGTTCGCACGGGCGTTCGAGATTGCGATGCGGATCGAGCGCGAACGCTTCCTGGGGGCACAGCGCTATGAGCGCACGCCCGACCGGCGGGGCTACGCCAGCGGATACAAGTTCAAGCGGATCGATACGCCCGCCGGCACGGTGAACGTAGCCGTGCCCAAGACGGCCGGTCACGACGGCGAGCCCTTCTTCCCGCAGTCGCTCGAGCGAGGACGTCGTTCGGTGCGCGCAGTCATGCTGGCGGTCGCCGAGATGTATGTGAAGGGCGTCTCCACCCGTCAGGCTGAGGCGGTACTGCGCGAGTTCGGGATCGAAGGCCTTTCGTCCTCTCAGGTCAGCCGCGCTGCGGCCCTGCTCGACGACGAGCTGGAGGCGTGGCGAACCCGCCCGCTCGGCGAAATCCGCTACCTGATCCTCGACGCTCGGTACGAAAAAGTGCGCCACGCCGGCGTCGTGCGCGACGCGGCCGTGCTGTCTGCGATCGGTATCGGCCCCGACGAGCGGCGTCGGGTGCTTGGTGTCAGCGTCGCCCTGTCAGAAGCGGAAGTCCACTGGCGTGGCTTCCTCGACGGCCTGGTTGCGCGCGGGATGCGAGGCGTCGAATTTATCGTCTCCGACGATCATGCCGGCCTGCGCGCAGCTCGCCGAGCCGTACTCGGCGCCGCCACTTGGCAGAGGTGCCAATTCCATCTGGCCGCCAACGCCATCCATCACGCGCCCAATGTCGCCATCCGCGCGCGCATCGGGGCCGAACTGCGCACCGTTTGGAATGCCAGCACGCTTGTCAA
>JBPBQO010000069.1:0-5042 GCA_050954785.1 Janthinobacterium lividum | reverse complement strand
CACCATCATCGACAACACTGCCGTGCGGCTCTTCGGATCTGCCGGTGCATCGATTTCAAGAAACCCTGTCTCTCGCGCCGCCGACTTAGCTTGGTGGTCATAGCGTCTGTGCCCCACCCGATCCCATCCCGAACTCGGCCGTGAAACCAGACAGCGCCGATGGTACTATCGCTCAAGCGATGGAAGAGTAGGACGCCGCCAGGCTTAGTCGTCGGCGCGAAGACAGGAACCCATTCACACAGTCACTGCGATTTTATGGGGCGGTCCTTCACAGGAGCGCCCTTTTCGCGGGGTGGAGCAGCCCGGTAGCTCGTCAGGCTCATAACCTGAAGGTCACAGGTTCAAATCCTGTCCCCGCAACCACCGTCATGGAACTCCCGTAGCCCCGCCGGTCCGCTAGCGGGGCTGTTGTGCGCCCTGAACATAGGCGATCAGTGCACGTCCGCCGGAGGGAACGCTGCTGCGGCGACGATGAGCACTGGACGGATCGCGGCCGCCCCGGGTAGCGGTGCAGTGGCAGACCAACGGTTTACGCATGCATTCCGGGAGGCGCTCTGGCGGGCGTGTGGGCAGGCGTGCTTTTGCTGCGAGCTGTTGTCGACTACCGGGCGATGGAGATCGATCACCTCATCCCCGAATCGACGTCCCGTGACGACCTGGTAGCGATTAAAGGGCGTTTGGGACTTCCACCGAGCTTCGACACCACCGGCTACGAAAACCTCGCTCCAGCTTGCGAGACTTGCAACGGCCGCAAGCGTGCGCTGCCCCTCGCGGATGGTGCACTTATGATCAAGTTGGCTGAGCTTGCCGCCGCACGTCCCAAGTTGCTGAGGGAACTTGAACGCAAACGGGTCGGCCGTGATCTCGACGCTGTTCTGCGCCTCATTCAGCGCTCGATCGACGACGAAAATTTCCGCGACCGACATCGCCCGAGGCATCAGCTTTCTCGAGCAGCATCCCGACCGGTTTCATGGTGCAAGCGGACGGGACAAGACCGCGCCTTCACCAGAGACGAAGTTCTACGGCATGCACTCCCTCGATCGGGGCGAGGTCTTGCTGTCTCCGTCGGCAAAGGCGGACTTCGATCGTCTCGGCTACAGCCTTGGGGATGTCCTGCACCTTCTCCGGGGCTATGGCAGCGTCGGCGCGCTCGCGGCCAAACGGCTCGTCGGCTACACGCAAGCACCACTCTACTACCTGCGGGTCAGCAATAATCTCCGGCTTATCTTCACAGCGGAGTCGGACCAGGCCATACGGGTTATGTCGTTGCTGAATCGGCAATCTCCAGCGATCGTTGAGGCCCATAATCTCGACCAGCGCACCTGCGGACGAGATCATTTAGTCAACGACCGGCCATCGCTATCCGGAGCTCGATCGCTTCGATCTGAGCATTCGAGTGTTCAATCTGCCAGCCGGCGAACCGCAGAGTTTACTAGCCATCCTCCTTCCGCAATGTCGCCAGGACTATTGATAGGTGTGCCCTCCTGCTCGTTGTCCTGGCGTTCGCTACCCAGCTTGGTACTCGTCCCATGCCCGGCGGAGCCCGACTGGTGATCCCCAATACGTCGCCTTGGGCATCTCCTACGCCGCCGATGCAGGCCTAGGACCTTGTCAGCTGGGATTGCTGGTTCCGGGGTGACAGATCAATCGACTGGACGGCCAAAAATGGGCACTTGCCGACCGGCGGCTTTGCGGCGGCGACGACCTATGGTCGGCCATTTAGCGCCCGATTCTCCACTTCCCGAATCTGCCATCCATTCATTTCGGCTGAAGACTGGTTTTCCGACAGGGTTGTGCTTTCTGACCCGAGCCGCCTGTCCTTTCGAAACCAACTGCTCGGCCGAGCGCGGTGCTGTCATAAAGCCAGCCACCTCGCACCACTTTGGTCACGCGCCGCAAGTCGCTAATGTCGGTTGAAGGGTCACCGTCGACCAGCAAGAGATCAGCACGCTTGCCGACCTCCACTGAACCAGAATCGCCGTCGAGCTTCATCGCCCTCGCGGCACCAAGTGTGGCAGTCTGGATCGCCGCGATCGGCGTCATGCCCGCCGCCACGTAAAGCTCGAGCTCGCGGTCCAGACCATAACCGACGAGGCCGGTGTCGCTGCCTGCCACGATCGGGACGCCGGCTGCGTGGAGCGCGGCGATAACGCGTCCGTTTGCCGCCATCCGCTCGCGCCAGCGAGTCTCGTCTCCCTGTGCGCCGATCGCCTCGTACTTGAACCGAAGCGTGAAAGGTGCCGCCGCGATCCCTGGCTCGAACGATAGCGCGCTGACGCCTTTCGGATGGCTCGCCATCTCGCCCCAACTGTCGGTCGGATCGACGACGATCCCGCGCTGCTTGAGCAGGGCGATCATCCGCATGGCGCGGTCCGATGTCGGATCGACCGGTCCGTCCGCCCCCTCCTGCATTGTCCGGGTGACGTATTGCAGGTGATTGATCTGGTCCATGCCGTTGGCGATCGCCTCGAACGTGCCGACCGCGATGGGGATGTGGCCGGTAACGGTCAAATTGCGCCGATGTGCTTCGGTGGTGATCGCCTTCAATACGTCCGGCTGGATCTGGTCGTAGACCTTGATCTGCTCGAATCCGGCATCGGCATAGCGGTCGACCGCCGCGACGCCCTCGGCCGTGGTTTCGACATCGACCTCGCCGAAGGCTAGCGGGCCCCCGCTGTCGATGAGACCGGCAAGCAGCAGGCGGGGGCCAAGCGCCCCCGTGCCGTCGAGCTTGCGGCGCAGCGTCGTCAGGAAATCGAACTCGCCCCCGAGATCGCGCGCGGTGGTGATGCCGGCGGCGAGCAGCGCCGGCCCGAACTCGACACCGGAATAATGGATGTGCATCTCCCACAGCCCCGGCAGCAGCGTTCGGCCTTTGGCGCTGACAACCTTTATGCCCCGCGGCAGCACCACCGTGGTACGCGCGCCGACCGCGGCGATCCTGCCTTCACTCACGATCACCGCCGAGTCCGCGATCGGCGCGGCGCCGGTACCGTCTATCAGCCGCGCACCGACAATGGCGAAGGTACCCGTCGCCTCGGGGCGGACCTGCCGGGCGAGGTCGTCGAGGTTCGCCATCTCCTGCCGCACGCCGTTGTCGACGAGCTGGCGGAATGCAGGGCGATACTCCTCGAGCACCTGCTCTACCGGCAGGCCACCGGCGAACGTCATCAGGGCGGCAAGCCTGCCCCGATCGTCCATCCACACCATCTCGCGGCCGAACAACAGGTTGGCCACGGTGTAGCGCGTCAGCACGGCGCGCCTGCCACCCGGAAGCGAGAGCGTATCGGTGCCGGCGCGGCGGATCTCGACCGGCGGTGCAGTCGGGGCGGCACGCAGCATCGGCAACGCACGCGGGTGATGGTGCAGCGACCAATAGCGCATCATCATCATCTGCAAGGCCGCAGGCATCTCCTGGAAGCCGACGAAAGCGACCGGCGGCTTCGGCGCGGTGCGGCTGATCGTTCCCTCCTGAATTGTCGCGCTGTGCGCGCCGACGCGGGTCACCCACGCGTCCCCGGCGGCGGATCCTTCGCGCCTGGTCTCGAGCATGACGGGGGACAGGTTACTCCCTGTTTCCAGCGTCGTGGCCCTGGCACGGACGGACCGCCGATCCTGCAGCGTCGAGGCGATAGTCAGAGTCGACCTGGTCGCCGTGCCGCGCAGGGCATAGTTCTCGGAACCGACCTCGTGCAGCAGCAGATAGGTGACGTAGCGGCCATGCTCCTCCACCCCTGTCGCGGGAACCGGGGCAAAGCATTCCGCTGGCCTTGCCGGCAGCAAAACCAGCAGTACGGCCGATGCCGTGCGCCGCATTACCTTTACCGCTGAGGTGCCATGCAACATTCTAATACTCGCCGTAACGCCCGCGGACCGATGCGATCAGCTTGGCGCTGTCGTAGCCGACGCCGTCCTTGAAGGTGATCTCGACCTGCTCGATGTCCGCGATGCGTGTCGCCGGGTCGCCCTTGACGATGATCAGATCGGCGTCCTTGCCGGGCGCGATCGTGCCGATCCGATGGGCCAGGCCAAGGTAGGTGGCACCGTTCAGTGTCGCGATGCGGATTGCTTCGACCGGGGTAAAGCCCGCCTCCACCAGCAGTTCGAGCTCACGCTGGTCACCGAAGCCGGGGACGACGCCGCCGTTGCCCGTCGGATCCGGTCCGGCGAGCAACAGCCCGCCCGCCGCCACAAATTGCCGCTCGAGCCCGAGGTCGTTCGAATAGGCGGTCTCGAACGTCGGATTGGGGCGTAGCGCCCTTGCGTTGCGCGCATAGAGGTAGGCCTCGCGCGCCTCCGGCGTCATCACCTCCATGACCCGCGGCTGGAGCGGCGCACGCGCCGGGATCGACTGCTCGAACACTGGTAATGTCGAGGTCAACGCGACATGGTGCTGAACCAGGAGGGCGATCAGCGCCGTGGCTTCCGGGCTGCCTGGCTTCATGCCGGCGAGCGTCGGCGTTCCCGTGCCGTCGGAGCAGCGATCAGGCTGTTTGCCGGGATCGTTCTGCGTGTTGACGAAGAAGCCATGCTCGAGGTTGTCGATCCCGAGTGCCGCTGCCTCGGGATAGGTGACCGCGCAAAGATGACCGGTGATCTTGAGACCACGCCGATGGACCTCGGCGATCGCCGCGCCCAGTTCGGCACGCGTGATGTTCATGTAGGCCTTGAACGAGGTGACGCCCTGGTCCGCCCAGAACGCTACGGTCCGGCGCGCATCCTCAGCATCACGAAGCTGGTGCATCTGGATGAAGGGACTGTTCGCCCCCTCGAGGTAAGGCCCGGTCACGTCCATGTGCGGGCCGGGAAGTGCACCGGCGTCGATCTGCCGCTTGAGGTTGAGGTCGGTGTACGGCTCGACGCTTCCGGTTGTCCGCAGCGTCGTCACGCCCGCCGCGAGGTAGAGTCGGGGTGACGTAAAGGTCATCTGCGGCACTACGAGCGGCAGCTCGCTATGACCTTGGGCGTCGAGATCGGGGCGACCGATATAATACATGTGGTCGTGCATGCCGACGAGGCCGGGCAGCACGGTACGCCCGGAA
>JBPBQO010000068.1:0-5515 GCA_050954785.1 Janthinobacterium lividum | reverse complement strand
CGGTTGGCTCGGCACTCACCAGCGAAGCGGCACATCCGTCGGCAAAGACCAGAAACGACAACACCTGTTCCAGGTTGGAGGTGTCCTGCAGATGCAGCGTGCACAACTCGATATTGACCAGCAGCACCCGCGCGGACGGCTCGGAGCGCACGATATGGCGCGCCAGCTTAAGAGCATTGAAGGCGGCGTAGCAGCCCATGAACCCGACCATGGTGCGCTCGACCGAGGACCGCAGCCCGAGTGCCGCCACCAGTTGCAGGTCCAGGCCCGGCGCGTAGAAGCCGGTGCAGGACGTCACCACCAGATGGGTCACCCGGTCGAGCTGCGCGGTCTCGCCTAGCCGCGCGATCGCCTGCAATGCGAGAGGAAGTGCCGTGACTTCGTAGCAGCGCATGCGAGCCGCCGACGACGGGAAGGCCCCGTGCCGGTAGAAGCCGCCTTCGTCGAGGCTTCCGGACGCCGGGTCGAGCGCCGGCTGCAACGTGGAATGGCGATGCGAGATGCCGCTACGGTCGGCCATCCGGGCGAACAGCCGGCGCAGCCGGTCGTCGGTCAGCAACGTTCCGGCAAAGGCGACGAACACGTCGTGCACGTCATACTCCGGTACGCTGGTGCCGATCCTGTTCAGGAACGCGTCTGTCATCGAGCAACCATCTTGCGATCTAGGTAGAGCCGACATGCTGGCGGCCTGCTTCAACCGATCATGCACCGCACTGTTCCGTGCAACCAGCCGCGGTTCATGCACGCGACGTGATCGGAATGGCATGCGGAGGGTCGCGATCCGGTTGCGGCTGCAGGTGGGCAGAATTCCGCGCGGTTCGGAACCCTTTCGTCATATCCGGAACGGCCGTGGCCGCCCGGCCACAGAATGATACAACCGGCAGGTTCTTGGATTTGTGAAATTTACGCTACAACTTTCGTCTGTTACCCGGTTAGTCGCTGAGCGCCATGGAGCCTCGGCAAGCGCGGGGCAGGACCAAGATGGTAAAATTTGTTTCTCCGCAGGCGCGGCTTCTGGCCGCGACGGCTCTCTGCACTGCTGTTGTCGCAGGTGGTTCAGCCCATGCCGACACGACAGCCTCGCAGATCGGGGCGATCGAGAAACAGATCCATGCGCTCGAAGGCCAGCTTCATCACATGAAGGCCGACCTCGCGGCACGAGACGACGAGGTCAAGGCGGCCCGCAAGGAAGCATCGACCGCTCTGCGTCAGGCTCGCGAAACCGAGGAACGGATGGGTCCGACGCGTTACGACCCGGCGGGGAAGCCGTTGCCTCCGGCTCCGCTCTCGGCGCCACCTGGCTATATCTATGCCGGGCAGAACGGGTCGGCCTATCCCTACGTTGCCGGCATGCCTGCGTACGTGTCGAGTGGTCCCAAGCTCAAGCAGGGACAATTCGCGCTGGGCGGTGTGCGCGTCACGCTCGGCGGATTCGTCGACGCGACCAGCATCTACCGTAGCCGCAACGAAGTGGCGGACATCTTCTCCGACTTCAACGGCGGTATCCCCTACGGTTCGAGCCCGAACGCACATCAACCCGAGTTCCGCGAAACAGCGCGTGCCACCCGGCTATCGATGCTCGTGGAGGCCAGCCCGAACGCCGTCACCAACATCGCAGCCTATGGCGAAACCGACTTCCTATCCTCCGGCTCGACGTCCAACTCGCGGCAGTCCAACAGCTATGCGCTGCGGGCACGGGTCCTTTACGCGACCTATGCGCGGTCGGACTGGGACTTCTACGTCATGGGCGGCCAGACCTGGTCGCTGATGACAATGAACAAAACCGGCATCATGCCGCGTCAGGAAGACATCCCGCTCACGATCGATCTGGCCTACGTGCCGGGCTTCGTCTGGACCCGCAATCCCAGCATCCGGTTCGTCAAAGGCTTCGACGACCACAAGATCAACCTGGGACTGTCCTTCGAGAGCCCGCAAACGAACTACTATACCGGTCCCAACGGCACCGGCTCAGCGGACGGAACGGTCCTGGCCTCCAGTGTCGGTGGCAGTACCCTCAATCCGGATTCCACCTATTCGGACGACGTTGCGCCGGACGTCATCGTCAAGGGCACGCTGGATCCGGGATGGGGCCACTACGAGGCCTTCGGCGTCGCGCGCTTCATGCACGACCACACGAGCGAGGCCGGTAGCGGCAGCAACAAGACGGTTGCCGCGGGCGGTGGTGGTGTCGGCGCCATCCTGCCGATCGTGAAAGGCAAGTTCGAGGTTCATGCCGACGTGCTCGCCGGCGATGGCATCGGCCGTTACGGACCAGCCCAGCTATCCGATGCGACCTTCGGGCGGAATGGCGCCCCGAAGCCGTTGCCGGAAGTGATGGCGATGGTCGGCCTCGTGGGCCATCCGTCCAAGAGTGTCGACCTGTATGGCTATGGCGGTGTCGAGCACATCACGAGCAGCGAGGCGTTCATCTCGGGCGGCAAGAGCTACGGATACGGTGGTGGCCTGTACAACGATACTGGCTGCAACACGGAACAATCCGGAACCGCTACCAACTGCGTCGCCAACACCCGGACCGTCGTGCAGGGCACGGTCGGCGGCTGGTGGAAGTTCCTGAAGGGCGATTTCGGGACGATGCAGACTGGCGTGCAGTATTCGTACACGCACAAGACGGCATTCTCCGGCACCGGGGGCACGCCGAAGACCGACGAGAACACGGTCATGATGTCGTTCCGCTATATGCCCTTCCAGTAACCTTTCCGACACCGGAGGCGTCGTCCAGGGTCTGTCGTTTCCTGTGACAGCGCCTCCGGCTGAACGTGGTCGATAAGTTCGGACAAACGAACGTCTGCTTTCTCGAACCGTTCATCTCGAAGCGGACAGTTCACTATCGGCAGATCCAGCCGGCCGCTGGCCCGGCCCTGCGACAATATGGGCCCGGCCTGCCTCGGCCATCGACCGGCGGCCGTTGCGCAAGGCCGGCCTGTTCCTCACATGAGGTTCAGGCGGCTCAAGAAGGCAAAACGCACGACGCCCCGCTCAAAGCATTGATGCGTCGTGCCCGGTCAGTTCGCGCCGGATGATCGTCATCGGCACCAGCCCTGCTCCCAGCAGCGCGTCATGAAACCGTGTCAGCGAGAACGCAGCGCCCTGGCTCCGCTGCATGTCGTCGCGCAGGTGCAGGATCATCAGCTTGCCGAGGGTGTAGGAGTAGTAGCCGGGGTCCTCGGTGCCGCGGCGCGCCTCCTTGAAGGCCGACATCGGCGACTGGAAGCACTCGGTCTGCATCAGGCTGGTGGCTTCGGCGAGGCTCATCCCCTGAGCCTGCATGCCGAACGCATCGACCAGGCGGCAGTCGCGCAGCAGGGCGTCCTGCAACTGCATCAGCCGCATCTTCAGGTCGCCGCCGCCAAAGCCTTCGTCGACCATCATCTGCTCGGAATAATGCGCCCATCCCTCGGTGGTGGCGTAGGACTGCGCGGCCCTGCGGATCAGCGACCACTCGGGATGCGCCCGCAGCGTCAGGCCCTGGACGAAGTGACCCGGCATCGCCTCGTGCGCGGTGGTCATCTCGAGCTCGGGACGGTTGAAGTCGCCCATGGCCTGTTCGATCTGCTCCGGCGTGAACGCCGAGGATGGCGGGGTGATGTAATAGAACGAGGTCCGCGCACCCGTCCGGGTGCTGGTCTCGAACGCGCCCGGCCAATCCATCGCGGCGGTGATCAGCGCGCGCTGGAACGGCGGCGTCTCGATCACCGTCGGCAGGATCATCGCCGGCAGGGTGGCGATATGGTGGCTGACCACGAAGTCCTGCAGCCCGTGCAATTGGTCGGTCGCGGTGGCGATGAGCTGGTTGGCCGGCGGATGGTCGTGCCGCACCAGCACCAGGCTATCGGCAGGGTGCGCCTTGTCGAGGCGGCGCTCGATATCGATGAAGGCGGCCTTGTCCTTGGCGAGCTGCGCACGGCCGGCGGCGACCACGGTGTCGATCGGCAGGTCGACGAGGTCGGCCGCCAGCAATGCGCGCATGACGTCCGGACCGAGCACGAAGCTGCCGGTCGCCTTCAGGCCGCCGAGGAATGCCTTGTAGCGGGTGAAAGCGGCGAGCGTGGTCTTGGTCGAGGCGGCGAGTTGGTTCTGCAGGGCCTGGTCGCGCACGCCGGCGAAGGCCTCCGGCACATCCCTGGACACGAAGCTGAACGAGCCTTCGAGATCCTCGCGGGCGATATCGAGGAACACCTGGGGCACGTCGGCGAGCTGGGTCTCGGCCAGCGCCAGCATCGCCGGTATGGCCTGCTCGCGGGCAATGACCGCCCGCAGGCGATCGGCCGGCGGCGCGTAGTCCCGGTCGATCAGCGAATAGACGGCGTTGGTCGCCAGCGAGATGTAGCTGTCGGGATCGTGGTGGAACGGCTGGATCCGCTCGTTCGCCAGCAGCTCGCGACCGATGGCAGCGGCAAGCACGTCGCGATCGTCACGCTCGCGCGGCGACAGGCCGGCGGCATCCAGGGCGGCGATCTCGGCCTGCTCGGCATGCAGCCGCTTCGTTTGGGCGGCAATCCCGGCCAGCGATACGTCATCGAGCCGGCTGTCGCCCTGGTGCACCCCGAGTTGCGTCGCCGAGACCGGCCCAGCCGCCCATTCGGCCTGATAATGCGCCTGCGCCAGATCGGCGAGGCTGCGCGCACCGGCACTTCCGGAAGCGCAGAGCAGGAACGGGATCGCGTAGAGAATGGCGTGCCGGAATGTCGTCGATTTCATCGCCGGACGTTACGCGGGAGGTTCGATCCGAGACAAGGCCCATGAAAAAGCCCGGCTGCCTGCGCAGCCGGGCTGATCCGGTAACCTGAAGCCGAACGATCGGATCAGCGCGGCGAGAGCACCATGATCATCTGGCGGTTTTCCATGCGGGGCATCTGCTCGACCTTGGCACGCTCGTCCATGTCGCCGCGGATACGCTCCAGCACTTTCACACCGAGATCCTGATGGGCCATTTCGCGGCCTCGGAAACGGAGCGTGACCTTCACCTTGTCGCCGTCCTCGATGAACGACTTCATGGCGCGCATCTTAACTTGGTAGTCATTTTCGTCGATATTCGGACGAACCTTGACCTCCTTGATCTCGATGACCTTCTGCTTCTTCCGGGCCTCGTTCTTCTTCTTCTGCTGCTCGTACTTGAACTTGCCGTAGTCGAGAATCTTCACGACCGGGGGTTCTGCGTTCGGGCTGATTTCGAGCAGATCGAGGCCGACGGAGAAGGCGCGCTGCATCGCGTCGCGCGTGGTCATCACGCCCTGCATCTCGCCTTCCTCGTCGATCAGACGAACGTTCGGAACGCGGATCTCTTCGTTGACGCGGGGGCCCTCGCGAGTCGGCGGCGCGGGCATCGGGGGTCTGGCTATTGGACTGCTCCTGTCACTGTTGAAACGGCTCGTGCCGGCTGCGCTATCGACGCTAAGCCGGCCTCAGATGCTACCATGCGGGCTGTGTCAAGGCCCACCTGCCAACGCAACCCTGCTGCGCCGGTCTGGCAGGCTGGATTACGAAGTCGGCAGAT
>JBPBQO010000067.1:0-13650 GCA_050954785.1 Janthinobacterium lividum | reverse complement strand
CGGGCGGCGCGCTTCTCTCCGGCTTCATGAACCCCGATGTGTACATCTTCGACTATGAGGCGCAGGATCGAGGCGAGCTGATCGTTCGACATACGCTTCCCTTCTCCGAGAGTCGTGATCTGCCGAAGGAAGAACTGGACCGGTTGATCAGCCGGGATCACGTCGTTGAATTCAGCCATTCGTTAGAAGAACAAATCGGCGGTCAGCTTCGCGTCGGGTTCATGCTGACCGACATGTTCGAAGATCGGGATCACGGCCTGCCGAATATGGGGCGATCAAAGTTCATGCCGACCTTGTTCGCCACGAGAGCCTTCAAGCCGAGAACCGACTAAACTGGCCGAAAGCGGAACGTCCGCTTCGGCGCAAAGTCTGGAAGAAGCGGACATTGGATCGTCTTGGCGATAGGTTACCTTGGATTTCGCTTGCCGATGGCTAACCGCTGCAGCTACCGCCGGGTTCGACCCTAAGCGGACCCCGCGTCTAATTGGGGCGAGACAACTCGGACGACTTCAGAGAGCGCACCCGAAGCAGCGGTCACTCCATATTCTCCGCCCGAAAGAGAATATATTAGCACAACAGCGCCAACTACATCCGGTTTATGGAGATACAGAGCAACCTGTGTCATAGCCCGTTGGACAACTGATTTTACGCTCGATCTCGGCGACACCCTTTTCAATTCTATAACTATCCTTTCCCCGTCCTGCTGAACAACTACGTCGGCTTCCCTATTTGCAAACCGCTTGTTTTGTTCAACTGCAACATCTGAGAAGACGGATAGCTCTGAGGAAAGATATCCTGCGAGCGCACCTTCAAGTCTGTAGTAGTCATATTCCGGGGAGTGAGTAGGACCGACATTATCAACATGACTGCGTGCGAACTCCCGGATCTTACTCGTCACAAGATCAAGGAGTGGAACGCTCTTCTCTTCGGGTGAGAGCGCCTGCGAAGGCGCTACAGAGCAGCTGCTTTGAAGGCTATCTTACCGCTTATCTGATTAGTTAGCACTATCGCAAAAATAGTAACCGAAACAATTGCAATAAGGGCTTCGTCTTCATCGAAGTCGAGGGTGTAATCATGAGCAGCCGGATTTCGCCACTCCTGACGGTAGATGGTAAATTGATCTAATACTTTTTTTCGAAGTAGATTATTTGAAGCCAAAAACTGCTCGATATCGTACGGCCTGACCTTCTGCGGATCTTTTTCCGCTAATACTCGATATGCCTCCTTGATGCTCCCCTCGAAGGTCCGATTGCAGCGAAATATTACATCAGTAGAAAGTGTTTCGTCCGGTTCATTCTATGCTCTTGTAAAATGCCTGATTGCAGCATCAATGTGCGACTTAACCGCCCTCAGACCGTCTACATAAGGACCCGGCGGAAGTTCCCTTATCTCTTATCGAGAATTTCTTGAACATCCATGCGTGCCAACCTGAAGCTGAATTTCGAGCGCATCTTGCGGCCGCCAGCTTGAACGCACAAGCGCACTAAGATCCAGGATGTGTGCAAATGACCGCTTTCCACCAGGCCCGGTCCTAGACCCACCAGTTGACGGCGGTCCAGTCCGTTCATCCCTTAGCCGGAAGCGGAATGTCCGCTCTCTGCTTCGAGTAAGAGAGAAGCAGACACTAAACGCGCTGTAATCGGCGCATTTAGGCAAAAACTAAGACTCTGAGTTGCGATACTGCTATGGGCGCTCAGACCTACCACTCAGCTCTCGAGAAGTTTGAGCCGCGTGTCTGCATCATGGGGCCATCGAATAGTGGCAAGTCCACTCTGGCGGATGCCATCGGCTGCGCGTACGACCTTCCTATCGTTCATCTCGACCGACTGTTTCACCAGCCAAAAACCGATTGGCAGTCTCGCCCGGCGGCGGAGTTCCAAGCATTTCATGATCAGGCTATTCTCGCTTCGGCCTGGGTCATTGATGGCAACTACTCACGCTGCCTCTCTCGGGGGCTTCTCTTGCGTGAAGGTTGCTTTTGCCTCTCTGATAAGATTTTTGTGTACATTGAAATAGCCGCTTCTCGATCTTCAGCTCCCATACTATATCATGGCTGATCCTGATCCGTGACTACAATTCCCCCAATTTTGTCAGCGAGCCTAATTGCTCCGTTTCGAGCCATCTCTTTTGCAGGCTTTGGAAGAGCCACTAGTACGGAGCCATACATGGAAATGAACGCGATTGGGAGAGAGATTTCATTGATACATGTTAGCAAACCGGCTTCTTGATATGCGCAGAAGCTGCTTGGTGCATCGAGTGAATTGTGTGCCTGCGGTCTGTTAGTCGGATCGATGTGGACCGAGTAACCAGAGAGTGCTCCATAGCGATCCTGTTTGATTGGATAGGAATTGCCGGTCTCCTCCAACATGAGACGGACCTTAATGGCGGAGAATTCCTTACGGCGCTTTTTCTCGTCGGCATTCATCCAATCGACGGCGATTTCCGGTTTGTAAGCAAATAGTGCGAGTAGGTTGGCAAGCTCGCCAAGTGACCGAGCATTGGTGAGCGCTTCGTCGTAGTATCCATGGGTACAAAGGAGAATTGCCGAGTTAGCGAGGTTTACGGCTCGTCCAACTAGGTATTCACCCTGGTGATGGCCACCACCGCATCCCCAATAGCAGGATGCCATTCGATCGAGGATTGATAGGACCGTGCCCAACTCACGGATTGCCTTTGGGGCCTTTGTTCCGAGCTTTGGTAAAGCTCGCCAGGTTGAAGCAGCACAATGGTCCTGTAAATGACGCATATGACTGTGAAAAGCATTGCCCACTGGAGCACGGAGTTGTTTTTGCATACGCAGATATTCTGTTATGCTCCTATTAAAAACAAGATGGCATCGCGTGGCAGGGCTGTTTTCGCTACGGTCGCAGACCCAGTGTTCCGGGAAGTAGCTGATGGGCTATTCCAAATGCGTAATCCCGCCGCAGCCGATCCGGTTGGATCGGGAGCACGGTGTCGCTCCTACGACAATTAGACCTGAAGCGGAGATTACCCTTTCCACCGCAGGCGGTCAGCAGGCTTCTGGTGAGCAGTATCCGCTTACAGGACATCGGACGGGTCCTGTCTATGACCGCAACTGGCGCAAATCTGCCTTTTCCAGCGGGTTACATATAACCGCCGTCCACACCAAGTTGGTCTACAGCACGAGCATCAAGCGTCAGACTATATTCATTAGCATTGGACATAGTAAAATTCGATCTGGTCGAGGTGGAAAAAACGTTTCCCGGCAAGCACGACCAGCCGTAGCCAGCCGCAAAGCCTTCCTCCGGCACCCGGACGAATGGCGTCTCATCGACGCCGCTGAAAAGGCTGGGCTCGTTCCGCACGAACGCCGTTTTCCAGTCCGTCTTGTTCTCCAATACCACAATTTCGAACCGCCTTATTCGATCCAGAACGTCGTCGAGCCTGTTGAACAGGCGGGTTTCATGAATCATGCGGGTCTCGCCGAAATCGATCTGCCACCAGGGCGAGTCTTCGAGGTCGGTATGATTCTGGGACGCGCCGAGCAAGCGTCTATTGATGATCGTGGCCGCATCACCCTCGAGCGAACGATCATGAGCAGTCGAGCTTTGTGTTGCGGATTTTCCCTGCGATATGAGCTGCCAGCGTGATTTTGGGAAGACGGCGTTTTTCCAGGCCACGTGACAGGTAGGTCGTCCAGTAACCATGCAGATGCAGGCCCTGAACCTCGTTCGTCATGATACTGAACATCTGCCGATCGTGTAGGCTCTTGTTGCCTACATCTGCTCGGCAGCGTACTCGCCACGCAGACCGCGACCACTTCGGTCGCCGTTGCGTTGCCGTCCGACCGATGAGCTCGCCTGCACCCGGCGGCCGCGATGGCACATGGCCGACCGGTATCGTACTGGACTGAGATCGGGCCGAGCTGCTCCATGATGCCGTCCACCGGCTTCAGCGTCCCGAGGCGTCCACCGTCCGGCTGGTCATGTGCCCGGCGATCCGGGTGAGCGCTTCACGATGGCTGTCAGAACCGGTCCTGCCTGCTAGAGCATGACGATGCGATCCATCCGTGCCTCACGTCCAAGCCCACATCTTTCGAACCGGGGTCGTCCATCATGCTGAAGGGTTTTCTTACCGTCGGCAGCTGGACCATGCTCAGCCGCATCCTCGGCCTGATCCGGGACCAGTTGCTGGCGGCCCTGATGGGCGCCGGCCCGATGCAGGATGCCTATCAGGTGGCGTTCCGGCTGCCGAACCTGTTCCGGCGGCTGTTCGGCGAAGGCGCGTTCAACTCCGCGTTCGTGCCGCTCTTTTCCGGATTGCTGGCCAAGGAAGGACCCGAGGTCGCGCGCGGCTTCGCCCGCGAGGCGCTGGGCGTGCTGTTGTTCTGGCTGCTGTGCCTGACCCTGCTCGGCGAGCTGTTCATGCCGCAGGTGATCAGGGGCATCGCCCCCGGCTTCGGCGCCAACTACCCCCTCGCAGTCTCGCTCGGCCGCATCACCTTTCCCTATGTCCTGCTGATCTGTGCCGCCGCCCTGGTCTCGGGCGTGCTGAACGGCCTGGAGAAATTCGGGGTCGCCGCCGCCGCGTACGTGCTGTTCAACGTGGTCGGGATCGCCGCCATCCTGTTCCTGACCCCGCATGTGCGGAGCGTGGCGCATGCCGCCGCCTGGGGCATCACAGCATCCGGCGTGCTGCAGCTCGGCGTGCTGATGGTGGCCGCGCACCGGGCCGGGATGGGCCTCGGCCTGCCCCGCCCACGCCTCACGCCTCGCATGCGGCTGCTGATGCGCAGGATGCTGCCCGGCCTGATCGGCAGCGGCATCACCCAGCTCAATCTCGGCGTCGACACCATCATCGGCACGTTGCTGCCGGCCGGCAGCGTGTCGTTGATGTATTTCGCCGACCGGGTAAACCAGTTGCCGCTCGGCGTGCTGGGCGCCGCCGCCGGCACCACCATGCTGCCGGTGCTGACCCGCCAGGTGCAGACCAACGACATGGTAGCAGCGCACCGCACCCAGAACAGCGCCATCGAGTTCGCATTGGTGCTGACCCTGCCCGCCTCGCTGGCGCTGATGGTGCTGGCAGTGCCGATCCTGGGCACCCTGTTCGGCTACGGCGCCTTCACCCCGCGCGATGTCGTGCTGTCCGCGCAGTCCCTGACGGGCTACGCGTTCGGCCTGCCCTTCTTTGTATTGATCAAGGTTCTGGCGCCCGGGTTCTTCGCGCGCGGCGACATGTCGACGCCGGTGCGGATCGGCATGGCGACGCTCGGCGTCAACTTGTGCCTCAACCTCGCCTTGATGCATCCGTTACAACATGTCGGGCCGCCGCTCGCGACCAGCCTCGCCTCGATGATCAATGCGCTTGCGCTGATGGTTGTGCTGCTACGCCGCGGATACCTGCAACCGGACCGTGCCATGCTGTCGCGGCTGCTTCGAATGGGGCTGGCATCGGTGGCGATGGCCGCGGTGCTGGCGCTGGTCTCGCACACATTGCTTTCCGGGCTTGAACGTTGGCATGGGCTCGAACGTATTGCCGGGCTGCTGCTGCTGGTGACCGTCGGAATGGCGGTCTATGCGACGCTGCTGCAACTGCTTGGCATATTCGATACACGGCAATTGGCTGCGAAACTCAAGCTACGGTTGCAGCGGCGGCGTCATAACAAGTCGGGCGGAAATACCTTGTCCTGAACACGCCAATGCACATCAGACGTAAATTTGTTGCGCAACCAGACATCTCCGCGCAAGAAACCGTGGCAAATTCGTAACAATCTGGTCTTTTCGAAGACATGACAGATATCGGACCCGGTTCTGCCTGGACATGAGGCAGCATTGCCAGTCAGAGACGAACAAATCGAGTGATCCCTCGACGCGTCGAATCCGTTCCGGGGTCGGACCGGTTTCGACACGGTTCAGGCTTATGACTGGAGAACCAGGATGACCACGCCACTCGTGACCGCTAACAGACGCTGCGAAGCTGGCCCTCGCGGATTCACCCATCGGAATTTGATGGCCGGTTCGGCGCTGGTTCCTGCGATGATGACGTGTCTGTTGGTGGTATCGAGCGGAGCGTTCGCACAAGCCATTTCCACCGGCACGCCTCCCGCCTCGGCAAGCGTAAACGGGACGGCCGCAACCGCCACTCCGGCTGCCCCGGCCGCTGCCGCGCCGCCGAAAACCTGGGTCGAAGGCATCACCTTCGGCGCACAGGTCGAGGGCGGCGTCACCGGCAACTTCGACCGTCCGGCGGACGGGCTGAACTATGGCAGGCTGTTCGACGACAAGGCCAACACCGCCCTGCTGAACTCCGTGCAGCTCACCGCGACCCGTGCCATCGACCCGACCTCGTCCGACTTCGATTTCGGCTTCATGCTGCAGGGCACCTACGGCTCGGATGCACGCTACACCCACTTCCTCGGCGAGTTCGGCCACGCGACCCCCGACCGCAACCAGTTCAGTATCCTGCAGGCCAACATCACCATGCATGCGCCGGTGCTGTTCAAGGGCGGCATCGACTTCAAGCTCGGCCAGTTCGCCACCCTGATCGGCTACGAGACCATCGATCCCAGCACCAACCCGTTCTACTCGCACTCGTACAACTTCAACTTCGGGCCATTCGAGCATACCGGCCTGATCGCGGTGGCCCACCTCAACCCGACGGTGGACCTGTATGGCGAGGTCGATACCGGCGAGAGCACCACTTTCGGCAGCGGCGACAACAACGCCGAGCCGGCCGGGCTGGTCGGCGTCGGGCTGAACAGCCTGGCCGGCGGCAAGCTGACCGTGCTGGCGATGCTGCATCTGGGGCCGGAGGACGCGACCAACGCGATCGGTCGCGAGGCCAACGGCTCGATGCGCTACGAGGGCGACGTGGTAGCCACCTACAAGGCGACCGACAAGCTGACCCTGGTGGCCGAAGCCCAGTGGCAGCATGACGATTTCTATGGCGCGGACTCCTACGGCCTTGCCGGCTACGCATCCTACGCGCTGACGCCGACGCTGACCGCCAACTTCCGCGGCGAGGTGTATCGCGACAATGCCGGCTTCTTCGTCGCGGCCTACCCCGGCAATTCCGACCCGTATCGCGGCCTGAACGGGCTGACCACGACCGCCTATGGGGCCGGGCGGCAGACCTACAGCGAATGGACCTGGGGGGTCAGCTACAAGCCGGTCGTGCCGCACGTGGCGCTGCTGGCGTTCCGGCCGGAGATCCGCTGGGACAAGTCGTTCAGCGGCGGGCATCCCTATAACGCGCTGTCCAACACCGGAAACTTCACGCTCGCAGCCGACGTGATCCTCGGATTCTAGAGGATGAAGTCTGACGCTTGGTATCCTGAAAGCTGGCCGCGGTCAGTTCTGTTTAGCCAGCTGTAAATCAGTGCCGAGATAACTCTGAAATGCTCATCATACTGCCTGTCGATGGGGTCCCTATTGACGCCGATAGGGACCCCACCACTCTTCGGGGCTGATTCACACTAGAGCATCATCCGATCGTCTTGCTTTCTCGATCGGATAAAGATGCTCGCCAAAACAAAGCTCTAGCCGGTGGCGAACCCGAGCGGCACTTCAGCCCTGCCCGAACAGCGCGAGAAAGTTCGGCTGGCCGTTGGACGCGGCTAGGCCGCCGTCGACCGGAAGGATCACGCCGTTGACGAAGCTGGCGTCATCGCTAGCCAGGAACGCGATCACGGCCGCCACCTCGTCCGGCGTGGCCGGCCGGCCCATCGGCAGGCGCTCGCGGAAAGTCGACATCGCGGCCTCACTCTTCTCCAAATCCGCCGTCGCATCCGTGGTCGTCAGGCTGGGGGCAACGGCGTTCACCCGGACGCCGCGGGCGGCATACTCGAGAGCAAGCGACCGCGTCAGGTTCGACACCGCACCTTTGGCCGCGTTGTACCCGCTCCCACCCCAGTCGCCGCCGAGGCCGGAGGCGGACGACACGTTGACGATCGAGCCCCTGGTTTTCAGAAGGTGTGGCAGCGCCTCGCGAGTACCGAAGTAGACGCCGTCCAGGTCGGTCGCCAGCTGACGCCGCCAGTCGGCAGTGGTCAGCTCGGCGAACGGGTCGAAGATTGCGAACCCGGCATTGTTGACCAGCACGTCGAGCCGGCCGAAGCGGGCAACGGTGTCTTCCACGAGCCGCTTGATGTACGCCTCGTCCGACACGTCCCCAGCATGGATAAGCGACTTGCCGGCGTCGATGTCCGCGATGGTGTCGCGCAGCTTTTGCTCGCGGCGGCCATTCAGCACGACCGTGGCACCCTCGCACAGGAACCGCCTGGCCGTGGCCGCCCCGATTCCCGTCCCTGCCCCGGTGACGATGACGACCTTGTCCTCAAAACGCTTCATCATTTAGTCCAGTGTGCTACTCAGGATTATTATGGGTGGTGACAGAGAACCCGCCATCTTCGCAAAATCAAAGTCAGAAAATCCAGTCGACCAACAACTCGCCGCCGGAGACCTCGAGCACCGTACCGGTAACGTACGGGTTGGTCATGAGGAAGACGGAAGCGTGCCCGACGTCGGCGGCGGTCCCGAGCCGCCGGGCCGGGAAATTCGCGCGGACCTTGGCACGGATTTCCTCCACGGTCGCCGCGGGCAGGACGTCCCAGAAGTCGGTATCGATAAATCCGGGCCGGATCGTGTTGACGCGGATCGGGGCCAGTTCAAGGGCAAGCGACTGCGACAGGGATTCGACGGCCGTGAACGTCGACGTGACAGCGGCCAGACCAAGCTTCGCCCGGGCCCCGGTGCCGCCCGTGAGGAAGGTCATCGAGCCGCCGGACCGCAAATGCGGGGCGGCATAGCGGGCGCAAGCCCAGGTGCCCAGAAACTTGCCCTCCAGGTAGCTGCGGACGCCGCGCATGTCGGGGTCCATGAACGATCCCCAGGACCCCAGCTCCGGTCCGGCGGTGACGACGAGGTGGTCGAAAGAGCCGATCGCCTCGAACGCGGCGCGCACGTTCGCTTCGTCGCGGATGTCCAGAACGACCTGGTCGAACGCGGCCAGGTCCGGCCGCTCCTCGGCGGAGACATCACGGCGGCTGGCAACCGTGACGGCGGCACCCATGGCGTGGGCGGCCTGGGCAACCCCGAGGCCGATCGCCTTCTTGCCGCCGACGACGACGACGCGTTTGCCGGTGAGGTCGAACGACGGTGCCGGCGGACGTGCTTGCTGGGATACGGAATTGCTCAAGATTGGTGTCCTCTCATTCGCATAGGAAAAGTCGGCGCGCGAGCGCCTCGACGGGACGTCGTTCTTGTCCCGCACGACTGGGGTGAAGCGAAAATGACGATCAGGCGTGGGCGCAATCCCGATGCGCAGCATTGCTCTCCCGCTTCCGATGCCCCTGAAGGTGAGGCCGCCGGATCACTCAGGACAGAACAGACAGTGTTGCGGCTGAGCCAACCTGATGTATCGAATAGACCGTGGACACTTTGCGCGCCGCCGTCGTCGTTCTCCGCGTTGCCGAGGCCGGCTCCTTCGCCGGTGCCGCGCGCCTGCTCGGCGTGACCTCGGCCGCCGTCGCCCGCCTCGTCGGCCGCTTCGAGGCGGTGCACGGTGCGCGCCTGTTCCGTCGCTCGACCCGCTCACTCTCCCTCACGCCCGACGGTGAACGCTTCATCGCCGAAGTCCGAGGCCCGGCCCTGGCACTTGCGGCCGCCGCCAGCCGTCTCGGCGCACCGGTCGGAATTGCGGGCACGGTGCGCGTAACCGCCGCCGCCTCACTCGCACCGACCCTGCTGCACGCCCTGGCATCGCTTCTGGAGCGTCATCGGGCGCTGCGCGTGGAGCTTGCCCTCGACGACCACTTCGCCGACCTCGGCGGCGGCCGTTGGGATCTCGCGGTGCGGATCGCACCTCGGATCGCCGACGCCAGCGTCCTCGCCCGGCGCCTCGCACCGTTGCCGCTCGTTACCCTCGCCGCCCCCACCTACCTCGCCAGGCATGGCGTGCCACAGACGCCCGACGACCTCGTGCAGCATCGCCTGATCGGCGTTCGCTTTCCGGCGACGGGGCGCATGATGCCATGGCTGTTTTGCGAGCCTGGCGGCACGCGCCGCCTCCAACCCGACTTCGCAATCATTGTGGACGGATCGAACGCTGCGCGCGCAGCGACGGCACTCGGGATCGGGATCGCGCAAGCTGGCTCGGAGGGCACGACGGCGCTCATCGCTTCCGGCGGTCTCGTGACGGTGCTCGATGCCTACGCGCCGCCTCCCTGGTCCGTGTGGATGCTGCGCGCGCCGGGACCCGCAGCGCCGGCGCTCGCCGCAGTCATGGAAGCGTTCGTCGCGGCGTTCCGGCAGAAGAGGAAATGACGACAGAGGGCGAAGTGCCGGATGGCGGCGAAGGCCAACCAATTCTCGACCGGTATGGTGTTCTTTGCTCAGCAAAAACCCTGATCGGCACCCACGGCACGTGGTGCCGTGCAAGGCGATATGACCGCTTTCCACCAATTCCTGCCGCCGTACGGCTCGCTCTCATGTCCGGCTCATCATCCGAGCTGGCATTCCTGTTCCGTCGACCAGCAGACGATCGGATGACGCTCCGCTCGATCGTCGCCGGCAGCACCTGATCCGGCGGCTGGAGCGCACAGGCGGCACGCTCTACAGATGTCGCGATGAACCATGACGTAATTTCAGACGAAGTTCCCCTGGCCGAGGGTGCGTCGCCGGCGATGGCGCAATGGTTTGCGCTCAAGGCACGCAATCCGGATGCGCTGCTGTTCTTCCGGATGGGCGACTTCTACGAGCTGTTCTTCGCCGATGCGGAGGCCGCCGCCGCGGCACTCGATATCTCGCTTACAGCGCGCGGCCGCCATCGTGGCGAGCCGATCGCGATGTGCGGCGTTCCGGTGCATGCGGCGCAGGCCTATCTGGCCCGGCTGATCAGGCGCGGCTTCCGGGTAGCCGTCGCCGAGCAGACCGAACCGGCCCGCAAGCCCGGGCCCGGCGTGCCGAAGGGGCCCTTGTCCCGCGACATCGTCCGGCTGGTGACCGCCGGCACCCTGACCGAGGACGAACTGCTCGAGCCCGGGCGGCCGAGCCTGCTGCTGGCACTGGTCGAAGGTCCCGCACGGCGCGGCGCCACGCGGGCTGCGGTTCCGATCGGTGCCGCCTGGATCGACGTCTCGACCGGCCTGTTCGAAACCGTGTCGCTGGCGGGCGCAGGCGCGCTGGCGGAGCTGCTCGGCAGGCTCGATCCGGCCGAGATCCTGTCGCCGGCGAGCCTGGTCCTCGGCGATTTCGAGTCCCGGCGTGGCCCGTTGCAGATCCCGCCGCCCATGCCGGCCGCCGCGCGGGCCAGGCTGGCCGAACCGTTCGGCGCCGCCAGCCTGGATGCGTTCGGCACCTTCGCCGACGAGGAGGCGATGGCCGGGCTGGTCGTGTTCGACTACGTGCGCGACAGCCAGGCCGGGCAACTGCCGCGCCTGTCGCGCCCGGCGTCGCAAGGCAATGGTGAGAGCAGCGGGGAGGCCGGCCTGCTCGGTCTCGATCCGGCGACACGGGCGAGCCTGGAACTGCTGCGCAGCCGCGACGGCAGCACCGAGCACAGCCTGTTCGCCTGCGTCTGCCATACCGTCACCGCACCCGGCAGCCGCATGCTGGCGCGCTGGATCGCCGGCCCGCTCACCGACCTGGAACGGATCGTCGCGCGCCAGGATGCGTGGAGCTTCCTGGCCGGAGAACAGGCCTGCGCTGCCTCGCTGCGCCTGGCTCTGCGCGGCGCCCCGGATATTGCCCGGGCACTCGGCCGCCTGTCGGTCGGTCGCGGGCAGCCACGTGATCTCGGTGCCCTGAGAGATGGATTGTTCGCAGCGCGCGAAGCAGCGTCGGTGCTGGATCAGTCGGCGCACAGCCTCGCCACCCTGCCGAAGCTGCTGAACCGGGCACGCACCTGCCTCGGTGCCGCGCTGGCACTCGAACGGCGGCTGGACCAGGCACTGGCCACCGACCTGCCGGCCAAGCTCGACGATGGCGGCGCGATCGCAGCCGGATTCGACGGCGAGCTCGATGCGGAACGCGCCCTCCGCGACGACAGCCGGCGGGTGATCGCGGCGCTGCAGATGCAGTATACGCAGCGTTTCGGGGTCGCCAGCCTCAAGATCCGCCACCATTCACAGCTCGGCTATGTGATCGAGATTCCGGTCTCGGCTGCAGCGCAGATGAAGACGCATGAGTCCGTCGTCCTGCGGCAGGGCACCGCCAGCAGCGCCCGGTTCTCGACCGACGAGCTGGCCGAACTCGACCGGCGGATCGGTGAGGCGGCGGACCGGACCGCGCGCCGCGAGCGGCTGGTGTTCGACTCCCTCGTGGCGGAGGCGCTGGCACAGCCGGACCTGCCGGCGATCGCCGAGGCGCTGGCGCTGCTCGACGTGGCACAGTCCTGCGCCACATTGGCCGCGACCGGACGATGGTGCCGCCCAGGCCTGTCCGACGATGCCGCGTTCTGCCTGACCGCGGCCCGGCATCCGGTGGTCGAAGCGGCGCTCATGCGGCCCGGACGCGCCACCGCCGAGAACCGGTTCACCCCCAACGATTGCGACCTGTCGCCCGACCGCCGGATGATGCTGCTGACCGGCCCGAACATGGCCGGCAAGTCGACCTTCCTGCGCCAGACCGCACTGGCCGTGATCCTGGCGCAGGCCGGATTGCCGCTGCCGGCGGACGCGGCGCGGATCGGCCTGGTCGACCGGTTATTCAGCCGTGTCGGTGCTTCCGACGACCTGGCGCGCGGACGCAGCACCTTCATGGTCGAGATGATCGAGACCGCGGCGATCCTGAACCTGGCCGGGCCGCGTTCGCTGGTCGTGGTGGACGAAATCGGGCGCGGTACCTCGACGCTGGACGGGCTGGCGATTGCCTGGGCGGTGCTGGAGTCGCTGCACGGCGCGCAACGATGCCGGACCATCTTCGCAACCCATTTCCACGAGCTGGGCGAGCTGGCCGAGACGCTGCCGGGGCTATCGCCGCATACGATGAGCGTGCGCGAATGGAAGGGGCAGGTGGTGTTCCGCCACGAGGTGGTAAAGGGCGTCGCCGGACGAAGCTGGGGGGTGCATGTGGCGCGCCTCGCCGGGGTCCCGGAGTCGGTAGTACGGCGGGCCGGCAGGCTGTTGGCGAGCCTGGAAAAAACCCGCGCTGCGGCCAAACCGCCACTACCGTTATTCGCGACGGCAGCTTCGACCCCGCCCGAACCGGACGGCGAGCCCGAAGACGAAACATCGACTTTCGATCAGTCCGAGATCGCGGCGTTGCGGATTGCAATGGACGGCATCGAGCCGGACCGGCTGACACCGCGTGAGGCGCTGGACGCACTGTATCGATTGAAATCGATCTTTGCTGCAATGCACGATGTTGCTGTTGCAAGCAGCGTCGACACGCTACTCTAGCGGTAATATGCCGATAGCCGCATCCATGTTCACGAAGCCCGAGGACGCCAGCCGCGCCCTCGCCTCATCGCTTGCCAGACCTGCGGACGCCGGACCCACACCGCGGGGCACGGCGATCGCGCTGTTCCGCCGTCATCTGGCCCGTATCCAGCAGGGCGTACGCGACGAATTCGAGCAGCACCGGCTGGATGGCGAGCGGGCTGCCCAGACGCTGGCCGGCCTGACCGACGGCCTGATCGCGGCCCTGCACGACCTCACCCTGAACGATGCGCTGCAGGACGAGGTTGCGG
>JBPBQO010000066.1:0-19687 GCA_050954785.1 Janthinobacterium lividum | reverse complement strand
GACGAATTCGAGCAGCACCGGCTGGATGGCGAGCGGGCTGCCCAGACGCTGGCCGGCCTGACCGACGGCCTGATCGCGGCCCTGCACGACCTCACCCTGAACGATGCGCTGCAGGACGAGGTTGCGGCGGCCCGGCTCGACCTGCCTGAAGCGGCGCCTGGAATCGGTCTGGCGATCGCCGCGACCGGCGGTTATGGCCGCGGCACGCTGGCACCGTTCAGCGACATCGACCTGCTGTTCCTGACCGACGAGGAACCGTCGCCGGTCATTCTCGCCGCGGTCGAGTTCATGCTTTATTTCCTGTGGGATCTCGGCCTCAAGGTCGGGCATGCGACACGGTCGGTCAGCCAGTGCATCGCCGAGGCGGCGGACGACACCACCATCCGCACCACATTGCTCGATGCGCGACGGATTGCCGGCGACGATGCGCTGTTCTCGATGTTTCAGGCCCGTTACATCGTCGCCTGCGTCGAGGCCGGCGCCGGCGGCTTCATCGCCGACAAGCAGCGCGAGCGCACCATCCGTCACCAGCGCTATGGCGAGAGCCCGTTCCTGGTAGAGCCGAACATCAAGGAAGGCCGTGGCGCGCTGCGCGACCTGCAGACGCTCTACTGGCTCTGTCGGGACACGTTCGGAACACGAAACTTTGCCGAACTGGCCCGCCCGAGCGGGCGATACCAACGTACTCCCGGCCTACTGACCGAACAGGAGGCCAAGCGCGCACAGCGATCCTGGGACTTCCTGTGGACCGTGCGCTTCCATCTCCACTACATCGCCGGTCGCGCCGAAGAACGGCTGACTTTCGACATGCAGCCGGTGGTCGGCGCCCGAATGGGCTACACCCGCCACGGGCGCCAGGTCGGCGTCGAGCGCTTCATGCGCCATTACTTCCTGACCGCGCGCGAGGTGATGCGCCTCACCCACATTCTCGAGCCGCAGGTGCTGCGCGAGGCGCTGGGGGTTCCGGCGGTGGTCCCCGATGCCGATGCCGCCCTGCGCAAGGCGGGCTTCGTTCTCGCGGACGGACAGATCATGCCGGCGCCGGGCGTATCGTTCGACGAGCAGCCGATCATGATGCTGCGGCTGCTCGCCCACGCACGCGATCGCAAGCTCGCGATCCACCCGCTGGCGATGCACCTGCTGATCCGCTGGGAGCGTCGCGCGGCATCGCTGCGTGGCAACCCCGAGGCGAACCGCATCCTGCTCGAACTGATCTGCGGCGAGCGTCCGAACCGCAAGTTCGCCAGCGAACTGGACCGCGCCGCGCGCGCCGAGGAAATCCGGCGCGGCGAGCCTGCACGATCGGCGGCGCGATGGCTGCACGTGCTGAACGAAACCGGGCTGCTCGGCCGCCTGATTCCACCCTGGTCACGAATCGTCGGCCAGATGCAGTTCGACACCTACCATGTGTTCACCGTCGACGAGCACACGATCGAGGCGGTACGCATTCTCGGCACGCTGGAAGCCGGCCTGCTCGCCGAGGAAACGCCGGTCGCCAACGACCTTGTCGAGGACCTGCAGTCGCGTCGCGCGCTGTACGTGGCAACCTTGATGCACGACATCGCCAAGGGCCGTGGCGGTGATCATTCCGAGCTCGGATCGGAGATGGCGCTGGAGCTCTGCCCGACATTGGGATTGTCCGCGGAAGAAACCGAAACCGTGTCGTGGCTGGTGCTGCATCACCTGCTGCTCAGCCAGACCGCGTTCCACCGCGACATCGACGATCCCAAAACCATCCTGGATCTGGCCGACACGATCCAGTCCCCCGAGCGGCTGCGCCTGCTGCTGATTCTGACCATCATCGACATGCGGGCGGTCAGCCCCAAGGTCTGGAACAACTGGAAGGCGACGCTGCTGCGCGAGCTGTATGCGCGGGTGGCCGAAGTGCTGGCCGGCGGACTTGCCACCACCGAGCGCGACGTACGTGTCGCCCGCGCCAAGGAGGCGGTAAGCGGCCTGCTGGAGGAAGACGGCTTCACCGACACGGAGATCGCCGACTTCCTGCAGCTGGGCTATGGCGGCTACTGGCTGTCGTTCGATCCCGACATGCATGCACGCCATGCCCGCATGATCCGCGAGAGCACGCTGCGGGACTCGGCGCTGACCGTCGACACCCAGCCGCTCCCGGCGCGGGCCGTCACCGAGGTCACCATCTACACCAGCGACCATTCCGGCCTGTTCAGCCGCATCGCCGGCGCGCTGGCCGTGGCCGGCGCGTCGATCGTCGATGCGCGAATCCACACCATGACCAACGGCATGGCGCTCGATACCTTCTGGGTACAGGACGCCGCCGAGGATACGTTCGATGCGCCGCACCGCCTGGCCCGGCTGACCATCCTGGTCGAGCAGGCACTGTCCGGCCGGATCAACCTGGCGGACGAGATCGCCAAATCGTCGAGCAGCCTGATGGGCCGGCGCATGCGCGCGATCCATGTGCCGCCGCGGGTGGTGATCGATAACCGTGCGTCCAACGCGCATACGGTGATCGAGGTGAATGGACGGGACCGGCCCGGCCTGCTGCACGACGTTACCGCGGCGATCAGCCAGCAGGGTTTGCAGATCGCTTCGGCGCACATCACCACCTACGGGGTTCGCGCGGTGGACGTGTTCTACGTCAAGGACGTGTTCGGCCTGAAAATCACCAACGAACGCAAGCTCGACGAGCTGCGGGCAGCACTGGTCACCGTCCTGACGCGGGCCGAGGAGGCGGCGACGGCCGAGCCTCCGCCCGGTCCCGCGCGCAAGCGGAGCAGCACCGCCGCCTGATCAGGGGCGCGTATACGTCGTCGACCCGAACCTGGACGCCTGCACGTGAAGCGCTTCGACCAGGCGGCCGATCGGATCCTGCCAGGCCAGTGACGGCGCAAGCGGTTCCTGCTGCCGGAACTGACGCAGCGACGGATACCAGAGGCTGCTGCCGTCCGGTCCTGTAAAACCATCCTGCCAGCGCCAGTCGCCGCCGAAACGGTTGAGCAGCCAGACCGGACGACCCAGCGCTCCCGCCAGATGGACGATCGCGGTGTCCACGCTCACCACCAGGTCGAGCTGCTCGATCAGGGCGGCGGTCGCACCCAAATCGGCAAGCGGCGCCGGTGGCCGGGCGAGCACCATGCCATCGGGGGGATTTTCGCGAGCCGCCTCGCCCTGCTGCAACGAGATGAAACTGACGCCGGGCACGCCGCCGAGCGGCGCCAGTGCCGCCAGCTTCAACGAACGCCTCCGGTCGAACCGGTAGGACGGACTGCCGGCCCAGGACAGGCCGACCTTCAGGCCGGGCAGCGAGCCGACCCAGTCGCGCCAAGACGCGGCTTCATCCGGAGATCCCCGTAGGTAGGGCACGAAGGGCGGCACCGCCGGCTGTCCCAGAAGATGCGGCAGGCTGAGCAGGCTCGCCTGGACAACGCAGAGCCGCGTCTCCGAGTCGTGCAGCCGGACCGGCCGGCAGCGATCCGAGGCCAGGCAGGCCGCCAGCCCGAACAGGGCGTCAGGCAACGCCAGCAGGATCCTGGCCCGGCGGCTCGCGAGCGTCACGTAGCGGAGAAACTGGATCGCATCGCCCAGCCCCTGCTCGGCATGCAGGAGCAATGGTGCATGATTGGGCAAGGCAAGCCCGTCCCAGTCGGGAAGGCTGTTCGCGGGCGCCGGGAGCAGTGTCCGGCGAGACTCGAACAGCGCCCAGCCTTGCTCCAGCCGACCGGGGCCGGCAGTGGCGAGCAACACGGTTGCACGGTTGAAGCGAGCCCGTGCCGCAACGTCGGAACCGAATGGGCTACGTGCCTCGACCGTCCCGAAACAGGCCTCCGCATCGCCGAACCGCCCGAGATCGACCAGCACGCTGCCCCGGTTGACCAGGATCGCATCTTCGGCCGGCGCCAGGTTCGCCGCTGCGTCGAGCAGCCGTTCGGCCTCGACCAGCTCGCCTTTCGCCATCAGCACCAGCCCGAGATTGCTGAGGGTGGCGGCGGTCGGCGGTCCGGCTCCGACCGCCTGGCGCAGCAGGTCGGCTGCCTCGTCGAGGCGGTTCCGCTCGAACAGCAGGCCACCGAGATTGGCCAGCGCCGACGGGTCGTCCGGCAGCAGCGCCACGGTCCGGCGGAACGCGGCTTCCGCCTCGTCCAGCCGTCCCAGCGTGCCGAGATCGGCGCCGAGCCGATGCCAGGCCTGGGCATCGTCCGGAGCCAGTGTCACTGCACTTCGCAGGCTGGCGACGGCATCGTCGAGCCGGCCGAGCGTCTCCAGCGCCAGCGCCAGGCCGGCATGTCCGCGCGGATCGTCCGGGTCCCGCAGCACCGCGACCTGGAGTGCCGCCCTCGCCTCCTCGGCGTGGCCCAGGTCACGCAATGCCAGGCCGAGATCGACATAATAGTAGGCGACCTCCTTCCGGGCAGCGATCGCCCGGCCGATCAGGCCGACGGCGAGGTCGTTGCGGCCATTGCCGCGTGCCAGCACGCCCAGCCCGTGCAGGCTGTCGGCATGATCCGGCTGCACCGCCAGGGCCTCGCGATACAGGCGTTCGGCCTGGTCGAGGATACCGGCGCGATGGTGACGCTGCGCCTCGGCGGCATGGGTGTCGGCTTGCCGGGCGGTGCGCCTGGTCTCGCGGCGATCGGGGCTGGGTCGGCGGTCCTGGGGCGTCGGCATGCCCCCTCTCTAGAGGAAGCGATGCGCCGGTCCAGCTTTCCCTCCGGCACCGGGCTCGCTATGCCGGCATCGGCACTCTTGGAAGGCGGGACCGCAGATGCAGGCCTATCACGCGCTGGAGCAGCGCTTTGCCCGGCTGAGCCGGCTGGACGGCGCGCTCGGCATCCTCGGCTGGGACAAGGAGGCGATCATGCCCCTGGGCGCCGCCGGCGAACGCGGCGAGCAGATCGCCACCCTGTCGGTAATCCGTCACGAGTTGCTGACCGAGACCCAGACCGACGAACTGCTCGACCGTGCCGAACGGGACGATGCGGCCATGCTCGATTCCTGGCAGGCGGCCAATCTGCGCGAGATGCGCCGCCAGCACGCGCATGCCGTGGCGGTGCCGGCCGAACTGGTCGAGACCGCCTCGCGTGCCGCCACCACGTGCGAGGTCGCCTGGCGGCAGGCACGGGCCGACAACGATTTCGCCGGGCTGCTGCCGAAGCTGTCCGAGGTGCTGGCCACGCAGCGCGCCATCGGCCAGGCCAAGGGCGAGGCGCTCGGCCTGTCACCCTACGACGCGCTGCTCGACCAGTATGACGCGGGCACGCGTCAGGACTTCATCGATCCGATTTTTGCCGATCTGCAGGCCGGATTTCCGGCGCTGCTGGCGGAGGTGCTGGAGCATCAAGCAGGCCAGCCGACACCGCTGCCCCTGCCCGGCCCATTCCCGGTCGCTATTCAGCGTATGCTCGGCGAGACGCTGATGCAGGCGGCCGGTTTCGACAGCACGCGCGGCCGGCTCGATGTCAGCACGCATCCGTTTTGCGGCGGTGCGACCGACGATGTCCGCATCACCACCCGATACGACGAGGACGATTTTTCCAGCGCGCTGATGGGCGTGCTGCACGAGACCGGGCATGCGCTGTACGAGCAGGGCCGTCCGCGCGCGTGGCTGGCGCAGCCGGTCGGGCAGGCGCGCGGCATGACGCTGCACGAAAGCCAGTCGCTGCTGATCGAGATGCAGGCCTGCCGCGGCGACGCGTTCCTGGCCTATCTGTCGCCGCAGCTGCAGGCAGCGTTCGGCGACGACCCCGCCTGGTCGACCGACAATCTGCGCCTGCACTATCGGCAGGTCCGGCCCGGGCTGATCCGCGTGGATGCCGACGAGGTGACCTATCCGGCGCATGTGCTGCTGCGTTACCGGCTGGAGAAGGCGATGATCGGCGGCCAGTTGGCCCTGGCCGATTTGCCCAGCGCATTCAATGACGGGCTACGCGGCCTGCTCGGTGTCGAGGTGCCGGATGATCGTCGTGGCTGCCTGCAGGATATCCATTGGCCAGGCGGCGCCTGGGGCTATTTCCCGACCTATACGCTGGGCGCGATGACCGCGGCGCAACTCTATCAGGCTGCGGTGGCGGACGAACCGGCGCTGGAGGCAGGCCTGGCGGACGGAGATTTCTCGATCCTGGTCGGCTGGCTTCGCACCCGCATCCACCAACGGGCCAGCGAGACGGATACGGCGACCCTGGTCCGGGATGCAACCGGACGTCCGCTTGATGCGTCGATCTACCAGGCCTACGTGCGTCGTCGGTATCTCGGCCGTTAAGGAAGGTTGAACCCGATTGGGCGCAGGATCAGGTTCCAGGTTCGAGCGTTAATTGTGTCCGCCGACCAGGGACGCCGAAATCGGCATCAACATGCCGGTTTCGGTAGCAGCGACGGTGCCGATGGCGAAGGTCAGGACAACGCCTGTCAGAAGAAAGATTTTTGCCATTTTGCGAACTCGACTGCACGGTATGAAGCGGACAACGCCATGACGCGACCACACCCGATCGGTTTGCCTCACGTGTTCGTTACTTCGCCTGGCGCTGCTGCACCGGTCGAGCGACGACGTGTCGCGCTGGCGATCCTGCTACTGGGGATAATCCTGTCCACGTCGGCAGCGGCAGCGGATTTTCCGGCTTCGAGTGTTTCGACAGCCGACCCTGTGCCGAACAACCACCTCGTGTTGCGCGCCCAGTCGAAGCAGATGGTCTGGAACGGCGTTGCCGTCGCACCGGACGGACGCATGTTCGCGGTATTTCCACGAGCCGCCAACACCACCAGCCCGTCGCTGGCGCTGGTAGCCGCCGACGGCAGCCTGACCCCCTACCCGGATGCCGCCTGGAATGCCAACCCGCCGACCGACCCCAAGCGGTTGGCTGCCGGGTCGATGCCGGCGTCTGGGCCGGGATCGGTATTCGTCGGGCTGAACGCGATCCATCTGGCACCGGACAATGCGCTTTGGGCGGTCGATACCGGTTCGCCGGGCTTCGGCAAGCCGGCAAGCGCCGATGCGACCCGGTTGATCCGGATCGATCTCGCCACCAATCAGGTCACCCGCGTGCTGACGCTGCCGCAGGAAGTCCTGCGTCCGAAAAGCATGATCGACGACATCCGCTTCAATGGCGGCCATGCTTATATCAGCGATGCCGGCGCACCCGGCCTGATCGTGCTCGAACTCGCGTCCGGCAGCTTCCGGCGGGTGCTGGACCATGATCCGGCGCTGACCGCGCAGCGGTCGATCCTGGTGGACGGCGATGTGGTGAAGGGTCCGGACGGCAAGCCGGCGATGATCCATGCCGACCAGCTCGAGGTCACGCCAGACGGTCGCTATCTCTATATCCAGCCCCTGTCCGGGCCGATGTCGCGTGTGGCGACGGCGCTGCTGGACGATCCGCAGACAAGCCCGCAGATGCTCTCGCATGGGACTGCCTTCTGGTACGACACGCCTGCACTCGGTGGCACCGCGATCGCACCGGATGGCACGCTGTATCTGAACGATGTGGAAACCGACAGCATCCTCAGCCTATCGCCCGATCGGAAGCTGACCAGGCTGATCCATGATCCGCGCCTGCACTGGGCGGATGCATCGTTCCTGGCGCCGGACGGGACGCTCATGGTTCCCGTGCCGCAGCTCGACCGGGCGCCACCATTTCATCGCGGCCACAGCCAGATCCAGTTTCCGGTGTCTCTCTACACACTCAAGCCGTCCGAACTCGCGGCGGACGCGGCAAAGGCCGAAGCGCGTCCGGCTGTGCCTGCCCCTACGGCACCGCTTTTGCCTGCAACGTCATCAGAGCCGGGCACAGCCCAGCCTCCACTTCGCAAGCCGGCGAAGATCCCATCTTGAACCGCCGCTGTCAGATATGGATCGTGAACCCGGCACGGCACGAAGAGCCGATCTGTGGCTGGCCCCCTTCGCGACGAACACGAGCCTGACTATGATCGATCCCATGCGTTACGTCTCGACCAGGGGCCAGGCCCCGATCCGCGATTTCTCCGGTGTCCTTCTGGCCGGCCTTGCCGAAGATGGCGGCCTGTACATGCCGGAACAGTGGCCGGAATTCTCCGCCGCCGACTGGCGCGCGTTGCGCGGCCTGCCCTACCCGGAGCTGGCGGCACGGGTGATCGCCCCGTTCGCCGAGGGTGCCATCGACTTCGAAACGCTGCGCACGATGTGCCACGAGGCCTATGCCGGGTTCGGCCATCCGGCGATCGTGCCGCTGGTGCAGCTCGACCACGAGCTGTTCGCGCAGGAGCTGTTCCACGGCCCCACGCTCGCCTTCAAGGACCTGGCGATGCAGCTGCTCGGACGGCTGTTCGACCATGTGCTGCGACAGCAGGACCGCCGCGTCACCATCGTCGGCGCGACCTCGGGCGATACCGGCTCGGCGGCGATCGAGGCCTGCCGCGATCGCGAGCGGCTGGATGTGGTGATCCTGCATCCGCTGGGCCGCACCAGCGAAGTCCAGCGCCGGCAGATGACCACGGTCCGGTCGGCCAACATCTCCAATCTCGCCGTCGAGGGCACCTTCGACGACTGCCAGGATCTGGTAAAGGCGATGTTCGCCGACGCGCCGTTCCGCGAGGACATGCAGTTGAGCGCGGTCAACTCGATCAACTGGGCCCGGGTGGCGGCGCAGATCCCTTATTACGTCGCAGCCGCGCTTGCCCTCGGCGCACCGGATCGCGAGGTCGCCTTCGCAGTGCCGACCGGCAATTTCGGTAACGTATTGGCGGCCTGGGGGGCACGGCACATGGGTCTGCCGATCACCCGGCTCAGCGTCGGCTCCAACCATAACAACATCCTGGCACGCTTCCTCGGCGCCAACGACATGAGCGTGCGCGGGGTCACGCCCAGCCTGTCGCCGAGCATGGACATCCAGGTCAGCTCGAACTTCGAGCGGCTGCTGTTCGAGCTGCTCGACCGGGACGCGAACGCCTGTGCCGCGATCATGACCGGGTTCCGGCGCGATGGACGCATGGCCGTGCCGGACGCGGTCTGGCGCGATGCGACCAGCCTGTTCCATGGCCTGACCCTGGACGACGCGCAGACCACGGACGAGATCCGCCGGCTGTATGGCGAGGCGGGCTATCTGGCCGATCCCCACACCGCGATCGGCATCGCCGCCGCCCGCGCTAGCCGCGTTCCCGGCACGCCCACCGTGGCGATGGCGACCGCGCATCCGGCCAAGTTTCCGGACGCGATGCGCAACGCCGTCGGCTTCGCTCCCGACCTGCCGAAGCACCTCGCGGATCTGTATCGGCGGGAGGAGCGTTTCCGCGTGGTGCCGAACCGGCTCGATGCCGTCGAGGATGCGGTTCGGGCGGCGGTGCTGAAGAACGCCGCCTAGCTCCCCATATCCAGTCCAGCCGACTTTCCGTTGCTCCCCGAAATCCACCTGCCGCAGGCCATCCGACCCGGCACCAGGAACCAGATGACCGACAGCACAAAATCCGACACGATCAACACCACCCGCCTGTCCAACGGACTGACGATCGTCACCGAACGCATGGACCGGGTCGAGACGGTTTCGTTCGGCGCCTACGTGGCGAGCGGCACGCGCAACGAGCTGGCCAGCGAAAATGGTGTCTCGCATTTCCTCGAGCACATGGCGTTCAAGGGCACTGAGCGTCGCTCCGCGGCACTCATCGCCGAGGAGGTCGAGAATGTCGGCGGCCACATCAACGCCTACACGGCGCGCGAGCAGACCGCCTACTACGTCAAGCTGCTGAAGGAGGACCTCGCCCTCGGCGCTGACATCATCGGCGACATCCTGACCCATAGCAGCTTTGCGGCCGAGGAGCTGGAGCGCGAGCGGGGCGTGATCCTGCAGGAGATCGGCCAGGCCAACGATACGCCGGACGACATCATCTTCGATCATTTCCAGGAGACCGCGTTTCCGAGCCAGCCGATGGGCCGGCCGACGCTAGGCACCGACGCGCTGATCCGGGGCATGAAGCGCGACACCCTGACCGACTACATGCGGGCCCACTACACCACCGGCAACGTGGTCATCGCCGCCGCCGGAAACCTGCATCACGAGCAGGTCGTGGATCTGGCCAAGCAGCATTTCGCCGATCTGCCGAGTGCGGCGCTGGAGAAGCCCGAGGCCGGCCGTTACCAGGGCGGCGAGTTCCGCAAGGAAAAGGAGCTCGACCAGGTCCATGTCGTGCTCGGCTTCCCGTCCGTCGGCTACGGCGACCGGGACTATTATGGCGTGCTGCTGCTCTCGACCCTGCTCGGCGGCGGCATGTCCTCGCGCCTGTTCCAGGAAATCCGCGAGAAGCGCGGGCTGGTCTATTCGATCTACTCGTTCAACGCGCCGTTCCTGGATGGCGGGCTGTTCGGCATCTATGCCGGCACCGGCGAGGACGAGGCCAAGGAGCTGGTCCCGGTCACGCTCGAGGAACTGCGCAAGGTGCAGCTCACCACCGGATCGGACGTCATCCGCCAGGACGAGCTCGATCGCGCGCGTGCGCAGTTGAAGTCGAGCCTGCTGATGTCGCTGGAAAGCACCGGCAGCCGGTGCGAGCAGCTCGCCCGCCAGTTGCAGGTGTTCGGCCGCATCATCCCGACCCAGGAAACGGTCGCGAAGATCAACGCGGTTACACTGGACGACGTGCGCCGCGCCGCCGCCCGCGTGTTCCGCGGCAGCCCGACGCTGACGGCACTCGGCCCGCTCTCGAACATCCCGCGTCTCGGCGAGGTCGCCGACAGGCTGGCGGCATGAGCTCGCACGCCATGACCGATCCGATAGCCCTGCTGCAGGAGCTGGTGGCGCACGCTCGCCGGGCCGGCGCCGACGCCGCCGACGCGATCCTGGTTTCTGGCACGTCGGTCGGCGTGCAGGTTCGCCAGGGCCGCAAGGAGGAGCTGGAACGCTCGGAGCATAACGACCTCGGCCTGCGCGTGTTCGCGGGCACAAGGAGCGCCATGGTCTCGGCGACCAGCGCCGATCCGAACGGCTTCGAACGCCTGATCGAGCAGGCGCTGGCGATGGCGCGCGTGGTTCCGGAAGACCGGTTCGCCGGACTGTGCGAACGGGCGGCACAGACTTTCATCGATGGCGACGGGCTCGATCTCGCGGACACCGCCGAGCCGGGCATCGAGGCACTGACGGAGCGTGCGCAGCAGGTCGAGGCAGCCGCCCTTGCCATCGATGGCGTGACCAACAGCCAGGGTGGATCGGCCAGTTTCGGCCGCAGCGAGATCGCCCTGGTGACGTCCGGCGGCTTTTCGGGACGTTATGCGCGTACCAGCCACTCGGTGTCGGCGAGCGTGCTGGCCGGCAACGGCACCTCGATGCAGCGGGATTACGACTATCATTCGGTCGTGCATCTGGCCGACCTCGACGACCCGGCCTTGATTGGCCGGCATGCCGGCGAACAGGCCGTCGCCCGGATGAACCCGGTCAAGCCGCGCACCGGCCATATGCCGGTGGTGTACGATCCACGCGTTTCCAACAGCCTGCTCGGCCACCTCGCCGGTGCCATCAACGGAGCGTCGGTCGCACGCGGCACGTCGTTCCTGAAGGAGCGCATGGGCACGCGCATCCTGCCGTCCGGCATCGGCGTCATCGACGACCCGACCCGCCTACGTGGCCTGCGGTCCAAGCCGTTCGACGGCGAGGGCGTGCCGACGGCACCGCTGGTTCTGGTCGAGGATGGCGAACTTCGGACCTGGGTGCTGGACGGGCGCAGCGCGCGTCAGCTCGGGCTGGCCAGCACCGGCAGTGCATCGCGCGGCACTTCGTCGCCGCCGTCGCCGTCCACCAGCAACCTTTGCCTGACCGGCGGCATCGTCAGCCCGAGCCAGTTGATGGCGGACATCGTCGAGGGCATCTATGTCACCGAGATGATGGGATCGGCGATCAACGGGCTGACCGGCGACTACAGCCGCGGCGCTGCCGGCTTCATGATCCGCAATGGGGCCCTGGCCGAACCGATCGCCGAACTGACCGTTGCCGGCAACCTGATCGAAATGTTCGCGCGCCTGCAACCGGCCAACGATCTTGAATTTCGGCGCGGCACCGATGCACCGACGATCCGCATTGACCATATGATGATCGCCGGCGCCTGACCGACCCGGACGCCTCCAGCCAAACACCAGGACAGGACACCATGACAACCATCAAGCTGCCGCAACGATCTGGCCATCGCGCCGCAGCGGCGGCCTTTGCGTTGCTGCTCGCAGGCATGCCTGCCGTCGCACCCGTGCTGGCGACGACGCTGTTCCCAACCGCTGCGGATGCGCGTCCGGGCGGCGGCATGTCCATGGGAAGCCGGGGCGGCCGTACCTTCATGGCGCCACCGATGACGCGCTCCAATCCGGGCGGCGCCTCCTCGTTCGACCGCAGCATGACCCCGCGCTCGAATTATGGTCAGCCGGGCTACGGACAGTCCGGTGGCATGATGGGGGGCATGGGCGGCCGTTCGCATCCGCTGATGGGTGGGCTAATGGGCGGCCTGGTCGGCTTCGGCCTCGGCGGCCTGCTGTTCGGCCATGGCATGTTCGGCGGCGGCTATGGCGGCGGCTTCGGCGGCGGCAGCATCATCGGACTGCTGATCCAGATTGCCCTCATCGCCTTCATCCTGCGCTGGCTGTATCGCCGGTTCGCCCGTGGTCGTGTCATGGCGATGAACCAGGCCGGTTACGCGAATGGTGGCGGCATGGCGGCGAACACCGCGCCAATGGGTGGCGCAGGCGCCAACGTCACGATCACTCCGGCCGACTACCAGCAGTTCGAGCAGGGCCTGCTCGACGTTCAGCAGGCCTGGTCGATGCAAGACCTGCACAGCCTGTCGCGCTTTGCCACGCCGGAGATGGTCAGCTATTTCTCCGACCAGCTCAGCGACCTGACCAGCCGCAACCTGCGCAATGTGGTCAGCGCCGTCCGCATGGACCAGGGCGACCTGTCCGAGGCATGGAGCGAAGGCGGACGCGAGTTCGCCACGGTGGCGATGCGCTATTCGCTGATCGACGTGACCACCGACCTGACCGGCCGCGTCGTCGATGGCAGCCCGAACGAGCGCCAGAACGTGACCGAGCTTTGGACCTTCGTGCGGGCTCGCGGTGGCAGTTGGGTGCTATCGGCGATCCAGCAGGGGCGATAACCCCTGCGCCGTTCCGGCCGGGCTACCCGACGTTCCGGGTCGTTCCGTCTGGGCGGATTCCGGTTCCCGAGCCGGCTGGCCCGTGGCTGATGATCTTCACCATCGTCAGCCCGTAGAACAGCAACGCGAACAACAGCAGAACGACCAGGAGCGCGCGGTTGCGGCCGCTTCGGCGTCGCAGGGCTTCGGTCCCGGGATCGAGCCGGCGTGCGACTGGCCGCTTCCTGTCAGCCAACGAGGCGATCCGCGCATACGGCCATGAACAGGACCATGAGATAGAGCAGCGAGAAGCGGAAGGCTTGCCGCGCTGGTTTGTCGTCGGTCAGGCTGGTGCCGCCCGGCGTTTGTTCGTCCCGCAGCACGCGCCATGCGCAGACCAGGAAGCCGAGATCGAGCAGCAGCGTCGAGACCAGGTAGATCATGCCGGTCAGGTGCAGTATCGACGGCGTCAGCGACACGATCGTCAGCAGCACCGTGTAGAGCACGATCTGCTGGCGTGTATGACGGGCACCCTTGACCACCGGCAGCATAGGCACGCCGGCACGGCCGTAATCGGCGCAGGCATACAGCGACAGCGACCAGAAGTGCGGCGGCGTCCAGAAGAACACGATCGCGAACAATAGGAACGGCAGCAGTCCGATCTGTCCGGTGGCCGCTGCCCAGCCGATAATGGGCGGAAACGCACCGGCGGCACCGCCGATGACGATGTTCTGTGGCGTCGAACGCTTCAGCCACATCGTATAGATCACGACATAGAACAGGATCGAGAAGGCAAGCGACGACGCCGCTACCACGTTGGTCGTGAGCCACATCAGCACGACCGACAGCACGCTCATGCCGATGCCGTAGGCCAACGCATCGTCGGCTGCCACCCGGCCGGTCGGGATCGGGCGGTTCGCCGTACGCTTCATCAGCGCATCGATATCGCGGTCGTACCACATGTTGATGGCACCGGCGCCGCCGGTGGCCATTGCAATGCACAGGATCGCGATGAAGGCGACCAGCGGATGAACATGCACCGGAGCAATGAACAGGCCGATCGCGCCGGTGAACACCACCAGCGTCATCACCCTGGGCTTCAGCAGGGCGAACCAGTCTCGGGTATCGCTGCCGAAGCCGTCGGCAAGGTTGAGTGCGGTATCGCTCATGCGATGGTCCATTCGAGGGTCACTGCCCCTGGTCCCCACTGATGCGGGGACACGACGGCGCGGCGCGACAAGGTGATCAGGACCACCAAGGCGAACACCAGGATCGACAGGCTGGCCAGGGCGGCACCCGCGGCAGCGATCGATCCGTTCGACGATGCGCCGGTGAACATGATCGCGACACCCAGGAACAGCAGCCCGAACTGCAGGCGGCCGAGCAGTTCCGGATAGGGTTTTCCGGTCATCCGGCCGATCCAGTAGTAGAAGCCGGCGAACAGGGCGAATACTGCACCCAGCGAGACCGCATCATGCAGCGGCGCGGCAGCCGGATTGCTCGCCAGCCGCCACAGGCTGGCGAGGCCGCCCACGACCAGCACCACGACGAAGCCGAGCGCGAACAGGCCGGGCGTACGAGCCAACAAAACCCTCGCCGGCACCGACGCCTGCCCGAGCGTGACACTCCAGCACACGGCGATGAACAGGGCCGGCACGACGACTGCCAGCATCGAGACTACCCCGAACAGGCTGTCATCCGAGGCGACGCCGTGGTCGAGCAGTTGATGCGCCCAGGCAAGAAACCCGGAGATCGCCAGGACCGTCATCGCGACGATGATCGGGCGGCGACCTACCAGCGGGCGGGCGCAGAAGGTGGAGACGATCTGGCTGACCATGCCGAGGCCGGGCAGGATTATGATGCAGAAGCCGGGATAAAAGTAGAAACGCGAGGCCTGTTGCGTCGCATCAATACCGGCGAGAGTCAGGGCTGCGACCAGCATCGGGATCGCGACGATCGTCAGACAGCCGGCAAGAAGCTGCGACCACACGAAAACAGGTATTTCGCCCAGCGTCATGCCTGGACGCCGCATGTTCAGCGCGGTCGCCACCAGATTGGCTGCGCATAGCAGCATGCCGATCCCGGCGAGATGCAGAGCCGTTGGCAGTAGCAGCACCGAGTCCGGATCGAGCAGGCCGGCCATCGTCAGCACGAAACCGAGTGCGCCGAGCCAGAACGACACCGCGCCCAGCCAGGGAAACGCGGTGTTCCGGGCGCCGATCAGCAGCGGCACGAACCAGTTGCCAAAGCCACCGGTCAGCGCAGGGATCGCGGAAAAGAACATCACGATTGGGCCGTGCTGCAATGCAGCCACTCGCCAGGATGCACCGACATTCAGCGTCGGAAGCCGAAGAACGAGCGACATCGCCCCGCCAACCAGACCCGCCACGACCGCGAGCAGAATGGTGGCGGTGCCAACGTCCCGATGGTCGGTCAGGCGAAGCCATCGCGGCACGATCGCAGTCTTTCCCGTCATGCCCGGCATGCACTCACCTCGTCGCCATCACGCATGATCATCGGAACAATATGGTGCGCGGCTCCTATTATGCAGCCGTTCGCGCGGATACCCGACCGCTCAATTGGACTCGTTGGACAATGTGACGAGAGTGAACAGCCCCATCGGCGAGACCGGCTCGATCTGAGCCGCCTTGAGATCGGCTTCAGGCAGTAGCGACTCCATGGCGAAGTCCGGGTGCCAGCCCAATGAATGGGACGCACGGGCCATGCTGCGCTCGATCGCGAGCCTCACCCCGCCACGTGCCAGGAAGTGATTCACGAACAGAATATGTCCACCCGGACGAACCACCCGCTTCAACTCCATCAGCAGCCGGCGCGGATTCGGAACGACCGAGGCCACGAACATCGCGACGGCGATATCGAAAGAATCGTCGGCGAATACCGTTTCCTCGGCATCCATCTCCAGTAGCGCCTCGACATGCGGCATGTTGGCCAGGGCGACACGACGGCGTGCCCGATCCAGCATTGCCGCGGACAGGTCGATCCCGGTGATGCGCTTGTCTGGCGAATAATGCGGCAGGGCGAGGCCGGTGCCGACGCCCACTTCCAACACCTTGGTACCCGGCAGCAGGTTGACCGATGCCACCGCGCGACGACGGCCGAATGCGGATATGCCTCCGAACACGCCGTCATAGACTCCGGCCCACCGCTGATAGGCGGCCTTGACTGCGTCGGCATCCAGCGCCGATCGCGGAACCGGAGTAACCGCTGTGATCGGCACCGCCGCCACTCCCGTCTTCGACGGCTCGTACAAATCAGGAGCTCCGCTCATCGCCCACTCCGAATTCGTGCGCCCGAACCGCGCGCGGCGGCGGGCTGTCTTGGTCTGCTTCTCATCGAGGACTTGACTCATGAAGCCGTATCTCTGCCCTGCCGGGGCTGCACCATCAAGTGTAGCCGAAGATGCCGCCACCACACCAACCCGCGAGGCGTTTGCCGGTTTGCGGTGGATTCGTCTATTCTAGATCCAGTGTTACATCGTGAGGAGGCAGGAATGCTGCTCTGGAGCCTGGTTGTCCTCACCATCCTCGCCTGGATCGGCGTCGTCGTCTGGTACTTCAAGCGAGAACTGCACCAGTGGCTCGATAACCGCTATGGGCCTACGAGCATCAAGCAGAAACCGCCCCGGCAGCGACGCCGGATGTACGACTGATACACCGGTCACGCTGGAAGCCGCGCCTCGATCCGGTCCCAGAGCAGGCCCGCCGTGTTGATCCCGTCGAACCTGTCGATCTCCTGCAGCCCGGTCGGCGAGGTCACATTGATCTCGGTCAGCCAGTCGCCGATCACGTCGATGCCGACGAAAATAAGCCCGCGTTCCCGCAGCATCGGGCCGATCCGCCGGCAGATCTCGTGCTCCCGCGGCGTCAGGCTCGATCGCCCGGCCTTGCCGCCGACATGCATGTTGGATCGCGCCTCGCCTTCGGCGGGCACCCGGTTGATCGCGCCGATCGGCTCGCCGTCGGCCAGGATGATGCGCTTGTCGCCCTGCCGGACCGCCTTCTCGTAACGCTGGATCATCAGCGGCTCGCGTGAGTGGGAAAAGAACATCTCCAGCAACGACGCCAGGTTCTGGTCGTCCTCGCGGATACGGAACACCCCTGCGCCGCCATTGCCGAACAGCGGCTTGACGATGATGTCGCGGTGCTCGAGCCGGAAGTCGCGGATCGCCTGCACATCCCACGTGATCAGCGTCGGCGGCATCAGGTCCGGGAAGTGGGTGACCAGCAGCTTCTCCGGTGCATCGCGAACCGAGCGCGGATCGTTCACCACCAGCGTGCCGCGACCGGTCTCGCCCTCGATCGTATGGATATGCTCCAGCATGTGGGTGGCGGTGATGTAGGCCATGTCGAACGGCGGGTCCTGGCGCATCAGCACCACATCCATCGTTGCCAGGTCGAGCACCTGCTCCTCGCCGATTGTCGCGTGCGCGCCATGGACACGCTGCACCGTCACCGGCCTGGCGCGCGCGGTCAGCCGCTCCTCGCGCTTTGCGCCGAGGCCGGACTTGCCTTCGCGCAGGCTCATGTTGCGCACCTCGTAGAGCCACAGCGAATGGCCGCGCGCCTGGGCTTCCAGCATCAGCGCGAAGGTGGAGTCGCCGTTGATATCGATGGCGTGGATCGGGTCCATCTGGACCGCAACCTTCAGGTGCCTGCTCATCGGTCTCGAATTTCCCGGTTGGTCGGTTGCTATCATGGACCGATATGGGCCTTCAGCCAGTCCGCCACCGTTGCATGCCAGAGCAGCGAGTTGGCCGGCTTCAGAACCCAGTGGTTCTCGTCCGGAAACACCAGCAGGCGGCTTTCGATCCCACGGCGCTGCAATGCATCGAACGCGCCGAGACCCTGCTCGATCGGGATGCGGTAATCGTGCTGGCTGTGGATGATCAGTTGCGGCACCCGCCACGCAGCCACATGGGCTGCCGGATTGAAACGCTCGTAGGCGGCGGGATCGGTCCAGGGCGTGTGGTTCGGGCCGCCATGTTCCCATTCGGCGAACCAGAGTTCGTCGGTGGCGAAGCCCATCATGCGGTCGTCGAACACGCCGTCATGGGTGACCAGGCACTTCCAGGGTGCGCTCCAGTTGCCGGCGATCCAGTTCACCATGAAGCCGCCGTAACTGGCGCCGAGCGCGCAGGCATGGCTCGCATCGAGGAACGGATATTTCGCCAGCGCCGCGGTCCAGCCCTTCTGCAGATCCTCGAGCGGACGGTCGCCCCAATGGTTCGAGATCGCATCGGTGAAGGCCTGGCCGTAGCCGGTCGAACCATGGAAATCGACCATGACCGATGCGTAGCCGAGGCCGGAATAGAATTGCGGGTTCCAGCGATACGACCAGTCGTTGCCGAACGAGCCCTGCGGCCCGCCATGGATCAGGAACACCACCGGATATTTGTGCCCCGCCTGATAATTGTCCGGCTTCACCACGTAGCCATGCACGGTCTCATGGTTCCAGCCGGCGAAGGTGAACTGCTCGGAGGGCGCCATCTCCACGTCTGCCAGGTGGTCGGCATCGATATGGGTGAGCTGGACCGGCGTGCCTCCGGCCGCGGACAGGCGCCAGAGCTGGGCCGGGCTGTCGAGCGCGTCGCGCTGGAACACGATGTCGTTGCCGGCGAGCGCCGCCTGGGTGACATGGCCCGGGCCGGTGAGCGCGGTCGGCTGGCCAGTCACCGCGTCTAGGACGAACAGCTTCGACTGGCCGGTCTCCTCGGCGGTGACGAACAGGCGCTTGCCGTCCTTGGACCAGAGCAGCGTCTCGGCAGAGCGGTCCCAGTGCGGGTCGATCTCGCGGGTTTTTCCGGTAGCCAGAGTCATGACCATCACGCCGTAGCGGTCGGCTTCGAAGCCGGGGCGCTTCATGGCGCGGTAGGCGAGCCGGGTGCCGTCGGGCGACACCACCGGTCCGGCATCCCAGGCCGGATTCGATGCGGTCAGGTCGGAAGGCGCCGCGCTGCCGTCGATCGGCGAGCGGTAGATGTCGAAATTGGTGCTCCACGGCTCGCCCTTGCCGACCGCGCGGACGGAGAAGAACACGGTCCTGCCGTCCGGACTGACAGTGTAGTCGCTCTCGTCGCCGAACGGCTTCGACGGGGTGTCGCCGTCGATGCCCTTCATCAGCGGGACAGGTGCGCCGGTGGCGATCCCCGCATCGTCCAGGGCCAGAGCGAACAGGTGGCTTCGGGTGCCGTCGGCCCATTCGTCCCAATGCCGGACGAACAGCGTGTCGTACACCACGCCCGACGCCTTGCCGGCATGGCGCTTGTCCATCCGAGCCTTGGTGTCGTCGGGCGAGTCCGTGTCCGGGAATACCGCCAGCGACACCACGATGTGGTGGCCGTCGGCCGCCAGGTGGAAGCTTCCGACATCGAGTGGCAGATGCGTCGCCTGCACCGGCGGGCCGCCGGCGACCGGCAGGCGCCAGACCTGGTCGCTGCCGCCGCGATTGGAGATCACATAAACGGCGCGGCCATCGGCCGACCAGCGCGGCTGTTGAGCCTTGGCGTCGGCACCGGCGAGCACCGAGGGCGCCGCTGGATTGGCGTCGAGGCTCAGCAGCCGCACGGACGTCACGCCCTTGTTGGCGGCAAGATCGGTGCTGCGTTGCGAGAACAGAAGCTGGC
>JBPBQO010000065.1:0-21918 GCA_050954785.1 Janthinobacterium lividum | reverse complement strand
ACCCACTAGGTCCCGCTGCCCACGACCTGCGCGCCCTTAGCTCAGTCGGATAGAGCAACAGCCTTCTAAGCTGTGGGTCGGTGGTTCGAATCCACCAGGGCGCGCCAAAACTCTGGCTGTCTTGATTACACGTGCTGGCGCGATGACCGGCGTCGGAGCGTCATAAGAAGCCCGCACACGAGTTTCAGGTGAGGTCCACGGCAGACCCAGTCGGCAAAAGCCAGCTCGTCACGGCCAACCCTGAATATCTTGTCTTTCCACCAATCCTCAGGTCCAGGTTGCGGTTGATATTGGTTTTAAAGAGTCTTGTTCAGACTTATTTCATAACAGTCTGTTGGTGACGTTCATCAGCGGACACCCCAGGGCGCCACGGTCATGACCTCACTTGTAGCGTCATTCACTGTAATGCTCAAACCACTGCCTACGGTTGCTGTAGTGAGCGTCCACAACACATTATCCTCTTTCTTATATACTTTCATTACAATTAAGTTTTGTCCTACAAAAGAACTCGTCAGGGCTCCTGTAGCGATTTGCAGCGCTTCAGGTTCGGTGAGCCTGGTCGGTGGCCGACTTGGAGAAAAACCAAGAATTCGACGTAAGAATTTCATCGAGGTTCACCTCGACCAGATAGGATACTTACCGGTTCTTGTTCGGTTATCGGGCCGCGGCCAAGCCAAAGTTGAAGCGCCATACCCTGCGCAAACCCGCTTCCTAAGAGAGCGGCTCCCTCTGGAATGACGCCACGTCCGGTCATGTTGGGCGAATACCCACCACTTTTAAGCAGAAACACGTATTGGTTCATGACCGGAAAACGAATGCCTGTAAAAGTTTTCCTGAATCCGCCCACCCCTACCTGCGCAACAGTTTCAGCAAGTGCCTCTTCGCAAAATCGCCATAGTGATGATTGAAAGTAGGATCGAATCCTGTTCTCAACACGAAACTTTCGTATAGGGTAAAATTTTGGTGCAAGAATTTGATGCACGCGCTCATGCAGCATAACCATTCGACGGTCGATGGCACTGCCCCGGTTCGACACGATGATATCCCCAAAAAAGGTCGTGGCTCCCTGGCCCGGCCTGCGCAACGGGTCGCCCGTGACTGTCGGTTTATAACGATGACTGCCCGGCGTACGCGGAGGTTCTGCGGCCAGGCGGGGTCGGCTACCTCTTGGAAATCCCCTCAATAATATAGAAAGGACTGTTTGTACGCCCAAAATATCGATGGCGCTGGCCAGATGTTTCGCTGCCACGTCAAGATCCGCATCAGAATTTGATGTCTTTGTCTGGATCGCAAAGAGCCATAGCTCGTCCAAGCCAGAAAAGACGGTAAGGCCAATAGACAGCACACCGGCGACGCCCAATGCTATGTCGACCATCTCACCGACGCCGAAAGCATGAGACACAACCCATGCCGTTACGGCGGCTCCCATGATCTCCAGTGTTTCCGGGTTCACGAACCGGGACAACTGTTCGCGGACGCCTGGAACCAGACGGGGAAGGCAGCGGTCAACGACGATACCAAGACGATCCGCAAAAGGCATCGTCGTGAGGCCAGCCATAAACCTAATTCCAACTTTCAGGATGCACGTGATCTCGGGTCGAGACGGTTTCGCCTCGATAATCTGTTACATCCCTAATCAAGCGGCGCAACACTACTGTTAAATTCGAACCGGTTATCTCACCTCATCCCGCAGCACTCTCCGGAGTTCGTCCGCCACGGCTGCGTCCGTGTGCGCCTCGATCGCGTCGCGGACGCGGCGCATGTGGCGGCGGGCGGCGTAGACCTGGTCCAGCAACGACAGCACCAACGGCAAAGCCTCGTCGTTGATATGCATCTCGTCGCGCAGTTCCAGGATCAGGTGGGCGCGGGCCTCGTCGATCGGGTGGAACAGGTAATGGCCGGGCACACCCTCGGGGCGCACCCAGGCGCGCTCGATCCAGCCTTCCAGCTCGGTGCGGCTGACACGCTGCAGGCGGATGCACAGGGTCTCGATGGTGATCATGAGGCGGCTCCCGTGCTGTCGGTGTCAGGGGTGGTAGGTGACCAGTCGCGCAGGAACGCTTTCAGCGCCTCGTCGGTCCGGCCCAGCACGACGCGCAGCGTGACATACAGGTTACCAGCCTCGCGGCCGCCATGCGCGCCGATGCCCCGTCCACGCAGCCGCAACGTGCGGCCGGTGTCGGAGTCCGGCGGCACCGTCATCGCTACCGGGCCGGCCGGCGTCGGCACCTGCACCGAACCGCCCAGCACGGCCTCCTTCAACGACACCGGCAACTCCACTCGGATGTCGTTGCCGTCGCGCGTGAACCGGGCGTCCGGAGTGATCTGGATGCGGATCAGCGCATCGCCGGCGGCGGCACCCTCCTGCCCTTCGCCGCCCTTGCCGCGCAGGCGCAACGTCTGGCCGTCCTCGATGCCGGGCGGCACCTTCACGTCCAGGGTCGCACCGGTCGGCAGGGTGATGCGGGTGGTGGCGCCGGTCACCGCGTCGGCGAACGAGACCGTCAGGCTGTAGCTGTGATCCTCGCCGCGCCGGGGTCCGCGCGGTGCCTGGGCCCTGCCGCCGCCACGGCCGAACAGGTCGCTGAAGATGTCGCCAAGATCCTCGTCGCCCCATTCGCCTGGTCCGGGTCCGGATGCCGAGGCACCGGCACCGGGTCCGGCCCGATAGCGGCGGCCCTGGGCGCCTTGCGCCTGCTCGCGATAGTTGGGTCGCGGTGGTGGCCGTTCCTGGCCGGAGCCATCGATCTCGCCGCGATCGTAACGGGCGCGGGTCTCGGGATCGGACAGCAGGTCGTTGGCGGCGCTGACGCGCTTGAAGCGCTCCTCGGCGGCGGGATCGCCCGGGTGCAGGTCGGGATGGCTCTCCTTGGCGAGCCGGCGATAGGCCTTGCGGATGGCGTCCTTGTCGGCATCGCGGCCGATTCCCAGGATCTCGTATGGCCCCTGTTCGGATTTATCGTCGGCCATGCCTCTCCTCGATCGCCTGCTTGGTGCAGAATGGCGCCAGGATGGGCGGCCGCACCCTCGGGATCAACTCGCGAGGTAACTGGCTCAACGCGGCGTTGGACGACAAGGTGGCAACATGGACATGACTCAGGACGGGATCGCCTTCCCCAGCCACTTCGCGCCGGCATGGCGCACACCGACCGAGGCACGTCGGCAAATCACCTTGGCGACGCGCCGCCCGGAGCCGGAGTGCGTGACCGAGCTACTCCGCACAGCGCCGGTCACGCCGGCATCGGCAACGGCGATCGCGGTCAGGCTGGTCGAGGCATTGCGGGCGCGTGGACGGCCCGGCCCGGTCGAAGGCCTGATGCGCGAATACGCGCTGTCGAGCCAGGAGGGCATCGCGCTGATGTGCCTGGCCGAGGCGCTGCTGCGCATACCCGACAGCGCCACGCGAGACCGGCTGATCCGCGACAAGATCGGTGGCGGCGACTGGCGCGCGCATGTCGGACGCAGCCCGTCGATGTTCGTCAACGCGGCGACCTGGGGCCTGCTGATCACCGGTCGGCTGCAGGACGGCCAGGGCTCCGCACCGAAGACGGCCGGCTTGCAGGCGGCGCTGCTGCGCGTGCTCGGACGCGGCGGCGAGCCCTTGATCCGTGCGGCGATGGACCGGGCCATGCGCATCCTGGGCGAGCAGTTCGTAGTCGGGGAAACCATCGAGGCGGCGCTGAAGGCGGCGCGCAAACGCGAGGCGGCCGGGTTCCGTTACTCGTTCGACATGCTCGGCGAGGCGGCGATGACCGACGCCGATGCGCGCCGCTACCTGCGGGATTACGAGCACGCGATCCTGGCGATCGGCGCGCACAACAACGGTCGCGGGCTGTTCGACGGCGCCGGCATCTCGATCAAGCTGTCGGCGCTGCATCCGCGCTACAGCCGGACGCAACAGGCGCGGGTCCGGGACGAGTTGTTGCCGCGCGTCGCGGGACTGGCGAGCCTGGCGCGGCAGCACAATGTCGGGCTCAACATCGATGCCGAGGAAGCCGACCGGCTCGAACTCTCGCTCGACCTGCTGGAAAGCCTGTGCGAGCAACCGGATCTTTCGGGATGGGACGGGATCGGCTTCGTCATCCAGGCCTATGGGCGACGCACGCCGCTGGTGATCGAGCATTTGATCGAGCTCGGCCGACGGACCGGCCACCGGCTGATGGTAAGGCTGGTCAAAGGCGCATACTGGGACAGCGAGATCAAGAAGGCGCAGGAAGCCGGTCTGCCGGACTACCCGGTGTTCACCCGCAAGCTGCACACCGACGTGTCCTATCTCGATTGCGCGCGCCGCCTGCTCGCAGCACCGGATGCGGTCTTCCCGCAATTCGCCACTCACAATGCGCAGACCGTGGCCGCGGTGATGGCCATCGCCGGTCCGGAGTTCGCTGTTGGGCGCTACGAGTTCCAGTGCCTGCACGGCATGGGCGAAAGCCTGTACGAGCAGGTGGTCGGTGCGGATCGGCTGGACCGGCCGTGCCGGATCTATGCCCCGGTCGGGACGCATGAAACCCTGCTTGCCTATCTGGTGCGACGGCTGCTGGAGAACGGCGCCAACAGTTCGTTCGTCAACCGGATCGCCGATCCGGACGTGCAGGTGGCGGAGCTCGCATCGGACCCGGTGCTGCAGGCGGCAGCCGCAAATCCGATCGGTGCGCCGCACGCGGCCATTCCGCTGCCGCCGGAGCTGTTCGGCACGGACCGTCGGAATTCGGCCGGGCTCGACCTTGCTTCGGAGGATGTCCTGGATGGGCTTTCGCGGCAGATCGCGCGGTCGGGCATGACTCTGCTTTCGGCCGAGCCGTTGCTCGCGTTCCATGGAACCGCCCGAACACAACGGGACTGTCTCGATCCGGCCGACCATCGCCGGCTGATCGGGCATTGCCTGGATACCGATGCAGCCGATGTGACACGTGCGGTCGCGGTAGCGGTCTCGGGCGGCGCGCTCTGGTGGGCAACCCCGGCCGGGGAGCGTGCGGCCTGTCTGGAGCGGGCGGCGGGGCGACTGGATACCATGCTGCCCGAACTGCTTGGACCGATCATGCGGGAAGCCGGAAAGTCGGCGGCGAACGCGGTCGGCGAGGTGCGCGAGGCGGTCGATTTCCTGCGCTACTATGCGAGCCAGATCCGCGAGACACCGAATTTGTCCGGCGAGGCGCTCGGTGCGGTCGTCTGCATCAGCCCGTGGAACTTCCCGCTCTCGATATTCATCGGCCAGATCGCGGCCTCGCTCGCCGCCGGCAACACGGTGCTGGCAAAACCCGCCGAGGAAACCCCGCTGATCGCCGCCGCTGCGGTTCGCATCCTGCACGAGGCCGGCATCCCGCGCAGCGCGCTACAGTTCCTGCCCGGCGACGGCAGCATCGGCGCGGCGCTGGTGTCGGACCCGCGTATCAATGGCGTGCTGTTCACCGGCTCGACCGATGTTGCGCGTTCGATCGCACGCGCACTGGCGCCGCATGCGCACGGGATGCGCGGCGCGATCCCGCTGATTGCCGAGACCGGTGGGCAGAATGCGCTGCTGGTCGATAGCGCGGCGCTACCGGAACAGGTGGTGACCGACGCGATCGCCTCGGCATTCGATTCCGCCGGCCAGCGCTGCTCGGCCTTGAGGGTGCTGTGCGTGCAGAAGGAAGCGGCAGGGCCGATCCTGGCGATGCTGAAAGGTGCCCTGGCGGAGCTAGCGGTCGGCGACCCGCTGGAGCTGTCGACCGATGTCGGACCGGTCATCGGCGAAGCGGCTCGCGAGCGGCTCGAGGCGCATGTCGCGCGGATGGAGCGGCTCGGCTGCCGCGTCACGCGGGCGGCCCTGCCCGGGGCGTGCGCGAACGGCACCTTCGTGGCCCCGGCGCTGATCGAGATCGACACGCTCGACCAGATCGGCGGCGAGGTGTTCGGACCGGTGCTGCATGTGCTGCGTTTCGACGAGGACCGGCAGGGTGCGATGGTCGACGCGATCAACGCGACCGGTTTCGGGTTGACGTTCGGCGTGCATACCCGCATCGACGAGACCATGTCGCGGCTCACTGCGCGCAGCACGGCCGGCAACATCTACGTCAACCGCAACATGATCGGCGCGGTGGTGGGCAGCCAGCCGTTCGGCGGTACCGGCCTTTCCGGCACCGGGCCGAAGGCGGGTGGTCCGCTGATGCTGCATCGGTTGCGCCGTGCCCGGCACCGGACGGCGTTGTTGCAGGGACAGGCGCCGCCGACGGCACTTAAACTGCTCGATTGCGTCGATGGTAATCCCATCGCGGAGGCCTGCGCGGAGCTGGTGCGGCGAAGCCCGGTGGGGTTCAGCCGACTGCTTCCCGGCCCGGTCGGCGAGCGCAATCTCTATAGTCTCGTCGCTCGCGGTGCGATCCTGTGCGTCGCGGACGACGAGGCGAGCCTGCTGCTGCAGATCACGGCGGTACTGACGACCGGCAACCAGGCAGTCGTGCGAGTCCCGGTTGCCATGCCGATGCTCGACCGGCTGCTATCGGCGCTGCCGCTGCATGTGGTGCGCGAAACCACGTCCTCGCATCCAGTCTCGGCAGCACTTGCCACGGCCACGCATGTGCCAGCCCTGGCGGTCGAGCTCGGTCGCCGTGACGGGGCAATCGTTCCGGTGCACCGGCTGGATGACCAGGAATCCGGGATGGCGCTGGAATGGCTGATGCACGAGCGCAGCCTGAGCATCAACACGACGGCAGCGGGCGGGAACGCCAGCCTGATGGCGATCAGCTAGCGGATGAAACACGACACTTCGTATCCGTCCGGTGGGTCGGCTTATCATGGAAGATAAGACATAGGCCGACCAGCTGCTGCTGACCGCTATGCGCCAACAGCAGACATTTTCAGGCATCCTGAGACAGCCAGCAAGCGGACATCGCTACGGGGCGAACCGAGTTGGAGCGAACGGCGCCCGATCCCTCCAGAAGTGGTCGATATCATGCCCGTTACATGACGAGAGCTTCTAGCGAAATAACTAATGCTCGCGCATGGCAAAAAAGAAAGCACCTTCACAATGATGAAATTGAAGGTTCCGATTTCATAATTGATGTTCAAGTTCATTAAGTAAGTTCTATAGCGGCGCGGAGGTTGGCCACAGATCACGAGCTTAAACCCGATCGACCGCTACTCTCGGAATCTCAAGATCTCGATAAGAAGACGAAAGGCGGGGGATACGTGCCGCCTCGATGGATAGTAGAGGTGATAGCCGGAAAATGGGGGGCACCAATCTTCTAACAGGCGCACCAATCGGCCATCCGTGATCATTGGCCGAACAGCGTCTTCTAATTGAAAGCTTATGCCCCGACCCGCGAGCACTGTGCGTGTAATTAGCGGCGAGTTGTTAATCATCCACTGACCACCGACCTTACTTCTGATCTCGCGCCCTTCCTTTTCGAACTCCCATGCGTATATGTCCCCACTCTCAAATCGCATATTAATGCAGGCGTGTTGGGCGAGATCCCGTGGAGACTGAGGTGTCCCACGGCGAGCGAGATAATCAGGAGTTGCGACGGCCGCCATGCGCATGTCAGGGCCGATTCTGATGGCCACCATGTCCTTTGAGACCTCCTCGCCTAGGCGGACACCCGCATCGAAGCGGCCCTTTACAATATCCACGAGACCGCCCTCGACGCTCAGCTCTACCGCAATATCCGGAAAGGAGGCAGCAAGCTCGTCGAGCGCCGGCCAGAGCAACGTCTCTGCAGCGTGATCGGTCGCCGTGATACGGATCGTGCCTACGGGGCGCTCGCTCCTCTGTCGAAGCTCTACGAGTCTTTCGTCAATATTCTCAAGTGCTGGTTGCAGAATCTCGATGAGTTGCTGGCCGACTTCAGTCGGCGCCACACTCCGTGTCGTGCGCGCGAGCAGGCGCAGGCCGAGTCTGGTTTCGAGACGTCGGATTGCGTGGCTGACGGCCGATTGCGAGAGCCCGATCTTCCGCGCGGTTCCGGTGAAACTCCCTTGCTCACACACGGCCAGAAAAAGGGTTAAATCGGCCATGTCTTCCCGACGCACACGAATCTCCCTCGCCATAACAATCTGCCTGATACATGACTCACATTCATTAACCCAAACAATTGAGTCGGTCTAATCATATGGGATGTAAAGGCGGATAACTTATGAGGCTTAGCGGTAGGTTTAATCGAGGTCTCCGCTGTAGCGACATGCTGAACATCCCTGGAGGCCAATACATGCTCCGTCTCATCAATCCGCCGGGCCCAACCATCCCGGGTATCTCTCAGGCAGTGCTCGTCGAGTCTGGATGTCCGCTGTTTTTATCAGGCCATGTTCCGTTCGATGAGAGAGGGAACGTCTCTTCACCGGATATCGGCCCGCAGCTTGAGCAGGTGTTTCAGAATCTCGACGCAACTTTGAAAGCCGCGGGAGTTGGATTTGATTCCGTCGCCCGCTTGACGTTCTATGTGTGCAATCTTAGTCCGGCTGTCCTGCCAATCATACGCGAAGTCCGCGACCGCTGGATCAAGGCAGACAGGCCACCAGCAAGCGTACTTATTGGCGTTGCATCGCTGTTTCGTCCAGATGTCATGGTGGAGGTGGATGCATTCGCGGTTGTCCCATCTGACAAAAGGGTGGAAGGCGACCGCTGAAGCGCTTTCCGAAGATCGGCGGTAGGGAGTGGAACCTACCACCGGATGTCTGCTTCTTCGCTTATTATGCCAGGAGCGGACTTTCCGCTTCCGGCTAAATCCAGTCGGCCGAGCCGACGCCGCGAGCGTCTGCCTCGTATCGAAAGCGGCTCAGGTAGCAGGGTACCAAGCGTTAGACTTCGTCTACTAGAAGACAAAGTCGCCAAGGCTGGCGGCCAACATCGCCATCTGGTAGCGCGCACCGAGCACAGGCGTGCCACCAAAATCTTTGAGCGTTATGCGTCCAGGCGGAAACACTTAAGCGCGTAAAGGTGCTCGCCAAACAACGAGTTGGAACAGGATGCGTGAACCGGTATGAATGCATCCTGCTCTAGTCTCGGATTAGCGGGAGATGCCGATCGCCGGGTCGGTGACGCTGTCGCGGCCGGTCTCGACATGGCCGGCGAGCTGGCATCGGAATGCCGGGTCCTCCTCGACGCTGATGGTGATGTCGTACCAGCCGAACAGCGATGACAGTGCCATGTTGATCCGGCGTGTTTCGCCGGGCGCCAGTGTGTACCGATCGGAATGGCCACTGTAGGCGTTCAGGATGCTGGCCCGCACGCTGAACCGCCCATGGTTGTGCAGCTCCACGACGAGGCCGCAATCGCCTGCATCCTCACGCGCGTCGACTACCAGATCGGCGTTGGCAAAACTGGCGACTGCACCGCGGAACGCGCGCAGGTATCCGTTCGGGCCGTATACCGACAGATCGTAGGCGCCCGCGGTAGCGGCCAGCCAGCTATCCTCGAGCCGCGCTCCGGGCTCGACCGTATAGCTGCGTGGCATGTCGAGCGGGTTGGCCGAGCGCACCTGGTAGACCGTGCCGACCGAGCCGTCGTTGCCGAATGCGAGGCGGAACAGGCCGGCCTTCATGTCGGCATGTCCTTGCACGATCGAGCGATAGGGCAGGGCGCGTGCGCGGCGGATGCCGTTTTCCTGCGGCGGCAGCGCCTGCACCAAGGGAGGCAAGGGCATGTAGTCCGGATGACGCAGCGCATCCGCCGGCTTGAACGAAGTCGTGGCCGGCAACGAGGCGATCGCGCGGTTCGGGGTGCGGAAGTCGAAGGCCGAGGTCAGGTCGCCGGCGACCGTGCGGCGCCACGGCGTGATGTTGGGTTCGGTCAGGGCCGGGTTCCGGGCTCCGAAACGCTGTTCGATGAAGCGAATGATCGAGGTGTGGTCGAACAGCTGGCTGTTCACCCAGCCGCCCTTGCTCCAGGGCGACACCACCATCATCGGCACGCGTGCGCCCAGCCCATACGGGCCGGCCATGGCATCCGTGCCGCCGGGAAAGATCTCATTGATGATCGAGACGCTCGATTGCCCATGCGCCGCGGTCTGTGGTGGCGTCGGCGGCACCATGTGGTCGAAGAATCCGTCATTCTCGTCGTAGGTGATCAGGAGCACTGTCTTGCTCCAGACGTCCGGATTGGCGGTCAGGATATCGAGCATCTGCGACACGTACCAAGCGCCGTAGTTGGCCGGCCAGTTCGGATGCTCGGTATAGGCCTCCGGTGCCACGATCCACGACACGGACGGCAGCAGGCCGTTTCCGACATCGTCGCGGAACTCGTCGAACATGGTGCCCGATACTGCGATATCGGTGCCGGTCTTGGCGCCGTTGGCGAGCGGGGAACCCGCAGCCGCGTTCTGGTACTGGTGGAAATACAGCAGCGAGTTGTCGCCGTAATTGCCGATATAGGCGTTCTCGCCCCAACCCCATCCGCCCGCGGCGGTTAGGCCGACGCCGATATCCTGGTATATTTTCCAGCCGATGCCGGCGGCCTGCAGCCGTTCCGGATAGGTCGACCAGTCGTAGCCCGCTTCGGCGTTGTCGATGACCGGGCCACCATTCTTGCCGTCGTTGCCGACCCAGCCGGTCCACATGTAGTAGCGGTTCGGATCGGTCGGGCCGAGCAGCGAGCAGTGATAGGCGTCGCAGATCGTGAAGGCGTCGGCGAGCGCGTAGTGGAACGGGATGTCGTTGCGGTCGAGATGGGCCATCGTCGTGGTGCCCTTGTTCGGCACCCACTGGTCCCAGTTGCCCTGGTTCCAGGCGAGATGGGTGGTTTCCCAGTCATGCGGCAGGTCCTGCAGGAACTGCATCCCGAGATCCGGCGCGGTGGGATGGAACGGCAGAACATAGCCGGCGCCGAACGGCTGGTACCAGACCGGCTTACCGGACGGCAGGGTGACGGCACGCGGGTCGTCGAAACCGCGCACGCCTTGCAGCGTGCCGAAATAATGGTCGAACGAGCGGTTCTCCTGCATCAGCACGACGATATGCTCGACATCGTCGATGGTGCCGGTCCGGTTGTTCGCCGGGATCGCAAGTGCCCGGCCGATGCTCTGCTGCATGGCGGCGGCGAATGCACCCGACCCAAGCAGCTTCAGGAAGGAACGACGATCGGCTGGTTGCACGGCCAGACCCCTTGAGTTTGTTTCGAACGATGTCAGCGGCCGTTACTAGACATGTTGCATGTCAATGCGGTGACAGTCGCGCGACGCTTTGAAGACGCACGAGACGGTCGCGATCGATCGGGATGCGACTTGAAATGGTCATTTTACCGTTGCCAAGTCGTTGCCTATACATAGCTATTTGCTTGAGGTGTCGTCGCAATGAACCAGTCCTGGAGCCGTCGTGGATTCCTGCGCCTGTCGGGCACGGCAGGCCTCGTTTCAGCCGGGTTGCGATCGGCACGTGCCGCTACGATCCAGCCGCATGAGCGCTTCTCGTTCCTGTTCCTGACCGACACGCATCTGCAGCCTGAACTCGACGCAGCGGGCGGCTGCCATGCGTGCTTCGGGAAAGCTCATGCGATCGGCGGCGACTTCGCGATCCAGGGCGGCGACCATGTGTTCGACGCGCTCGGTGTGCCGCGCCCGCGCGCCGACAGCCTGATCTCGCTCTACACGCGCACCGAGCAGGATCTCGGCATGAAGATCCACCACACGATCGGCAACCACGACTGCTTCGGCGTCTATCCCAGAAGCGGCGTGCAGCCGACCGATCCGCTTTATGGCAAGAAGTTCTTCGAGGACCATTTCGGACGGCTCTATTATGCGTTCGACCATCGCGGCGTGCATTTCATCGTGCTCGACTCCATCGGCATCACCGAGGATCGCGACTACGAGGGCCGCATCGATGCCGAACAGCTCGCCTGGCTGTCCGCCGATCTTGCAGCGCTGCCTGCCGGAACTCCGACCATCGTCGTCAGCCATATCCCGCTGGTGACCGCTTTCGACAGCTACGCGCCGCCACTGCCGGTTCCGGCACGGCACCACAAGAACAGCGTCGTCAATGGCTGGCAGGTGATCGATCTGCTGTCGAGCCATAACGTGCTCGGTGTGTTGCAGGGGCATACCCATATCAACGAGACCGTGCTGTGGCGCGGCATTCCCTACATCACCGGCGGCGCGGTCAGCGGCAACTGGTGGCACGGCACGCATCTCGGCACGCCGGAGGGCTTCACGGTCGTCACCGTGGAAAATAATCGTCTCGTCACGCGCTATGAAACCTACGGCTTCAAAAGCGTCGACCCGCACAATACATAGAGGAAGCATGCGCCGCTGAATGGCGCATGCATCTGTGTGGAAGAACTATTTACGTGCGGTAATGATCGCGTCGAGCGTCGCGGCACCCGTGCCGGTCCGTTCGAGGTGCGGGTAGCGCAGGCCGCCATGATAATCGACGGTGACCATGCGGTAGTGACGGTCGGCCTTCAGCAGGAACTGGATTGGCGTCTTGTCGGTCAGGCTTGCTTTCAGCGTCTGCTTGAGTTCGTCGACATCGAAGGACTGCCCGTTCACGGCGACGATCTGCGTGCCGACGACCATGCCTGCCTTGAACGCAGGGCTGTCCCAGATCACGCCGCGCACCGTGCCGTCGCCCTTGAGCGCCACGCCGAGCGAGAAGGACAGTTCCGTGTATTTCCGGCCGCCCTCCTCGCTTTTCATGAACGGCGTCTCGGTGTCGGTGTAGGTGAGGCGGTAGCCGCCGCGGGTAATGCCGTCGAGCGGCGCCTGCGGGCCGGTCGCGAACAGGCGCGCATTCAGGAACGCCGCCCAGTCGTACGGCGCCACGTCGTTCAGCGCCTTGACGATGTCGGCGAGCTGGTACGGCGCGGTGATGTAGCTGCCATTGTCGATGCCGAAGAAGCCACGGGCGAAATCATCGAGCGACTTGGTGTCGTGTGTCAGGCTGCGCAGCCGTGTATCGACATCGAGCCAGACCAGGGCGCCTTCCTCGTAATAATCCTCCGACCGCTGCCAGGACCGGAACGGGATCGGCCGGCGGCTTGCGATGACCGGATCGTTGGTGGTGTCCTCGAGGTTGCGCCAGGTGCGGCCCACGCCGTTCGAATAGTTGGCTGCCGTGTAGGCGAGGCTGTCCAGCACCTCCTGCTTGCTGATCAGCCCGGAGCGCGCAGCCAGGATCTTGCCCCAGTATTGCGTCTGGCCCTCATACACCCAGAGCAGGCTGTCGCGCTCCGGAACGTTGAAATTCGGCTGCCACAAATCGGCCGGCCGCCGGAACTTGCCGTTCCAGCTATGGGTATATTCGTGCGGCAGCAGGTCGCGCTCGGGCGCCTTCTTATCCCACTCGGTGAAGTAGCCCTGGTCGACGCCGTTCTCGGAAGAGCGATGATGCTCGAGGCCAATGCCGCCCAATTCATCAGAAAGCGACAGCAGGAAGTCGTAATGGTCGTAGTGATGCGAGCCGAACAGGCGCTGCGCCTGCACCACCAGCGCGCGGTGGCGGGCGAGCTGGTCGGGGGTGATCGCCAGGTCGTCCGGCCGGTCGGCCGCGAGGTCGAGATGCACGGGTACTGCGGCGCCGGGCGCCAGATCCTCGCGCCGGAAATAGCGTCCGGCGAGCATCGGGTTGTCGACCAGCGTGTTGAGCGGCACCGGCTTGAAGTGGGTGACCGCGCCGGCCGTGGATGCGACATCGAGGCCGGTACCGAAACTCCAGCCCGCAGGCAGGGTGACGGATGCATCCATGCTGATGCCGCGGGAGAAGTATCCAGCCGGGTATAGCAGCATGTTGTTCCACTGCAGGCTGAGCATCGTCTGCGTCATCGCCACCCGGCCCTGCTTCGGCTCGGTCGGGGACAGGAACTGGAAGTCGAGGTCGAGCGAGGCGGCGCCACGCGGCACCGGCACGTGGAAGGCATAGACGTCGACGGGATCGCGCAGCCAGTCCAGGCGCGTGCCGCTTGCGTTCACGACCAAGCTGGCGAAATCATCGAGCTCGCCGCTGGGCGAATGGTCGCCCGGCAGCCATTTGGGGAACAGCAGCACCATATCGCCGCCGCTGGCCGATAACTGGGCCGGAACCGGGATGGTCTCATGGCCGGTAAAGATATGCCGGTCGAGGTCGGTCGCGTCGATTTGGAGCGTGATGCTGCCGGGGAACGGACGGTCCTGCGGTGCCGCGATCGCGGTTTGCGCCGCGGCGGGTTGCGGCTGGACTTGATCCTGGGTCCCTGGCTGGGCGCCGGCGGCGGGAGCGATGAGGAAGGCCAGCGTGGCGGTGCAGGCCGCCAGCTGCTGTCGAAGTGTCGAGGACCGAAAATAGTTGAAAGACACGGTGTGAACTGCCTCACTGGTTTGGCGTTATAACGCCGGTACAGAAATGTTATGCAACAGCCGGACCATGTTCACGTCCTGGCGAGTGGGTGCATACGGGGCTGCCTCGTGGACGCGGCGCCCCAGGTAATCAAGCTGGCGAGCAAGAATGGAGAACCGACCGATGGCTGAACGCCAGCACGAAGCGAGCATCGAAAGCGTCGCCGTGTCGCGTCGCGGCGTGCTCCAGGGTGGAGCCGTTGCAAGTGCGGGGCTGGTCGTCGGTATCCCGGCCGCGCGCGCCGAACCGCAAACCACGCCGCCGGCGCCGGTTGCGATGGTCGAGACCTCGGTGCGTCCGGTGGTGATGCAGCAAGTGAGCATGATCGTGAACGGCGAGTCGCGGACGCTGACGCTGGATGCACGGACCACGTTGCTCGACATGCTGCGCGAGCATCTGCACCTGACCGGCTCCAAGAAGGGGTGCGACCATGGCCAGTGCGGCGCCTGCACGGTGCTGACCGATGCAGGCCGCATCAACGCATGTCTTGGCCTGGCGGTGATGCACGATGGCGACCATGTCACGACCATCGAAGGGCTCGCGCATGGCGACGAATTGCACCCGATGCAGGCGGCGTTCCTCGAGCATGACGGGTACCAGTGCGGCTACTGCACGCCGGGCCAGATCTGCTCGGCGGTCGGCATGCTGCAGGAGCACCGCAAGGGCTGGCCGAGCTGGGTCACCGAAAATATCTCGTCGGGCAAGCCGGCGCTCACGGACCTCGAACTGCGCGAGCGCATGAGCGGCAACATCTGCCGCTGCAGCGCCTATCCCAACATCGTCGCGGCGATCCGCGAAGCCGAAGGAAAGATCCCGGCATGAGGAGCTTCTCCTACGAACGCGCAACCGATCCACAGGGCGCTGCGAAGGCTGCCAGCGTACAGGAGGCGAGCTTCATCGCCGGCGGAACCAACCTGCTCGACTTGATGAAGCTGGAAATCGTGGTCCCGGCGCATCTCGTGGATCTCGGTCGGCTCGATCCGGGTGGGATTGGTGCGACCCCGGATGGCGGCCTGCGCATCGGTGCTGGTGTCAGCAACAGTGCACTGGCCGCCGATCCGACGGTTCGTGCACGTTATCCGCTGCTGTCGCAGGCGCTGCTCGCCGGCGCCTCGCCACAGCTCCGCAACAAGGCCACTACCGCCGGCAATCTGCTGCAGCGTACCCGCTGCGTGTATTTTTATGACACCACAGCACCTTGCAACAAGCGCCAGCCGGGCACCGGTTGCTCTGCCCTTCAGGGGTTCAACCGGATGAATGCGGTCGTCGGCGGCAGCAGCGACTGCATCGCCGTGCACCCGTCCGACATGGCGGTGGCGATGATGGTGCTGAGTGCGACCATCGAGACCGTGGCGCCGAGCGGCACGGCGCGACAGATTCCGATAGGGGGCTTCTACCGCCTGCCGGAGCACACGCCGCATCTGGAAACCGTGCTGACGCCCGGCGAGCTGATCACCGGTGTCACGCTGCCGCCGCCGCCGCCCGGTTTGCAGGGCTACCGTAAGATACGCGACCGTGCGTCCTATGCGTTCGCGCTGATATCGGTGGCCTCGATCGTCGATGGAGATGGTGGCCACATCCGCCAGGCACGTTTCGCCTGCGGCGGCGTGGCGCCGAGGCCCTGGCGTGTTCCGGCGGCCGAAGCGGCGTTGGCCGGCACGTCGGCGGATGCCGGAACGATCGATCATGCGGCCGACCTGCTGCTCCAGGGGGCCGCCGGCCATGGCCATAACGACTTCAAGATTCCGATGACCCGCCGTCTGCTGGCCCATGTGGTTTCCACCGCGGTCACCGGGTCCGGCCAGGAGCTGAACCATGGCTGACGGTGATCCGAAGGGCCTGCATGCGCCAACCCTCATCGGTCCGATCGGGCCCGGCATCGACCGGGTCGACGGACGGCTCAAGGTTACCGGCCGCGCACCCTATGCCTATGAATATGGCGGCGACGAGTACCACGGTCCCGAGCCGCTGGTCGGCTTCATCGTGCCGGCTACCATCGCACATGGCCGGATCGTCTCGATCGATGCGAAGGCGGCGGAAGCCGCACCTGGCGTGAGGCTGGTCATGACGCACGCCAACGCGCCGGCGCAGGCCCCATGGGGCCCGCTCGACGCGCAGGACCGCTTCGCCCGTGCCAAGCCGCAACTCGGGTCCGATATGGTCCGCCATTATGGCGAGCCGGTCGCGTTCGTGGTTGCCGACACCTTCGAGCAGGCGCGCGCGGCCGCGATGGCGATCCATGTGGAGTACGCACCGGACGCGATGGACGTCGATCTGCTGCCGTCGCTTGCCGACAGCCAGCTTCTGTCCAAGATGGATGGCGGCGAGAAGCCGCAGAGTTCGGTCGGCGACGCGACGGCGGCTTTCGCCAAGGCGCCCGTTCAGATCGACGTGCATTATGACACGCCCTATCAGAACCATGCGCAGATGGAGCCGCATGCAAGCCTGGCGGTGTGGAACGGTCCGAAGCTGACCGTCTGGTGCTCGTCGCAGATGGTCGACAGCCACCGGGCCGGTGTCGCCGCGACCCTGCAGATGTCCAAGACCAACGTGCGGGTCGTCAGCCGCTATATCGGCGGCGGTTTCGGCGGGAAGCTGCCGTATTTCTCGGACCAGATTCTTGCGGCGCTGGCAGCCAAGCGGCTCGATCACCCGGTGAAGGTGGCGCTCACCCGGCAGCAGATGTTCCATCTGACCACCCATCGCACGCAGACCTTCCAGCACCTCCAGATTGGTGCCGATCATGACGGCACGCTGCAATCGCTGTCGCACGATGCCTGGGTCCAGACCGCCCGCTACGACAACTTCGTCGAGAACGTGGCCCAGCCGACCCGCGGCCTCTATGCGTCGCCCAACATCTCGACCCTCCACAAGGTGGTGAAGCTGGACCTGCCGCCGTCGGACTCGATGCGGGCACCAGGAGACGCCGTCGGCTCGCTTACTCTCGAATGCGCCATGGACGAGCTAGCCGTGGCGACCGGGGTGGATCCGGTCGCCTTGCGTCTGCGCAACGACACCATGGTCGATCCGACGACCAACGAGCCGTTTACCAGCCGCCATCTGGCCCAGTGCCTGACCGAGGGTGCAGCGAAGTTCGGCTGGGACAAGCGCCCGGCCAAGCCCGGCACGCAGCGCGAGGGCGAGTGGCTGATCGGCTACGGCATGGCATCGGCGTATCGCGGCAACATGCTGCGCAATGCGTCGGCCGAGGTGACACTGGCGCCGGACGGACACCTGACCGTACGGCTGGCGATGACCGATATCGGCACCGGCACCTACACGATTCTGACCCAGATTGCAGCCGAGAGCATGGGGCTGCCGGTCGAACAGGTGACCGTGTTGATGGGCGACACCGACTTTCCGCCGACAGCCGGCTCCGGCGGCTCGTTCGGGGCCGAGACCTCCGGTTCGGCGGTCTTCCGCGCGTGCGAAAACCTTCGTGGTGCTCTTGCCACGGCAGCGATCGGGGACGCACGCTCGCCACTGCACGGGGTCGATGCGGCCGGGATCGTTTTCGAAGGTGGCCGTATCGCGTCCGGTAGCCAGGGCGAGCTTCTGGGTGCGCTTGCAGGGCGGATGTCGCCGGATGGCGTGTTCGCCAAGGGCCAGGTCAGCAAGTCCGAGAAGCCGAAAGGCAAGGCCCAGGCTTCGTTCGGGGCGCATTTCGCCGAGGTCGGTGTCAATGCGATCACCGGTGAGGTCCGGATGCGTCGCATGGTGGGAGTGTTCGCGGTCGGACGCGTGCTGAACGTGAAAACACTGACGTCGCAGTTGATGGGCGGCATGATCTGGGGACTGAGCAGCGCGCTGACCGAGGAAAACGTAGTCGATACACGAGTCGGCAAGTTCGCGAACCGTGATCTCGCCAATTATCACGTGCCGATCCAGGCCGATGTCGGTTCGGTCGAGGTAAGCTTCCTGCCTGAAACCGATGATCTGGTTAATCCGATCGGGGTCAAGGGCGGCGGCGAACTCGGGATATGCGGCTCGGGAGCGGCGGTCGGGAACGCGGTTTTCAATGCCACCGGCATTCGTATTCGCAGCTTTCCGATCACGCCGGACAAGTTGCTTCCACACCTGCCCGCATTAAAGTTTGTTTGATTAAGCGAGGTTTACGCTTCGACACCCAAAGCAGCGTTGCGGCTGACGAGCCTGTCTGATCTGATCCGTGACTATGGATAGGCTAAGCCCGATCACCGCCGAGGAACCGACGATCGCACCCACCGGGGGTTCGGGCGCGGTCCGAAGCACCGTGTATGCGGCGTTGGCGATCATGATTGCCGCTGGCGCATGGGTGCGCTTCAACGACACCATCGCGACCCTGTCGCCGACCTTCGCGGCGCCAGCAGCGGGTGTGGAACAGCAGCACCGGGGGCAGGCGGATGCCGGACAGCCCAGCGGACTCCTCGAAATCGGGCTGTTGCCGCAGGATGCGGCCGCTACGGCGGTCGCGACGATGGGACTGCCGCAGGGAGACGCGACTTCGATGATGGCCGATCTCAAGCGCGATCGCCTCCGTCTGGTGCGTTTACCGCTGTTCGATGCCGGTCCCGCCACGCCCGATGGCTTGCTCGGCCGGGCGGTACAGGTCAGCTCGGGCGGCTATAGCCGGCTGGTCCACCTGACCCGCCAGCCGATCCTGGTGACGCTGCCGATCGATCATATCGGCACGGTGTCGTTCAAGGTCGCCGGCGCGGATCCGGTCGGCATCGGCGCGCTGACGCTGGCAGGACCGGTGGAACTGCCCGTGCTGTCGAGCGGGCAGCAACTCGATGTCGGAGTGGTCGCGCAATGAAGGGCCTGTTGCCGATGGCGACGCGGCTGATGCCGCTGATGATGCTGGCGTTCCTGACGCTGGCGACCGTCCAGATCGTCATGCAGCTGCATCTGTCGCCAGAGCATATGCTGCATGTCATGCTGTCCTGGCTGACGAAGCTCGGACCCTTCTATGTCGGGGCAGGCGCACTGACCTGGGCGCTGGTCATTGGCGGCGTGGGCTACGAGTGGCGCGCCGGCATCGCCGACCGGCGGTCGCGGGCGGCAGGACGCAACCTGCGGGTCGACGCCTGGGCGCGACGCAGAAAACGGGGATGGATGATGGACGTTCTGGCCCGGCTGACCAATCGCGCAGCCCTCGAGGACATGCTTTCGAAACAGGAGAAGGCGACCGTCATCGACGCGGTCGCACTGTCCGCGACGCTGCGCTCCCAGGTGATCGGCCAGGACCAGGTCTGCGAGGATATCGCACAGCAACTGCGCCGGCGCCTCGCCCTCCAGGTCCGTGGCAAGCCGGTCGGCATCTTCCTGCTGGCGGGTCCGCCCGGAACCGGCAAGACCTATCTCGCCAAGCGGCTGGCGGCGGCACTCGGCCGCAAGCTGCTGCATTTCGACATGACGCAGATGAGCAGCCCGCATGCCGCGACCCAATTGTTCGGCTCGCCCAAGGGCTATGTCGGGTCCGACACCTACGGCAAGCTGACCGGCGGCCTGAAGGAGACACCGGACTCGGTCGTGCTGCTCGACGAGATCGAGAAGGCGCATCCGGACGTGTTCAAGAAGTTCCTGAGCGCCTGGAACGACGGCCACGTTACCGAGGCATCGGTCGGCACGCAGGTCTCGACCACGCGGGCGATCTTCGTGCTCACGTCCAATATCGCCACCGAGGCATTGGGCGAGATCGCCGAGCGCCATGCCGACGACCCCGAAGCGATGCGGCAGGCTTCGGTGGACGCGTTGCGTCTCGCCGGGTTCGCGCCGGAAGTGCTGAACCGGCTCGACCGGATTTTCGTGTTCCGCAGCCTGGGCGGCCTGGACGTGGCCCGCGTGGCGGCACTCGAGATCGAGGCGATGATCGCCAGCTACGGGCTGGAGGTCGATGCCGGCGGTATCGACCCATCGCTGCTGTTCGAGGTTATGCAGAAGCAGGACCGGCTGGGGCAGGGCGCCAGTGCCCGCGACCTCGTGCGTTCGATCGAGGAGATGGTCAGCGACGGGTTGATCGAGGCCCGCCAGAAGGGTGCGCATCGCGTTCGTCTGGAGAAGGGCGAGGACGGCATCATTACCCGGATCGCCGACCTCAAATCGCCCGGCAAGGACGTCCCTGCCGCCATGACCGCCGTTCCCTGACCTGTGGACCTTGATCCATTGGTGCTGATGCCGGCGGGGCCCGGACAATGTCGTTGATCCGGCGCTTGTGGCGCCGTGCGCCGGCTTGGCGTTTCTGCCTGATCACCGCGGTCGCCTTCACCGGGCTCGCCGCGATGTTCCCGCCCGCGATCCCGCATCTGCCGGCCTTCCATCGGCACCAGCCGGGGTCGGAGAAGCCTGCCGACGTCGCCCACTACGCTGCCTCCTCCCCATCCGCGCCGGTGGTACCGACCGGTAGCGGCATGATCCACATGCCGCCGCTGGATGCGGGCCGGTCCGGCATCGTTCCCGTCGCCGGCCGGCTGCTGCCGCTGCCGGCGGGAGTGTGGCACGAACTCGCGCTGGCGCGGGTCGGCGGTCCGGAACCGACGCAGTTGACCGTGCTCGACCGCATCGATGGCAATCATCTGGTCGGTCTGATCGTCAATGTCGGGCCGACGCCGCAGATCGCCAGCGCCGGTCCGGTCCGGCTGCCGCAACCCTGCATCGATCCCGCGCGGATCGCCGGACACATCACGCCCGCCGGGCCCGGGGACAGCCCGCTGACCCACCAGTGCTGGAGCCTGCTGCCGATCGACATGAAGCTGGCAGCGTCCGACAAGACCGGCAGCGAATTGCTGCAGCGTGGCATGGCGCGCCTGGGCGAGCTCAACATCGCTGTACCCGACCATATGCTGATGCTGACCTATTTCAGTTCCGACGATACCGGCTGGCTGATGACATCGCTCTATCTGCCGGATCGTCCCGGTCTGCTTCCGGCCGGTCTGCACCGCATCCAGGACTGGGCCCAGCATTTCTCGGAGCCGGTCCAGAAGGGCTTCACCCGGGCGCTGACGCAGGCCGACCTGACGCCGGCGATCATTCGCGACCCGATCTGAGACGGAGCGCCCGTGGTGCCCAAGTTGCTTCTGGCCTATCTCGCCTGGACCATCGCCTGGCAGGTATTCGAGTTCTATCTCGGGCGCCGGCAGGCAGCCTCGGTGCGCAATCATCGCGATGCGGTGCCCGCCGCGTTCGTCGCCAGCGTGCCGATCGCTGATCATCGCAAGGCCGCCGACTACAGCCTGGCGCGGCTGCGGTTCGGCGAACTGGCCGGTGCGATCGATCTCGCGGTGGGGCTTGTCGGGCTGCTGTGGGCGTTCGATTTCGTGGCCGGGCTCGCGGCGGGCTGGGCAGCGCCGTCGATCCTACGAAGCATCGTTATTCTCGGCGTGCTGTGGTTGTGCGGCAGCCTGATCGGCCTGCCGCTCGGCGCGTGGCGCGACCTGGTGCTGGAGCAGCGCTTCGGGTTCAATCGCAAGAGCACCAGCCTGTTCATCCGTGATGCATTGACGTCGCTCGCCCTGACCGCGGTGATCGGCGGACCCCTGATCGCTGGTATCCTGTGGGCGATGCGCGACCTCAGCGGATACTGGTGGGTGTGGGTTTGGGCCGCGTTGACGCTGGTGATGTTCGCGGCACCGACCATCCATGTCCGTGTCGTGGCGCCGTTGTTCA
>JBPBQO010000064.1:0-22321 GCA_050954785.1 Janthinobacterium lividum | reverse complement strand
TCCACGCTGCTCATGGTCATCATTTTCGTGCTGCAGGTGTTCGTCCTGGCCCAGGCGTTCCTCTCGGTCGCATTGAACGGACGGCAGAGTGCGCTCGACAAGCTGACCCGCGAGATGAGCCAGCTCAACCAGTTGCTGTCGATGGAGAAGGGACACACGCACGAGCTGGAGTTCTCCGTGGCCACGCTGACCGCCCAGCGCAACAAGGATCTTGCCGCGACGACCGCGCTGACCGCCGAGCTTACCGGCGACACGGCCAAGCTCGCGACTGCCGACAAGCTTTCGGTCGAAAGCCAGGCGCAGGTAACGCTACTGAACCAGCAACTGGCCGAGCTGCAGAAGCAGCTGGCTGCAATCACCCAGGCGCTGGACATTTCGCAGGCCGGGCTGAAGGACCGCGACGTCCAGATCACCGATCTCGGCAACAAGCTCAATCTGGCACTGGCCGACAAGGTCGAGCAGCTCAAGCGTTACCGCAGCGAGTTCTTCGGCAGGCTGTCGCAGCTTCTGGCCAATCATCCCGGTATCCGGGTGGTCGGCGACCGATTCGTGTTCCAGAGCGAGGTGCTGTTTCCACCCGGAAGTGCTGAACTGTCGCCAGCCGGACGCGAGCAGATGCATACGCTGGCCCGCACGCTGAAGCAGATCGCCGCCGAGATCCCGGCCGACCTGCCATGGATTCTCCGGGTCGATGGCCATGCCGACAAGCACCCGATTTCCAACACCGCGTTCGCGACCAATTGGGAGCTCTCGTCGGCACGTGCCATCACGGTGGTGAAGCTGCTGACCGCAAACGGCATCAAGCCACAGAACCTGGCAGCGACCGGGTTTTCGCAATATCAGCCGCTGGACGCTGGAAGCTCACCCGAGGCGTTGGCACGCAACCGGCGCATCGAACTTCGCCTGACCGATCGATAAGCTGCAATAACAGGCGCTTGGCTGGCGTTGCTTAGGTCGGATCTCCGAGCATCTGATGCCGCAGATGCTCGAGCCGACTGGCACCGCCACCGATCATCGGGTCGAGGCGAAGGACGTGTTCCCAGGCAGCATATGCCGGTGCGCCGTCAGCGTGATGCTCTTCGATGATCGACAGACTCGACCATGACAGGATGTCATCGGGATCCCGGCTCAAGGCGCCACCGAGATCCTGGATCGCGCCGTCCTGGTCGCCTTGCAACACCTTGACGGCTGCTCGCTCGCGCCAGAGCAGTGCCTGGTCGGGCTGCAACTCGACGGCATCGTTCAGGTCGTCGAGCGCTGCACGCAATTCACCCGCGGCCAGCTCGCGCTGTCCACGGTGAAGCATAAGCCTGGTCGTCGGCGATAGCGCAGCCTGCCGAGCCGCTTCGAGACTGTCCGCGATGAGTGCGGCATGACTGGCATCGGTCGCGTGCAGCAACGAATTCTGCATGGCTATGAGATGCGAGTCCGCGGCGGCCGCATACGCAGCGACCCCGGTGGCCAGCACCGTGCAAAGAACACCCGCCAGGCGCATGGACATCGACGACACTAGTCGCCCCTGCCCACGCCCGGCAGCCGCATCAGCCCTGGCGGGCCTTCATGCGCGGGTTCTTCTTGTTGATGACGTACACCTTGCCGTGGCGACGCACGACGCGGCAATCCTTGTCGCGCACCTTGGCCGACTTCAGGCTGTTTCTGATCTTCATGGTCCGACCTTCGAGAGCGGCGAAGCACCGCAAAGAGGGGGCGAATAACCGTGCGCCCGGCGAGTGTCAATGACGAGGCACCGGATCGAGCGGCTCCGACCGGCTTAACACTCTGGTAGCGAAGGCCTGTCACTGTCTCCCAGCGCGCGCATCGGCGCTGGGATCGACATATGATATTGAGCTTTGGCGACAGGAACAGGCGCGCGATCGCCAGCGTCCGCCGGCGCGATCACATCAGGCTGCGTGCTCTGCTGGTGTTCGGCCGCTGGTGGCTGGCGATCTCGCCGCCCGCGATTCTGATCATCGTGGCGCTCGACCTGCGGCACCTGCCGGCTCCACTCTGGTCGCAGGCACCCTTCGCCGGCGTAGTCCTATTCAATATATTGGCGACCTGGCATTCGGTTCATGACCGCAAGCGCCATCCGCATCCCGCCCGGTTGCTCGATCGGACCTACGTCACCACCGTGCTGTGCTGCGGCCTGCTTGGTTGCCTGTGGGGTCTGACGCTGATCGTGGCAGGAACCACCATCGGCCGGCTGTTCCAGATCTTTCTGATCCCGACGCTGATCTACGGCGGCATCCTGATGGCGCCGGTACGCGCGGGCGCCATCGCCTATGTCGTTTTCGTCACGACCGGATATTTGCTGTCGTGGCCAGCGGACGCAGTCGGCGCGACCGGGTCGAGGTTGCTCGCAATCATTTATGGCCTTGCGTCGGTTGTCGCGATCATCTGGCAGCACGCCGAGTTCGCGCGTGGCATCGACAACGAAATGATGATCGAGGACCGGGGCGAAACCATCGGCATCCGGCTGCACGAGTTCGAGGAACAAGGCTCGGACTGGCTCTGGGAGACCGATGCCCGCTTTCGTCTGCAAGCCCCTTCGGAACGGCTATGCACCCTGCTCGGCTGCGAGAACCACGCGCTCGGAAACATGCCGCTGCGCCGCTGGATCAACTCGCGCATGTGGCTCACGACGGACGGACGCGAGGGTTTCGTGACCCTTGCGGATTGCCTCGACGAAAGACTGCCGTTCCGTTCGGTGCAGATCCCGGTCGGGACGCAGGAACGCGAGCGCTGGCTGCTGCTGACCGGAAAGCCGATCCTCGAAGCGGATGGCACCTTTCGCGGGTATCGCGGCGTCGGCTCCGACATCACCGGCATCCGCGACTCCGAGCGCCGGATCATCTGGCTGGCACGTCATGACAGCCTGACCGGCCTGGCCAACCGCGCACATTTTCATGAGGCACTGCACACCGCATGTAGCCTGCAGGCCGAGACGGGCGAACAGATGGCGCTGCTCTGCCTGGATCTGGACGGGTTCAAGGCAATCAACGACACGCTTGGCCACCTGAGCGGCGATGCGCTGCTGGCGCAGGTCGCTGCCCGGCTGAGCAGTTGCGTCCGAAAACGCGACCTGGTCGGACGGCTGGGCGGCGATGAATTCGCAGTGTTGCTGGTCGATACCGACAGGGCTGCCGCTGGCGAATTCGCGCGCAGACTGATGGCGCACGTGTCCGAGCCGTACAAGGTGGACGGCACCACCATCGGTGTCGGGCTCAGCATCGGCATCATGCTGTCGCCCGACGACGCGGTCGACACCAGGGACCTGCTCAAGGGTGCCGATCTCGCGATGTATCGCGCCAAGGCCGGCGGTCGCGGCATTATTCGGTTCTTCGACACTAAAATGGAAACCAGTGCGCGAAACCGTCTGCTGCTGCAGGCCGACCTGCGTCATGCGATCAACCGAAACGAGATCGCGCTGCATTTCCAGCCGATCATGCACGGCATCACCGGTCGGGTGGTGGCTGTGGAAGCGCTTGCCCGATGGATGCACCCAAGCCGGGGCATGATCCCGCCCGCGGAATTCATTCCGATCGCCGAGGAATTCGGCCTCATCACCGACCTTGGCGCCTGGGTGCTTCATGAGGCCTGCATGGAGGCGACCTTGTGGCCCGAGACCATCGGCGTCTCGGTCAATCTGTCGCCGATCCAGATGCGCGATCCGATGCTGTTATCGATTGTCGAGACCGCACTCGAGAAGAGCGGTCTCGCCCCGGAACGGCTCGAACTGGAGCTCACCGAGTCGCTCCTGCTGGAGTCCAACCCGGTGGTTCGCGAGACCATGCATCGGCTGAAGCAGCGCCGGATCAGGATCGCACTCGACGATTTCGGCACCGGCTTCTCATCGCTGAGCTACCTTCGTCAGTTCCACGTCGACACCGTCAAGATCGATCGATCGTTCGTGCGCGATCTCGGGGCCGATTTGGAAGCGGACATGATCGTCCAGGCGATCACCGGAATGGCGAAGGGCCTGGGGATCGCGATCACTGCCGAAGGTGTCGAAACGTCGGACCAGGCCAACCGGCTGCGTGCGAGCGGCTGCACCCAGTTTCAGGGCTTCCTCTACAGCCGCCCCTGCACTGCGGACGCCGTCCGGCAGTTCATCGGCGCGCAACAGGACATGACGCCCGAGACCACCGGGGCCGTGTTGATGGATCGGCACTTGTTGACCTGAAATACTGCATTGCAGCATATACTCGCGACCTGTGCGGACTGCATCATCCGGAGGCATTCGGCACCGACAGATATTTGAGAGATCAATCATGCTGACAGTCGGCGATACCTTCCCGTCGTTCAATCTCACTGCCGTCAAGGGCGGAGCCGAGGGCCTCGACATCAAGACCGCCTTCACTCAGATCACCGACAAGACCGACCAGGGCAAGTGGAAGCTCGTCTTTTTCTGGCCGAAGGATTTCACCTTCGTCTGCCCGACCGAAATTGTAGCGTTCGGCAAGCTGAACGAGGATTTCGCCGACCGCGATACCGTCGTCTACGGCGTCTCGACCGACAGCGAGTTCGTCCACATGAACTGGCGCCTGCATCATGCGGACCTCAACAGCCTCGAGATCCCGATGCTGGCCGACATCAAGCGCGAGCTGGCCGGAGCCACCGGCGTGCTGGCACGCGACGAAGGCGTGGCGTTGCGTGCGACCTTCCTGGTCGATCCGGACGGCATCATCCGCTATGCCGCGGTGAATGACCTGTCGGTCGGCCGTAATCCGCAGGAGGTCCTGCGCGTGCTCGACGCGTTGCAGAGCGACGAGCTGTGCGCCTGCAACTGGAGCAAGGGCGAAGAGCACCTTCGTCCGGCGGCCTGAGACCTAAGGCCTGTCCGTTTCAGAACGAAGCTGAACCAGGTCGAGGCGGCTCCAGTTGGAGCCGCCTCGACCTGCACCGATCATCCCGCACAGAAAGCACCGTCTGATGTCGATCGACGCGCTCAAGGCCCGCATCCCCGAATATGCCAAGGACCTGAAGCTCAATCTCGGCTCATTGGCGAACGAGACGCTTCTCTCGCCGCAGCAGCACGCCGGCACGTTCATCGTCTCCGCCCTCGCATCGCGGAACGCGACCGTCATCGCCAACATCCTGGCCGAGTTCGGCCCGAAGCTCAGCGCCGAGGCACTGACTGCCGCGAAGTCGGCCGCCGCGATCATGGGCATGAACAACATCTATTACCGTTTTGTGCATCTCGTCGGCGGTGACTACGCGAACCTGCCCGCGCGTCTGCGGATGAACGTCATCGGCAAACCGGGTGTCGACAAGGTCGATTTCGAGCTCTGGTCGCTTGCGGTATCGGCCATCAACGGCTGCGGCATGTGCATCGAAAGCCACGAGAAAACCGTACGCGCCCATGGACTGACCACCGAACAGGTGCAGGCCGCGGTCCGGATCGCCTCGGTGGTCCATGCCGTTGCCGCCGCGATCGAAGGCGAAGCAGCCATGACCGCCCAGCCCATCTAGTTCGTCAGCCGCCCGGCGCGACGCGATGGATGTAGAGCATCTCGTGCCGGTAGGAGACCCAGACCCGATGCGACCGGAGGAAGTCGGCCCCGAGCAGGCTCTTCGGTACATCGGCGACGTTGAGCCGGATCGACGCAAATCGTTCCGGTCCGATCGATAATGTATCGAAGCGATGCGTATGGCCGAAAACCGGATTGCCATCGACGCCGATCAGCCTTGATTTCGGATCGTCCGCCATGTTTGTCGATCGGGCACCGCCGGTCGCTCCGGTATCCAGATCCAGCACCGTCCGCTGTGCCCCACTATCAAGTTGCAGCGTGATCGTGTGGCCGTCGAGGCTGGCGTCGAGATCGATCTCGGTCTCATTGTTCAGGTCGAATTTCTGCTCGTAGAACGCATCTGCCCATGGACGAAAATGCGCACCGCAATGCTGTTCGGTATAGAGCCCGATGCGATGCGCCGGCAGATCGAACTCCACGTCGTAGTTCGCAAGAAAGTCGCCGCCGAACAGCCCGACCACAGGCAGGCCTCCGAACGTCTGGCCGAACTCGCCGGCCGTAATGAAGGTGATGTTGCGTGCGGCACCTTCGCCCAATGACAGCCGACCGATCGTCGCGTCCGGCGCGAAGGTCGCACCGCCGATCCCGATGATGATGTGGTGGTTCTCGAAGCTGACCGGCAAACGAAGTGCGTCGGCACTGGTCCGTCCGATAATCGATACGCGGGCACCGCTGTCGACGATGAACGCTACCGGTGTCCCATTGATGCCTGCCTTGACGATCGGCGCTCCGATCTCGTTCAGCACCGGCAGCTCGGCGACCTCGCGCATGACGCAGCCACCGGGCCCGTCCTCGGAGCCCGCACAACCCCAGGCAAACAGCGGCAGCAGGACGACCCAGACCATGCGAAATCCCGGCATCGGGTTTGTTCCTGCTACAGGCGTTTCCGCCCCGGCAGCTACCGGTTCGGGCAGACCGTCACGGCGTGATTGAGCGGGCCCGCACCGGCGCCATATCCCGGTGCCGATTCGATCGCGCAACGTACATAGTCCCTTGCCCGAATCACGGCGTCACGCAATGCCATCCCTTGTGCCAGCCCGGTGGCGACGGCACTTGCGAGCGTACAGCCGGTACCGTGAGTGTGGCGGGTCGGTATCCGGGAGGCCGCAAAGCTCTCGCACCCAGCCTCCGTCGCCAGCATGTCGATCACCGTATCTCCCGGCAGGTGCCCGCCCTTGAGCAGCACCGCCGGGGCGCCGAGCGTCAGCAGCAACTCGGCCGCACGGCGCATGTCGTCCGGCCCTTCGATGCTGACGCCGCACAGCGCTTCCGCTTCCGGCAGGTTCGGCGTCAGCAGCGTCGCGAGCGGCAGGAGGTAGCGCTTGAGGGTGGCGATCGCGTCCGCCTGCATCAGCTTCTGGCCGCCCTTGGCGACCATCACCGGATCGACCACGAGCTTCACTCCCGGCCACCGGCCCAGGCAGTCGGCCGTCGTCTCGATGATTTCCCTCGTGTCCATCATCCCGGTCTTGAAAGCATCCGCGCCGAGATCGTCCAGCACGCAGTCGATCTGCAGCCGCAGGAACTCGGGCGGGACCCGCATCACCCCATGCACCCCCAGCGTGTTCTGTGCAGTCAGCGCGGTGATCGCCGTCATCGCGAAGCCGCCGAGCGCGGTCACGGTCTTGATGTCGGCCTGGATCCCCGCTCCGCCCCCGGAATCGCTTCCGGCGACGATCAACACCCGGCCGTGCATGGTGCCGCGCTCCGGACCCGTCATGACGCGGCGCTCAGGCGGCCACGGACACGCGGCGGATCGCGTCGCAGACGCCGGCGACCACGCGCGCAACCAGTGCCTCGTCTTCCGCCTCGGCCATGACCCTGACCACCGGCTCGGTACCGCTCTCGCGCAGCAGCAGCCGTCCGGTCGCGCCGAGCTCGTCCTCGGCCCAGCGTCTGGCCTCCTGCACCACCGGATTCAGCAAGGGAGACGACCCGACGAAGCGCTCGTTCCTGAGCAATTGCGGGAACGGCGTGAACATGCGCAGCGCCTCGCTTGCAGGACGGCCGCGTTCGACCAGCACCGCCAGCACCTGCAATGCACCGATCAGGCCGTCGCCGGTGGTGGCGAAATCCGATAGCACCATATGGCCCGACTGCTCGCCACCGACATTCATGCCGAGCTCGCGCATCCGCTCGACGACATAGCGATCGCCGACAGCGGTGCGCTCCAGCTTCAGCCCGTCCCCGACCAGCAGCCGCTCCAGACCCATGTTGGACATCACGGTCGCCACCACGCCGCCGCCCTCGAGCCGGCCGCTGGCCGCCCAGGACCGCGCGATCAGTGCCAGGATCTGGTCGCCGTCGATAAGCTGGCCGCGCTCGTCGCACAGCAGCAGCCGGTCCGCATCGCCGTCCAGCGCGATACCGAGATCGGCGCGATGCTCCAGCACGGCGGTGCTCAGCGCCCGCGGGCTGGTCGAGCCGCACTGGTGGTTGATGTTGAGCCCGTCCGGCGTGCAGCCGATCCGGATCACCTCGGCGCCGAGTTCCCACAGCGCTGTCGGCGCCACGCGGTAGGCGGCGCCGTTCGCGCAATCCAGCACGATCCTGAGCCCGTCGAGCCGGCGTCCGCGCGGGAAGCTCGCCTTGGCGCTCTCGACGTAGCGCCCGGCCGCGTCGGTTAGCCGGGACGCGCGCCCGATCATGTCCGGCTTCGCCAGCCGTCCTGACAGGTCGGAGCCCATCAGCGCCTCGATCTCGGCTTCGACCTCGTCGGACAGCTTGAAGCCGTCCGGGCCGAACAGCTTGATGCCGTTATCCTCGAAGGGGTTGTGCGACGCCGAGATCATGACCCCGAGATCGGCCCTCAGGCTGCGCGTCAGCAGCGCGATCGCAGGCGTCGGCAATGGCCCGACCAGCGTCACGTCGATGCCGGCCGCGAGGAACCCCGAGACCAGCGCACACTCGATCATGTAGCCGGACAGCCGCGTGTCCTTGCCCAGCACCACCCGGTGCCGGTGCGACCCACGCATGAAGCGCAAGCCGGCCGCCTGGCCCAGGCGCTGGGCCACCTCGACGGTCATCGGGTCGGTATTGGCCGTACCCCGAATACCATCGGTTCCGAACAGCTTCCTGGGACCACTCATCGCACGTACTTTCGGCTTGTCGTCAGGCTGTCTGCCCGGACCCGTTGATCTAGCTCAGCCATGGATCGCCTGCCAGAGACGCACCGCCTGCACGGTCTCCGCCACATCGTGCACACGCAGGATCGTGTCCGGGAACACCAGGCCGGGCAGTGCCGCCACGATCGATCCGGCCAGCCGGTCGGTCGGCAGTGACGCCTCTCCAATCCTGCCGATAAAGCCTTTGCGGGAGACGCCCAGCAGCACGCGGCAACCGAGGTTGGCCAGGATCGGCAGTCGTCGCAGCAATTCCAGATTCTGCGCCTCGGTCTTGGCGAAGCCGATCCCCGGATCGACGATGATGCGATCGCGCGCGATCCCGGCCAGGATCGCCTGATCGACCGACCAGGCCAGTTCGCGCACGACATCGACCGCAACGTCGTCATAGCTGGTGAGCCCCGCCATCGTTTCCGGTGTACCGCGCATGTGCATCAGCACCACCGGGCAGCCCGCCTTGGCGACCACACGGCGCGCCTGCGGATCGTGCGCCAGCGCCGAGACGTCGTTGATCACCAGCGCACCCGCGCCGAGTGCCGCCCGCATCGTCGCGGCATGCCTCGTATCGACGGACACCGCGGCACCCCACGCCGCCAACTCGCGAATCACCGGCAGGATCCGCGCCTGCTCGGCGTCCGGCATCACCAAGGCCGCACCCGGCCTGGTGCTCTCGCCGCCAACGTCGATCAGCGCCGCTCCCTGCTCCAGCATCCGCCGCGCCGCGCCCAGCGCCCCGGGGGCATCTTCATACCGGCCGCCATCGCTGAAGCTGTCCGGGGTGACGTTGAGGATGCCCATCGCCAGCACGCCTTGTGGCAAGCCGGCAGCCGGCGGCCGCGTGGTGATCCGCGACCGCAATTCGGTCCAGTCCTCGGGGACCTCCCGTAGGGGGACGATGCAGCGGTCCGTGCCGTCGATCAGCGCACAGAGGCTGAATGCGGCCGGCCCTCCGGCGAGCAGCAGCGCCATGCCGGCCGCGCAGGCAGCGTGACCCTCTGTTCCATAAAGCAGACCGAGAGGCTCGATCAGTCGCTCCGCCATCGTCACCACCATATGTGCCTTTCGAAGCGTGACCTGCCTGGCAGGTGCGGCCCGCGAACCTGGAGATTTTCATGCCAACGTTGTTCGACCCCATACGACTGGGTGCCATCGAGGCGCCGAACCGAGTCCTGATGGCTCCTCTCACGCGTGGTCGCAGCACGCGCGCCCACGTGCCGACGCCGATCATGGCGCAGTATTACACCCAGCGTGCCAGCGCCGGATTGATCATCTCCGAAGCAACCGGCATCAGCCAGCAGGGACTCGGCTGGCCGTATGCACCCGGCCTGTGGAGCAGCGAGCAGGTCGAGGCCTGGAAGCCGGTGACCGACGCGGTGCACCAGGCCGGAGGCCGGATCATGGCCCAGCTCTGGCACATGGGACGCATCGTGCATCCGAGCTTCCTCGGCGGCGCGCAACCGGTTTCCTCATCGGCAACCACGGGGCCCGGCGACGCGCATACCTACGACGGCAAGCAGCGATACGAGGAAGCGCGTCCGCTGCGTCTCGACGAGATCCCCGGTCTGCTCGAGGATTATCGCATCGCCACCCGCAATGCGCTCGCGGCCGGCTTCGATGGTGTGCAGATCCACGCCGCGAATGGCTACCTGATCGACCAGTTCCTTCGCGACAACAGCAACTTCCGCGATGATGCCTACGGCGGCTCGATCGAGAACCGCATTCGCCTGCTGACCGAAGTTACCCAGGCGGTCATCGACGTTGCCGGTGCCGGTCGCACCGCAGTGCGCCTGTCGCCGAACGGCGATACGCAGGGCGTCAACGACAGCGATGCCGTCGGCCTGTTCACCGCTGCCGCGGCCAGTCTTTCGGCCCTGGACATCGCATTTCTGGAACTTCGCGAGCCCGGCTTCAACGGTACATTCGGCGCTGCCGAAGTGGCTCCGGTTGCCCCGTCCATCCGCAAGGTGTTCACCCCGCCCCTGGTCCTGAACTCGGACTACGATGCAGCCAAGGCGCAGGCCGCACTCGATAGTGGAACCGCCGACGCCATCGCCTTCGGGCGAACGTTCCTGGCCAACCCGGATCTGCCGAATCGCCTCGAGCATGGCCTGCCGTTGAACCCGGACGTGATAGCCACCTGGTACAGCCAGGGTCCGGAAGGCTATATCGACTACCCCACAGCGGCCTGAACATCGGCCCGATACGAAACGAGCCCCGCTTTCGCGGGGCTCGTCGATCTTATGAACGGTTGAACGTCGGCGTCGCTCAGCCCGGCTGCGGCGCCGGGTCGAGACCACCGCCGACCGGCGGGATCGGCTCCGGCTTGCGTGTGCTCGGCACCGAAGCACGACGGTTCTCGATCATCGGATCGTCGACCACCTTGCGTTCGACACGCTCGCCGCGCAGCACCATGCGGATTTCGTCGCCGGACAGTGTCTCATACTCCAGCAAGCCATTTGCGACCTTGTGGAGTTCGTCGATGTTCTCGGTGAGCAAGGTCCGTGCGTTGATATACGCCTGGTCGATGATCGCCTTGATCTCGGCATCGATCTCGCGGATCGTCTGCTCCGACACGTTCTTGTTCTGCGTCACGGAGTGGCCGAGGAACACCTCCTGGCCGTTGTCGCCATACGAGATCATGCCGAGCTTGTCGCTCATGCCCCACTCGCTGACCATCCGACGCGCCTGATCGGTGGCCATCTTGATGTCGCCCGATGCGCCGTTCGATACGTTCTCGGCACCGAAGATGATCTCCTCGGCCGCACGCCCGCCCATCGCCATCGTCAGTTCGGCCAGCAGCTTGGACTTGCTCTTGGAGTAGCGATCGCCTTCCGGCAGGCTCATTACCAGTCCGAGCGCACGGCCGCGCGGAATGATGGTCGCCTTGTGCACCGGGTCGCAACCCGGCGTGCGTATCGCACACAGCGCATGACCACCTTCATGGAACGCGGTCATCCGCTTCTCTTCGTCGCTCATGACCAGCGACCGACGCTCGGCGCCCATCATGACCTTGTCCTTGGCGCTCTCGAACTCGAGCATCGCCACGGTGCGCTTGCCGAGGCGGGCAGCCAGCAACGCTGCCTCGTTCACCAGGTTGGCGAGGTCCGCGCCGGAGAAGCCGGGCGTGCCGCGAGCGATGGTCTTCGGCTCGACGTCGGATGCAAGCGGCACCTTGCGCATGTGCACGCGCAGGATCTTTTCCCGGCCGTTCACATCCGGGTTCGGCACCATGACCTGACGGTCGAACCGGCCTGGCCTGAGCAGTGCCGGATCCAGCACGTCGGGGCGGTTGGTCGCGGCGATCAGGATGACGCCTTCGTTGCTCTCGAAGCCGTCCATTTCCACGAGCATCTGGTTCAGCGTCTGCTCGCGCTCGTCATTGCCACCGCCGAGGCCGGCGCCACGATGGCGGCCGACGGCATCGATTTCGTCGATGAAGATGATGCAAGGCGCGCTCTTCTTGCCCTGCTCGAACATGTCACGCACGCGAGACGCGCCGACACCGACGAACATCTCGACGAAGTCAGAGCCGGAAATGGTGAAGAACGGCACGTTCGCTTCACCGGCGATTGCTCGCGCCAGCAGCGTCTTGCCGGTTCCCGGCGGCCCGATCAGCAGAACGCCCTTGGGGATCTTGCCGCCAAGACGCTGGAACTTCTGCGGGTCCTTCAGGAACTGCACGATCTCCTCGAGCTCGGACTTGGCTTCGTCGATGCCAGCCACGTCGTCGAAGGTGATGCGTCCCTGCTTCTCGGTCAGCAGCTTGGCGCGCGACTTGCCGAAACCCATCGCACGACCGCCACCGGACTGCATCTGCCGCATCACGAAGAACCATGCGCCGATGATCAGCAGCAACGGAGCCCACTGCAGCAGGTAGCGGAACAGCGGATTGACGTCGCTATCCTCGGCCTTCGCCACGACCTCGACGCCCTTGTCGGTCAGGCGCGTGACCAGATTGGGATCCTCGGGGGTGTAGGTCTCGAAGCTGGTTCCATCCGTCAGCACGCCGGATACGTTGTGCTCCTGGATGACAACCGAGCGGACACGACCCGAGTTCACGTCGCCGACGAAGTCGGAATAAGCCAATTGCTGTGCTGCATGTTGACTTCCACCAGGCTGGAAGACGCTGAACAGCAGCACCAGCAGCAACGCGATGATAACCCAGAGGGCCAGGTTCCTGCCAAAATTGCTCATGTTGCCTTACAATTCCACGCTCGACCCAAGATCGAGGTTACCTTGCCGCATTCCGGCGGAAGCGGCGACCATAGCCGACCGTGCTGCCAAAACACCACACTCTGCAACTAGATTGGGACGATCCGGCGCCGGGGTAAGTGCCTGCATCGGAGATCATCCTGCTCAAGCGCAATTAACCGGTCATGAACACCGCAGCCTCGGAAGCCGGCGACGGAGGCTGGAACCGGAAACGGAAGCCAGCCCATTCCGGCTCCGCCGACCAGGACAGATGCGGTACCGCAAGCAGCCGGCCCTCCCGGCGAAGCACCGGCAACGTCGACAGCACGGCAGCCGGCAAGCGGGACCAGGCCCGCATCGGAACGTGTTCAGCTCCCAGCGCCGATACAAGCACGTCGGCCAGGCTTGTGGCCGCTGCCCGATCGGCTTCGAGTCGATAGCGTCCATCCCAGACCACGCCATCGGCTGCGTCCTGATCCGGCCCTATCGATGTAGCCTCACGCAGCAACAGCCAGCCTGGACCCAGCCGTCCGGCCGGCGTCAGCCGCGTCCCTGCCAGGGTAGCCGCATGCGGTTGTCGCAGCAGCGCCTCGATCGCACGCGATTGCGGCCGATACGCGGCACCTCCGACCGTACGGATCAAGGCTGTCATCGCACCTGCCGGCAGCAGCGCCGGGGGCAGCAGCGCGAATCCTTCCGGCCGCAACGAACCGCCGGTCGCCAGCGCCGACGCATCGTCCCGCTGGCGCGCGGCGCGTTCGACTCCACGCGCCGATGCGCTGTCGAGCAGGCCAAGCGCCAGGCCAGTCTCCGATAGTCCCAGCTCGCTGCGCAGCCGGGTACGCAGGGCACGCGGATCGTGGTTTGACGGATCCTCGACCCAGCCGATGCCGCTTGCCTTCACCACGGCCCGCAGCCGAGCCGGCGCTATCGACAAGAGCGGCCGTACAAGTCGCAGATCCCGTGTTTCTACGAGTGCGGCCATGCCCGCCAACCCGTCCGGGCCGCTGGCGGCCCGCATACGCATCAACACGGTCTCGGCCTGGTCCCCGGCATGGTGCCCGAGCAGCAGGTCGATCGCGCCGGCGTCCCGGCAGGCGCGGGTCAGGATCTCGTAGCGGGCGATCCGCGCCCGCTCGGCCATGGCCGGTCCGGGCCGCAAGCCATCCACCTCGAGCAGGCGCGCCGGTATGCCATGTGACTGAAGCCGGGCAACGGTTTCGGCCGCCTCCTGCCCGGAACTCGCCCGCAGGCCATGGTCGACCACCAGCGCCAGCAGACGAATCCCGCGTGCCGCTGTCCACTCGCGGACGAGCAGGGCCAGCGACGTGCTGTCGGCTCCGCCCGATACCGCCACTGCGATCGGCGTCGGTGCCCCGCTTCCAGGCCATGGTCCCAGCGGCATCATCAGCGCCGCGAACTCGTCGGCCCCTAGCCGCCCGCTCAGCGGATCGGCGCTGTGACTGGCGTCAGCGGCAACCGGCACGGCTGCGAAGTGCCTTGGTCGCAGCACTTACGCGCGGCACCGGCGACGGGAATTCCGCACGCACCTTGGTGAGCGCCTGGCAGGCGGACGGCTTGTCGCCGAGTGCGATGAGCGAGGCGCTGACACCGAGCAGCGCATCCGGTGCGCGGGCCGATCGCGGCGCACGGTTGTAGGCGTCGTAATAGGCCACCGCCGCCTGCTGATACTGTTTCTGCCCGGCCAGCGACTGGGCGAGCAGATATTGCGCATCCACCTGCCTGGGGCTGCGCGGTCCGGCGAGCACGTCGCGCGCTGCCGTCTGGGCGCCGGCATAGTCGCGATGCGCCAGGGCCGCGTTGCCTGCCGCCAGGGAGCTCTCCGGGGTCCGCTTGACCTGGACCGGCGGCGCTGCAACCGGGGCCGGGCCGGCCGTGGGCATGTCCGGACCAGTCCCTCCGTCGGGTGCCGATCCGCCCGGTGCTGGCGCACCGCCATGCCCCTGCTGCAAGGCGAAGTTCATATCACCGAGCTGCTTGGTTACAGCCGCGTTCTGTTGCTGGACCTGGTTGGTGAGCTGATCCAGTTCGCCGCGCATGGTGCGCACTTCGTCCTCCAGGGTCTGCACCCTGTCGAGCAATTGCGGGGTCAGTCCGGCCCCGTCACCATTGCCGTTGTTGCCCCGGGACTGACCGCCACTGCCCATCGGCGGGGCGATCGGCGGCCCGCCGCCCCCATTGCCGCCGCTTCCGCCCAGCGCCTCGACCTCGTGCCGGAGCTCGAGAATCTGGTTCTGCAGCGAGATCCCTTCCCGGCTGTCCATCTGGGCCGACGCCTGACCCGGCATCGCCACGATTGCGGCAAAGCCCAGTAGGAGGGCGGCGCGAAGGGAAACGAAAGCAACAGGACGCATCGTAATCCTCGAAATCAGCCGGGCGGACGCTAAAGCATGGACCAGCGTGCTGAAAGCTGCGCCGCCCGAACAAAAAAACGCCCTGGGAGTATTCCCCCAGGGCGTCGAAGCTGCCTCGTGTCCGCCTCTACCCGAAGCGGCCGACCCGAAGCCGCCCGATCAGCGAACCGCGGTGATCGCGTTGCGGTTCTGCGCCCAGGACTGGTCGTCGTCGCCGGTCGCGGCCGGACGATCCTTGCCGTAGCTGATGGTCGAAAGACGCTCGGCCGAAACGCCCTTGGCGACCAGGTAGTCGCGAGCGGCATTGGCGCGGCGGTTGCCCAGCGCGATGTTGTATTCCTCGGTGCCGCGATCGTCGCAGTTTCCGGCGAGCTGGATGGTGACCTGCGGATAGCGGGCAAGCCATGCAGCCTGGCGATCGAGAGTGGCCTGTGCCTCGCTCGACAGGGTGTTCTGCGCCAGATCGAAATAGACGCGATCGCCGACATTGGCGACCAGGTCGGCTTCGCTGCCCGGAGCAGCGCTGCCGGTCGGTGCCGAGGTGGCGCCCAGGCCGGAAGCGGAACCGGTGTTGGCTGCCTTGTCGTCCGAGCACGCGGCGAGGGCCGCAACGAGGGCGAGTGCCCCGAGAAGCTTCAATTTCATGGTTTCGTTCCTGGAAACGGTTCGGGTGAAGGCAAGGCAGCCGGTTGGGGTGTAGTCCAACCTTTTTTGAAGCAGAGAACGCGAGAGCAGCGGCAAACAGCGGTCAAAGCCAGTCGCCGATTACTGCGTCGTTTCGGTTCCGGTCAAGTCGACAACGTGTTCGAAGCCGTTACGATGCGTGTCCGGACCAAACTTTTTGACTGGTGCTGCATTACTGCCAGCATTTTCGATGGGTTCAGCCCTTCAACGGCGACCAGGCCGGGTCCGATGCCCCACCCGGCGTATGGATGATCCGCTCGTTGAACCCGGCAATGTCGATCTGTCCGAGCCCGGACGAGAATCCGGAACCGTTCGATCCGCCGGAACTCTGCCGGCAGTAAGCCAGCACCCGGCCGTTCGGGCAGAAGGTCGGGCTTTCGACAGTAAAGCCCTTGGTCAGGATGCGTTCGCCGGTGCCGTCCGGCGCCATGACGCCGATCGAAAAGCCGCCGGCGCCGATCCGGGTGAAGGCGATCAGGTCGCCGCGCGGGCTCCAGACCGGCGAGCCGTATAGGCCGGAGCCGTAGCTGATCCGTCTGGCTCCGCCACCGCCGGCGCCCATGACATAAAGCTGTGGGCTGCCGCCCCGATCGGAGTTGAACGCGATCTGCGATCCGTCCGGGCTGTAGCAGGGGCTGGTGTCGATTGCGCCCGAGTTGGTCAGCCGGCGTGGGCTGCGACTGCCGAGGTCGACGGTATAGATGTCCGAGCCGCCCCCACGCGTTGCCGACAGCACCACCGAGTTGCCGTCGGGCGAGAAGCGCGGCGCAAAGCTGATGCCGGCGAACTCGCCCAGTACCTGCTGGCGGCCGGTGCCGAGATCGAACAGGTACACACGCGGCCGGTCGTTGGCGTAGCTCATGAACGCGATCTCGTCGCGCGTCGGATGGAAGCGCGGCGTCAGCACCAGCCACTCGCCGCCGGTCAGGTTGCGGCTGTTGGCGCCGTCCTGGTCCATGATCGCGAGCCTGGTGATCTGGTGCGAGCGCGGGCCGGAGCGTGCGATGTAGGCAAGGCGGGTGTCGAAATAGCCCTTGTCGCCCAGCATCCGCTCGTAGATGACGTCGGCGATGATATGGGCGATCCGACGCCAGTTGCCGCCGCTGGTGGTGTAGGCGGTGCCCTGGAGCTGCTGCCCGCTCAGCGTGTTCCACAGCCGGAACTCGACCCGGACGCTGCTGCCGGAACCGGAGGTGGTGCCCTGCGCCAGCGCGTGTGCGCCCATGCTCTTGTACATGTCGAAGTTCGGCACGCCCGGCCCACCGGCCGACGCCGCATCGCTCAGGGGCCGGAACAACCCACAGCCGGCGAGGTCGTCGCTGATCACCTGGGTCATCTGCTGGCCGATGCCTGGCCCGAAGGACGGAATGGCGATCGGGATCGGCGCCGTCCGAGCCTGGTCGACGGTTATTTCCGCCTCGCCCGGCTGATTGCCGCTCGGTCCGGCAGGAGCGCTGCCGGGCACGCCCTGGGCCAGCGCCGCCAGCGGGGACACGATGATACCGCCGGCGATGGTGCCGCCGATCAGGCCGCGCCGGGTCATGCCGTTGGGGCCGCGCTGCGCCGGGCCGTATGTGTCAGACGTGATGATCGACATCGCGTTCTCCATGCTCTGGCCCGTCATGGGCGGAAGACGAAACTGAGCTGCTGGGTCTTGCCCAGCAGGTTGGCGGGTATTGGCAGATGCGAGCAGGTCGGGTTCAGCACCGCATCGCGTGCACGCTCCGCCAACGCCCGGTAGCCCGGGTCGGCTGCCATGCGGGCTGCGGTATCCGGCTTGAAGTTCACCAGGCGCGCCTCGCCGGACGCATCCACCGTCACCAGCAGATGGGCAGTGAACTGCGCATAGTTCTTGGCTTCGGTATCTTCCGAGTAGCAACGCCGCACCGAGCTGCCGATCGCCTTCTGCGCACCGGCGCTGAGCGAGCCCGTCACATCGCCGGCATGCGACGGCGAGCCGCCCTGGTCCGGATTGGCGCGCGACTTCGGCGGATGCGTCTGCGGCTGGTCGGCCCTGAATTTCTCCAGCGTCGCCAGCAGCGAATGCGTGTCCGGCGCGGCGTTCGTGGTCTTGTTGGGCTGCGTCATGTGCGACGGCATCGTCATCTTGGGCAGGTCGGGCTGCGGATGCGGCACCGGCGGCGACACGGCATGGCTCGGCGCCGGCGGAGCCGGCTTCGGCGGTGGCGCCTTCACCGGATCCGGCGACGGCGCCTGGATCTTGGGCGGGATGTCGAGCGGAGGCGTAGGCGTCTGGACGGCGTCCGGCGGCGGCGGCATCGGGGTCGGCGGCGGTGGTGGCGGAGGCGGCTCCTCGACCGGCACCGGCTCGGGCGGGGTCGGCGAAACCGGGGCTTCCTTGGCTACCTGCGACGGAGCCGGCACCGGCTTAGGTGTTGGCTGGTCCCCCTTGCGCGCCTTGGCGGGCGGACCGGCGAACTCCATCTCGACCGACGGCTGTTCGGGCGGCTCGGGCGGCTTGGTGACCGGCGGGAGGACGATGATGAACGCCAGCAGCAACAGCAGGTGGATGCCGCCCGAGATCAGGGCAGCCCGCTTCATTCCCTGATTATCGTCGCGTCGAGTACGGGCCATCGTCGCCACGCTCAGGAAAGATCCGCTTGTCTCACCGGCCGCCGGAGGGCTGCTCGGCGAGCAGTGCCACGTGGGTGAAACCGCCCGAGGTAATCGTGCCCATGACCTGCATGACCCGTCCGTAGTCGATATGCTGGTCGCCGCGCACGAAGATGCGGTGTGCGGAATCGTTCTGCGCCGCTGCCTGCAGCTTGGCGACGAGCTGGTCGTTGGTCACCACGTCGTCGCCCAGGTAGAGCGAGCCGTCGGACTTGATGGTCAGGGTGATCGGCTTGGTGTCGGCATTGACCGGCGATGCATTGGTCTTCGGCAGATCGACATTCACGCCGCTGGTCATCAGCGGCGCCGTCACCATGAAGATGATCAGCAGCACCAGCATGACGTCGACCAGCGGGGTCACGTTGATGTCGGACATCGGCCGATAGCGGCTCCGTCCCCGACCGCGTCCGCCACCACCAAGCTGCATCGCCATGGTTCAGGTTCTCTCTTCGGACTGGCGCGACAGGATCGCGCCGAACTCGGTGCCGAACGCCTCGAGGCGCGCCGCGAACCGCGAAAGGTCGTTGTTGATCTTGTTGTAGGCGATGACTGCCGGGATGGCCGCGACCAGGCCGATCGCGGTGGCGAACAGTGCCTCGGCGATACCCGGAGCGACAACGCTCAGGTTGGTGTTGTGCATTGCCGCGATGGCCGAGAACGAATGCATGATGCCCCACACGGTGCCGAACAGTCCGATGAACGGCGCCGTCGAACCGACCGTGGCGAGGAAGATCATCCAGCGCTCGAGCCGCTCCAGCTCACGCGTCACTGTGATCGCCATCGCACGATCGACGCGCTCGGTAACGCTGCCGCGGCTGAGGTCCGCACCGGCCACCCGCGCGCTGCGCCGCCACTCGCCCATGGCGGCGCCGAACACGGCGGCCATCGGATGCGACGGCTTGGCGCCTTCGGTCTCGTACAGATCGTCCAGGCTGCCGCCGGACCAGAACCGGTCCTCGAACGCGGCTGCCTGCTTGTTGGCGCGGCGGATCGAGAGGGTCTTCTCGAAGATGATTGCCCAGACCCAGATGCTTGCGGCGATCAGCCCCAGCATCACCAGCTTGACGACGAAAGAGGCCTGCACGAACAGGCCCCAGAGCGAGAGATCCCCGCCCGAGGCTGCAGCCAGATTCGCCGCATCAACCGCCCGATCCAAACGCGCCTCCATTCTGCCATTCGGACAGCATCGGGCACCAAAATCGAACGTCGGTGCACGGCGCTGCCACTTCGCCGCGCTTCCCTAGAGGGTTTTCAGCCGGAGCAGAAGCTTTGTCCCGTAGCCTGTTGCATGTGGCTACGTTTTAATCCTGGAGCAGGCTCCAGCTCATGCGGGGCTTGTCTCACTGGTTGCGACAAGCGAAGCCATTATCTCACCCCATGGCTCGGGCACGCGCACCGGACGGCCGTCGCTCATCCGGATGGTCGCAAGCGTCACATCGATCGTGGCATGCACTACCCCGTCCCGCTCCAATGTCTGTCGCAGACGCACGCTCGCGGAACGGCGATCGGCAACTTCGGTGGTGACCGTTACCAGATCATCGAGTCGCAGCGGCCGGAGATATTCGAGCGAAGCGCGGCGGACCACGAACGCGATACCGTGCTGCTCGACCAGGGACGCCGCCGACGCGCCGGCATCGCGCAACGCCTCGCTGCGGCCGCGTTCGGCGAAAGCGAGATACTGCGCATGGTACATGACCCCGCCGGCATCGGTATCCTCGTAGTAGACGCGGAACTGCACGCGATGCGCCGCCATCCCGGCTAGTCCTCGGCCAGCAGGTCGAACTGGCCGAGCCGGTCGGACGGTGGCGGCTTCAGGCCGAGATGTTTCCAGCCGCGGTCGGCCAGCACCCTGCCCCGGCTGGTCCGCAGCACCAGACCTTCCTGGATCAGGAACGGCTCGACCACGTCCTCGAGCGTGTCGCGCGCCTCGGCCAGCGCGGCGGCCAGGGTCTCGACACCGACTGGACCGCCGTGATGATGCTCGGCGATCCGCTTCAGGTAGCGCCGGTCCATCGCGTCCAGCCCGAGCTCGTCGACCTCAAGCCGGGACAAGGCGGCGTCCGCCAGCGCGCGGTCGACCGGACCGGTGCTGGTGCGGCCGACCGAGGCGAAATCCCGCACCCGGCGCAGCAACCGCCCGGCGACGCGGGGCGTGCCGCGCGACCGCATGGCGATCTCCTGCGCACCTTCGTCGGTCAACGCGAACCGCAGCTTCTCCGCACCTCGCACGACGATCAGCCGCAGTTCGTCATGGGTATAGAATATGAGCCGCAGCGGAATGCCGAACCGGTCGCGGAGCGGCGTCGCCAGCAGGCCGGCGCGGGTGGTGGCGGCGACCAGTGTGAATGGCGACAGGTCGATGCGCACCGAGCGGGCCGCCGGGCCCTCGCCGATGATCAGGTCGAGCTGGAAATCCTCCATCGCCGGATACAGGATTTCCTCGATCGCCGGCTGCAGACGATGGATCTCGTCGATGAACAGCACGTCGCGCGGCTGCAGGTTGGTCAGGATCGCGGCGAGATCGCCCGACCGCTGGATCACCGGCCCGGAGGTGGCCCTGAACCCGACGCCGAGCTCGCGCGCCACGATCTGCGCCAACGTAGTCTTGCCGAGGCCCGGCGGCCCATGCAGCAGCACATGGTCCAGCGCCTCGCCACGGCCGCGCGCTGCCTGGATGAAGATCGACAGGTTTTCCCGGCTCGCTTTCTGGCCAACGAACTCGGCAAGCACCTGCGGCCGCAGCGAGGCCTCGGGGGCGTCCTCGTCTGCCCGCTTCGGATCGACGGTGCGCTTGTCGCTCATCGCGCGAGCTCCTTCAGGCTGTCACGGATGACCACGTCGAGCCGTGCGTCCTTACCCAGCCGGTCGATGATGCGGACCACCACCGGATGCGCCTCGACGCGCCGGAAGCCGAGCCCGGCCAGCGCCGCCAGCGCATCGCCCTCGACGCCGCCGCTCGACAATCCGGACACCGAGATGCCGCCGCCGGCAGCACTACTCGGCATCCCGCCCGCCTTCTCCTTGAGTTCGCTCAGGATGCGTTCTGCGAGACGGGCGCCGACGCCGGGCGCCTTGGTCAGGCTCGAGCGGTCGCCGGCGGCGATCACCGCGATCAGGTCGCGCGGCGACAGCGCCGACAGCACGCCGAGTGCGACCTTGGCGCCGACGCCCTGCACGGTGGTGAGCAGCCGGAACCAGTCGCGCTCGGCGGTATCGGCGAACCCGTACAGCAGGATCGCGTCCTCCCGCACCACGGTCTCGACCAGCACCCGCGCCACTTCCGGCGGATGCGGCAGCGCCGACAGGGTCCGGGTGGAGGCCTGCACCAGGTAGCCGACGCCGTTGACGTCGACGATGCAGCGATCCCCATCGATATGGGCGATCAGGCCGGTGAGCTGGGCGATCAAGGCGAGCCTGCGGGTGCGGCGCTGCGAAATGGATGGATCAGAAGCAACACGAGGTTTCCGGCATGGTGGCGGTCATGGACCAGGATAGCATGCCACGGGCGCCAGTTCTTGTGGCCAGGGTCGGGACACGTCTAGCCTCGGGCGATGACACGCGCTTTTGCCGGCCTGACCTCGCCACGCCTGACCCTCCGGCCGTTGCTGGCGTCGGACGCGGCCAACCTGTGCGGCTACCGATCGGATCCGGAGGTTGCGCGATACCAGTCATGGACCGGTTTCGACGCAGCGGACGCGATCGCGCTGATTGCCGAACAGGAGGATCTGGAACCGGACCTTCCGGGAACATGGTTGCAACTGGCGCTCATCGACACTGCATCGAA
>JBPBQO010000063.1:0-22879 GCA_050954785.1 Janthinobacterium lividum | reverse complement strand
CATACCGTCGATACGATGGGCGGGTTTCATCGGTATCCACCACCGCGTAGTTGAGAATGACGGCCTGCAGATAGTCGATCTCGCCAGCGTCGCGCAGGGTTAGGGCGGTGGCCATCGCCAGGTTGCCGCCAGCCGAGTCCCCGCCGATCGCGATCGGCAGGCCGATAGGGTCGAAGCCGAGCCAGTCCTGTGCATCGGGCTGTCGCAGCAGCCGAACCAGGGCCGTCACCTCGTCCACCTGTCGCGGAAACACGGCTTCCGGAACGAGCGTGTAGTCGATGCCGACCACCGCGATGCCGGCCCGGCCCGCATATTCGCGCATCACCCGGTCATGCGTGTCCATCGAGAACAGCGTCCAGCCGCCGCCATGGACATAAACCAGCACGCCATCCGGCTCCTGCTTCGGCCGATGCACGCGCAGCCGAAGCGACAAGCCGCCGGATTCGATCAAATGGTCCCGCGTTTCCAGCATTGTCGGGCCGCCGCTGGCCCAGGGGGCGCGAACGATTTCGGCCACCGCGCGCGCCGCCTGGATCGAGAGGGTGTGCAGTGGCGGATGCTGGCCATAGGCGTCCGCCAACAGATCGCGAAACCGGATCATCTCGGGAGCGGGCTGCTGAGTCTGCACCGAGTGGGCTCGGTGAGAAGGATCGGACATGCGATTTCCCGGCTGTCTGAGGACGGCACCGTGGTAGCGGGCCCCTGGCGCATATGCCATGCCCGCGCAGGCCGATCATCGTCGCAACCGGGCCGAAGCCATTCATGATACGCCGATGACCCGGTCACGACGATGATCCGCCCGATCCTGTATGCTTTTCGTGGCAAACCGGCTTCTATGGCGACAATCAGCATCATTCGCGTCGAGGTTCTCTATGCAGACAGTCTCCAGCAGGCTGCTTCAACGCAAGACGCCCGAGGCGATCACGCGGGAAGCAGGCGAAACCGGCATGCTGCGGTCGCTGGGACCGCTGCAGCTTACCCTGCTCGGTGTCGGCTCGATCATCGGCGCCGGCATCTATGTGATGACCGGAAACGCCGCCGCCAATTATGCCGGCCCGGCGATCCTGCTGTCGTTCGTGCTGGCCGGGATGGCCTGCGTGTTCGCAGCCCTCTGTTATGCCGAACTCGCCTCGGCGATGCCGGTGGCGGGCTCGGCGTACACCTACGCCTACGCCACCACCGGCGAACTCAGCGCCTGGGTGATCGGCTGGCTGATGCTGCTCGAATACGGCATTGCCGGCGCGGCGGTGTCGTCCGGGCTGTCGGGGTATCTCGCGTCGCTGCTGGCCGATCTCGGCATGAGCGTGCCGGCCTGGCTCCATGTGTCGATGATCTCGACCGTGACTGCACCCGACGGTCAGCATCTGGTCTGGAGCGGCGGATTCAACCTGCTGGCGATATTGGCAATCGCCGCGGTGGTTATTCTGCTGGTGCGCGGCGTCGCGGAATCAGCGGCGGTGAACAGCGTCATCGTGGTGATCAAGCTGGGAGTGTTGCTGCTCTTCGTGCTGTTCGGCATCGGCGCGATCCATCGCGCAAACTGGGTGCCGTTCATCCCGCCGAACCAGGGCGGGTTCCGGTTCGGCGTACCGGGCATCTTTCGCGCCGCCTCGGTCATCTTCTTTGCCTATATGGGCTTCGAAACGGTTTCGACCGCGGGCGCCGAGGCGCGTAATCCGCAGCGCGACATGCCGCGCGGCATTCTTGCGGCGCTGCTGCTGAGCACGACAGCGTATCTATGCGTGGCCGCCGTGCTGACCGGCGTGGTGCCGTATCAGCGCCTGGGCGTGCCGGACCCGCTCGCGATCGCCGTCGACGCGATGCATTATCCTGCACTGGCGCTGGTCGTGAAGTTCGGCGCGGTTGCCGGCCTGTCGTCGGTGCTGCTGTCGCTGACCTACGGGCAGTCCCGCATCTTCTACACCATGGCGCGCGACGGGCTGCTGCCGTCGCTGTTCGGCCGGCTGCATCCGACGCGCCGCACCCCCTGGCTCGGCACGATCATGCTCGGCGTATGCATGGCGGCCGCCGCCGCGACCCTGCCGATCGCCATCATCGGCGACCTGGTCAGCCTCGGCACGACAGCGTCGTTCGGCATCGTGTGCGTCACCGTGATGTGGCATCGCAACCGCTTCCCCGATGCGCCGCGACCGTTCCGGGTGCCGCTTGGCGGGATAAGGGTGAACGGCGTCTGGATCGGCACCGTGCCGACGCTCGGCGTGGTGTTCTGTCTGCTGATGGCGTCGCCGCTGCTGATCGACCTGGTCGGCAACGCGCTGCACGGCAACATGCTGCCGTTGTCGCTGCTGGTCGGCTATCTGGTGCTGGGAATTGCCGCCTATATCGGCTACGGCTACCGGCATTCGCGGCTCGGCCGTGCGGAACCGCCACGCGCAGTGGTTTGAGCCGGTTCCACGCGCGGGCGTCGATTGGCCATCCACCGCGATGATCGGCCCGTCCGAGCAAGACGATGAAGCGCGAAGCGAAACATAATCGATCATGCGGAACAGTTCCTTCGACGCAGGCCCGGCGGCGATGACCAGCACGACGCGCGTCGGCCGACGTGCGCTGCTCGCCGGATCCGCTGCGGTGCTGGTGCTTCGTCCGGGATTTGCGCGGGCGGCCGATATCGCGATGGTGGAGGCGGTTCGCGCCCTCACCTTGCCGCCCGCACCGGTGACGGCGAAGCATCCGGTGCGTCTCAAGCGCTGGGGGATGGTGCGGACCGACGAGTACCAGTGGCTGCATAATCCGGACTGGTTCAACAGGCTGCTGCATCCGGACAGCCTGAAGGCGGCGATCCGTGTGCACCTGGACGCGGAGAACGCCTATTGCGCCCTGGTGATGCACCCGACCGACGCGCTGCAAGCGGAACTGCTGCGCGAGATGCGAGGCCGCAGCACCGGCAACGGCGCGGGCCCGCCGGAACCGGACGGTGCATGGTCGTACTGGTCCGAAACGCGGCCCGGTGCGCAGCAGCCAGTCTATCTGCGCCGGCCACGCGCAGGTGGCGCCGCCGAACTGCTGTTCGATTTCGACGCGGCGGCGCGCGGCAAGCGCTATTACCGGCTCTCCTCGCTTAAAGGACCGGCGCACAGTCCGGATGGGCGCTTCCTGGCCTGGACCGTGGACGAGCGTGGCGACGAGCATTTCAGCCTGCACGTGATCGACCTCGACACGAAGCAGCCGGTTTTTCCGCCGATCGGGGATTGCTACGGCGAGTTCGTGTTTTCGCCCGACAGTGCCTCGATCTTCTGGCTGCTGCGCGACGAGCATAGCCGTCCTACGAAGGTGTTCCGGCGTGCGCTGTCGGGACGCGCCGACGTGCTGGTTTACGAAGAGCACGACCCCGCCTTCTTCATCGCCCTGTCGCGCACCGCCTCGAACGGTTACGTGCTGATCACCATCGAGAACGGATCGACGTCGGAAATACGGCTGATCCCGGCCACCGACCCGACCGCGATGCCCATAATCATGCAGGCGCGTACGGCCGGACTGCGCTATGCGATCGAGCACTGGGGCGACCGGTTCGTGGTGCGCACCAATGCCGACGGCGCCGTCGACAACAAGCTGATGCTGGCGCCGGTACAGACGCCGGACCGGGCGCACTGGCGGGACTGGATCGCGTATCAACCCGGCAACTACATTGCCGAGATGCGTGCGTTCCGCGATCATTTCGCCCGGATCGAGTGGGTCGATGCCAATCCGATGCTGGTAACGATCGCCCGCGACGGTCATGGCGAACGGCGGATCGGCTGCGAGGACGCCGCCTACGTGCTGGCGCTCGACACCGATGCCGAATACGACAGCACGCTGGTGCGGTTCTCCTGCCAGTCGCCGCGCCTGCCGGTCCAGTGGGAGACGGTCGACATGGCGACCGGCGTGCGTTCGCTGATCTGGCGGCAGAAGGTGGCGCGGGTCCGTCCGGACGACTACGTGGTGGAGCGGCTGCTGGCGCCGACCGCCGACGGCGTCCTGGTGCCGATCTCGCTGCTCCGCAGCCGCACGACGCCGATGAACGGCCGGGCGCCGCTGATGCTGTATGGTTATGGCGCCTATGGATTTTCACTGCCACCGGAATTTTCGGCACCTGACCTGTCACTGGCCGATCGCGGCTGGATGGTGGCGATCGCGCATGTGCGCGGCGGCTCGGAGCGCGGAATGGGCTGGTATACCCAGACCCTGACGACCGGAAAACCGCGCACGATCACCGACTTCATCGACTGCGCCACGCATCTCGTCGATACGGGCCATACGGGCGCCGGGCGCATCGTCGGACATAGTTTCTCGGCAGGCGGCATCCTGATCGGCGGCGCGATCAACCGGAGGCCCGACCTGTTCGCGGGCGCGATCGGGCAGGTGCCGTTCGTGGATGTGCTGAACACGATGCAGGACGACAGCAACCCGCTGGTGGCATCGGCCCTGTCGCTGTGGGGCGATCCGTCCGATCCGGCGATGTTCCGGTCGATCGCGGGTTATGCGCCCTACGAGACGATCCGGACGCAGAACTATCCGGCGGTGCTGGCAACCGCCGGACTGCTGGATGATCGGCTCGGCTACTGGGAGGCCGCCAAATGGGTGGCCCGGTTGCGCGACCGATCCACCAGCGGACGACCGGTCATGCTGCTGACCAACATGCATGCCGGGCACCAGGGAGATGCCGGCGAAGACGCCGTGCTGGCCCAGCATGCGTTGTTCTACGCGTTCGCGATTTGTGCGGTCTCGCATGCCTGGGATTGAGCTGCGCCGGCTGGTTTTCGTCACGCATCGCTATCTTGGGCTGGTCATGGCGCTGTTCCTGCTGATCGCGGCGGTGACGGGATGCCTGCTGGTGTTTCGCGGCGGGCTGGATGCGGCGCTCAATCCGGCGTTGTTCGCCATTCCCGCGCGCCCCGTTCTGCCGGCACTCGACCTGGTGCAGCGGTTGCAGCAGGCGCATCCCGACTGGCGGATCCAGAGCTTCGATCTGCAGACGCAGCCGGGACATGTGCTGCATGTGGGTGTCGGCGCGCTGCACTCGAACGGACACGATGCGATCATCGATGGCGCGGACCAGGTTTTTGTCGATCCGGCCGATGCGCGCGTGGTCGGCATGCGCGGCAGCGGCGCCGGAATCGATCGCCCGCATCTGTTCCAGGCAATCTACCTGCTGCACTACACGCTGCTCGCCGGCACGCCCGGGCGCTGGCTCATGGGCATCATGGCGTTTGCCTGGCTTGCCTCGAACGGCCTCGGGGTCTGGATCACCTGGCCGCGCCGGCGACCGTGGCTGGCGGGCTGGCGTCCGGCGTGGGGCACCACACGGGCCCGTCTCGACCGGCGGCCGATGCCGGAACTGCATCGTGTCGGCGGATTGTGGCTGCTGGTTCCGCTGACGATCCTGGCCACCACGTCGGTCGCGATGAATTTCTACGACGAGCTGTTCAGGCCACTGGTCGAGATGCTGTCGCCGCCACGAGTATCCCCGTTCGATCGACAGCCGGCCACGCCTGCCTCGTCCGGCCCGACGATCGGGTTCGCCACCGCCGAACGGATCGCCGTCGAGACCGCATCGAAGCAGACGCCGTCACTGGCGCCGGTGGCGATGACGGACGATCCCGCGCACGATTTCTACGATGTCGGCTTCGCACCCGACGGAACATCGCTCTATGAGAATTTCGGACGGGTGACCTACTCGATCGATCGGCGCACCGGACACGTCGCCTGGATCGACCAGCCACGCCTCGATGGCACCGGACGACTGGTGCTGCGCGCGCTCTATCCGCTGCATAGTGGTCAGGTTTTCGGCCTGCCGACCCGCCTGCTGGTTCTGCTGCTCGGGGTCGTCACTGCGGGCCTGGCTATCACCGGCTTCCTGCCCTGGTGGCGACGCCTGCGAACGCGACGCCGGCAGACCCGCTCACGCACTGCCGAACATGTCTGACCCGTTTCAACCCACAGAGGATTTCCCGATGCAGGACCGACCAGGACGCCAGCCGCGCCGCCGGACAATGTCTCAATCGCTGATGCTGTCGACTGCCCTGCTGCCGCTGGTTGCGTATCCTGCCGCGGCACAGGACTCGGCCCGGTCCGCACCCCAGGCCGCGGCTTCCGGCACCAGCGGCGCCGCACCGGAAATCGTGTCGGTGATCGGCCATGGCTCGAAGCGCAACGGCTTCGTGCCCAAGGGATCGAACGCCGCCACGAAAACCGACACGCCGCTGATCGACACGCCGCAGGCAGTCTCGGTGGTGACACGTGCGCAGATGGACCAGCAGAACGTGCGCACCCTGGGCGAGGCGCTGCGCTACACCTCCGGCATCGCCAGCGAGAATCGCGGCTTCTCGACACGCTACGACCAGATCAGCATACGCGGCTTCAACGCCGTCGACGGGATCGACGAGTTCCTCGACGGGCTCAAGCTGTTCAACGGGGCGTTCTATGCGACGCAGCAGATCGACCCGTTCCTGCTCGATCGGATCGACGTGCTGAAAGGCCCGCCCTCGGTGCTATATGGCCAGGCAAGTCCGGGCGGCGTGGTGGCGCTGACGTCGAAGCTGCCGGTGCTCGATCCGATCCACATGCTGTCGATCGAGGGCGGCACATACGGCTATGTGCGCGGCACCGCGGATTTCGGTGGAGCCCTGGATCAGTCCGGACACTTCCTGTACCGGCTGGCGGCGACCGGCACCACGTCCGGCTCGCAGGACGAACACACGCGTTCGAAGCGCTACGCCGTCGCACCATCGGTCTCGTGGCTGGCGGACGACCAGACCACGCTCACCATCAACGGCTTCTATCAGCACGATCCGCGCGGCGGCGGTTACGGCACGGTGCCGCTGGACGGCTCCATCCTGCCCAACCGCAACGGCGAGATTTCCGAGAACGTCTATACCGGAGACAACGGCTTCGAGAAGTTCGACCGGTCGCAGGCCTCGATCGGCTATCAGCTCGAGCATCATTTCAACGACCAGTGGACCGTGCGCTCGGTTGCCCGCTACGCCCAGGTCGGCACCGATTACAAGCAGGTCTATGGCAGCGGTTCGCTGGAAGCCGACGATCGCACCCTCGACCGGTTCACGGCCGGCTCGAAGGAACATTACGACACCATCACGCTCGAGGAGCAGATCCTCGGTCACTTCGATACCGGCCCGCTGCAGCACAGCGTGCTTGCCGGCGTGAACTGGCAGAACCTGCGCGATGGCTACAATTTCTATTACGGGTCGGCGCCTTCGATCGACATCTTTGCGCCCAACTCCAACCAGACGATTCCGTCTCCGTCGTTGACCACGGCGGAGGGTGTCACCACCAACCAGGAAGCGATTTTCGCCGAGGACCAGATTGCCTGGGGTCATCTGCATCTGCAGATCGGCGGTCGCGAGGACTGGTCGCAGATCGACACGCGCAACCAGCTTTATCCAGCCAGCAGCTTCAACCAGTTCGACCGTGCCTTCACCTGGCGCGCCGGCATCCTGTATGCCTTCCCGGCCGGGCTCTCGCCTTACTTCAATTACGCCCGCTCGTTCCAGCCGGCCAACTCGGTGGATTTCTCCGGCCGTCCGTTCATGCCGACCAAGGGTGAGCAATACGAGGTCGGTCTGAAATTCCAGCCGCGCGACATCGACGCGTTCATCACCGCCGCCTTGTTCCACCTGACCGAAAGCCACGTACTGGTGGCCGATCCCAACCCGGCGCACCTGTTTGCAAGCGTGCAGACCGGCGGCATCCGCTCGCAGGGAATCGAACTGGAAGCGCATGCCAACATCACCCGCCGGCTCAACGTCATCGCGTCCTACACGTATCAGGACGTTTCCTACGAGAGCGGTAGCGGCGCGCTGATCGGCAAGCGTCCGACGCAGATCCCGGCGCAATATGCGTCGCTGTGGGGCCATTACGACATCGGCGACGGCAGGCTTGCGGGCTTGGGCTTCGGTGCAGGCGTTCGCTACAACGGCAACACGCTGGCCGACCAGACGGTCGAGAGCGTGACGCCGAACTACACGCTGGTGGACGCGCAGATCCAGTACGCACTCGGCAATGCGATGCCGTCGCTAAACGGCGCGCTGCTGCAGGTCACCGCACAGAACCTGCTCGATACACGCTACGTGTCGAGCTGCTACTCGGCGTCGTTCGGCTGCTTCTTCGGCGCCAGCCGCAACGTGATCGGCAAGCTGACCTACCGCTGGTAATCTGGTTGCCTGATCTGCAGCTAAACAACAGGCTTGGCATCGATATCATCTGATCCTACATTTAGTTCCAGATGATCCAGGAGGGCGGACCTGATGCCAGCAGCGGAGAGAGTGGCGACCAGCATTCTGCGCATCGGCGGCAATGGCCGGCACCGAGGCCCGATGCCTGTGATGAGCCTGATGCGCGAGGTCGAGAAAGGTCTGTCGGTAACGGTGCTGGATGAGGTGGCACGGGCGGTCGCACCGGGCGACGGCGCCTTCGCGTCCCGGATCATCCCCAAGGCCACCCTGTCCCGGCGTCGCAAGGCATTTGCCCTTGCAGACGGCGACACGGCGGTTCTGACGCCCGAGGAAGGCGGCCGCGTAGCCCGGGTCGCCGAGGTGTGGGTATCGGCGATCGACGTCTGGGGTGGCGAAGAGGCCGCGCGTGCTTTCCTGTTCCGGCCGCATCCGCTGCTCGAGGGACAGCGTCCGATGGATGTCGTCCTGGCAAGCGAGTACGGCCGTCCCGTGGTCCTGGATATCCTTGGCGGCCTCAAGCACGGGACCGCCGTGTGACGGCTCAGACGCTCGACCGAGTGATGCGTGCCTATCGCATCGGGGACCCGGGCGGTGGCTATCCGATCTACGACGCAACCGGGTCCACCATCAGCCCGGGCCGGTGGAACACGACGCGTAGCCCGATGATCTATGCCGCGGAGCATTACTCGACCGGAATGCTGGAAAAGCTGGTCCATGGCAGTGGATTCATGCCGCCCAGCCAGCATTTCATCGAAATCACCATTCCGAACGGGGTCAGCTTCGAAGACCTCACGCCCGCCCATCTGCCCGGCTGGGATGATCCCACCTGCGCGGCATCCCGTGCATTCGGGGAGCGGTGGCAGCATGAGAAGCGTTCAGCACTCCTGTTCGTGCCGAGCGTGGTGGCACGGATGGAGACGAACATTCTCATCAACCCGGATCACCCGGAATTCCATCAGCTCACATCGTCACGGCACCAGAAAATCTGGTGGGACATGCGGTTGTTCGTTTCCGCAGCATAAAGTCCGGGCCAGACGGTTACTCCGTCGGCACGTTCGCGCGCAGTTCCTCGAGCCAGGCGCGGGCGTTGCCGTCGGACGGCGCGCGCCAGTCGCCGCGGGGCGAGAGGGAGCCGCCGTCGGATACTTTAGGGCCATTCGGCGCGGCCGAGCGTTTGAACTGGCTGAAGCCGAAGAAGCGTTGCAGGAACACCTCCATCCAGTGGCGGATCTCGGGCAGCCGGAATTCGACCCGTTTGATGTCCGGGAATCCGGGCGGCCAGGCATGGCTCGCAGCATCTTCCCAGGCCATCAGCGCCAGGAACGCCACCTTGGACGGGCGGAAACCGTAGCGCAGCAGGTAGAACAGGGTGAAATCCTGCAGCGCATACGGGCCGATCTTCGCCTCGGTGCTCTGCAGAATACGGTCCTCGCCGGCGGGAACCAGTTCCGGCGAGATTTCGGTGTCCAGGATCGCGCCGAGGGTTTCCAGCACCGGCGGCTCGAACCGCGCGGATGAAATGACCCAGCGGATCAGATGCTGGATCAGCGTCTTCGGCACCCCGGCATTGACGTTGTAGTGCGACATCTGGTCGCCGACGCCGTAGGTGCACCAGCCGAGCCCGAGCTCGGACAGGTCGCCGGTGCCGACCACGATGCCGTCATGCTGGTTGGCCAGCCGGAACAGGTAGTCGGTACGCAAGCCCGCCTGCACGTTCTCGAAGGTGACGTCGTAGACCGGCTCGCCGCGCCCGAACGGATGGCCCATCTGCTGCAGCATCAGGGTCGCGGACGGGCGGATGTCGAGCTCGGCCTGGGTGACGCCGAGGGCGGTCATCAGCGCCACGGCATTGCGCTTGGTGTCGTCGCCGGTGCCGAAGCCGGGCATGGTGTAGGCCATGATGGCGCTGCGTTCGAGGCCGAGCCGATCGACGGCACGCGCGGCCACGATCAGCGCCTGGGTCGAGTCCAGCCCGCCGGACACGCCGATCACCAGCCGCTTCACGCCGATCGCCCGCATCCGCTGCATCAGCGCCGACACCTGGATGTTGTAGGCCTCGAAGCAATCCTGCTCGAGCCGGGCCGGGTCGGACGGCACGAACGGGAACCGTTCCAGCGGACGGCGCAGGCCCAGATCGCCGGCAGGTGGGTCGAGGCGGAGGGCGATGCGCCGGTATGCCACCTGATTGGGCCGATTGGCGGACCGGTTGGCGTCGAAGGTGTTCATCCGCGCCCGCTCCTGGCGCAGCAGGTCCAGGTCGATGTCGGCGATCGCGGACTGGGGGCCGGACGGAAAGCGCTCGGACGCGGCCATCAGCGCGCCCGCCTCGAAGATCGAGACCTGCCCATCCCAGGCGACGTCGTTGGTTGATTCCCCCTCGCCCGCAGCGGCATAGAGATAGACACACAGCGACCGCGCCGACTGCGCCTGGCACAGCAACCGACGGGTCTCGGCCTTGCCGATGGTGATGTTGCTGGCCGACAGGTTGGCGATGACCGTGGCGCCGGCCAGGGTGGCATGGGTGCTCGGCGGCAGCGGCACCCACACATCCTCGCAGATCTCGGTCGCCAGCACGAAGCCGGGCACGTCCTCCGCCTCGAACAGCAGGTCGGTGCCGAACGGGACCGGATTGCCGGCGATCCGGATGGTTTCGCCGGTCCGCCCGACGCCCGGCGCGAACTGCCTGGCCTCATAGAACTCACGGTAGTTCGGCAGGTAGGATTTCGGCACCACGCCAAGAATGTGTCCGCGATGGATCGCCACCGCGCAGTTGAACAGCGCGCCCTCATGCCGGAGCGGCGCGCCGACCAGCAGGATCGGCAGCAGCGTCGTGCTCCGTTCGGCCAGCAGCATCAGGCCTTGCTCGACCGAATCGAGCAGGGCGTCCTGCAGCCTGAGATCGTCGATCGCGTAGCCGGAGATGCCGAGCTCGGGGAAAACCGCCAGAATCGCGCCCTGCTCCCCCACCATGGAGGCAAGCGAGGCCGTGGTCTCGGCATTGTGCACTGGGTCGCCCAGGGCCACTGGAAGGGTGCAGGCCGCGACACGCGCGAAGCCGTGGCGATAGATCGAACGGAAGTCCGCCATCAGGCCGCTCCAGGGTTTTCGAGGCCCGGACAGCATCCGAAGCCGCTCATGATCCGCCCGCAATCGGCCGGCCTAGTAAGCTTGTGATGGGATGAAGCGCCGCAGAGTGCAAGCAGCACCCGCCCAGAGGCAGATTTCGGCCGTGTCCGTGACTGGTAAGGGGGAACGAAGCATGTAAGCTTCTTGTCGAATGATGCGTCCTGTCTCAATCATCGGTGCCGGTCCCGGCGGTCTTGCGGCAGCAATGCTGCTCTCTCAGGCTGGGGCAGATGTCACGCTATTCGAACGCCACGACCGGGTCGGAGGACGATCCGGCACCATCGAGGCGCCGTCGTCGCACGGTCGGTTCCATTTCGATATGGGACCGACGTTCTTTCTGTATCCGCGGGTGCTGGCCGATATCTTCGCGACCTGCGGCCGGCGGCTCGAGGACGTGGTCGAGCTGATCAGGCTCGATACCCATTACGACGTGATCTTCGAGGGCGGCGCCCGCATCAGCGCCAGCAGCGACATTCCCCGGCTGCAGCGGTCGGTGGCCCTGCTCAGTCCGGAAGATGCCGCGGCGATCCCGGCCTTCATGGCCGACAACCGTGCCAAGCTGGCGGCTTTCAGACCGGTGCTGGAAAGCCCGTTCAACAGCGCGGCGGATCTGCTGAAACCTGAAGTGCTGAAGTCCTTGAGGCTCTTGCGGCCGTTTACCTCGGTCGACCAGGATCTGAAGCGCTGGTTCAAGGACCCACGGGTCAGGCTCGGCTTCTCGTTCCAGAGCAAATATCTCGGCATGTCGCCGTATCGTTGCCCGAGCCTGTTCACGATCCTGGCATTCATGGAATACGAGTTCGGGATTTTCCATCCGCGCGGCGGACACGGCGCGATCATGCGGGCGATGGCCGATGCGGCCCGGCAGATGGGCACCAAGATCAAGCTGGGCGAACCGGTGCGCGAGATCCTGTTCGAGGGCAGGCGTGCGGTGGGCGTGCGGACCGATGCCGGAATCACCAAGGCCGATGCGGTAGTGGTCAACGCGGACTTCCTCCAGGCGATGACCAATCTGGTGCCGAACGGGCTCCGCAAGCGCTGGAATGACCGGCGTATCGGCCGTGCCAAACTCTCCTGCTCCACCTTCATGCTTTATCTCGGCATAGAAGGCCGGCTCGAGAACCTGGCGCACCACACGATCTATCTGTCCGAGGATTACCGGCGCACCCTGCAGGATGTCGAGGAAGGACGCGTGCCGCCCGGCGAACCTTGCTTCTATCTCCAGAATGCATGCGTGACCGACCCTGCGCTGGCGCCGCCGAACCATTCCACGCTGTATGTGCTGGTGCCGGTCGGGCATGAACGGACCGGCGGCATCGACTGGAAAACCGAAGCGCCGAAATTCCGCCGCCTGATCCTGGATCGGCTGTGCCGGGCCGGAGTACCCGATATCGAGAAACGGATCGTGTTCGAAAAGATGATGACGCCGGATGACTGGCGTGACGACCTCGGCGTGCATCGTGGTGCGGTCTTCAATCTTGCCCATTCGCTAACCCAGATGCTGCAGTTCCGGCCGCATAATCGTTACGAAGATCTGGATGGGGTCTATCTGGTCGGTGGCGGCACCCATCCGGGCAGCGGCCTGCCGGTGATTTTCGAGGGCGCGCGCATCACCGCGAAGCTGCTGGCGGACGATCTGGGCCTGACCCCGATCGATACGGAAATGCATTGGACCGGAACGCCGGGCGCTCCGATGGAGCCGGTGCTCGAAGGGGAAGTATCGTGATCGATCCTGTCGGCATCATCGGTTCCGGACTGGGCGGTCTTGCCGCGGCCTGCACGCTGGCAGCGCGTGGGCACAAGGTCGTGCTGTTCGAAAAGAACGACTGGCTCGGCGGCAAGGCAGCGCTCTACGAGGAAGCCGGCTACCGCTTCGACATGGGTCCGACCATCCTGACGGTGCCGTCGGTGCTGGCACGCATCTTCGGCGAAGCGAACGACCGCCTGGAGAACAGCCTCGACCTCAGGCGGCTCGATCCGCAATGGCGCTGCTTCTTCGACGATGGCGCGGTGCTCGACCTCGACGAGGACGTCGCCACCATGGCGTTGCGCCTCCGCGGCTTTTCCGGTGCCGGCGAGACCAATACCGAGCAGGGCTACATCGACTTTTTGGCGCTGAGCGAGAAGCTGCACGATGTCAGCCGGAAGTTCTTTTTCTGGCGGTCGGTCGAAGACATTTCCGACACCATGGATCTCAAGAAGAACATGGATCTGGGCACGCTCCGCGACGTGCTGAGCCTGCGTATGGGTTCGACCGTCGCGCGGCAGATCCGCAAGCGCATCGGCGACGAGCGGGTCAGCCAGATGCTGGATCATTTCACCCAGTATGTCGGCTCGTCGCCATACCTGGCGCCAGCGGTGCTGTGCAGCATCGCGCACATGCAGACGCAGGAAGGCATCTGGTACCCGATGGGCGGTACACGTGCCGTGCCCGAAGCACTGGTCGAGCTGGCCGGGCGGCTCGGCGTAGAGTTTCGTACCAGCACCGGCATCGCCCGCATCACCCAGAGCAACGGACGCGCCGATGGCGTGGTGACCGAAGCGGGCGAAACGGTGAAGCTGTCCGCAGTGGTGTCCAACATGGACAGCGTGCGGACCTATCGCGAGCTGGTCGGCGGGGCCGCGCAGAAAAGCTTTGCCAAGCGGCGCAAGCGCGAGCCGGCCTGCTCGGGCGTGGTGCTGTATCTCGGGCTCGACCGCGCCTACGACCATTTGCTGCACCACGACTTCGTCTTCTCGCGCGATCCGGAGGAGGAGTTCGACTACATCTACAAGAAGGGCGAACCCGCGCCGGACCCGACCTGCTATGTCGCGGCCCCTGCGCGTACCGAGCCGGGCGTGGCGCCACCGGGCGGCGAAGCGTTGTATGTCTTGGTGCACACGCCGTATCTGCGGCCGCACCATGACTGGAACGCGATGCTGCCGGGCTACCGCAAGGTGATCCTGGACAAGCTCGCCCGGACCGCAGGCATGAAGGACCTCGAAAGCCGCATCAAGGTCGAGCGCATCCTGACGCCGGCAGATATCCACGAGCGCTACCGCGTGCTCGACGGAGCGATCTATGGGCTGGCCAGCCACGGACGCTTCATCGGCGCGTTCAAGCCGGGCAACCGGTCGCGCGACCTCGACGGGCTGTATCTGGCCGGCGGTGCCGCGCATCCCGGTCCGGGCATGCCGATGGTGATGATGTCCGGCTGGATCGCGGCCGACAGCCTGGATCAGGATGTGCGATCCAACCAACCCGGTGCGAGCGAGACGAGGCTCAGCGCCTGACCATCCAGGACCCGGTCGCAGCGCGGTCGGAGTTCCTGTTCCGCCTGTTCGCATTCTATCTGCGGTTGTCGATCCGCAGACGCTTCCGGGCGGTTCGGATTTCCGGATTCGACACAGGCAGCCTGCCGCACGATCGGCCGCTGATCATCTACGGCAACCACCCGTCCTGGTGGGACCCGGCACTGTATCTCCTGCTGGCCGATCTGCAGTTTCGCGGTCGGCCGGGTTTCGGGCCGATGGAGGAGGAAGCGCTCGGACGCTACGGGTTCTTCCGCAGGCTTGGCATCTTCGGCATCGACAAGCACAGCGCGGCCGGCGCGCGCCGATTCCTGTCCGTCGCACGGCAGGTGCTGAGTCATCCGGGCGGCCCGGGCGGCCGGATGATATTGTGGGTGACGGCGGAGGGCGATTTCACCGATCCGCGCGTGCGCCCGATCCGGCTGCGCCCCGGTATCGCCCATCTGGCGGCCCTGCTGCCCGATGCGTTGCTGGTGCCGCTTGCCTCGGAGTACGTGTTCTGGAACGAGAGCCGTCCCGAACTCCTGCTTCGCCTCGGAACCCCGCTCTCGGCCGACCGGAGCGTGCGTCCCGCCGAGTGGACCAGCCGACTGGAACGTGGATTGACCGAAACGATGGACCAGCTCGCACTCGACAGCCAGGCGCGCAACCCGGCCCGGTTCACCCGGCTGCTGCTGGGCAGCGCCGGCGTGGGCGGCCCGTACGATCTGTGGCGCCGTCTGCGTGCACGACTGTCCGGCCAGCGCATCACGACGGCGCACGGCGAGGAAGCGTGAGTCGTGATCGAACGGCAACGATAGCCGGCTGGATGGCGCTCGGCCTCGCCGCGCTGCCGCTGGCGGTGGCGATCGGCAATCTGAAACGCCTACGCACTCCGGCGCCGGCAACGATCCGTCCGCGCGTGTCGGTGCTGATCCCGGCCCGGGACGAGGCTGTGAATATCGGCGATGCGGTGGCCTGCGTGCTCGCCAATCGCGATGTCGATATCGAACTGCTGGTGCTCGATGACGGTTCGACCGATTCGACGCCTGCCATCCTGTCGGCGATCGCCGATCCGCGGCTGCGGGTAATGTCCGGGGGCGGTGTCCTGCCGGCCGGCTGGTCCGGCAAGCAGTATGCGTGCGCGCGCCTGGGTCGCGAGGCGAGTTTCGAGCTGCTGGTGTTCGTCGACGCCGATGTGCGGCTGGCGCCGGACGCGCTGTCGCGTATGGCGGGCTACATGCAGGCGAACCCTGAGGTCGGGCTGGCCAGTGGCGTCCCGCGCCAGATCACCGGCACCTGGTCCGAATGGCTGCTGCTGCCGCTGATCCACCTGCTGCTGCTGGGCTACCGGCCGGACGGACTCGACCATGGCCGTATCGATCCCCGCTTCGCCGCCGGATGCGGCCAGTTGTTCATTGCCCGTGCCGACGCCTATCGCGCGATGGGTGGCCACGAGGCGATCCACGCGTCGCGGCATGACGGCCTCACCCTGCCCCGGGCGTTCAGACGTCACGGTTTGCAGACCGGGCTATTCGACGCGACCGGGCTCGCATCCTGCCGGATGTACGGAAATGCCACCGACCTCTGGGAAGGACTGACCAAGAACGCCACCGAAGGCTTGGCTACGCCGCGCGGCCTGCCGGTCTGGACCGTCGTTCTCGGCGGCGGTCACGTGCTGCCGCTGCCGCTGATGCTGTTCGCCCCAAGCCTGCCGGCGGCAGCGGCGCTTGCCTGCGGCACGACGCTCAGGCTGCTGCTGGCCCGGCGGTTCGACCAGAGCCTGCGCAGCGTGGTCGTGCATCCGGTGGGCGTGCTGGCGCTGCTGGCGCTCCAGTGGTCGGCACTGGTTCGGGCAAGTTCGGGCCGGCCCTCCACCTGGCGTGGACGGGTCTATCCACCGGAGCATTCGTGACGTTGGTTTCGAACAATGAGTTCAATACTAGCGGAAAGGCGATACGCCTCGAGCTGCCAAGTGCCTGGCGTCACCAACCAGGAACCGGTCCGTCCGGAAGCCGAATGATCCGACGTCTCATGCCGTCCTATGCACGCCTGATGGTGCTCGCCCTGTTCCTGTCGTTCGGAACGACGGCTTGGTCTGCCAGCCTTACGATCACGGTTGCCAATGTGCCGAATGGCAAAGGTCATGTGCGGATCGGCGTCTGCACACACCCTGAATTTCTGAGCGAGCGATGCAGTTATCACGCGATCGTGTCGGCAAAAGCCGGCACGATTACGACAACGATTCAGGATGTGGCTTCTGGAACCTATGCCGTCGCGGCCTATCAGGACGAAACGGATCTCGGACACATGCGTCACAACCTGTTTGGAATTCCACAGAACGCGTCGGGCTTCTCGCGTAATCCAAAGATCAGGTACGGCCCGCCTTCGTTCGATGCATGCGCGTTCCGGATCGGTGCCCAGGATACGGCGATCACAGTCATGCTGCATTCCGACTAGCCTGTTGCGGGGGACCTTCTTCTTCTCGAAGATACCGTCACCGAACAGGTGCACGGAGTGGGCGGCTTATGACGGATCGGGTTCTGGTCACGGGCGGGGCAGGCTTCATCGGCCGGCATGTGGTGCGAGCCCTGCTGGCGCGCGGCGATACTGTCCGTGTCTATGACAGCCTGATCGAGCAGGTGCATCCGCACGGCGCCACCTCGGAATCCGTGCCAGACGACGTCGAACTGGTCCAGGCCGATATCTGTGACGGCGAAGCGCTCGGCCGTGCGCTGGATGGCATCGACAAGGTCGTCCATCTTGCGGCCGACGTCGGCGTCGGCCAGAGCATGTACCTGATCGAGCGTTATGTGGCGGTCAACGATCTCGGCACTGCCTGTCTCTGCCAGGCGCTGATCGACAGGCCGGTGAAGCGCGTCGTAGTGGCATCCTCGATGTCGGTCTATGGCGAAGGCCTCTACACCACGACCGACGGCACCGTGATGCAGGACGTGATACGCCCGGCGCGCCAGGTAGGCGCGGGCTGGGACCCGCTCGGGCCGGACGGGTCCGTGCTCGTGCCCGCCCCGACGCCGGAATGGAAACAAACGCGGCTCGCATCCGTGTACGCGATCACCAAATACATGCAGGAGCAAATGATCCTGTGTGCGCCCCCGGCTTACGGGATCGAGGGCGTCGCATTGCGGTTGTTCAACGTCTACGGGCCGGGCCAGGCGCTCTCCAATCCGTATACCGGCGTGCTGGCGATCTTCGCGTCGCGATTGCTGAATAACGAGCGGCCGTTGGTGTTCGAGGATGGCGGGCAGCGCCGCGACTTCGTGCATGTGGACGACGTAGTACAGGCGTTCCTGCTGGCACTCGACCATCCCGCCGCAGCCAACCGGGTGTTCAATATCGGCAGCGGCCGCAACGTCTCGATTTCCGATGTTGCCAGGGCGGCAGCGGCGGCGATGGATCTGGCCCGGATCGAACCGGAATTCGTCGGCAAGGCCCGTACGGGCGATATCAGGCACTGCTTCTCCGACATCACCCTGGCCCGCGAGGTACTGGGTTTCGCGCCGACGCGCACCTTCGACAACGCCTTGCCCGAACAGATGGAATGGGTGCGCCGCCAGCAGGCCACCGACCGCGTGCAGGAAGCCCGGAACGAACTGGAAGCACGCGGACTGGTCGCGTGAAGGAGATCCTCCGAAGCGGGGGCGGCCCACTCGGGCTGGTCGAATGGTTCCATCCGGGCGAGCACGCACGCGTCGAGGAAAGCCTGGCCCGGTTGCGCACCCTCGGCATCACCCGGTTGCGCACGCACATCTCGTGGGCCGAATACGTCAATGATGGCGGCGAAGACTGGTACGATTGGTTGGTGCCGCGCCTTGCCGGCGAGATCGAACTGCTGCCGTGCGTACATTTCACGCCCCCGAGCCTGTCCCGCAACGGCCGCACCAGCGGCGCGCCACATGACCTCAAGGCCTATGCCGATTTCATCGACCACCTGATCACCCGCTTCGACGGCATGTTTTTTGCGGTCGAGATCTGGAACGAGCCGAACAACCTGCTCGACTGGGACTGGCAGCAGGACCATGACTGGCTGTTGTTCTGCGAGATGGCGGGGGCCGCCGCGCACTGGATCCAGACGCGCGGGCTCAAGGCGGTGCTCGGCGGGCCCTGCCCCGCCGACCTGAACTGGCTTCGGCTGATGGGTGAGCGCGGGCTGCTGAACGTGCTCGACGCGGTCGGGCTGCACGGGTTTCCCGGCACCTGGGATGCGGAGGCCCGGTCGTGGCGCGGCTGGTCGGCGCTGATCGCCTCGGTCCGCGAGACGGTGCACGCCTTCAACCCGAAGCTGGAGCTGTGGATCACCGAGACCGGCTATTCCACCTGGCGCAACGACCCGTTCACGCAGGTGACGCGGTTCGTCGAGGTCGTCGATCTGCCGGTCGAGCGGGTCTACTGGTACGGGCTGCAGGATGTCGCGGCCGACGTGGCGGTGCAGGAAGGCCTGCATTTCGACGAACGGCATTATCATTTCGGGCTCTACACCGAGGCAGGCAGTCCGAAGCTGCTGGGGCGTCTGCTGGCCAGCGGCGGCTTGGCGCTGGCGCGCGATATTGCCGATGCCGGTGCGCCGAAGCCCGCCCTCGGCAAGCCGGGCCTGGTCGGCACGAAGCCCGCATTGGTCACCGGAGGCGCCGGCTTCATCGGCAGCAATCTTGCCGACCGGCTGGCACGCAACGGCGAGGACGTGCTGATCCTGGACAGCCTGGCACGGCCCGGGGTCGAGGAAAACCTGGACTGGCTCAGGCGGCGCCATCGCGGCAAGCTGTCGGTGGCGATTGCCGACCTGCGCGATACGCAGGCAGTGGCGGATGCGGCACGCGACGCCTCCAGCGTGTTCCACCTAGCCGGCCAGGTGGCGGTCACCACCAGCCTGGTCGATCCGCTAACCGATTTCGACATCAATCTGCGCGGCACCATCAACCTGCTCGAGGCACTGCGCCGCCGGAACGCCAAGGGCGCATCCGACCCGGTGCCGCTGGTCTTCGCCAGCACCAACAAGGTTTATGGCGATCTTGCCGACATACGGCTGTCCCACAATGACGACGCCTATCTGCCGATCGACCCGGAGCTTCGGGCACACGGCATCGGCGAAAGCCGGCCATTGTCGTTCCACACGCCGTATGGCTGCTCCAAGGGTGCCGCCGACCAGTACGTGCTGGACTATGCACGCTCGTTCGGCCTGCCGATGGTGGTGCTGCGGATGAGCTGCATCTACGGGCCGCGCCAGCTCGGCACCGAGGATCAGGGCTGGCTCGCGCATTTCCTGTTGTCGGCGCTGCAGGATCGTCCACTGAGCCTGTATGGCGACGGCCGACAGGTCCGTGACGTGCTGGAAGTCGAGGATGCGGTCTCGGCCTATCTCGCGGCGCGCGACCATGCGCCGCTGGTGGCGGGAGAAGCATTCAACCTCGGCGGCGGCGCCGATAATGCGATCACCCTGCTGATGCTGATCGAGGAAATCGAGCGCCTGACCGGGCAGCTTGTTCGGCGCGATTTCCATCCATGGCGCACCGGCGACCAGCGCTATTTCGTGGCAGACACCAGGCGCGCCCGGGAGGTTCTGGGACTGTCGCCGCCGCTTGGATGGCGCGACGGCGTGGCGAGGCTGCTGCGCTGGATCGAGACGGAACGGCCGCATCTGGTGGGACGTTTGATGGCGAGCCAACGGATGATCGGAGGGGTCGCATGAAGGTCGCATTGCTGAACCCGCCCTGGACGTTCGAGCACAGCATCTATTTCGGCTGTCGTGCCCCGCATCTGCCGATTGAGCTCGGCGCTTCGAAAACACTGCTGGAACAAGCCGGTCACCGGACGCTGATGCGCGACGGGCTACTCGACGAACTCGACATCGCAGGCATGGCCGAGGCCTGCACCGGGTTCGCGCCGGACCTGATCGTCGTCACCACCGCGCCGACCTACCTGTTCTGGCGCTGCGCCCAGCCGGAGCTGCGGCTGCCGCGCATGCTGCTCGATGCGCTCCGCCTGGCCTGCCCGCGCGCGACGCTGGTAGCGGTCGGGCCACATGGATCGGCAACCCCGGATGCCGCGCTGCGCAAGCTCGGAGCCGATGTCGTGGTGCGCGGCGAATGCGAGGAAACCGTTCTGGCACTGGCGAATGGCGGCGTTCCCGGCGAAGTTCCGGGTACTGCCGTGCTCCAGCCGGACGGCAGCCTGCGGGCCAATGGCGGTCCGCAGGCGACACGCTTCACCGACCTGCCGGCGATGCGCTGGCCGGATCATTGGGTCGCCCGTCACCACCATCATCATCACCGGTTCGAACAGCCCGACGAGGGGTCCGGGCACGACCTGCCCGGTGCCGAAGTGGAAGCCTCGCGCGGCTGCCCGTATTCATGCTCGTTCTGCGCCAAGATCGATTTCCGGGACTCCTACCGTCGTCGCGATCTGGCGCCGTTGCTGGAAGAGATCGATGCGCTTCGGGCGCAGGGCGTCGGCTACCTGTATTTCATCGACGAGATATTCCTGCCGAACCGGCCGCTGCTGGAAGCGCTGGTCGGACGCGGACTGAAGTTCGGCGTGCAGACGCGGATCGATCTGTGGAAGCCGGACATGCTGGAGCTTCTGGGACGGGCCGGCTGCGTCTCGATCGAGGCCGGCGTCGAAAGCCTGACCGAAGCCGGACGTGCGGAACTGGACAAGAACTGCAAGCTCTCGACCGACGAGCTCGCCGACCGGCTGATCATGGCCAAGCAGCACGTCGCCTTCGTGCAGGCCAACCTGATCCAGGTGAGCGGCGACGATCCGGCGATGGTGACGGCCTGGCGCGAACGTTTGCTGACCGCCGGGGTATGGGCCAACGACCCTGTGCCGCTCTATCCGTATCCGAGTTCGCCGGATTACCGGAAGCTGTTCGGCCTTCCCGATGCGCAGGCCTGGGAACGGGCGCACGCGCATTATCTCGGGCTGTTCGACCGCATGTCCGACATCCAGGACGACACCCCGCTGCCGCTCGCGGAACTGGAATCCGTCTGCCGCTGCTGATGTCGCGGCACATCCTGATCACGACCGATGCGGTGGGCGGCGTCTGGCGATACAGCCTGACGCTGGCCCGGGAATGGGCGAAAGCCGGCGTGCGGATCGAGCTCGCTGTGCTGGGCCCCGCCCCCGATCCGCCGCAGCGTGCGGAGGCAGAGGCCATCGACAATCTGACCCTGCACACGACCGGCCTGGAGCTCGACTGGACCGCGCCGGATCGTGCGTTTCTGGAACGCGTGGCCGCTGCATTGGCCGATCTGGCGAGGCAGTGCGGCGTGACTTCGGTGCACCTGCATGCACCGGCGCTGGTGGGGTTTATCGAATGGCCCGCCCCTGTCGTCGTCGTGCTGCATTCCTGTCTTGCCACCTGGTGGCGCGCGATGCGTGACGGCCCGCCGCCGGACGATTTCGCGTGGCGCATCGAGGCGACCGCGGACGGACTGCGGCGAGCCGACCATGTCGCGGTACCGAGCCACGCGTTCCGGAACATGATCGTGGACGCCTATGGCGATGCCAGGCTGATCGCGGTCGTCCTGAACGGACGCGATCCTGTTGCCGAATTTGCCGGGCCTGCATCGGCACGGACGCGACAGGTATTGTCCGCCGGCCGGTTCTGGGATGAAGGCAAGGATGTAGCGACGCTCGATCGCGCGGCGGAATTACTCGATGCACCGGTGCAGGCAGCGGGCAGCTTCCGCGGGCCGAATGGCCAGGAGGCAAAGTCGTCTGCGCTGGTCAGGCTGGGCAGCCTCGATGAAGGCGGTCTGGCACTCGCCTTCGCCGGTGCGCGCGTGTTCGTCTCCACTGCGCGCTACGAGCCGTTCGGCCTTGCCGTGCTGGAAGCGGCCCAGTGTGGCCTGGCACTGGTGCTTGCCGATATCCCGAGCTTTCGCGAACTCTGGGACGGTGCCGCCTCGTTCGTGCCGCCGGGCGATGCGGCCGGATTCGCATCGGCACTGACGCAGGCACTGGATAACCCCGACCCACTTGCGGAAACTGCCCGTGTTCGCGCCGGCCGTTATTCCTCCGCCGGCATGGCCGACGCTACCCTGGCGCTGCATCATCGCGCATGAACCACTTTGGAAGGATCGCCTAAGCCGTGCAGGTCGTCGTGTTTACCCATTCCCTCACCTCGTGCTGGAACCATGGCAATGCACATTTCCTGCGTGGCGTGCTGCGCGAGCTGCAGGCACTGGGTCATGAGGTCCGCGCCTATGAGCCGGAAGGAAGCTGGAGCCGGGAAAACCTCATCCAGGACGGCGGCAATGCGGGTCTTGCCGCCT
>JBPBQO010000062.1:0-24337 GCA_050954785.1 Janthinobacterium lividum | reverse complement strand
TCGAAGGCCCCCGCCTTGGCCAGGTTCTCGATCTGCATCTTGTTCAGTTGCTTCGGGTCGGCCCGCTGCGCGAAATCGGCCAGGTCGGCAAACGCCTTGCCGTTGCGCAACGCCTCCAGCGCCTGCATCGCCGCCAGCCCGACCTTCTTGACCGCCGCCAGGGCGTATCGGATCGACTGCGTGCCGTCCTCGGCGACTTCCACGGTGAAATCCGCGCCGGACCGGTTGATGTCGGGCGGCAGCACCTTGATCCCGAGCCGTTCCGCTTCCTGACGAAGTGCCGCCAGCTTGTCGGTCTTTTCCCGTGCCAGCGACATGCAGGCCGCCAGGAACGCCACCGGATGATTGGCCTTCATCCACGCCGTTTGATACGAGACCAGCGCATAGGCCGCCGCGTGCGACTTGTTAAAGCCATAGTCGGCGAACTTCGCCATCAGCTCGAACACCTCGATCGCCTTGTCCGAGCTGATCCCGCGCGCCATCGCACCATCGGTGAAAATCGCTTGCTGCGTATCCATTTCCGAGCGGATCTTCTTGCCCATCGCGCGACGCAGCATGTCGGCCGCACCCAGGCTGTAGCCCGCCATCTTCTGGGCGATCTGCATGACCTGTTCCTGATAGACCATGATCCCGTAAGTCTCTTCCAGGATCCCGCGAATTTCCTCGTGCGGCGCTTCCCATTTCTCGCCATGCTTGCGCTTGCAATAGTCGGGAATATTCGCCATCGGCCCGGGTCGATACAAGGCGCCCGCCGCGATCAGATCCTCGATACGTGTCGGCCGCATCTGGCGCAGCACGTCGCGCATGCCCGCACCTTCGAACTGGAACACGCCGGCGGTATCGCCGCGCGCCAGCATCGCGTAGGTCCGCGCATCGTCCAGCGGCAACATCGACAGATCGACCACGACGCCGAGTTTCGCCAACATCTGCACGCCACGCTGCAAAATCGTCAACGTCGTTAGCCCGAGGAAGTCGAACTTCACCAGCCCGGCCTGCTCGACGAACTTCATGTTGTACTGCGTGACCAGCATGTCGCTTTTGGGATCGCGATACAGCGGCACCAGCTCGACCAGCTTGCGATCGCCGATCACCACGCCGGCCGCATGCGTGCTCGCGTGCCGGTACAGCCCCTCGAGCTGGAGCGCGATCTCCATCAGGCGGCGCACGCCCTCATCCTGGTCGCGCATCCCCTGCAACCGGGTTTCGCCGTCGATCGCCTGCTTCAGCGTCACCGGCTTGGCCGGATTGTTCGGAATCAGCTCGCAAACCTTGTTGACCAGCCCATACGGCAGCCCGAGCACACGACCGACGTCCCGCACCGCCGCGCGAGCCTGCAGCTTTCCGAAGGTGATGATCTGCGCGACACGGTCCGCACCGTATTCGCGGCGAACATAGGCGATCACCTCGTCGCGCCGGTCCTGGCAGAAATCGATGTCGAAATCCGGCATCGACACGCGCTCGGGGTTCAGGAACCGCTCGAACAGCAGGTTGAACGGCAGCGGATCGATATCGGTGATGGTCAGCGCCCAGGCCGCCAGCGAACCGGCACCGGACCCACGTCCGGGCCCGACCGGAATATCCTGTGCCTTGGCCCACTGGATAAAGTCGGCCACGATCATGAAGTAGCCGGGGAAGCCCATGTCCGCGATGACATCGAGCTCGAATGCCAGCCGCTCGCGATAGCGCGTGCAGGTCTGCGCGTCCGCCTCGAGCTTCTCGAGCCGCAGTTCCAGGCCTTCCTGCGCCATCGCGCGCAGGGTCTGGTCCTCGGTGCTGCCGTCCCGGACCTTCGGGCAAACCGGCAGCAGAGGCTTGCGCGTCTCGGACATCACCGCGCACCGCCGCGCGATCGCAAGCGTATTGTCGCAGGCCTCGGGCAGGTCCGCGAACAATTCGCGCATCATCGCCGGCGGCTTGAACCACTGCTCCGGCGACACCCGCCAGCGCTCCCGCTCGGCAACCGTACGCCCCTGCGCGATACAGATCAGCGCATCGTGCGCCTCATGCATCTCGGGCCTCGGGAAAAACACCTCGTTGGTTGCGACCAGCGGCAACCCGAGCTCATCGGCCAGCTCGATCAGGCCCGGCTCGATCGTCTTCTCGATCGGCAGACCGTGCCTCTGCAACTCCACCGCGACCCGACCCGGAAACGCCCGCGCCAGCGTCTCCAGCAGTCGCCGCGCCGCATCCTGCTGCCCATCGGCCAGCAGCCGTGCCAACGGTCCGCGAGCACCGCCGGTCAGCAGGATCAGCCCTTCCGCGTGCGCGCAGAGCGTCCCGATCGTCACGCACGGATCGGACGGATCGCTTTCCAAAAATCCGATCGACGACAGATGCTGCAGGTTGGCCAGCCCCACGCGATCCTGCGCCAGCAGCACCAGCGGCTCGGAGGCCGTGGTGCCCCTGCCCGGTCCGGCTGCCTGCGATCCACCGATCTGCAACCCGTCCGCCAACGACACGGCGTCCGCCATCAGGGTGATCTGGCAGCCGATGATCGGCTGCACGCCCTTGGCCGTGCAGTATTGTGAGAATTCGAGTGCTCCGAACATGTTGCCGCTATCGGTGATCGCCACGGCCGGCATGCCGGCCGCCCGAGCCAGCGCCGCGATTTCCGGAACCTGGATCGCCCCCTGGCTCAGCGAGTAGGCCGAATGGACCCGGAGATGGACGAAATCAGCGTGCGACATGAGGGCAGTTTACCACCCCTACGCCGCCCCTGCAGCCTCCAACACCCGATTCGGGGCGCTGCCCTGATCCGTGATGCGGTCCAGGGCACGGCTCAGGAACGCCATCACCGCAACCTCATCCGCGGTCAGGTTGATCCCGGCCCCGTTTTCCGGCGCCAGAGCCGCTTCCGCCCGCACTTTCAACGCCTCGGCGAGCGAGCCGTCCATGTAGCCGTCGAAGATCCGCGGATGGATGTAGCATTTGCGGCAGATCGCCGGCGTGTTGCCGAGCAGCCTGGACACCGTCTCGATCGCCCGCAGCACGTTCTTCCTGGCCTTCGCCTCGCTATCGAACTGTTCGAACTCCCGCAGCGCCAATGCCGCCAGGTTGGTCCCGGCCCAGGTCCGGAAATCCTTGGCGGTAATGTCCTCGCCAGTCACCTCGTGCAAATATTCGTTCACGTCATGCGACGAGATGTCGTGCTGCACGCCGTTTTCGTCGAGATATTGGAACAGCTCCTGGCCGTGCAGCTCCTGCAGCCTGGATACGATGCCGGCCAGCCGCCGGTCCTTCAGCTCGATATGCTGCTGGACTCCGTGCTTGGCCCGGAAATCCAGAACCAGGCCGGTGCCGCTGACCTTGGCATGGCGGCGTCGGAGCGTGGTCAGCCCGAAGCTCTTGTTGGTCCTGGCATACTCGTCGTTGCCGATCCGCATCATGGTCTTCTCGAGCAGTGCCACCACGGTCGCCAGCACCTTGGCCCGTGGCAGACCGGGCCGCCCCAGATCCTTCTGCACCTGCGCCCGCAAGGCCGGCAGCTTCTCGCCGAACATCAGCATCTTGCCGTATTTCGCCTCGTCCCGGATCGCCCGCCAGTCTGGATGATAGCGATACTGCTTGCGGCCCCGCGCGTCGCGACCGACCGCCTGCAGGTGTCCCTTCGGATCCCGACAGATCCAGACTTCGGTATAGGCCGGCGGGACTGCGAGCTTCTTCAGCCTGGCCAGCACGGCCTCGTCGGTAACCGCGTCACCGTTCGGGCCGAGATACTCCGTCCCGCCAGGACCCAGCCTACGCGTAAAGCCGGCCTTGCTGTCGTCGACATAATGCAGATGCGCCGCCCGGGCCGCCTCGCGTCCGTCCACCGAGACATCCGCAAGGTCCGGGCGCGGCAACGTCAGCCTGGACTTCGCCGTTGCGGCCTTCTTCGCCATTCCGTCCACCGTCCCGTCCGTCGCCCGGATGTAACCGGGCATCGGTCGGGAGGTTCGACAGGTCAGCCGAACGGGACGATCAAACCCTCGCGCAGGGTCACGATCCGGTCCATCCGGCCGGCCAGCTCGACATTATGGGTAGCGATCAGCGCCGCCAGCCCCTGCTCGCGCACCACCCGCATGAGTTCGGCGAACACCACGCCGGATGTCGCCACATCGAGGTTGCCGGTCGGCTCGTCCGCCAGCAGCACCTTCGGCCGATTGGCCAGCGCCCGGGCGATCGCCACCCGCTGCTGCTCGCCGCCGGACAGCTTGCCGGGCAGATGGTCCAGCCGGCGCTGCAGCCCGAACAGTTCAAGCAGTTCGTCCGCCCGCACCCGCGCATCCCGCCTGGACACGCCGGCGATCATCTGCGGCAGCACCACGTTCTCCCGCGCGGTAAATTCCGCCAGCAGATGATGCGACTGGTACACGAAGCCGATCGAGTTGCGGCGAATGGCAGTGCGGTCCTTGTCGGACAATTGCCCCGCATCGCGTCCGGCGACGACCACCGAGCCGCCCTGCGGCTTCTCCAGCAGGCCCGCCAGATGCAGCAGCGTCGACTTGCCGGTACCGCTCGGCGCCACGAGCGCCACGATTTCGCCGGGCCGCAATTCCAGGTCCGCGCCGCGCAGAACTTCCAGCTTCTCATCCCCGCTGACGAAGCTGTGGCTTACCTGCCGCAATGCCAGCGGCACCTCGTTCGTCATACCGCTACTCATGACGAAGCGCCTCGACAGGATCGGTCCGCGCCGCACGCCAGCTCGGATACAGCGTCGCCAGCAACGACAGGACCAGCGCCATCACGATCACCTGGGTAACCTCCGGCCATTCGAGCTTTGCCGGCAGATGCTCGAGATAATAGACTTCCGGATTGAACAGGACGGTTCCGGTGATCGATTGCAGCCACTGACGAAGCCGTTCGATGTTCAGGCAAAACACGATGCCGATCACCGTGCCGACCAACGTTCCGGTAATCCCCACCGACGCGCCGCACATCAGGAATATCCGCATGATCGCGCCGCGCGTGGCGCCGATCGTCCGCAGCACCGCGATGTCGCGCGTCTTGTCCTTGACCATCATGATCAGCGACGAGATCACGTTGAACGCCGCCACCAGGATGATCAGTGTCAGGATCAGGAACATCACGTTCTGCTCGACCTGCACCGCGCCCAGGAACGCGTTGTTGCTCTGCGTCCAATCCAATACCCGAAGCCTGTCGCCGGACAGCGCCTGCCGGATCTGCGGCGTGACGGTCGCGACGTTGGCCGGATCCTTCGTCATCACCTGGATCAGCGAGACCGCGCCCGGCAACTGGAAATAGACCTGCGCCGCCTGCATCGGCAGGAACACATAGCTCGCATTATAGTCGCTGACCCCGGCGTCGAAGATCGCAACCACCGTATAGGCACGCACACGCGGAATAGTGCCGAACGCCGTCGCCGCACCGTTCGGCGACACCAGCGTCAAATGCGACCCGATCGTGAGCCCGGCGCGGCTCGCCAGGGTGGTGCCGATCGCCACGGCATCGTCGCCGTGGAACGCATCGAGCGAACCGGCGCGGATATTGTCGCCGATCTCGTGCAGCGCCCGCAGGTTTGCCTGGCTCATGCCGTGCACCAGCCCGCCGGCGCTATACGAACCGGCACTCAGCAGCACCTGTCCCTCGACGATCGGCGCAACCGAAACCACATTCGGCAACTGGCTCACCCGTTGCGCGATCGCATCGTAGTCGCTGATCGGCGTGCCCGAGCCATAGATGCTGAGGTCGCCGTTCAGTCCGACGATCCGGTCGAGCAGTTCGGCCTTGAAGCCATTCATCACCGACATGACGATGATCAGCGTCGCCACGCCGAGCGCGATCCCGATCAGCGAGAAAATCGCGATCACCGAAACGAACCGCTCGCCCCGGCGTGCACGCAGGTAACGGCCGGCGACCGCGCGCTCGAATGGTCCGAACATCGTCAGGACGCCGCCTTCGTGCCGAACGCGGCGATCATCGCCAGCGCATCGTCCACCGACATGTCGCTCCGCTCGCCGGTCGCCCGACGCTTCAGTTCGACCCGTCCGCCGGCTGTGCCGCGCGGCCCCACCACGAATTGCCACGGATGGCCCATCAGGTCGGCATCGGCGAACTTGGCGCCGGCCCGATCGGAACGGTCGTCGTAGAGCAGCCGGTCGGGAGCCTCCCGATACAGACGCTCGCACAGCGCATCACACGCCAGATCGCCGCTCTTCAGGTTCAAAATCACCGCATCGAAAGGCGCCACGCCCTCCGGCCAGATGATCCCGGCATCGTCATGGCTTGCCTCGATGATTGCGCCAACCAGACGCGACACACCGATCCCGTAGCTGCCCATTTCCGGAAAAAAGCTCTGCCCGTCGGCGCCATTGACCGAAACGCCCATCGCCTCGGTATATTTGGTACCGAAATGAAAGATATGACCGACCTCGATGCCGCGGCCTTCGCGCTGCCGCTTGGCTGAAACCCCGCTCCAGGCCGCCAGATCGTGCTTTTCGTCGGTTGCCGCATAGAACGAGGTGGTCCGCCGAAAGAACGTGTCCAGCGACGCATGGTCGTCGGTATCGACCGGCTCGTGCAGCCAGTCCTGTTCGTCGAGCGCACCATCATAGAACACGCCGCTCTCTCCGGTCGGCGCCAGGATGATGAACTCGTGGCTGAGTTCGCCGCCGATCGGGCCGGTGTCGGCCACCATCGGGATCGCCTTCACGCCGAGCCGTTGGAACGTGCGCAGATAGGCCAGCATCATGCGCTGGTAGCTCGCCACCGCGCCGGCATGATCGACATCGAAGCTGTAGGCGTCCTTCATCAGGAACTCGCGCCCACGCATCACGCCGAAGCGCGGCCTGACTTCGTCGCGGAACTTCCACTGGATGTGGTAGAGCGTCTGCGGCAGCTCGCGATACGATTTCACCGCCTGCCCGAACAGGTCGGTGATCATCTCCTCGTTGGTCGGCCCGTACAGCAGGTCGCGCTCATGACGGTCGCGGATGCGCAGCATTTCGGGACCATACGCGTCGTAGCGGCCGCTCCGCTTCCAGAGCTCGGCCGGCTGCAGCGTCGGCATCAGCACTTCCTGCGCTCCGACGGAGTCCTGCTCCTCACGCACGATCTGGCTGATATTGCGTAACACCCGCAGGCCGGCTGGCAGCCACGCGTAGATGCCGGACGCGGTCTGGCGCACCAGCCCTGCCCTCAGCATCAGGCGGTGCGAGACGATCTGCGCATCTGCAGGTGTCTCTTTAAGGGTCGGGAGGAAGCTGCGGGACAGACGCATCGAGAACGGGCTCTTTTGAGTTCGAGGCACAAGACGGCGGGACCCTAAATGAAACCCGGGCGAGTGAAAACTGCACTTTCCCAAAATTGTGCGCTGCACAAAGATAGCTCAAGTCAAAATGACGCAGTGCACAAGTAAAAGATCGTTTTTATTGCATTTCCAATGATGACAGGACTGCAATCTCCTCATAGATAGAGCCTACGACGCTTGGTTCTGCCTCTGAGCCAAGTTTAGGGAGAAAACACCAGTCACACGGCAGGGGAAGAAGCAGTTCCTGTCCTGCCGGAGATGACTTTACCGGTCCCTCGATGGATCCACGGCAATCAATACAATAACAGATCCGAACGAAATTGCACCAAAGAGTGCAAGACGTTCGGCTGTTCTGTTTCCCGACCGGTCTTTCGACCGGTCAGGTCGGGAGCATTAAATCCGCATCAGGTGGACATCCACCAGCGGCCGCTTCTGCAGCTTGCGCCCAAGTGCACGCCGCAATGCCGTCTTGGCGGCGTCGCGGAACCCGTCCTCGTCCTGGCGGACGTTGGCAGGGATCTCTGCAAGGCTTGCCGCAAATGCACCGCTGACCCGGATCGACTCCGCATCATCGACCTCGAACAGCCCGGGAGCGCTCAGCTTGGGCTTGCCCAGCACCCGGCCGCCCGCATCGACCACCAGGCTGGCCAGCACCATGCCGTTGAACAGCATCTTGCGGCGCGCCGCGAGCACGCCGCCGTTCATCGGCAGGATCCGGTTGCCATCCAATGCCAATCGTCCAACCGGAGCACTATCGACGACCTCGACCCGGCCCGGTGCCAGATTGAGGATGTCACCATCCTCGAGCAGGATCGGTGTAACCCCCTCCTCGCGTGCCAGTTCGGCATGCGCGGTCAGGTGACGCCACTCGCCATGCACCGGCACCGCGAAACGCGGCTTCACCAGGCCGTACAGCCGACGTATCTCGTCACGCGCCGCATGACCGGAAACGTGGACGCTATGGTCGCGATCGGTCAGCACCCGTACGCCGCGCTTGACCAAGTTATCCTGCACAGCCATGACCGCGCGCTCGTTGCCAGGGATCATGCGGCTCGAATAGACGACCGTGTCGCCCGCGCCGAGCGAGATGTTCTGGTGCGTGTCGCCGGCAATCCGCGACAGTGCGCTGCGCGGCTCTCCCTGGCTGCCGGTGACGATCAGCAACAGGTTGTCGTCGGGGATATCCTCCGCGTCCTGCTCGGAGAGGAACTCCGGAACATCGCGCATATAACCGCACTCGCGTGCCGCCACATCGAGGTTGCGCAGCGACCGCCCGACGATAACCACCGAACGCCCGGCCGCCTCGGCTGCCAGCGCGATGCTCTCGACCCGCGCCACGTTGCTGGCAAAGCAGGTCACCGCGATCCGCCCGCTGATGCTGCGGATCAGCGTCGCCATGCTGCGCCGTACATCCGCCTCGGAACCGGATTCGCCCTCGACCATCGCATTGGTGCTGTCGCATACCAGTGCCAGCACGCCCTCGCGGCCCAGTTCGGCAAACGCTTCCAGGTTGGTCGGCGGACCGACCAGCGGATTGGGATCCAGCTTCCAGTCGCCGCTATGGAGCACCGTGCCGTAAGGTGTCCGCAGCACCAGCGCCTGTGCCTCGGGCACGGAGTGCGTCATCTGCAGGAACTCGAGCTTGTACGGCCCAAGCTCGAACTTCCCGTTCGTCGGGATGACATGCAACGGCACCTGCCCCAGCAACTGGGCCTCGCCAAGCTTGCGTCGCAGTACCGCAGCCGCAAACGGCGTCGCATAGACCGGGCAACGCAGTTGCGGCCAGAGATGCGCCACCGCACCGAGATGGTCCTCGTGCGCATGGGTGATGACCAACCCGATCAGCGCGCTGCGACGATCCGCGATGAAGCTCGGATCCGGCATCAGGATCTCCGCTTCAGGCGTCTCGCTGCCGCCGAACCCGATCCCGCAATCGACTGCGAGCCAAGTGCCGTCGCACCGGTAGAGGTTGAGGTTCATGCCGATCTCACCCGTCCCACCAAGGGGCAGGAAAGCCAGATCGCCGTTCAATTCATTCATCAGTCGCCTTCAATCGCTTTTGTCTTGTCGTTTGTGAGGAGGGGATGGGGATTGCGCCCCGCGAGAATACGGAGACCCTCGAGCGTCAGCTCCGGATCGATCCGTTCGATGATGTCGGTGCCTTCGGCCAGCAACGGCGCCAGGCCACCGGTGGCGATCACCTTCATCGGTGCGCCGAATTCCGTTTTGATCCGGGCCACAAGGCCTTCGACCAATCCTATATAACCCCAAAAGACGCCGGACCGCATCGCCGCTACCGTTCCACGACCGATGACCGACTGCGGCCGTCCGATCGCGATACGCGGCAACCGCGCCGCGGCCTGGTGCAGCGCCTCGATCGAGAGGTTAACACCCGGGGCGATCGCCCCGCCATTATAGCCGCCCTTGTCGTCCACCACGTCGAACGTCGTGGCCGTTCCGAAATCGATGATGATCAGCGGACCGCCATACAGACGATGTGCCGCCAGACCATTGAGCAACCGGTCCACGCCGACTTCGCTCGGCTGGTCCATATGGATCTCGATTCCCCAGTCCAGCTTCAGCGCTGCGATCAGCGGCTCGGTGTTGAACCAATCCCGACTCAACCGCCGCAAATTATAGAGGGCCGCCGGCACGACCGTGCCAATCACCGTCTGGCTGATCTGGGACGGTGCCAGTCCCTGATGTGCCAGAAGCGTTAGCAGCCAGACCGCATATTCGTCCGAGGTCCGCTGAGTGTCGGTGGAAATCCGCCAGATGCCGCGCCATGAGGAACCATCATGTACTGCGAATACGATATTGGTATTCCCTGCATCGACGACAAGCAGCATGGTGTTTCAGTTCCCTCCGAGCAGCAGAATTTCGCCGGTATCGATCCGCTGCACCCGGCCGGCGACATCGAGCAGCAGTGCCCCGTCGTCGCTGAGGCCCGCAAATGACCCTGCTCTCTGCTCTCCACGCCCTCGAACTGCAAGCGCGGTGCCAACAGGATGGGCTCGATCCAGCCAGCCGGTCCGGATCGCGGCAAAGCCATGAGTCGAGGCAAGCCTGACCCAATCGTCGAGTGCCGTCAGGAGCCGTGATGCGACCTCCTGTGGTGTCGGCGGCGGTCCCAACTCCGCCAGGCATGCGGTCATCCGATCCGGCAATACCGGTGCCGACAATAGATTCGCGCCGAACCCGATTACCAGCCAGCCTTGGCCGTCACTCGCGCCCCGTTCGATCAGGATGCCGGCCAGCTTGCGATCATCCAGCATCACGTCGTTCGGCCATTTCAACGACAGGCGACCATCCGGGTCGTCATGCGACAACGCCCGATGCAAGGCGAGCCCGGCCAATAACGGCCATAGTGCCGGAAGCCCAAGTCCACCCTGAGGTCGAAGCAGAACGGATATGGCCAGATTGCCTGCTGGCGGTTCGGTCCAGCCGCGTCCACGGCTGCCACGCGCCTGCGTCTGCCGAAGCGCCAGGATTGCGAGTCCGGCAGGCTCTCCCTCCTCCGCCCGCTGGATGCAGCTATCTGAGGTCGATGGCAGGCTGTCGCAAACGACGAGACGCCATCCATCGCCGTCGATCACGACAGGCTCGCGCGCTTCACCTGAACAGCACGCCTGCCGCTGCCTGTGCGGCCGTCGTCACCGGTCCGAGCACCAGCAGAAAGAGTGCGGTGACCAGGCCCATGGCGCCGGCCACGAACGAAAGCGACGGCGCCCGACGATCGAAAGCCAGGTCCGGTGCATCGAGATACATCACCTTCACGACGCGCCAGTAGTAGTAGAGGCCGACTACGCTGGTCAGGATGCCGATCACCGCCAGAGTCCACAGCCCGGATTGCACGGCGGCTGCAAAGACCATCAGCTTGCCGAAGAACCCGGACAGCGGCGGCACGCCGGCCATGCTGAACATGAACACCGCCAGGGTCAGCGCCAGCATCGGATCGGTCCGAGACAATCCCGCCAGATCGCTGATCTTGTCCAGCGGACGCCCGCGTCGACGCATCGCCATGATGCAGGCAAATACGCCCGTCGTCATGAACAGGTACGTGGTCAGGTACACCAGCGTGCCGCGCGCGCCCTCGGGCGTGCCGACTGCGACGCCGATCATCGCGTAGCCCATGTGGCCGATCGAGGAATAGGCCATGAGCCGCTTGATGTTGGTCTGCGGGATCGCCGCCAGGGCCCCGGTAATCATGGTGATGATTGCCACCAGCTCGACGAGCAACTGCCACTGATGAGCCAGATGCCCGAACGGGCCGGCCATGACCCGGAGCAGCAGCGCGAACGCCGCCACCTTCGGAGCACCGGCCATGAACGCCGTCACCGAGGTCGGGGCGCCCTGGTAGACGTCCGGCGTCCACATGTGGAACGGCGCCGCGGAGAGCTTGAACGCGAGCCCGACGAACACGAACACGATGCCGATCACCAACCCGGCCGGAACGATGCCGGTCCCGGTCAGGGCCGCTTTCAGGCCGACATATTCCATGGTGCCGGCAAACCCGTAGACCAGTGAGATACCGTAGAGCAACAGCCCGGACGCCAGCGACCCGAGCACGAAATACTTTAGCCCGGCTTCCGCCGACGTGAGCTCGTCACGCGCGAACGCGCACAGGATATAGATCGCCAGCGACTGCAGCTCGAGGCCCACATACAGCGTCATCAGGTTCTCGGACGACGCCATCATCATGGTGCCGACCGTCGCGAACAGCAGCAGCACCGGAAACTCGAACCGGTCCACCTTCTGGCGCACGTTGTAGTCGAGCGACAGGATCGCGCTGAGCGCGCCGCCGGCAAGGCTGAGGATCTTCATGAACCGGGCGAACCCGTCATTCACGAACGTCCCGCGATATCCGGCACCTTGCGGCGCCTGGATTACCAGCACCGCGGTCAGCACGAAAGCAGCCAAGGCCAGCACGGTGCAGGAGAAGCTGGGCTCCTTCTTTTTCTGCAGCACGCCATATACCAGGATGGCGAGGCCGCAGACGGAGAGCACGATCTCCGGAAGAGCCAGGGTCCAGTTCATCATGGTTTTACCGATCACCGGAAGATCAGGAAGACGGAGATCAGCGTCACCAGGCCGATCAGCATGGTGAAGGCGTAGACCGCGATCGAGCCGGTCTGCAGGCGAACGAGCTGGGTAGAACCACCCGCCGTCAACCGGGCCAGCCCATTCGACGCACCGTCGATGACGGTCTCGTCGCCGACATGCCACAGGCCACGTGCCAACGCCCGATACGGCCGCACGATGATCGCGTCGTACAGCTCGTCGAAATACCACTTGTTCAGCAGGAACAAGTACAGTGGCCGGAACCTTACCGCGAGCCGGGCCGGAATTTCCGGCCGCGCCATATAGCAGAACCAGGCCGTCGCCGCACCAGCCAGGGCAGCGAGCGTCGGCACCAGCGTGATCAGGAACGGCAGTTCCTCGAGTTGTGCCAGTACGTGGTTATCATGGCCGGTAAAGATCGACCCGTTCCAGAATGCATCCTGGCCGGCGCCGACATAGGCTGGGTAAAGCAGCCATCCGGCGAACACCGCACCGAGCGACAGGAACACCAGCGGTCCGGTAATGACCGGCGGGCTCTCATGCGCATGATCCGCCAGATGCTGGTCGCGCGGTGTTCCGTGAAACACCAGGAACAGCAGCCGACCGCTATAAAGTGCCGTGATGAAAGCCGTCACGACGCCGAGCACCCAGCCATAGATACCGACACCACCAGCCGCCCAGGCCGCATCGATGATCGCATCCTTGGACCACCAGCCGGAGAATGGCGGGATGCCGGCAAGCGCCAGCGACCCTGCCCACATGGCGATATAGGTCACCGGAAGCTTCCGCCAGAGACCGCCCATATTGAACATGTTCTGTTCGCCGGACAGGGCATGGATCACCGAGCCGGCGCTCAGGAACAGCAGCGCCTTGAAGAAGGCATGCGTGGTGAGGTGGAACATCGAGACCTGATACGCGCCCACACCAGCCGCGATGAACATGTAGCCGAGCTGCGAACAGGTCGAGTACGCGATGGTCCGCTTGATATCGGGCTGCACCAGCCCGACCGTCGCGGCAAAGAAGCAGGTGCTGGCGCCGATCAGCACTACGATGAACTTGGTCACCGGTGCGAATTCGAGCAGCGGCGACATGCGCGCCAGCAGGAACACGCCCGCGGTCACCATCGTCGCTGCATGGATCAACGCGGAAACAGGGGTCGGCCCTTCCATCGCATCGGGCAGCCAGGTGTGCAGGAACAGCTGCGCCGACTTGCCCATCGCGCCGATGAACAGCAGCACGCCGATCACCTCGTAAGCACGCAGATCGCTGCCGAACAGGTGATAGACCGCACCTGCATGCGCCGGGACCAGCGCAAAGATATTGTCGTAGGCCACCGTTCCGAACTGCAGGAACAGCAGCGCGATCCCGACCATGAAGAACAGATCGGCGACGCGATTGACTACGAAGGCCTTGATCGCGGCGGCATTGGCGCTGGGCCGGTCATACCAGTAGCCGATCAGCAGGTAGCTCATCAGCCCGACCCCCTCCCAGCCGAAGAATAGCTGGATCAGGTTGTCCGAGCTCACCAGCATCAGCATGGCGAAGGTGAACAGCGACAGGTAGGCGAAGAACCGCGAAACCGGCGAGGTCTCGTGGTTCATGTAGCCGATGCTGTAGATATGGATGACCGTCGATACCACGGTGACCATCGCCACCATCGACGCCGACAATGCATCGAACCTGAGCTGCCAGCTCGCATGGAACCCGCCCGCCTGGATCCAGGTCGAGATCGGCACGGCGATCGTCTGTGAGCCGGTCACGACGCCGAGCCAGAGGGCGCCGATCGCGGTGATCGACGCAATCAGCATCAGCAGTACGCTGGCGACGATCGCGGACCGTCTGCCAATCAGCCAGCCGAACAGGCCGGGGATGATGGCGCCGACCAGCGGGGCGAACACCGCGACCGCAAAAAGGGGGGCAACCGATAGCATCTCAGCCCTTCATCAGTGTCACGTCCTCGACCTGGATCGAGCCACGATTGCGGAAATACACAGTGACGATCGCAAGCCCGATAGCGGCCTCCGCAGCCGCAACCGTGAGCGAGAACAGGGTGAAGACCTGCCCGGACAAGTCGCCGAGCGCTGCCGAGAATGCCACCAGGTTGAGGTTGGCGGCGAGCAGGATCAGCTCGATCGACATCATGATGATGATGATGTTCTTGCGGTTCAGGAATATCCCGAACACGCCGAGAACCAGCAGGATTGCTCCCACCGTGAGGAAGGGCCCGAGCCCGACCGCTTGCAGCCCAGACGACATGGCTCAGGCTCCGTGATGGTGGTCGGCTTCGTGGTCTTCCGGCGCCGTGCCGCGTCCATGCGCCGCGACCGAACCATAGCCATCGAGCGGGCGAATGAAGCCGCCGCTGTCGCGCACGCCGTCGCCCAGCGACAACGACATCATCTCGAGTGTATCGGCCGGTGTCCGCGAATGCTGCAGCGTCACATCCTGCCGCCTGGCGGATGGCCGCTCACGCAGCGTCAGCACGATCGCGCCGATCATCGCCACCAGAAGCACCAGGCCGCAGGCCTGGAACAGGAACACGTAGTCCGTATAGATCAGCCGCCCGAGCGCCTCGGTGTTGCTGATGACCGGACCCTGCACGACTGCGACCGGCCGCGTCGACGGAATGACCTTCCAGCCGCCGATGGTGAACACCAACTCCGCCAGCAGGGCGACGCCAACCGCGGCACCGATCGGCGTGTAGCGCTGCAGACCCTCGCGAAGCTGGTTGAAGTTCACATCCAGCATCATGACGACGAACAGGAACAGCACGGCGACCGCGCCGACATAGACGATGACCAGGATCATCGCCAGGAACTCGGCGCCGGCGATCAGGAACAACCCCGCCGCGTTGAAGAACGCGAGAATCAGGAACAGCACCGCATGAACCGGATTACGGGCGCTGACCACCATTGCCCCGGATACGACCAGGATGGTGGCGAACAGATAGAAGGCGATCTGGGTGATCATCGATAGGGCGCATCCTGCTCGAGGCGTCGGGCCAGCACGGTTTCCCAGCGATCGCCGTTCGAGAGCAGCTTGTCCTTGTTGTACATCAGTTCTTCTCGCGTTTCGGTCGCGAACTCGTAGTTCGGTCCCTCGACGATCGCATCGACCGGACACGATTCCTCGCAAAGGCCGCAATAGATGCACTTGGTCATGTCGATGTCGTACCGCGTGGTACGGCGTGACCCATCCTCGCGCGGCTCGGCCTCGATGGTGATCGCCTCCGCCGGACAGACCGCCTCGCACAGCTTGCACGCAATGCAGCGTTCCTCCCCGTTCGGATAACGGCGAAGCGCATGCTCGCCACGGAAACGCGGGCTCAGATGGCCCTTCTCGTACGGGTAGTTGATGGTCGCCTTCGGTTTGAACATGGCACGTAGCGTGACGCCCATGCCGCCCAGCAGCTCCAGCATCAGGAACGAGCGCGCAGTCCGATCGAGCAAGGCCATCAGCCGACACCATTATGCGGCATGCCGGGCAGCAGCCCGGTTGCCATGAGGAAACCCGCGGTCAGGATCATCCAGACCAGCGAGAACGGGAGGAACACTTTCCAGCCCAGGCGCATCAACTGGTCATAACGGTAGCGCGGAAAGGTCGCGCGGACCCAGACGAACATGAACAGCACGAAGCAGATCTTGAGGATCAGCCAGATCGGACCCGGCACCCAGTTGAACGGCGCGATATCGATCGGCGGCAGCCAGCCACCCAGGAACAGGATGCTGGTCATTGCCGACATCAGGATCATGTTCATGTATTCGCCGAGGAAGAAGAGCCCGAACGCCAGCGAGCTGTATTCCACGAAGAACCCGGCGACGAGCTCGCTCTCGCCTTCCGGCAGATCGAACGGCGCCCGGTTGGTCTCGGCCAGCGACGAGATAAAGAAGATCACGAACATCGGCAGCATCGGCAATGCGAACCAGACATGCCGCTGCGCCAGCACGATGTCGTTCAAATTGAGGCTGCCGACGATCAGCACGATCGAGACGATCACCAGCCCGAGCGAAACCTCATAGGAGACCATCTGGGCCGCCGAACGCAGTCCACCCATGAAGGCGTATTTCGAATTGCTGGCCCATCCCGCAATCAGGATTCCGTAAACCCCGAGGGAAGACACCCCGAGCAAATACAGTACGCCCACATTGATGTTGGCGATCGCCCAGCCATTATTCGTCGGGATCACCGCCCAGGCCATCATCGCCAGCACGAAAGTCAGGAACGGCGCCAATAAGTACAGCACACGGTTCGCCCCGGCCGGGATCACCGTTTCTTTAGTCAGCATTTTGATCGCGTCGGCGAAGGTCTGGAACAGCCCGAACGGCCCGACCGTGTTCGGGCCTTTCCGAAGCTGCATCGCACCGAGCACCTTGCGCTCGGCATAAACAAGATATGCCACCGCCATCAGTAGCGGCACTAGGATCGCCAGGCACTCCAGTACCGTCAGGACGACCAGGCCGAACGTCGTGTGGAACAGGAAGTCGTTCACCGCCCTACTCCGCCGCCTGCACGACCGAGTGTACATACACCCGGGAGCATTCCGCCATCGTCGGGCTGGCCCGGCTGATGGCGTTGGTCTGGTAGTAGTCATGGATCACGCTGCCGAACGCCGTCGTCCCAATGCCCGACGCATCCCCAGCCGGCCCTGCCATCTGTACCGCCCCGAAGCGCGGAAATCCCTGGCGTGCAAACACCGGATTCACCGCCGCCAGACGCCGACGCACGCCCTCGATATCGTCATATGGCAGCTTGTGTCCGACCACCTCGGAGAACGCCCGCAGGATGCGCCAATCCTCACGAGCCTCGCCTGGTGGGAAGATCGCCTGGAACGCCCGCTGGACACGTCCTTCGGTATTGACGTAAGTCCCTGACTTTTCAGCATAAGTTGCGCCCGGCAGGATTACGTCGGCCCGTGCGGCACCTGCATCGCCATGATGCCCCTGATAGATCACGAACGTATCCGGCCCGATCCGCGCCGGCCCGATCTCGTCCGCACCGAGCAGCCATAGAACCTCGACGCCGCCGCTCATCATCCCGGCGACCGACCGGCTGCCCGATTTGGGCACGAACCCCAGATCGAGTGCCGCCACGCGTGCCGCCGCATGATGCAGAACGTTGAAGCCGTGCCAATCCGCCTGGAGCGCACCGACCTGTTCCGCCAGCTTCCAGACGGCTGCAAGCACTGCGGCGGCGTCGTCACGCGTCAGCGCCGCCTGCCCGACCACGATCATCGGACGCTTGGCATTCTTGAGCACATCCGCGAATGCGTTCGCCCCATCGAGCAACCCGGCCAGCACCGATGGCCGATCGCCCAGCCTGGTCACGTCGTAGGTCAGGTCCGGCCCCGCTGCACCGATCACGCCGATCGGGAAATTCCCGGCCAACCAGCGCTTACGGATACGCGCGTTGATGACGGGAGCTTCGAGACGCGGATTGGTGCCGATCAGCAGAAGCGCATCCGCCTCCTCGATCCCGACGATCCCGGTGTTGAACGTATAGAACTCGCGCCTTGAGACATCGTACTGTGCTCCGTCCTGGCGGCAATCGAGGTTGTTCGACCCCAGTGCCGTCATCAGGTCCTTGAGCGCCACCATGCTCTCGGCATCGCACAGATCGCCGGCAATCGCCCCGATCCGCTCGCCCTTGACGCCCTCGAGCCGGCGCGCGATCGACACGAACGCGTCCTGCCAGCTCGCCGGATGCAGCTTGCCATGCACCCGCACCCACGGCCGGTCCAACCGGCGCCGCTTGAACCCGTCGAACGAGAACCGGCCCTTGTCGGCCATCCACTCCTCGTTCACCTCGTCATTGGTCCGCGGCAGGATGCGCAACACTTCCGGTCCACGCGCATGGATGCGAATATTGACGCCAGTCGCATCCATCACATCGATGCTGTCGGTTTTCTTGAGCTCCCACGGCCGCGCCAGGAACGCATACGGCTTCGACGTCAGCGCACCGACCGGGCAGATGTCGATCAGGTTTCCCGAAAGCTCCGAGGTCAGGGCCTTCTCGACGTAGGTCGTGATTTCCATGTTCTCGCCGCGCGACGTCGCACCGAGTTCCGGCACACCCGCCACTTCCGAGGCGAACCGGATGCAACGCGTGCACTGAATGCAGCGCGTCATCACCGTCTTCACCAACGGGCCGAGATACTTGTCCTGCACGGCACGCTTATTCTCGGCGTAGCGCGAATGATCGGCGCCATAGGAATAGGCCTGGTCCTGCAGATCGCACTCGCCGCCCTGGTCGCAGATCGGGCAATCCAGCGGATGGTTGATCAGCAGGAATTCCATCACCGCCCGGCGCGCACGACGCACGACCTCGGTATCGGTCTTGACCACCATGCCGTCCGCGACCGGATAGCCGCAGGACGCCACCGGCTTCGGTGCCTTCTCGATCTCGACCAGGCACATGCGGCAATTGCCGGCAATCGACAGCCGCTCGTGATAGCAGAAACGTGGGATTTCCTTGCCCGCGGCTTCGCAGGCCTGCAACACGGACGAACCGTTCGCGACCTCGACCTGGATCCCGTCTACTGTGACCCGCGCCATGGTCCGTTACTCCGCCGCCATGGGTACAGGCAGGTTATCCGGCGTCGGCGCGAGATTGGCCATGCCATGTGCTGTCTTGTACGACCTGATGCGCTCTTCCATCACCGGACGGAAGTGCCTGATCAGCCCCTGTATCGGCCAGGCCGCCGCGTCGCCGAGCGCACAGATCGTGTGACCCTCGACCTGCCTGGTCACCTGCTCGAGCATGTCGATTTCCTCGGGCTCCGCACGGCCTTCGACCATCCGGTACATCACGCGCATCATCCAGCCGGTCCCTTCCCGGCACGGCGTGCACTGACCACAGCTCTCGTGCTTGAAGAAGCGCGCGAACCGGGCGATCGCCCTGACGATGTCGGTGGACTGGTCCATCACGATCATTCCGGCCGTGCCGAGACCCGAACGTTCGGCACGCAGGCTGTCGAAATCCATCAGTACCGTGGCGCAGGTGGATGCCGGCAAGACCGGCACCGAGCATCCACCCGGAATAACCGCAAGCAGGTTGTCCCAGCCACCACGCACGCCGCCTGCATGACGCTCTATGATTTCACGCATCGGCATGCCGAGTTCTTCCTCGACAACGCATGGGCGATTGACGTGACCCGACACCGACATCAGCTTGGTGCCAGCGTTGTTGGGACGGCCCAGCGATGAAAACCAGCTGGCGCCACGACGCAGAATGGTGGACGCGACCGCGATGCTCTCGACGTTGTTGACCGTCGTCGGACAGCCGTACAATCCCATCGCCGCCGGAAACGGCGGCTTCATACGCGGCAGGCCCTTCTTGCCCTCGAGGCTTTCCAGCAGCGCCGTTTCCTCGCCACAAATATAGGCGCCGGCGCCACGATGGACGAAGAAGTCGAAGTCCCAGCCGGAACCGCTTGCGTTCTTGCCGATCAGGCCCGCGTCGTAGGCCTCTTCGATCGCGATCTGCAGATTGCGCGTTTCGTTAAAGTATTCGCCGCGAACATAGATGTACGCCGTATGCGCGCCCATCGCGAACGATGCGATCAACGCACTCTCGATCAGCTTGTGCGGCTCGTGGCGCAGGATCTCGCGATCCTTGCAGGTACCAGGCTCGCTTTCGTCACCATTGATGACGAGATAGGATGGACGTCCATCCGACACCTTCGGCATGAACGACCATTTCAGGCCGGTCGGGAAACCTGCGCCGCCACGGCCGCGCAGGTTCGACGCTTTCATTTCTGCAATGATCGAGTCGCGGCCACGTGCCAGGATTGCCGTCGTACCGTCCCAGTCGCCGCGCATACGTGCGCCAGCCAGATGCCAGTCATTCTGGCCGTAGATATTGGTAAAGATCCGGTCCTTGTCGCTCAGCATGATGCTCGCTCTTTAAACCGTTTCCGGCATGTTGCCAGGCTGGCCGTCGGCGGATCGGTCGCCCAGATCATCCAGCAATGTGGTGCGGCCGCCGAACGCCGCAGAATTATAGCGGTCGATAGTCGGCCCGCGTTCCGGTTTTTCGCCGCGTTTCAGCGCCTCGATCAGGGCACGCGTCCGGTCGCTATCGAGATCTTCGTAGTAGTCGTCATCGACCTGCATCATCGGTGCATTCGCGCATGCGCCCATGCATTCGACTTCGGTCATGGTGAACAATCCGTCGAGGCTGGTGTCACCGAATCCGCTCAGGCCGGCAGTCGCCTTGCACGCAGCAACCACGTCATCCGACCCGCGCAGCCAACAGGGCGTGTTGGTGCACACCTGTAGATGGTAGCGCCCGATCGGCTTGGTATTGAACATCAGGTAGAAGGTGGCGACCTCATAAACCCGGATCGGCGGCATCGACAGCCGCAGCGCTACCGCATCCATCGCAACCCTCGGCACCCAGGCGCTGCCGGTCGCCCGACTCATCTGGTCCTGGACGATATACAGGAGCGGAATCACACCACTTGCCTGCCGTCCCTCGGGATACTTCGCAAGAACGACGGCGATTTCCGTATTGCTCTGCTCATCGAATGCAAATTGTGTTGGCTGATGAGTCTCGGGCCTGCGCGGCGCATGCCCGGGCTGACCGTGACCGATGTTCTCGGCTGAAAAATGACCAGACATCTGATTACCTGTCGATCTCACCGAACACGAGATCGAGCGACCCAATGATCGCGACCGTGTCGGCCAGCATGTGTCGTCTAGAAAGCTCGTCGAGCGCCTGCAGATGTGCGAAACCTGTCGACCTGATCTTGCACCGATACGGCTGGTTGCTGCCGTCCGCGATGAGATAGACGCCGAATTCGCCCTTGGGGCTCTCCACCGCCGTGTATGTCGCACCGGGCGGCACGTGATACCCCTCGGTGAACAGCTTGAAGTGATGGATCAGCGCCTCCATCGAGCGCTTCATGTCCTTGCGCGACGGCGGGGAAATCTTGGTGTCCTGCACCTTCACCGGTCCGGGCTTCATCTGCGCCAGGCACTGCTCGACGATTCGGACGCTCTCGCGCATCTCGGCCACCCGGATCAGGTACCGGTCGTAGCAGTCACCATTCCGGGCTACCGGCACGTTGAACTCGACCTTGTCGTACATGTCGTATGGCTGCGACCGACGCAGATCCCATGGAACCCCGGATGCACGCAGGCAAGGACCGCTGAAGCCCCAATCGAGCGCCTGCTCGGACGTGAACACGCCGATGCCGACCGTCCGCTGCTTCCAGATCCGGTTGTTGGTCAGCATCGACTCGAGCGTATCGATAAATTTCGGGAAATCCGTCGCCCATGCGGCGATGCGGTCCGTCAATCCAAGCGGCAGATCGCGCGCGACTCCGCCCGGACGGAAATAGTTGGCGTGGAACCGCGCGCCGGACGCTGCCTCATAGAATTCGAGCAGCTTCTCGCGCTCTTCGTAGCCCCAGAGCGCCGGTGTCAGCGCGCCCGCATCCAGTGCGAACGAGGTAACGCTCAACAGGTGGTTCAGCACACGGGTAATCTCGGCGAACATCGTCCGGATCCACTTGGCACGATCCGGCGGCTCGATCCCGAGCAGCTTTTCAGTCGCCAGCGCGAACGCCTGCTCCTCGCACATCGGCGACACGTAATCGAGCCGATCGAAATACGGCATCGCCTTCATGTAGGTCTTGTATTCGATCAGCTTCTCGGTCCCGCGATGCAGCAGGCCGATATGCGGCACCGCGCGCGTGACCACTTCGCCGTCCATCTCCAGCACCAGCCGCAGTACGCCATGCGCCGACGGATGCTGGGGACCGAAATTGAGCGAATGGCTGTCGATCTCGACGGTCTTGACACTGCGCCCGTCGCCAGCCTGATCGGGCTGCATCGTGTCGGGAATGTCTTCACGCAGGATGATGTCGCTCATCGTCTCGAGCTCCCGATCGGGCATGCAAGCCCACTCATGAACGCGCCTGCCCCGGCGGACCCGCCACGATCCCTTGGCGCCCTTCGTGGGCTTTCTCGTCCCCAGGCAGCGTCATCATGCCTTCCCAGGGAGATACAAAGTCGAAATTCCGGAAATCCTGCGTCAGCTTGACCGGCTCGTAGATCACCGCACGGCGATCAACGTCGTAGCGAACCTCGACATATCCGGTGAGCGGGAAGTCCTTGCGTAGCGGATGCCCCTCGAATCCATAGTCGGTCAGGATACGGCGCAGATCCGGCTGGCCCGAGAACAACACCCCGAACAGGTCGTAGCACTCGCGCTCCCACCAGGTGGCAGCTGACCAGATCGTGTGCACGGACGGCACCGGGACTGTCTCGTTGGTCGTGACGATCACCCGGCAGCGCTGGTTCAACGTGACCGAAAGCAGGTTGTAGACCACGTCGAAACGCTCGGCGCGTTCCGGAAAGTCGACGCCGCACAGATCCATCATTTGCTGAAACGCGAATCGCCTGTCGTCGCGCAATGCCGTCATGAGGCCGATCAGGGAATCGCGCTCGACGCGCACGACCAGCTCGCCCTTCTCGACCCCTGCCGACATCACACCCGCAAAGCTCGATGCCAGTGTGACCGCGAGCGATCCAAGCCGTCCAGCAAGGTCAACCACGCAGGATAGTCCCTGTCCGTCTGATCTTTTTCTGCAACTGCAGGATCCCGTAGACCAGCGCCTCCGCCGTCGGCGGGCATCCGGGTACATACACATCTACAGGCACGATTCGGTCGCAGCCACGCACGACCGAATACGAGTAATGGTAGTAGCCGCCGCCGTTGGCGCAGCTCCCCATGCTGATGACCCAGCGCGGCTCGGCCATCTGGTCGTAGATCCGGCGCATGGCCGGCGCCATCTTGTTGGTCAACGTTCCAGACACGATCATCACGTCGGCTTGCCGCGGGCTTCCACGCGGGATGATGCCGAAACGGTCGAGATCGTAACGCGGCATGAAGGCGTGGATCATCTCCACTGCGCAACAGGCCAAGCCGAACGATAACGGCCAAAGGCTGCCGGTTCGCGCCCAGTTCACCAGCTTGTCGACATTCGCGACGACGAAACCCTTCTCGGTGATCTCACCGGTGATGCCCTTGATCACCGCATCCTGCGCCGGACCGGGCGTCAGCGCCTCGCGGTTCCAGGCTACCTGCCCTTCGTCGGTCGGTACCGTCGGGGAATGGACGATGCCGCTCGTATTCAGAATTGTCTGGTTATCGCTCATGACAGGCTCACTCCCACTCCAGCGCGCCTTTGCACCACTCATAGACGAAACCGACCGTCAGCACGCCCAGGAAGCCGAGCATGGAGAGAAAGCCGAACAGGCCGATATGTCCCAGGCTCACCGCCCATGGGAACAGGAACGCGATTTCCAGATCGAAGATGATGAACAGGATCGCCACCAGGTAGAAGCGAACGTCGAATCGCCGGCGTGCATCGTCGAACGCGTCGAATCCGCACTCGTAGGCAGCCACCTTTTCCGGATACGGGTTCTGCCGGCCAGCCAGCAACGAACCGCCAAGCATCGCCGCCGAAATCACGGCCGCAATGGCGACGAACACCATGATCGGAAAATAGTCGGACAAGAGGGTCTGCATGACACCGATTCTCATGAAGCGAACGCTGGGCCGTCCGAACCGGGACCGGCTGAACCAGATTACCGTTGCTTCGCTGTCAGGAAGTTAATCCAACCAGCGCGTATCGCAAGGTGCAGTGCAGCAATTGTTCCCTGCCGAATGACAGTGATTGAACAAACGCCTGATTTCACATCAGGTAAAGCACACAGGCGTTAAAAATTTGGAGGAGGCTCAAGGCCTCTTGTACGCCTGGTTGCGGATGCGGCACTGACCATCGATCTGATGGCCAGTGGCGCGAGTGACGGGGCTCGAACCCGCGACCTCCGGCTTGACAGGCCGGCGCTCTAACCAACTGAGCTACACCCGCAGCAGGCCGCAGCGTTTAGATGCGCGGCCCAGGCACGTCAACCCAGCGGACCGGGGTTTCATTGGTGGGCGGTGACGGGATCGAACCGCCGGCCATCTCGGTGTAAACGAGACGCTCTACCGCTGAGCTAACCGCCCCAAGCTCGG
>JBPBQO010000061.1:0-24686 GCA_050954785.1 Janthinobacterium lividum | reverse complement strand
GATATTCGTCGACCCGCTTGACGCCGAGCTTCACATCGCGGCCCTGGCCGGTCAGCGCACACACCGTGAAACGCAGCGCGTCGGTGCCGTAGCTGTCGATCAGGTCGATCGGATCGATGCCGTTGCCCTTGCTCTTCGACATCTTCTGGCCGCGCTCGTCACGCACCAGCCCATGGATGAACACCTGCCGGAACGGAACCTCGCCCATGAAGTGCAGGCCCATCATCATCATCCGGGCCACCCAGAAAAAGATGATGTCGAAGCCGGTGACCAGCACGTCTCCCGGATAATACCGCGCCAGATCGGCTACCGTTGCGGGTGTCTTGTGCGGCCAGCCGAGCGTCGAGAACGGCCAGAGCGCCGAGGAGAACCAGGTGTCGAGGACATCCTCGTCACGGGTGAGCACCGTATTGCTGCCGTAGTGCAGCAGCGCCGCATCGGCCGCCTGGATCTCGTCGTGTGCCACGAACACATGCCCGTCCGGACCATACCAGGCCGGGATCTGGTGACCCCACCACAGCTGCCGGCTGATGCACCAGGGCTGGATCTCGCGCATCCAGGCGAAGAAGGTGTTCTCCCACTGCTTCGGCACGAATTCGACGCGTCCGCTCTCGACCGCCTCGATCGCCGGACCGGCCAGCTTGGCGGCGTCGCAATACCACTGCGTGGTGAGGCGCGGCTCGACGACGGCGCCGCTGCGTTCGGCATGCGGCACCTGGTTGACGTGCGGCTCGATCTTTTCCAGCAGCTCCAGCCGGTCGAGCTCGGCCACGATCGCCTTGCGGGCGGCCTCGCGCGACTGGCCGGCTAGCGCCAGCACGAACGCGGGATCGGCAAGCCCGTCGACCGACTGCAGCTCGTCCGCGATCTCGTCCAGCAGGATGCGGGCGTTGGCGTCCAGAATCGACGGCATCGGCAACCGATGGCGCTCGCCAACGGCGAAATCGTTGAAATCGTGCGCCGGGGTGATCTTGACGGCGCCGGTGCCCTTCTCCGGGTCGGAATAGGTGTCGGCAATGATCGGAACACGGCGGCCGGTCAGCGGCAGGATGGCGTAGCGGCCGATCAGGTCGGTGTAGCGGGCATCGTCGGGATGCACGGCGACTGCGGAATCGCCGAGCATGGTCTCCGGCCGGGTGGTCGCCACGGTCACCGAGCGGCCATCGGTGCCCTCGACCGGATAGCGGATGTACCAAAGACTGCCGCGTATTTCCCGGCTCTCGACCTCCAGGTCGGAAATCGCAGACCGGAACGATGGGTCCCAGTTCACCAGGCGCTTGGCCCGCATGATCAGGCCCTCGCGATACAGCGTCACGAAGGTTTCGCGCACCGCGTCGGAGAGGCCGGCATCCATGGTGAAGCGCTCGCGCTTCCAGTCCAGCGACGATCCTAGCCGACGAAGCTGCTGGGTGATGCTGCCGCCAGACTGCTCCTTCCAGCTCCAGACACGCTCGATGAACGCGTCGCGGCCGAGCTCGGTGCGGCGTACGCCCTCGGCATCGAGCTGCTTTTCGACCACCAGTTGCGTGGCGATGCCGGCATGATCGGTGCCAGGCTGCCAGAGCGCGTCACGGCCCTGCATCCGGCGCCAGCGCACCAGGATATCCTGCAGCGTCATCGTCAGCGCGTGACCCATATGCAGGGTCCCGGTGACGTTCGGCGGCGGGATCATGATCGTATAGGGGGCCTGGTCGCTGTCCGGGCGGGCAGCGAACGCGTCGCCGGCCTCCCAAAGTGCATACAGGCGGGCCTCGGCCTCTTCCGGCTTGAAACTCTTGTCCAACATGCGGCGAAACTAGAGAAACGTGCGCAGCGAGTGAAGGCATCTGTGCGCATTTGCCGAACGCGCCTGCGGCATGGGCAAACCCGGTCGGCAGGCTAGGTGGGACGCCGCACCAGTTGCTCGATTTCCTGGCGGACGACCCGTTCCACCAGCGCAGGCAGATTGGCGTCGAGCCAGAGCTTCAACTGGCCACGCAGCTCGTCGCGCACGATATCCTCCAGCGTCGGACCGCCCGATCGCAACAGGTTCGGTGCGGCCAGTGGGGCCGGGTCGATCCTGACCGCCTTCTGAAGCGCCGCCAGCGATTGCACCGCCGCTGCACGCGTTTCGGCGGCCAGCAGACGTGGCGCTTCCGGAGCCGGCACGACGGATACCGGATCATCATCGAACATCGCTGCCGCCAGAGCGGCGGCGCTCATGCCGGGCGGCACGGAGACAACATTTTCAGTCGACACGGCAGCCTCCTCACCCCTGTCCGGCTGAACCATCATCGATGGCAGCAGCACCAGCAATTCATCCTCCCCGGCGACCGACACGGCATCCAGGGTCCCGGATACCGGCTGGCCTTCGGTCGGCCCGACATCGTCCTCGCGGATGATCCGCCGGATCGACGCCAGGATCGTCTCTATCGAGCCGTCGGAGTCATCCACGGCAGAGGTAGCCGCCTCAGCCAACCATCAGCGTCCCGGTTGCGAGACGGCGTAGTCGTTCAGGCCCCAGAGCCGATCCTTGACCGCATTGTAGTAGGCGGTCTCGTCATACAGCGGCACGTTCAGCCTGAGGTCGCGTGCCGTGAGGCGACCGATCGCGGAAGCGACGCCATAAGAGGTCAGCACCATGTTGCTGAGGCTCTGCACCAGCGCCACCTGCGCCGACAGCAGCGTCTGCTGCTGCTGCAGCACTTCCAGCGTCGTGCTTGTGCCGACGATCGCCTGCCGCTCGACACCGTCGAGGGCGACGATGTTGGACTGGATCGCGGCCCGGTTGCTGTCGATCGAAGCACGGTAGGAAATCAGGTTCTGCCAGTTCGAGATCGCGAGCTGGGCCGCACTACGACGCTGGATATCGACCTGCCGTCGATTCTGCTGCTGGGTCTGCTTCGCCTGCCGGACAGCCGAATACTCGGCGCCTCCCTGGTACAACGGGACCGTCAGGGTGATGAGCCCTTCCTCGACGTCCGTCTTGGACTGCACTGCAGCCTGGTCCTTGCTGTACGTATATTGGCCCTGAAGGTTAAGCTTGGGCATCAGCGCCGACATGGCCACGTCTACCGCATCCTGCTGCGACGACTGCGTGAACAGGGCATTGATGACGTTCGGGTTGTTCGAGACCGCTTCCGCGACCGCATGTTCCTGGTCGTTGACCGGCAACATCAAAGGTTGCGGCGGGATCAGGTTGGGCGGCGGCGCATTGCCGACCTGCTGCGTGTAGGTCGCCTGTGCTGTCTGCAGGGTTCCTTCCGCCTGCTGCCGGGCGGCGCGGGCGCTGGCCAGTGCGGCTTCGGCCTGTGCCACATCGGTCCGGGTGATCTCGCCGACGCGGAAACGGTCGTTGGTGGCGCGAAGCTGCTCCTCGAGCACCTTCTCGTTGTTGATCTGCAGTTGCAGAAGCTGCTGATCCTCGATCACGCCGACATAGGCGTTGACGACGTTGCCGAACACCTGTTCCTCGGTCGCGATCAGGTTGGCGCGTTCCGCCATGACCCGATTGACCGCCTGGTGGGTCTGCCCGGTCGTCCGGCCACCCTGATACAGTGGCTGGTTGATCGAGACGCCGGTCGTGTAGCCCAGCGTGCCGCGAAGGTTCTGGGTATTCGAGGCGCTCTGGAGGCCGCTGCCGAAGGTCGTCGTCGATGTGCCGTTATAGACGGTGCCGCTTGCGGTCACCGACACCGTCGGACGCCAGCCCGCGACCGCGGTCGGGACGTTCTCGTCGACCGCCCGCAAGGCGGCGCGTTCGGCCTGCAATGTCGGATTGGTCAGATAGGCGGACGCCAGCGCTTCCTGCAGATTATGCGCAATGAAGGTCGGCGAACCGCTGCCATCGTATTTCTGAGCCAGTGCTGCCGTATTGCACAGCAGGGCGGCCAAACCCGCGCCTACCCCTCGCCTGATCGACATAGCCACCATCTCCGTCAAATCTCCGGCATCCATCGGATTTCCGGTGCTCTTCCTCTGCCACAGAACCTGACGATGCTTCTAGTGCTTGTGCCTTTACGCCGGGTTAACAGCGCCGGCTCGTGCCTGCAGGGTCACAGGCAAAGCGCCTGAAACCTCGATTCCGTTTCAAAAGCTGAAGGCAGGTACCGGTGCCAGTTCCGGCAGCAATGGAGTCGCCGCATCGAACTGCGGTCTCGCCTTAAGCGTCGCAATTCCGCCGGCTGGCGATGCCTCGGCCAAAAACGCCGTCGCGACACGACCCTGGAGGGCGAGCACGCCGCACATGCGGCCACCCGGCGCCAACTGTGCCGCCAGCGCACCTGGAATTTCGCGCACCGCACCGTCGATCAGGATCAGATCGTATGGGCCGTATTCGGCACATCCGTCGGAGAGCTGCCCGACCTGATACCGAACGGCCGGAGCCAGTTCTGCCACCAGAACTCGTCCAAGGGCGGCAAGATTCAGGTTCTGCTCGAGTGCCACCACATCGAGGCCGAGTGCCTCGAGCAGGCATGCCGCGTAGCCGGTGCCGGCGCCGACCACCAGTGCCCGCTCGCCGCGCCGTGGCACCAGCGACTGGACCAGACGCGCGATCACCCGCGGCTCGGTCAGCACACGGCCATCGCCGAGCGAAATGTTCTGGTCCGTATATGCGATGGGCGCACGGACCGCCGGCACGAATCGCTCACGCGGCAGATCCCGCATGATCTTGAGGATTCGCGGATCGTTGACCTTGACCGGGCGGATCTGGGTGTCGACCATCCGATGCCTGGCGAATTCCGTATCCGGCACGCCGTCGATGGCAGGTGTCGAGGCCGCACGAGCGGGTGCGATCGGCAAGATGGACTGGCTCATGATACTCCGGGCGCACGGCTTCTATCGATCCGGCAAACCATAGGCCCACCCCGCCCCGGCGCAAAGCCGCGCACGCTTGACCAACCGGTTCCGCCGCGGGATATAGCCACGGCATCCTTCGGTCCGGTGGCAGAGTGGTGATGTAGCGGACTGCAAATCCGCGTATGTGGGTTCGATTCCCGCCCGGACCTCCAGGATCCCGACGAAGCAACGTTCCAGGCCTCGCGCCAACGTTGAACCGAGCGCCCGAGGACCATGCGATTGCGCATGATCCCGGGACAGTCAGCCAGCGCAGGACTTATTCCATGTCGTCGGTTTCGATCAGGAACACGGCGAACTCGTCGGTCTCATCGTCGGTGATGTCGCCTTCCTCGAGTGCCTCGGCGAGCCCGGCATTATAGAGGGCGGTCTCGTCCGGATTGGCCTCGCGCACGGTAAGCGGGCTCTCCCCGCTCCAGACCGGCTTTCCGTCCCGCTGGAACTCCTGAAGTGCCTCGGTGACGTTGCCGGTGGACGCCTCTTCCTTGGCCAGCGATAGATCGTCTTCCGGAAAGACAACGATCGGTTCGCCTGCGACTTCGATCACGAACAGGGGCATAGGCAGTCGACCTTCTTGAATGATGGGTTGGTGGTGCCGGACGACATCACCAACGCCGATTGTACCGGTTCCGGTTCCACACATAGATCCCACCGATCACGAGCACGACCAGCAGCACGATCTCGGAAAGGCTGAGATGGCGCAGCAGGCGGAATATCGCCCCGTAGATCAGGCCGTGCACGACCGACGAAACGATCATGTGGGTCAGCCAGCCACCGCCGCCGCCAGGGAAATGGTGCCCGAAGCCCGGCTGGTAGCCGTAGCCGTGATGCATCCAGGCGATGGGCCGGATGATCAGGACGTCGCCGGCTTGTCGGACTTGTCGGCCTTGTTGACCAGGGGCGTGATCGTGCAGGGCTGGCCGTCGGAAACCGGCAATGTTCCGACATGACCCGGATTGGCCGGATCGGGGAAGCTCAGCATCGTGCTTTTGCCCGCCAAATAGGTCACGTCGATCGAGCTGGCACCGGCCAGAACCAGTGTGCCATTGCACGAAACCGACAAGGACGTCGTCGAATCCGAATGCCCACAGGCAGACAGGAGCAACGGCACCCCGAGCATAGGCAGACACAGCGAAACAAGCCGAACCAGTCGCATCGCGAACCCCAAAGCCGTCAGATATGCGCGCATCAGTGCCAGACCGTAGCGTAGTGGCCAAGAGCGATGATGGCGGCCCCGATATCCAGTGCCAGGCAGGCCAGCAGAAGCGGAGGCGCTGCCAGAACAGCCAGCCGGTCAAATCCCGGCACAAGCCTGGTCAGGCGTGGCAGCATCCACATGATCGACAGCACCATCAACAGTTCCAGCAGCAGAAGGTAGCGGCCCTGCACCCCGTCGATGAAATCGCTCAGCGGCGGCCCGTAGCCGATCCGGAATGCCAGGAGCAACGCCACAACATACAGCCCGGCCAGCGTGATCAGCAGCAATGCCACACGCGATTCCGAGCCAGCACGCCCGGCATGTGCCGGCCGGTCGCACACCGCGAGCAACAACAGCAACCCGACGAACAGTCCGGCCATCATCGCCGGCGCGGTGAAATGATACGGACCCGGACCGCCGCCGAAGCGGCCCCAGCCATCGACCCACCAGAACCAGCGATCGTTCCAGCCATTGCGCCACAGCATGCCGATGCTGTGCATGGGCGCCGATATCAACGCATGGACGGCGACCCTCGGCTCGGCACCAGTATGCCAATAGCGCCCAGGCACGAATGGATAGGCCGTGTTCCAGCTCGCCACGACGACGGCGCAGGCCGCGATGGCAGTGAGACGATACGCCCACACGCCCTGTGCAGCTCCGTTGGCAGATCCGATGAACAACCTACCCGGTAAGGGCAATACCAGGCCGGACAGCACCAGACATGTCGGTTTCAGCAACCCTACCACGATCACGAGCAGCAGAAGGCCGAGTTTCCAGCCGCGTGGTGGAACGACATCCGGATCGCTCCGCAACCTCAGACAGCAGGCGACGAGCAGCGCCGGCAACCCGTTGGAAAGCGGATCGGCGCTAAAGCTGGAAGCCAAGTGGATCGGCGTCGGCATCGTCAACAACGCCAGCGCCACCAGCCTGCCCGTAGGCAGTATCAGCACGACGAACCAGATCAGCAGAAGATAGGCGGCTAGGTTGGCGACCCGACCCGCATGAAACTGTTCCAGCAGCCCCAACCCCAGGGACCGCGCCAAGACGATGCCTATCGCCGAAGGCAGGTAGGCTATCGGCGAGAACGACCCGGTGGAAGGAAATGAAACCGGCTGCTGGTTCTGCAGGTGCTCGGCCCGGAGCGGGTCAGACAAGCTGCGCGCCTCCGAAACCGACATGGGCGACCCACTGGCGATTGACTGGTCAAACCAGCCTTCGAACGTCATGGCGCGCGAATCGAGATGGCCGCCCCAGTCGTTGGGGCCGAGCTGACGGGCAAACGGATGCAGGTCCGCCAACTGTTGCGCACGCCGCCAGTGAAAGGGCTCGTCGAACCCGCCCATCGGCGGCACGCGAAACACCAGGATCACGCCGATTACCGTGATGCAGGCCAGGAACAGCCTGATAAGTTGGCGATCCATTTAAGTAAAATCCGATCCGTGCGCCCGATTCGTGACTAGCCCGGGACCGTCATGAAGGAGACATGCGCGGAAACGATTCGCCAGCCATCCTGCGTGCGCACCCAGCTCTGGGTCTGCCGGCCGATCCTGTCGGTGCCGGCCGGCTGGAACTCGATGTCCGCCGTCGCGAAATCCAGGCCATAGGTGGTGATCGACTGCCTCAGGATGCGACGCGGCGGTGCTCCGCCCGGACGAGCCCGCCGGTATGCGGCGATCGCCTCGAACCCGTACAGTTGCTCGGCCGCGCCGAACCGGCGGGTCAGCGGCGAGTGCCGGAACAGTTCGTCCAGCACCGCCACGTCGTTCGCCATCAGCGCTGCCTCGTAGCGCGCGAACTGCTCGGTGACATCCGCCAGCGTCGCCGGATCGTCGATCGCAATGCCGCCCGGATCAGTCATAGGCGAGCCTGCGAACATGCGTGATACCGTCATGCTCCAGCATCGCGGCCACCCGCAGACCCAGGCTTTCAGCCCAGGGCCGGGTGATCAGTTGCACCCCGATCGGCAGCCGGTCCTGCTCGCGCTGGATCGGCACGGTTACCACCGGCAGGCCGACGAAGCTGATCGGCTGGGTATAGAGACCCATGTTGGCCCTGGCGGAAACCGGCTTGCCGTCCAGCATGATCATCGCCTGGCCGCGCGGCACCGCCGGAAACGGTGTCGCCGGCGCCAGCAGCACGTCCGTCGTCTCGAACAGCCGCGCGACTTGCGCACGGAAATGGCTGCGCACCCGCTGCGCCTGGATCACCACCGATGCCGGGATCATCGCCCCGGCGATCAAGCGGTCGCGCACCGCGGGATCGTACGATCCAGCGTCGGTGGCGAGCCACGGCAGGTGCAGCGCGCCGCCCTCTGCGCCGGTCAGGACGAACGCCGCCGACCGGGCCGTTTCGGCATCCTCGAGCACCGCCGGTTCGACACTGGCCCCCGCCCCTGCCAGCACCTGCGCGATACGGTCGATCGCTGCCAGCGCCTGATCGGAAGCGCCGCGTCGGAACCAGCCTTGCAACACGCCGACCCGCAGGCCGGCTGGCCGCACATCCAGCCCGGCCAGCACTGGATCGTGCCCCTGGTTCGTTTGTACCGGGTCGCGATCGTCGGCGCCCTGCATCAATTCGTAGGCCAAGGCGAGGTCGCGCACGCTCCGGGCGAACGGACCGACATGGTCCAGGCTGGCGACGAACGGAAAGGCACCGGCCCGCGACAGCCGCCCGTAGGTCGGCTTCATGCCGAACACGCCGCACAGGGATGCCGGCACCCGGATGGACCCGTTGGTGTCCGAGCCAAGGCTCAGCGTGACCAGTCCGGCCGCCACCGCCGCCGCCGATCCGCCGGACGATCCACCGGCAATGCAGTCGGGGTCGTGCGGGTTGGCGGTCGTGCCGTAATGGCTGTTCTCGGTGGAGAAGCCGTAAGCGAACTCGTCCATGTTGAGCTGGCCGAGCAGGATCGCACCTGCCTGGCGCAACCGAGCCACCGCCGTCGCATCCCGTTCCGCTGGCGCCTGGCCGGCCAGCACGCGGGAGCCGGCAATGGTGGTCTGGCCCGCCACGTCGAACAGGTTCTTGACCGCGAACGGCACTCCGGCGAGCGGGCCCTGGACCTCGCCCCTGGCACGCGCCGCATCGGAGGCGGCGGCTTCATCGAGTGCTTCGTGAGCCCGGACATGGGTGAAGCAGTTGAGCAAAGGATCGTGGCGGCCGATCCGATCGAGCGCCCGATCGACCAGTTCGACCGCGGACCACCGGCCGGTCCGTACGCCATCCGCCAGCATCGTCGCATCGCTCATGCCACGAACACCGGTGCCGGCTCGATATCGTGCGGCAGCACCAGCGCCATCACGCGGCTTGCGTGGCTTTCCAGCAGTTCGAGGTTGGCGGCGACCCTATCGAGATGTGCCGGGTCCAGCGGAATACCGAGAAAGCGCGCCGCCTGTATCGCTTGTGCGATTCTGCCGGCCGGCTCGGGATCAGTCACGCCAGACCTCCGAGTACCAGCCGATCCTCATCGTCGATCGTGACCGGCTGGCCGGCACGGATGAGCTCGGCAAAGCCCTCGTTCGGGGCCATGATGGTGAGGGTATATAGCTTGGCCGTGCCGGTGTTTTCCACCACATGCTCCGAGCCCGGACGGACCAGCATCGCCGATCCGCGTCGAAGGCCGACGCTTCGCCCATCGCAATGCGCGATGCCCTCGCCCGACAGCACATAGAACATCTCGTTCGCGAACCGGTGCGTGTTGGGTGGCGTCGCGCCGCCGGGTGTGAAGATCTCGACCACCACGACCTGCTCGATGCCGTCAGCTTCGGGGTCGAACAGCATCACGAAATAATTGGTGTCGTTCGGCCCGATGCGGAATGCCTCGGCGTCGAGCGCATGACGCAGCACCACGGGCGACGGCAGGACAACGGACGGCACGGTTGCGGACATCTGGCTTGGACTTTCTTCTGGTCGGCGGCGGTCCGGAACCAGCAAGCACCGTGCCAGCTACCCGGGCTTGTCGGGAAAGTGGCTCCAGCCCGGACGGTCGAACACGAGCTCGGCGCCATCCGGTGCGAGCACATGCACGGCGTGCGGTCCGGTCTCGAATATGCCAATCCGCGTCACGGGGATGCCGGCCGCCGTGGCCGAGGCAAACAGAGCCGCCTCCGCATTCGGCGGCACCGCCAGCAGCAGTTCGTAGTCGTCGCCGCCGGTCAGTCGGCGATCGAGCCAGTCCGGTCCGACCACACGCGCCGCATCCGAGGCCGGGACGAGAGCTGCCTCGATACGGGCGGCCACGCCGCTTTCGCGACAGAGATGCCCGAGGTCCTGTACCAGCCCGTCGGACACGTCGATCGCCGCATGGGCCACGCCGGCCAGCTTCAGCCCCAGGCGCGGCTGCGGCAACCGGTAGCGGTCGGCGAGATGGCCGGTCGGGTCGGCGAGTCCGCCGGTCAGGCAGGCGAGGCCAAGAGCGCCATCGCCGATGGTGCCGGTCACCCAGACGCCGTCGCCGGCACGCGCACCGTTGCGACGCAGCGCGGAACCGGGCGCGACATGGCCGATGATGGTGAGCGAGAGCACCAGCGGCCCGGTGGTCGAGGTGGTGTCGCCGCCGAGCAGCGAGAGACCGTACCCGGCCTGATCGATCGCAAGACCGGCGCCGAAACCCTCGAACCAATCGGCCGGCAGGTCGGGCGGCACCGACACGGTCATCAGGTAGCCGAGCGGTTCGGCGCCCATGGCGGCCAGATCGGACAAATTCACCCGCAGCAGCTTGCGCGCCACGGTGTCCGGCGGATCGGTGGGAAGGAAGTGGACGCCGGACACCATGGCATCGGCGCAGACCACAAGCTCACGTCCGGCGGGAGGCAGAAATACGGCGGCGTCGTCCGATAATCCCAGCGCGCCCGGCCCGGCCAGCGGCCGGAAATGCCTCGCGATGAATGCGAATTCCGCCGCCGGCTCGGTCACCGACCGGTCTGTTCGGGCACGTCCGGTTCGTTTTCCTGCGCCGGTTCCGGCGCGGAAGCCGGCGCATCGACATCGAAATCCTGCGGCCTGAGCCGGCGGCCGAGCGCGTTCAGCAGCCCATTCACCATGCGCGGCTCGTCACCGGAAAAAAATCCGTGCGCCACGTCGAGATACTCGTTGATCACCACCCGGCCGGGCGGACCATCCGTCATGGTCAGCTCGCCGCCGGCCGCGCGCAGCAACGCCCGCAGCACCGGATCGAGCCGTCCCAGCGGCCATTCCTCGGGCAGCGCCTCGACCAGCATCAGGTCGAGCCGATCCTGCTCCGTCACCGCGGTACGCACGATCCGGCCGAACAGGGCCACATCCGCATCGGGGACGCGGCCTTCCTCGTAGCCGCCGGTGCCCGGCAACTCGCCGAGCCGGTGGCGCACGAACTGGTCGATCACGCTCTCGGCGCTCTCGCCGCCCTGCTCGCTCTGGAACAGCGCCTGCACGGCACCGACCCGGGCGGCCGTGCGCGGCCTGGTGCGTGGCGCCTGCTTGCGGCGTGTCTGGCCCTCCGCCATCAGGTTATGCCCCTGAGGCGGTTCGATCGGCATGTCATGGCGCTCATGCCGCGCTTCATCGTCCCTTTGGCCTGTCAGGTCCACCCTCGCCGAACGCGCGGCCGACCTCTCCCAATTCGCGTACCGCATCGGTGCCGGCTTCGCGCAGAGCGACGTTGGCAAGCGACCCCAGGATGGTCTCGAAGTCGCGGGCTTCGCGAAAATCGCGATAGACGCTGGCGAACCGCACATAGGCGACGGTGTCCACCTCGCGCAGCGTGTCCATCACCAGTTCGCCGAGCTGCGCGCTGGGGATCTCGGTTTCGCCGGATGCCTCGAGCTGGCGCACCAGTCCGTTGACGATCCGTTCGATCCGCTCCTCGTCGACCGGACGCTTGCGCATGGCGATGCGGATCGAGCGGGCTAGCTTCTCACGTTCGAATGGCACCCGCCGCCCGTCCGACTTCGCGATCAGGAGCTCGCGAAGCTGCACCCGCTCGATGGTGGTGAAGCGCTGGCCACAGCCGGCGCAGAACCGGCGGCGCCTGATCGCGGCGCCATCCTCGTTCGGCCGGCTGTCTTTGACCTGCGTATCCTCGTGGCCGCAGAACGGGCAGCGCATGGGTGGATCCTGATCAAATTCGAGAAGTTGCCGGTTCCTGAGAGGTGCGCTCCCGCGACCGCACTGACAAGTGCGACGTCGTCGGACGAGGATTTACGACCTTGCCTGCGATCGACGATCGCTAGCGACGGTTGACCGATACGGCGAGGATGATGACCGCCCCCTTGATGATCTCCTGGATGGTGGTGGAGAACCCCATGACCAGCAGGCCGAAGCCGATGATGCCGATGAAGATCGCCCCGACCACCGAGCCCAGGATGGTGCCGTAGCCGCCGAACAGGCTGGTTCCGCCGATGATGACAGCCGCGATCACGTCGAGTTCGAGTCCGACCCCCATGTTCGGGTTGCCGGCACCGCTGCGCGCGGCGAGCATCATGCCGGCCAGGGAAGCGGACATGCTGCAGAGCATGAAACCGACGATCTTGATCCTGCCGACATGGATACCGGTGAACTGTGCTGCCACGGCATTGCCGCCACAGGCAAAGATGCGGCGGCCGAACAACGAGAAATGCAGCAGGAAGCCCCCCACCAGAACGGTGATGACCGTCCACCAGATCGGCATCGGCAATCCTGCCACCTGACCGTTCCAGAAAACCGTCCCGAACGCGTCGTCGACGATCGGCACCGGCATCGTGTCCGTCAGCGTCATCGCCCCGCCGGAAAACACGCTCAGCATGCCGAGCGTGACGAGGAAGGATGGAATGCGCAGCCGTGTGACCAGCAATCCGTTGATCGCGCCGATGACCGCACCCATAAGCAACACCAGCACGGCGGCCGCCCAGGACGGCCAGTTCGCCTGCACCAGCATGGCCACGATCATGCCCGAGAAGCTGGCGACGGAACCGACCGACAGGTCGATCTCGCCCGACACGATGACGAAGGTCATGCCGACTGCAATGACCGAAACGATCGCGGTAATGCGCAGGATGGCGCCGGCGGTCGCCGCGGAGGCGAAATTCGGCGCCATCACCACGAAGAACAGGGTGACGAAGCCGAAGATCACGAACGTGACGTGATCCGCGAGAAAACTCCCGATCGCCCTGCCGATCGGCGGCCGGGTGCGGGACAGTGCGATATCCGTCATGCGAGGGCCTCTGTCTTCGCGGCCGTCACTTCGGTCTGAAGGAAGGCACGCAATGTGGGTTCGTCGACCCGGTCCGGTGCCGTCGCGACGATCGAGCCGCCGACCAGGATCAGAATTCGGTCGGCGGTGGTCACGAGTTCATCGAATTCGGACGAGACCAGCACCACGCCGACCCCGGTCGCCGCAGTGCTCCGGATCAGGGCACGCATGTCCGCCTTGGCGTTGACGTCCACGCCGGAGGTCGGCTCGTCGAGCAACAGGAGCCGCGGCGTACGCGCCAGCCATTTGCCGAACACGATCTTCTGCTGGTTGCCGCCGCTGAGAAGCTGCGCATGCTGCCGCGGACCGGTCGCCACGATGCCGAGGGTGCGCCGGAATCGCTCGAACAGGCGGTCCTGGCGCACGGCCGGCACGACCGGCAGCAGCCGGCCGAGCCGCAAGCGATCCAGGCTCGGGAGCGCGATATTATCGGCCAGGCTGTGCTTGACGACGAGGCCCTCGAGCCGGCGATCTTCGGGCACCAGCGCCATTCCGGCTTCGAGAGCGGCCCTCGTGCGGCCCGGCGCGATCGCCAGACCATCCAACCGGATCTCGCCCCGGCAGTCCGGCAACAAACCGAACAGCGCCTTCAGCAACGTCGAGCGTCCACTGCCGACGAGCCCGGCTATGCCGACCACCTCCCCGGGTGCGACGACCAGGGAGACGTTGCGGAGCTTGGTTCGCGTGGCCAGTCCGCGTACGTCCAGAACGGGTCCGGCTGAAGCAGGACGCACGATCGGCGCGATCGGGCTCGCAGGTAACGTCACGGCCGCCGATGCCTTGGACATCATCGACGCGATCTTTTCCACCGACGTATCACCCGGTTGCAGCGGCCCGATCATGCGGCCGTCCTTGATGATGCTGAGCCGGTCGGCGATGGCGAATATCTCGGCCATGCGATGGCTGATGTAGATGATGCCGATTCCGCGCCGCTTCAGGCTAGCAATCAGCGCGAACAAGGCGGTTTCCTCGCGCATGGTGAGCGACGAGGTCGGCTCGTCCATGATCAGCACCCGGGCGCCGCGCGACAGCGCCTTCAGGATCTCGACCATCTGCCGCTGCGCGAAAGCCAGTGACCGGATCTCCGCATCGGCGGACAGCTCGAAGCCCAGCGACGCGATCAGCCGCTCCGTTTCCCGGCGCATGGCCCGCTGGTCCACCCAGAGCCTGGCCACCTGCGGTTCGTGGCCGAGGAACACGTTCTCGGCCACCGTCCCGTTCGGGATCAGGCTGAGCTCCTGGAAGATCATCGCGATTCCGCGCGACAGATGGTCGCTGACGGAATGGCCGCCGATCGGCTCCCCCTGCAGCACCACCTCGCCGGAATCCGCCCGATGGATGCCCATCAGGATTTTCATCAGCGTCGACTTGCCGGCACCATTTTCACCCAGAAGCGCGTGCACTTCGCCGGGATGCAGTTCGAAGTCGACATCGTAGAGAACGCGGTTGGCACCGAAGCTCTTGCTGATTCGTTTCAGGCTGACCAGGGGCTGCTTGCCGTCCTCCGCTGGTCCGGCCGTACCCGCCATGAATCCCGGCCCTCCTTAGAAGCATTGCCCCTTGCAGACCTTGATCAGCGACGCGGGCGGCTCCTCCTTGGTCACGTCCTTGAGCGCGCTGAGCAGGTTCAGCTTGGTGACGGCCAGGGTCGGCACTTCGATATAGGGAGGCACTTTCAGGCCGAGCAGCGCATAGCCGGCAGATTTCGCCTCGGCCACGCCCTGGTCGTAGGGACGCTGCGAGCCGATCGCCGCGATCTCGTCGCGCGCGACATAGTAGGCGCTGTCGGTTGCAAGATCGTTGGTCGTGACAACGATCTTCCGGCCAAGGGTTTTTGCCGCGGCCACGACCTGCTCGGCAGGCGTATCCCAGGCGACGAAAATACCCTTGAGGTTCGGGTGCGCGGTCATCATCGCGGTTGCGACGCCATAGGCTTTTTCCGGCGTCGCGAACGTGCTGGTCTGGACCAGCTTGACGTCGGGGAGTTGTTCCAGCGCCTTCAGCATGCCGACCTTCCGGGCGGCGACCGAATAGTAATAGTCGTAGACCAGGGTGATGAAACCGATCTCGCCCTTGTTGCCGATCCGTGCAGCCAGTTCACGCGTCGCGAACATCGCGTTGCTCTGGTTGTCGGAGGCCGTGACCGACACGTAATCCTTGCCCGGCGCCATGTCGACCGCGACATTATCCATGAAGACGAGCTTGATGCCCGCTGCAGCCGCCTTCTTGTAGGCGGCTGACTCACCCAGCGGATCGAGCGGCACGGAGAAGATGACGTCCGGCTTTCGGGCGATGACCTCCTCGAGGTCGCTGATCTGCTTGCCGGGCTGGAATTTCGCATTCGTCGTCGCGACGACGGTGATCCCGAACGTCGTCAAGGTCTGGGTGATGCCGCGCACCTGCAGCATCGGCCAGCCGGCATCCATCGTCTGCATGACGATGCCTGCCGTGTAGTGGCCAGCCTTGAGCTTGGCGATCTGCTCGGGGGTGAAGGTCAGCACGTCCGGTGACGAGGCAGGCGCGCCCTGCGGATAGCCCGGCACCTTCTGGCCGAACGGCGACAGTGGCGGCGGCTGCATGAGCGCCTTGGCTGCCGGTGGAATATTGTCGGGCCAGGAATAGGTGTCCGCCGCCGAGGCAGGCGTCAGCATCGCCAGCATGCCTGCGCCAAACAGCGCAGCCAGGCCGACTCGACCGTTGATGTTCATGAAGCGTCCCCGCCGTTTTTCGTTTTTTAATTAGTGTCAGCTTAGTGATTCGGCTGACCTTGCGCCATGCTTATCATGAGGCAAGCCGCCGGCGGACGAGCGATACGTCATGACCCGCGTGCCCCAATGGTCGATGCAGCCAGCCATCTATGATGGGCCGTGCGCCGAACCAAGCCGTTCACCCGTCTTTCACCGCGCGGACGACCAAGTGTTTCGGGCACGGAGGGATGTCGCGATCCGCGCATCCTCGTCGCTGCGGAGAGGACGGCGCCTTTCCTGAGCCCGATCAAAACAGCGCGCTCACCGCTCTATGAGCGGCGCCCTCCTGCGACCGCAAGCACACATGCGGCGTTGCCGGGTGCTGCGGTTTCTACCGTCCTCTCGATCCGCCAGGGTTGCCCGATGAAACGACGATCACTTATGAGAACCTGCCTTTTCGTGTCCATGCTGGTCGGGAGCGGTCCTGCGATCGCGGCGACGCCGGACGGCCTCTCGGTGACGGACGCCTGGTTCGTGCGGACCTCCACCCACGCGGTTAACGGCTTCTTTAAAGTCAAGAACGACAGCGAAACTGCGGTGCTGATCACCGGCTGGCAGTCGCCGGCCTGTAGCCGTCTGACCTTCAACGAGTCCGGCGGCATATCGCCGGGCAACCATCCCGCGCCGCTCAACCAGGTCACGGTGCCGCCGAAGGACGCGCTGGTGTTCGTCCCTGGCGGCTACCATTTGATATGCGATGGTCCGAATTCGGCCATCGAGGTCGGCCGCACCGTTCCGGTTACCATGAGCTTCCGAAGCGGCAAGACCCTGACGGCACAGTTTGCGGTGCGCGAACGCCACAAGTCCTGAGCGTTCGCTTCGCCAAATCAGGCGGAACCAGAGCGTCTGCCGGTTCCGCTCGCCGGCTGCGAGCCCAAAATGTTGGTCGGATCTTACCCGGTTTCACAACTCCTGGCCTTGCCGCGACATCATGCTCCCGTTTCAGGCATGTCCGCAGCATGTGGCGCAGGATCGACTTGGCCGGCGCCAGCCGGGGCATGGTCCAATTGATGGCGCGGTGCAGATCGGTGAAGCCTTTCGAGGCCGGCGTCGCCGCCGTCAGAATACAGGCGCTATTGCGGCTGCCGGATATGTGTTCGATCTGGATGCCCGGCATCCTGACCTCGATATCGATATTGATTTCCGGCGTCGTACGCGGCTTCAGGTCATGCCAATGCGTCCGAAAGCCGAGCGCCGTCGCTTCGAACTCTTTTCGCTTCGGTTCGAGCCCACCGGCTGGCCCCTCCTTCCACCAGTGGTACGTGTGCACGAAGGCCGGATAAGCAGGATCGAAGACGCCGGAATGTCCTGCATCCTGCGACAAAGTCCGGACTCGGCCGTAACGTTCCACGACCGGAACCGCGACCGACCGGAGGTACGCGGCGCTCGTGTAACGTTCGTCGGCGCCGGTCGAGCTACGCAGTGCTGCCGCCGCATTCAATTCCATGCAAACACGAATTCGGCGCTTCGTGACCGATCGTACCGACATGCCGGCGGCGATTTCATCGACGATCGCGAGCAGCAACGACGCCTGTTTCGCGATGTCGACGAGATGCATGCGATGATCGAGGCAGCACTCGCCTTCTTTCGCGACGACGCTGTCGAGGAATAATCCACCAGGCTCGATTCCTCGGAACTCGTCCGCCTGGTGGTCGACGACCTCACCGATCAGGCCCGGACAGTCATCTTCGAGAGCACGGACCATATCGTTTATTGTCGGCGGCCACTCGCGTTGAAGCGGGCGATCAGCAACGTCATCGAGAATGCCTGCACCTATGCGACGCATGTAACCGCGAAACCGAACTTCACCCGGTCTGGTCCGGTGTTGTCCGTGCGCGACGATGGACCGGGCATACCGGAACCGCTGCTCGAAACGGTGTTCTCCCCCTTTCACCGTGTCGATCCGTCCCGCAACCGACAGACCGGAGGCGTGGGTCTCGGACCGACTTCGGCGCGCACCATCGTTCGTGCGCATGGTGGCGAGATCACGTTGCGCAATCGGCCGGACGGCGGATTGCTGGTCATGATGACACTCTCCGTGGCTATGGACATGCCCGAGCCCACAAGTCTCGCCCTCGCCTCTGGCTTGAACCGGGCGAACTGACGATACTTGGCTGGTATCCGCAGTCTTCCCGCTCAAGGACCCCGGCCATTCGAAGACCGTCGCGCCCCGGCGCGCCTTCATCCAAGCCGGTGCCCGACGGCATCGATCCGATCGCGACGGCTCGCGCGGCGTTGGCGGCCCGGCCTGATGAGCCACGAGCCCTGTTCACCCTTGCCGCCCTGCTGCTGCGCGCAGGCGATCCGGAAGCAGCCACGTTGCTGCCGCACCTCGACCGGCATGACGGGTTTGCCGGCGGCTGGCTGACGATCGGCGATGCGTTGCTTGCGCGTGGCCGGACCGATGCCAGCCTGATCGCCATCGAACGCGGTCTGCGCAGCCTGCCGGCCCGGACGGCAGCGGACCAGGCATCGAGGGCCCGCCATCTCTTGGGACGTGCCCTGCTCGCCTCCGGCCAGGACGGGGAGGCCCTCGCCGTCTTCGAACAGGCGGTCGCACTCGACCCGGCATTCGCGGAAGCCTGGTACAGCCTGGCGCTGCTGCATCAGGATCACGGTCGGCACGCCGCTGCGGCGGCCTCCTACCGATCGGCGTTGAACGCTCGGCCGGACTTCCACGAGGCTGCCCTCAATCTCGGCGTGGCGCTCGGCGAATGTGGCCTGATCGAGGATGCGCTGGACGCCTACGCACAGGCGCTGGCACTGCGTCCGGCAAGCTTCGGACGAATTGCCCAGTCGCTGGTGTCGGGGCGCACGGGGCTAATGTTCCTCGATCCCGGCCGGCTGCGTGCAAACCTAACGGCGCGTGTGAGGCCGGTCGTAGGCTGACATTCCACCGCGCACGGCGCTCAGGTGATGATGGTAAAGGCGCTGGTAGCGACGACGTTGCCGTCCAGGATCGTATCCACTGTATAGCGTCCAACACCGAGGGGCGCTGCAGGCCTCGCCGTGCGAAGCGTAAAGGGCGTCCTGATAAAATAGAGCCGCCTTGCGGGCGTATCCGACACCAGCTTGCCGTCGCGATACCACTTCCATTCGCATTGATGGATGCCGGCATTCTCCATCGGGTCGGCCCAGGTAAAATCGACCATCTGCACGATGCGATCGTTCAGGTGGAAGTCTTTGGTTTCACCGCGTCTTCCCTGCGATAACTGAGCGCCGCTCATGAGGGTCGGACTGGATACACTCATGACAGGACTGCATCCGGAACAAAAGGACGCTGCCAGGAATGCCACTGCAGGAAGTCCGGACCAAGACTTCATCGGGTAATCCTTTTTGTACGCCTTGACCAAGCACGCCAATCGTTCCGGCCATGTCGAATAGTTACAACATGCCAACGCTTGGTCTTGTTACATACTGAAACCGACTATGCGCGGGTCACACGACGGTAATGACCGGTTTCCTCGGTCAGGATGCGCGCCGTGGCTTCATAACGGGCCTGCTCGTCGGTATCGAACGCGCCGATATCCAGCGTGAGCGCATCGCGCTGGACGGGAATGCACTGCGCAACCGGCATGCCGCGCGACAGGACGCCCTCGAAACCGGGATCGAGCCAGACCGCCGGGAACAGGATGCCGACCTCGTGGAACCGGTCCGCGTCGACCAGCCCGCTCAGGAGCCGGAACGGCAGGTCGTCCCGGTTGACCGGATGGGTCACCAGCAACGACCAGCCCGGCTCGAGCCGGATGGTCCAGAACGAGTTGAACTTCACCACCAATTGGTCTCCCCGAACGAACGGGGTTCCTGCCACCTGAGCGGCCGCATGGAACGACATCGGTGCGCGCGGATGGGTGCCGGTCGCCAGAGGCGGGGCGTCCCAACTCCAGGACAACGCCCCGTCCCGTACCTGCACGTCGCATGGCAGGGTCATCACGAACCCCTGCATCATCGCGTCCACGAAGGGCGGGCATTGCTTCACGGTGCGGATCGGCGCTCCATCGTGCATGTCCGATGCCGCCATGCCCGGCATGGTCCGCAGCCACTCCGGCAGTGCCTCGCGCGCCGCGACCGGCGGACTCAGGCAATCGAGCAGGTTCGGGTCGCATCGAAACCGGACACGCATCGCTTGCCTCCCTGCTGGCTGGCGGGCGCTACTCGTCCTGCGGCGTCAGCGCCAGCTTCACGGCGCGCTGCCATCCACGATAACGACGATCGCGATCCTCCGGCACTGCATTCGGCATGAAGCGCCGGTCGAGCTTCCACTCCCGCTCGAAGATCTCCGGCTCCGGATATACGCCGGCATCCAGCCCCGCCAGATAGCCGGCCCCCATCGCGGTCGTTTCCCGGAAGGCCGGCCGATCGATCGGCAGTCCGAGCGTGTCCGCCAGGAACTGCATGGTCCAGTTGCTCGCCGACATGCCACCATCGACCCGGAACACGCTCCGTGTGCGGTCCGGCTCATCGTCGTCGGCCAGCATCGCCGCCAGCAGGTCGCGGGTCTGGAATCCGACACTTTCCAGCGTGGCCCGTGCCAGTTCCTTCTTGGTGGTGCCCCGGGTGATGCCGGTGATGAGCGCCTGGGCACGACTGTCCCAATGCGGCGCCCCAAGACCGGTGAAGGCCGGCACCAGGTAGATGGTCTGCGCCGGGTCGGCCGCTTCCGCCAGCCGGCCGGTCTCGGCGGAACTCTCGACCAGGCCCAACCCGTCACGCAGCCACTGCACCGCGGCACCTGCCGAAAAAATCGAGCCTTCGAGGGCGTAATGGCGCACGCCCTTGCGCTGCCACGCGATCGTCGACAGCAGGCGGTGCTTGGACCGTTTCAACACCGTCCCGGTGTTCAGCAGGATGAAGCCGCCGGTACCATAGGTCGCCTTGATGGTGCCCGGACTGAAACAACACTGGCCGATCAGCGCCGCCTGCTGGTCGCCGGCCACGCCGCGAATGGCGATTGCGCCGCCGAGCAGTTCGGGCAGCGTGGAACCGAAGCTGCCGGCGCTATCGCGGATTTCCGGCAGCAGGGATGCGGGAATATCCAGCAGCTTTATCAAGTCCGGGTCCCACGTCCCGCTGCGTATGTCGCAGAGCAGGGTACGGGATGCATTGGTCGCGTCGATCGCGTGCACCTGGCCGCCGGTCAGCCGCCAGATCAGGAAACTGTCGACGGTTCCGAACGCCAGCTCGCCGCGCTCGGCACGTGCTCGCGCGCCCGGAACGTGGTCCAGCATCCAGCTTATCTTGGTGCCGGAAAAATATGGGTCGATGCGCAGGCCCGTACGCTCGGCGATCAGCTCCGCATGGCCGTCGCGTTCGAGCTGGTCGCAGATTGAGGCGGTGCGGCGGTCCTGCCAGACGATGGCATTATGGATCGGACGGCCGGACGACCGTTCCCAGATCAGCGTCGTTTCGCGCTGGTTGGCGATGCCCAGGGCGGCAATGTCCGACGCGGCAAGGCCCGCCTTCTGCAAGGCCGCACGGGCGGTTCCGAGCACGGTGGCCCAGAGCGTTTCCGGATTATGCTCGACCCAGCCGGGCTGCGCGTAGATTTGCGGGAATTCCTCCTGCGCCTGCGCGACCGGGTGCATGTGCCGGTCGAACACGATGGCGCGGGTCGACGTCGTGCCCTGGTCGATGACCAGGACATGCGCATGGGCAGAGTGTGATGACGTCATGATCGGCTACCGAAAAAAAGGGTCCCGGATGCGCGATGCACCCGAGACCCGTTACCGTGACGGCTCAGCCCTTTTTCGCGTCCGGAGCAGGCTGGCCCGGAGCCCAGCTCTTGAGCAGTTCCTCATAGACGATCGTCTGGCCTTGCGGCTTCTCGTTGGCGAGCTTGCGCTGCGGCGCGAGGTTTCCGTCGGCTGCCGACTTCTTGTACCAATATTCCGGCGTCATGATCGGGTTCATCTTCGGGCCGAGATCACCCTGGACGCCGGACCGCTCGAGGCGCGCCATGATCGCGTCCTGGTCGCGCGCGAGCCCGTCCATCGCCTGCTGCGGCGTGACCGAGCCGGCGATCGCGTTGGACACGTTCTGCCACCAGACCTGTGCCATCTTGCCGTAGTCGGGAACGTTCACGCCGGTCGGCGTCCAGTTCTTGCGAGCCGGCGAGCGATAGAACTCGACCAGTCCGCCCAGCTTCGGCGCGAGGTCGGTCATCGCCTGGCTCTCGACGTCGCTCTCGCGGATCAGATGCTGGGTCAGCACCGCCTTCTTGAGGGTGACCGACTTGGACGTGCAGAACTGAGCGTAGAGCCAGCCTGCCTTGACGCGCTGCGGGTCGGCGTATTTCAGCATCGTCCAGCAACCGGTGTCCTGGTAGCCGAGCTTCTGCCCTTCCTTCCAGTAGGCGCCGTGCGGGCTCGGCGCCATGCGCCATTTTGGCGTACCGTCCGCGTTCATGACCACCGAACCCGGCTTTGTCATGGATTCCGAGAAGGTGGTGTACCAGAAGATCTGCTGCGCGATATGACCCTGTCCCGGAACCGGACCGGCCTCGAGAAAGTCCATGCCGGCCGCTTCGGGCGGTGCATATTTCTTGAGCCACTCGACGAACTTGGTCAGGGCATAGACGGCTGCCGGACCATTCGCATCGCCGCCGCGGCTGATCGAGGAGCCACGCGGACGGCCATCCTCCATGCGGATGCCCCATTCGTCGACCGGACGGCCATTCGGCAAACCACGATCGCCGCCACCGGCCATCGACAGCCAGGCATCGGTGAAACGCCAGCCGAGCGACGGGTCCTTCTTGCCGTAATCCATGTGGCCGTACACGCGCACGCCGTCGATGTTCTTGACGTCGTTGGTGAAGAACTCGGCAATGTCCTCGTAGGCGGACCAGTTCACCGGAACGCCCAGCTCGTAGCCGAACTTCTGCTTGAACTGCGCCTTCAGGTCCGCGCGGTTGAACCAGTCATGCCGGAACCAGTAGAGGTTGGCGAACTGCTGGTCCGGGAGCTGGTACAGCTTGCCGTCGGTGAACGTGCCGAACGACAGGCCGATGAAATCCTTCAGGTCGAGGGTCGGACTGGTGACCTCCTTGCCGTCGCCCGCCATGAAATCTGTCAGCGACCCGCCGACGATGTCCTTGTAGCGGGGATGCGTGCCGATGAAGTCGGAATCGTTCATCCAGAAATCGTAGATCGGCCGGCCCGACTGCATCTCGACTTCGATCTTGTCGACCAGCAGGCCTTCATCCATCAGGTCGTGATTGACCTGGATGCCGGTGATCTCGCCGAACGCCTTGGTCAGCGTCTTGGACTCGTATTCATGGATGTTCAGGATCTCGGATACGCAGTTCACCTTCATCCCGACGAACGGCTTCGCCGCCTTGATGAACCACTCCATCTCGGACATCTGCTCGTCCTTCGACAGGGTCGAAGGCTGGAACTCGCTGTCCACCCACTTCTTTGCGGCATCGACCTGCTGCGCGTGGGACGGGCGGCTGTTGATCAGGATGCCGCTGCCGGTCACGCCGACGGCTGCCGCCGCCTTGATCGCATCGCGTCTGGTAATGTCCATGGTCGTTTCCTCCTTGGGGTTTCCGCCGGTACGCAGCCTTCTGTGGGCTTGCTCCGGCTATTTATCGTACTCGTCGCAATGGCTCAGGCGAAGCGGAACATCGCCACGCAGTAAGCCAGTGAAAGGATCGCCGCCGGCCACATCATGCTACCGCCGGTGAAACGAATCCAGAAGATGTAGATGAACGCCGATCCGATCAGCGACACGAAAAGACGGTCGCCGCGCGTGGTCGGGAAACGCAGGATCCCCCGGCGCGGGGTTTCCGGCCGATACACCGCCAGCAGCGTCATCACGATCAGCAGCAGCAAGATAGCGACGAAAAACACCGCCGTATGCCAGTTCCAGGCCATCCAGCCCATGATCGGCCTCCTCAGACCCGACCAAGGGCAAAGCCCTTGGCGATGTGGTTGCGGACGAACCAGATGACGATGGCGCCCGGGATCATCGTCAGCACGCCTGCCGCCGCCAACAGGCCCCAGTCCATTCCCGCTGCGGAATAGACCCGGGTCATCACCGCGGCGATCGGCTTGGCATTGACCGTGGTCAGCGTCGTGGCCAGCAACTGCTCGACCCATGAGAACATGAAGCAGAAGAAGGCGGCGACGCCGATGCCGTTACCGATCAGCGGCAGGAATATCTTCAAGAAAAAGCGCGGGAACGAGTAGCCGTCGAGCGCTGCCGTCTCGTCGATCTCGCGAGGCACGCCGGAGATGAAGCCTTCCAGGATCCACACCGCGAGCGGCACGTTGAACAGGCAATGCGCCAGGGCCACGGCCCAGACCGTGTCGAACAGCCCGATCGAGTAGTAGAAGTTGAAGAACGGCATCGCATAGACCGCGGGCGGCGCCATCAGGTTGGACAGCAGCCAGAAGAACAGGTGCTTGTCACCGATGAAGCGATAGCGGCTGAACGCATAGGCGGCCGGGAGTGCCACCGTCACCGAGATCACGGTGTTCAACAGCACGTACGTCAGCGAATGCAGGAAGCCGAGATACCAGACCGGATCGCCGAAGATGTGCCCGTAATTGGCGAAGCTGATGTGGTGCGGCCAGAGCGACAGGCCGGACATGATCTCGCCGTTGGTCTTGAACGACATGTTCAGGAGCCAGTAGATCGGCAGGAACAAGGCCAGCAGGTAGACGGTGATGCCGATCGCGCGGCCGTTCAGGCGCGC
>JBPBQO010000060.1:0-41274 GCA_050954785.1 Janthinobacterium lividum | reverse complement strand
CCGCTGGCTCAACCACCATTGCAAGATCCTGTTCTTCGACGAACCGACGCGCGGCATCGATGTGGGCGCCAAGGCCGAGATCTACACGCTGATGCGGCAACTCACCGAGCGCGGCTACGCCATCATCATGGTGTCGTCGGAACTGCCCGAGATCGTCGGCATGAGCGACCGGGTCGCCGTGTTCCGCGAGGGCAGGATCGTCCGTACCCTCGAGGCCAGCGATATCGCGCCGGCCGATATCATGCGCCATGCGACCGCGGGAGATATTCATGAGCTCGTCTGAGACCCTGACGCCGGCCCGTGGACCGGGCCAGTTCATGACGGCGTTGCGTCGGGCGTCCCGCTACACCTCGTTCTATCCGCTGGTCGGACTGATCGTGGTTTCGATCGTCATGGTGTTCGCGTCCGACAGCTTCCTGTCGTACGGCAACATCACCAACATCCTGCGGCAGGTCTCGATCAATGCGCTGATCGCGGTCGGCATGACCTTCGTGATCCTGACCGGCGGCATCGACCTGTCGGTGGGCGCGGTCATGGCGCTGTGCGGCACGGTGGCCGCCGGCCTGATGGCGGCCGGCATGAGCGGCGCACTGGCGCTGGTCCTCTGCCTGCTGCTCGGGTGCGGTTTCGGGCTGGCCAACGGCGCCTTCGTGGCGTTCGCCGGCATGCCGCCGATCATCGTCACCCTGGCGACCATGGGCATCGCCCGCGGGCTCGGGCTGATCTACACCGGCGGCTACCCGATCAGCGGACTTCCCAGATGGATCAACTGGTTCGGCGAGGGACGCGTGCTCGGCCTGCAGACGCCGATCATCATCATGCTCGTGGTCTACATCGTCGGCTGGGTGCTGCTCGAACGCACGCCGTTCGGCCGCTACGTCTATGCGATCGGCGGCAACGAGACGGCGACACGATTGTCGGGCGTTCGCGTCGCGCGCTCCAAGCTCATCATCTATGGGATCAGCGGCTTCACCGCCGCGATCGCGGCGGTGGTGCTGACCGGGCGCCTGATGAGCGGGCAGCCGAACGCCGGCCAGGGTTTCGAGCTCGACGCCATCGCCGCCGTCGTGCTCGGCGGCACCTCGATCGCCGGGGGGCGCGGCTCGCTGATCGGCACGCTGCTCGGCGCGCTGTTGCTGGGCGTGCTGAACAACGGCCTCAACATGGTGGGGGTGAACCCTTACGTACAGACCGTGGTCAAGGGCGTGATCATCCTGCTGGCAATCTATATCGGCCGCGAAAGACGTCGACGGGTCTGACGCCCTGTCGCTTCCGCACCGCTGCAATATTCAAATCGAAAGGCACGTTCCATGGACCGCCAGAATAACAGGATGACCGCCGTCGTCTGCCACGGGCCCGAGGATTACCGGGTCGAGCAGGTCGATCGTCCGACCCCCGGCAACAACGAGATGGTCATCCGCATTTCCGCGTGCGGCATCTGCGCCAGCGACTGCAAGTGCTGGTCGGGTGCGAAGATGTTCTGGGGCGAGAACCCCTGGGTGAAGGCGCCGGTCATTCCCGGCCACGAGTTCTTCGGCGTGGTCGACGAGTTGGGCCCGGACGCGGCCGAGCATTTCGGCGTGCAGGCCGGCGACACCATCATCGCGGAGCAGATCGTGCCCTGCGACAAATGCCGCTACTGCCGTGGCGGCCAGTACTGGATGTGCGAGGTGCACAACATCTTCGGCTTCCAGCGCAAGGTAGCCGACGGTGGCATGTCGGAATACATGCTGATCCCGAAAACCGCGCGCGTGCATACGATCCCGAAATCGATGCCACTCCCCGACGCCGCGATCATCGAGCCGCTGTCCTGTGCGATCCACGTCGTCAACCGCTCTGAAATGCAGCTCGACGACGTCGTGGTTATCGCTGGTGCCGGCCCGATCGGGCTGATGATGGTGCAGGTGGCGCATCTGCGTACACCCAAAAAGCTCGTCGTGATCGACATGGTGAAGGAGCGCCGCGATCTCGCCTTGAAGTTCGGCGCCGACGTGGTGATCGATCCGGCCAACGAGAATGCCGACGCCATCGTGAAGTCGCTGACCGGCGGTTATGGCTGCGACGTCTATATCGAAGCCACGGGCTCGCCGGGCGGCGTCACCCAGGGGCTGGAGCTGATCCGCAAGCTGGGGCGCTTCGTGGAATTCTCGGTGTTCGGCAAGGAAACCAGCGTCGACTGGTCGATCATCGGCGATCGCAAGGAACTGGACATCCGCGGCGCGCATCTCGGCCCGTACTGCTACCCGATCGCCATCGACCTGCTCGATCGCGGGCTGGTGACGTCGGATGGCATCGTCACCCACGATTACGCGTTCGAGGACTGGGACGAAGCGATCAAGGTCGCCAACTCGCTCGACTCGATCAAGGTCCTGCTGAAATCCGCTTCGGCAACTTCATAAGGACTCCGGCATGCCTGTGGATGCGGTCATCGGTATCGATGTGGGAACCGGCAGCGCGCGCGCCGGTCTGTTCTCCCTGGATGGCACGATGCTGGCCCAGGCGAGCAAGCCGATCCGGGCTTGGCGGCCTCGACCGGAATTTGTGCAGCAATCGACCGCCGATATCTGGGCTTCGGTCTGTGCATCGGTGCGTGAGGCATGCGCCGCGGCCGGGCCGGTTACGGTGCGCGGGATCGGCATCGATGCCACCTGCTCGCTGGTCGTCGTGGATGAACATGGTGGCCCGGTTTCGATCAGTCCGGACGATGCGCCCGGGCAGGACGTCATCGTCTGGATGGATCACCGGGCCGGCGCGGAGGCGGATGCGATCAACGCGGGCGAGCATGAGGTGCTGCGATACGTCGGCGGTCGTATCTCGCTGGAGATGGAGACGCCCAAGCTGCTCTGGCTCCGCGAGCATCGGCCCGACGCCTGGTCGCGCGCCGCGCACTTCTTCGACCTGCCGGACTGGCTGACCTGGCGCGCCACCGGCAGCGACGCAAGGTCGCTGTGCTCCACCGTGTGCAAATGGACCTATCTTGGCCACGAGGCGCGGTGGGACGAGGCGTATTTCCGCTCGATCGGCCTGGGCGAACTGGCCGATGAGGGGTTTCGTCGCATCGGTACCGACATAAGGCCGATGGGCGAGATGATCGGCACCCTGTCGGCCGAAGCCGCGTCTGCGCTCGGGCTGACGGCGGGCATTCCGGTGGGTGCGTCGGCGATCGACGCGCATGCCGGCGGGATCGGCACGATCGGCGCGGCGCTGGATGGAAATCCGCCGGGCGACGACGATCTGCTGCGCCGGCTGGCGCTGGTCGGCGGTACGTCCAGTTGCCACATGACGGTATCCGCAGCACCCCGTTTCGTGCCGGGGGTCTGGGGCCCGTATTTCGCGGCGATGGTGCCCGGCCTGTGGTTGAACGAAGGCGGCCAGTCCGCGACCGGCAGCCTGATCGACCACATCATCACCACGCATGCCGCCTATCCGGCCCTTGCCGCGGAGGCGGCAACGGCTGGAGTAAGCATCTATCAGCAATTGAACGCCCGATTGGATCATCTGGCCGAGACGGTCGCGTTTCCTGCGGCGCTGACCCGTGACCTGCACGTGATGCCGGACTTCCATGGCAATCGCTCGCCCCGTGCGGATTCCAGCCTGCGCGGCATGATCTCGGGTTTGCGCCTGGGTGCCGACGCCGACGATCTCGCCGTGCTCTATCTCGCGACGGTGCAGGCGATCGCCTACGGCACCCGGCACATCATCGAGACCCTGAACACCGAAGGTTATGCGATCGACACGATCCTGGCCTCCGGCGGCGGCACCAAGAACCCGGTTTTCCTGCGCGAGCATGCGGATGCGAGCGGCTGCACCCTTGTCCTGCCGCGTGAACCGGAAGCGGTCCTGCTCGGAGCTGCCATCCTGGGTTCGGTGGCGGGTGGCGCGTATGCCAGCGTTCGGGACGCGATGGCTGCCATGAGTGGATCAGGCTCGGTCATCGAGGCGGGACCGGACAGCATCCGCCGCTACCACGACGGCAAATACGCTGTCTTCCAGCGCATGTACCGGGACCAGATGGCCTACCGGGACCTGATGACGACCGGCACCGGCTGAGCCGATAATCGAACTGGCGGGGTGTCGATCAAGCAAGCCAGTTCTCCACCTTCAGGCCGCCGATACGCTGAAACTCGCTGGTATTCGCCGTCACGATGGTTGCACCGAGAGCATGGGCGTGTGCCGCGATCAGTAAGTCGTTCAATCCGATCGAACGACCGGCAGCCTCCAGCGCGTTCCATCCCTGGTTCGAATCAGATCTCAGACGATGGTCGTGTCCAGCATGTAAAGCACGCTTAGAAAACGTTCCTGGGCGCCGGGGGTGGGTCGTCGTTTTCGGGCAACTCCCCGTCGAACGGCTTCCAGCTATCCAGAAGTGCCGTCAGGCCCTTTTTCCTGACCTGTTCGACGATCGGCCGGTCGCCGTCTTGCATGATCACCGCTTCGTTTTCAGGCAGATCGAGTTCGACGGGCATGCGGATCACCTGGTTCCAGTCGTTGCGAAACAAACGTATCCGGCTCACCGATCTTAGGCTTGCCGGTCAGCTCACCAGCAGGCCGCCATCGACGTTGATCGAGATGCCGTTCAGCATCGCGGCGTCGTCGCTCAGCAGGAAGCTGATCACGCTGGCGACGTCGCCCGGCTCGCAGAACCGTCCGAGCGGAATGCGGCCCAGCATCGGCCCTGCCTTGACCGGATCGGACCAGGCCAGTTGCCCCATCGGGGTGAGCGTTACGGTCGGGTTGACGCTGTTGGTGCGAATGCCGTGCGGGCCGAGTTCGACCGCCAGCACCCGTGTCAGCGCATCGAGGGCGGCCTTCGACGCGCAGTAGGCGGCGTGATTGGCAAGTCCGATCGAGGATGCGATCGAGGACAGGTTGACGATCGCGCCGCTTTCGCCGCGACGGACGAGGTCGCCCGCTACGATCTGCGCAAGCCGGAGCGGTGCCAGCGTGTTGACTGCCAGCACGGCACTGAACTGCGCCATCGAGGTTTCGAGTGCCGATTGCAGCGAGGTGATCCCGGCATTGTTGACCAGGCAATTGAAAGGCAGTGCCTGGCTTACCGCGTCGGCGGCTTCCTCCAGATTGGCAAGGTCGATCGCGATGGTGGCGCAGCCGGTTTCGGATGCCAGGCTCTGCAGGTCGGAGGCTTGCCGGCTGAGTGCCACAACCTCGGCACCGTCTGCGACCAGGCGACGTACCGTCTCCCGTCCGATCCCCTTGCCGGCGCCGGTGACGAGGACGCGACGTCCGGAAAGTCTTTGTGCGCTCATGGTGGACTGTTCCTGCCGGCAGTTGATATGCATCGTGCCGGATCAGGAAACCGGAGTGTCCGTCCCGTCAAGATGACGGATCAACGCGGTGTCGGTGTGGGCACGTTGGATGGCAGGGCGGCGTTGGAAGCGCCGGGTTGCGGAGCGGCACTCGTGGCGCCGGGCGGCACCGTGCTGGAACCGGTCTCGGAATTCTTCTGTGTGCCCTGGCGGGCGGCGGTCGAACTGCGGGTGTCCTTGTGCCGGCCCAGCCAGATCATGCAGGTACGAAAAATCGGCGCGCAGTATGAGTCCGGAGCCAAGGTCGCGTTCTTTTCGCCGGAATACAGCAGTTGCGTGACGCGGCCCTGATCCAGCCGGAACGTCGCATGACAATAGCCGCCGTTCGAGAGGCCGATGCCGCCGACGATGGGCAGCGAGTAGCTCGTCGAGCTGCTCGACGTTGCATAGTAGGTCAACACGTCGGTGGTACCGAATGTCGCATGCTGGTCGGGCACGCCCAGGCAAACTTCAAGATCGACTTCGCTGAGGCCGAGCAGCCTGGTCTGGGCTGTATGCGAGATGTGAGAGTCTTCGACCGCGCAGCCGCCGAGCAGAGAGGCCAGCACGAACGCCAGCAGGGGTGGACGAGCAGGATGGATGTGCAGTCGCAAACATAACCTCGGAGGTGCAACGAGAGGACCGCGCAACGCCCTGCGGCGGTCGGAGTTCACCGACCGCACGCTGCGGGCGGCGGCTATCAGAACCTGAACGCGAGCGTCGACAGATAGTAGGTGCCGTTCGAGGCGCCTGCCTTCTGCATCGCGTGCGATGCGAAGTAACGCGCCAGATCGTGGGTCCAGGTCAAGTGCCGGGTGATCCGCCAGCCCAGGGTAGCCTGCGGCACGGTGCCGATGAAACCACCGACGAGCTTGCTGCGGAAGCTGTAGATACGGCCGGCGCCATAGACCGTGTCGTTGGTGTCCTCGCGCCACAGGACAGGAACCTTGAACCGCAACAAGGTGGATTTGCTCGGCGTATATTCGATGCTGGGAGCGATGCTGACCAGATTCGACGGGGCGAAATAGGTGGTGGTGTCGAGGTAGTTGGTCGACGGGTTGTAGGGCGCGCTGTAGGTGCCGACGTCGCTTGTCTTGTTTTTGTAATTGCCGCCCGAATAGACGTCGCTCTGAACGCCCAGCAACGGACGCCCATAAATGCTCTGGAAGCGGTAGCCGAAAAAGCTGTTGAACGAGAACGCGCTCACGTCCCGCGTGGCGTTGGTCTTGGCGGCACGGAACTCGCCGCCCTGGTAGATCCCGCCGACCGAGAACTCGATCGGGCCGGCCTTGCCCCAGATCCGGGTGCCGTAATTGTTGCGCGAGGTGGAACCGGCCTGGGTGCTGGTGGCAGTGGCGATCGCGGCCGGTGTGCCGCCGAACAGATAGCCGATATAGAACAGGTCGACGAACACGCGGCCGGGCTGGCCGAGAACCTTGAAGTCGGGCAAAGCGTAGGACGTATTGCCGCCGAACAGCCGTGAATTGTAGTTCTCGTTGTCACGGAACAATTGCTGCTGGGCGGTATTGGTCAGCACGAAATCATAGGCGTCGAAACGGATGCGCGGAAACACCGCATAGCCGCGCACACCGTTCCACGACAGCGGAATGTTCGGCGTCTCGCGCGCATAAAGCACGTAGTTCGGTGCATCCAGAAATTGCTGCCGTCCGACGATCACGCCGGTCTTGGCGCCGAGCAGGTTCGCCTTGGCCTCGACGAACAATTGCTGCGTGTCGAGCCGGGTCCGGTAGGTCGTGTTGTAGCCGTAGCCATTCCAGCCGGCTGCATCGCCGTTGATCAATTCGCCATAGATCCGGAGATGCTCGCCGATATGCAGATCCGCGCCGACCATGTTGCGCAATGTCATGCGGCCGGAATCATCGGGCTTCTGGGTGCCGAGGAAGGGGCGGTTCTCGAACCAGTTCTTGAGCCGGCTTTCGCCGCTGAGCGTCAGGTAGATGCTCTTGCTGTCATTGAGCGGGATGAATTTGATCGGATCGAACATGTCGTCGCGCAGCTTCGGATTGCGCAGCGCGCTCCAATCCTCGGCCCAGCGCGCCACGCCGTAGCGGGCGACGGGGCCGAAGCCCGATGGCGAACCATCGAGCCGGTTGAAGACCCCCCAGTCGCCGGTGTGAATGGTCTGCGGAGCCTGTGCCTTGGTCGGGTTGCTTCGGGTCTGCGGCAGTGCCGAAAATTGCGGCGTGGTGTGCAGGATCGCCGAATGACCTTGCGCATGCGCCGCGCCGGACGATCCAGCGATCGCCAGGAGCCCGGCCAGTCCGAGAAGGGCCGGTTTCGATGCCGGCGATGAGGTAGGGAGGTGCAGGGTCATGGGCATCCGAGCGGGTAATCGTTATAACAACAATTTTACGAGGGATTATTAGGTGTCAGTCCCTTAATGAACGGTTAAAGATAGTTGTTATTTTATGCAACCGGCGCTGTGGTCAAGTCGGCAAGGAAACGTCGAGTGTGGTTTCGCTGCCGCAACCCGACGCCGGTTATGCCGTCAAATTGCCACAGCCATGCCCGACTGATACGAGCGGCGACGATTTCGGGCCGGTCGCGGTGCATCGTCTTGGACAATGCCTGAGCACGTAGAGACGCATGACGCAGAGGTGCAGCGACGCGACAATGCGGCGGTGCGGGAACAAGGAGAATGCGGTTGGCTCTGCTTCGACGGGATCTGGTACAGGCCGGTGCGGGCGCATCGATGCTGGCGCTGCTGTCGCGCGTCGCCATGCCGGGTGTCGCGCACGCGGCCGATGCGGTCGCGAGTGCCGAGCCTGGCCCGTTCGACGGCGCGACCGTGCGCCGGCTTGCCCAGGCGATGGCAAAGCACGCCTACCAGGCACCGGACAGCAAGCTGCCGGGCGCGATCGACCAGATGAGCTTTGACCAGTACCGGAGCGTTCGTTTCAAAAAAGAAAGCGCGCTGTGGCATGGCCAGGGGCTTAACTTCCAGGTCGAGTTCCTGCCGCGTGGCTTCCTGTATCGGCCGCGCATCGACATTTTCGAGGTGCAGAACGGGCAGGCGGCGCGCGTCGGCTATAACCCCGACCTGTTCTCCTACGAGGACCAGAAGCTGCGGGTGACCGACAATCTCGGGTTTGCCGGCTTCCGTATCCATTACCCGATCAACCGGCCGGATTATTACGACGAGATCTGCGTGTTTCTGGGCGCGAGCTACTTCCGGGCCGTGGCCAAGGGCCAGAATTACGGCCTCTCGGCACGAGGCTTCGCCAATGGCACCGGCGACCCGAAGGGCGAGGAGTTCGCGCTGTTCCGTGCCTTCTGGATGGAGAAGCCGCAGCCCGGCATGACCGCCATCGTCGTGCACGCACTGCTCGACAGCCCGACCGTGACCGGCGCCTATCGCTTCACCATCCGTCCGGGCGACGAGACCATCTTCGACGTCGAGAGCGTGTTGTATCCGCGCCGGACGATCGCCGGGTCCGGCATCGCGCCGCTGACCGGCATGTTCTATTTCGACGTCAACGACCGCCAGCACATCGACGATGCAAGGCCGGCCGCGCATGACAGCGAGGGGCTGTCGATGTGGAACGGCAAGGGCGACCAGTTGTGGCGGCCGCTGGTCAACCCGATCGACCTGCAGTTCAGCGCATTCGCCGACGTCACCCCCAAGGGCTTCGGCCTGATGCAGCGCAAGCGCGCATTCAGCGACTTCCAGGACCTCGCGCTGAACTACGAGAAGCGGCCGAGCCTCTGGATCGAGCCGATCGGCGACTGGGGCGAAGGTGCGATCGACCTGGTCGAACTGCCGACGCCGAACGAGGTGAACGACAACATCGTCGCCTTCTGGCGTCCGAAGGCGCCACTCGCCGCGGGTGGCGAATACACCTACACCTACCGGATGCACTGGTGCTGGGATAACCCCTGGTCCAGCAGGCTCGCGCGCATCAGCCAGACCCGTATCGGCACCACCGACGACAAGAAGGGCCGGTTCGTGATGCTGGACTTCACCGGCGAAACGGTGAAGTCGCTGGGCGCGGATGCCAAGCTGCATGCCGACCTCGGCACCAATGCAGGCGACATACGCAACGTCGTGGTGGAGCCGAACCCCGAGATCCAGGGCTGGCGGATCACCTTCGAGTTCTATCCGGGCAGCAGCAAGATCGCCGAACTGCATTGCGTGTTGTCCGGCGAACAGGGGCCGCTCTCCGAAGCGTGGGTCTATCGTTGGACACCTTGACCAACCCGTTCGCAGCCCTGCCGCCGGACGCGCCACTGGCGATGCCGGTGCAGTCGCTGTCCGCCATGCCAGGGGCAGGCGGGCCGGCGCACGAGCAGCCGCTAGGCCCCTCGACCCGGCCGGCAACGCTGGCCCTGCGCCGCCTGCTGGTGATCGGCGGCGCGGTGCTGCTGACCATCGGCGGCGGCTACGAGATGTATTTCGTGCTGAACGGCAATGGTCCGAACACGCTCGGGCTGATCGTGCTGGCGCTGTTCGTGGTGCTGTTCGCCTGGATCGCGCTGGCGTTTACCTCGGCGCTCGGCGGGTTCGTGCCGTTGCTGCGCCGGGGCGGGCTGGGTCTCGGGATCGACCGGGATGGTCCGATGCCGTCGCTGACGACACGCACGGCCCTGCTGCTGCCGACCTATAACGAGAGTCCATCCAGGGTGATGGCCGGGCTCGAAGCGATCCATGAAAGTCTGGCAGCGACCGGCCGGCTTGCTCATTTCGACCTGTTCATCCTGTCCGACACCACCAATGCCGACCTGTGGCTGGAAGAGGAGGCGGCATTCCTGGCGTTACGCGAGCGCACCGGCGGGCATGGGCGGATCTTCTATCGTCGCCGGCCGAAGAATACCGAGCGCAAGGCGGGCAACGTCGGCGAGTGGGTACGACGGTTCGGCGGCGCCTATCCGCAGATGATCACCCTCGATGCGGACAGCGTCATGGATGGCTCGACCATCGTGCGCATCGCCGCCGCGATGGAGCAACATCCGGGCGTGGGCCTGATCCAGACTTTGCCGGTCATCGTCAACGGCAGCACCTTGTTCGCGCGGATGCAGCAGTTCGCCGGCCGGGTGTATGGCCCGCTGATCGCCTACGGCATTGCCTGGTGGCACGGACCGGAAAGCAACTACTGGGGCCATAACGCGATCATTCGCACCCGCGCTTTCGCCGAACAGGCCGGCCTGCCGGTGCTGACCGGGCGTCGCCCGATCGGCGGCCATATCCTGAGCCATGATTTCGTCGAGGCGGCGCTGATGCGTCGCGGTGGCTGGGCGATCCATATGGTGCCGGGATTGGCCGGGTCGTACGAGGAGAGCCCGCCGTCGCTGACCGACATCGCCATCCGCGACCGGCGCTGGTGCCAGGGCAACCTGCAGCATGCCGGCGTATTGCCGGCGCGCGGCCTGCACTGGGTCAGCCGGCTGCATCTGCTGATGGGGATCGGTTCGTATGTGACCTCGCCGCTCTGGCTGGTGTTCCTGCTGTGCGGGATCCTGATCTCGCTGCAGTCGCGCTTCGTGAAGCCGGAATATTTCGGCGGGACCAAGACGCTCTATCCCAACTGGCCCCAGGTCGATCCTGTGCTCGCGAAATGGGTGTTCATCGGCACCATGGGCGTGCTGCTGGCGCCGAAGCTGCTTGCTTACATCGCTTTGCTGCTGAACCCGGCCGACCGGCGCGGTGCCGGTGGCGGCATCCGGGCGCTGCTGTCGTTGCTGATCGAGACACTGATCGGCGGACTGATCGCGCCGATCGCCATGCTGATCCAGACCAGCGGAGTGATCTCTATCCTCGCCGGCCGCGATTCCGGCTGGAACACCCAGCGCCGCGACGACGGGCAGATCCCGCTTGCGGTGATTTGGGCAGGCTACTGGCGCTACATGGTATTCGGACTGGTGCTGGCCGCTATCGCCTGGGCGGTGTCGCCGGCGCTGTTCGCCTGGATGTCGCCGGTGTTGCTGGGGCTGGCCCTGGCGGTACCACTGGTGTTCCTGACCGCCGGCAGGAACACCGGGCTGGCACTGCGACGGATGGGATTGTTGCGCATTCCCGAAGAGACGGTGCCGCCGACGGTGCTGGCTCGCGCCGTCCAGCTCCAGTCCATGTCGCGCGATGCCGGGCCGGGCGAGAGCCTGCGCCAGCTGCTGGAGGAGCCGGCACTGATGACCGCACATCGCGCCATGTTGCCGCCGGCCCGGGTCGTGGGCCGTGACCCGTTCGAGCCTCTGCTGGTGCTCGGCCTGGCCAAGCTCGGCGAGGCCGATACGCTTGCCGACGCGCTGGGCCTGCTGACGCCGCAGGAACGCACCGCCGTACTTGGATCGGCAAGCGGATTGGATCGGCTACAGGCGCTTCACGCTGCTTGACCATGCCGGCCGGGTAAGAAAGCGCCTCGTTACAAGACCTTCGATGCCATGGAAGAACGGTTTAACATTCACATTTGTGTAATAATAATTACACGACAACCTATGATTGTTTATTGCCTAGGGACGATGTAGCGTTCTGGCAGGCCTGAGCCGAACTGCCGCAGGCTGCACTCCCTAGGTTATGGCCGATGTTCAAGAGCGACGTGGTCGAGGTGGATGGCGTTTTCGTCGGCACCGCCATCCTGCAACCGAACCGGATCGATCGGGCCTTCTTCGCGACCGACGATCGGGTAAGGCCGATGCATGGCAAGATTTTGCCGAGCCTCGCCGCGGTCAGATGGCATGCTGCCCGGCAGTTCCATGCGGCATCTCCGCGACCGTCCGCGGAGCAGACCTGCTGGACTACGTTCTGAAGAAGCATGGCGATGGGTATCGACCCGATCGCAGGTCGATTTCCGGGTCCTGCCTCGGTCAGCTAGCGCGTGTGTGAATTGATCGGGTCCACGATCATCCGGTGAGCCGCTGGATACCGGCACGGGCTCACGACATTACGGCAGCCTGGACCGGAATTATCCGCCCGCCCGACGCCACCCTAGCGAACGTTAGATGCACTGCGATGCAGGCCATTGCAGCGTCTTGCCCCTAACGAAGAAATCGGAAATTCGGGATGACGTTGAGGATCGGGGTCTGCATGGAGACCCGCGAACACGAGCGCCGTGTGGCGCTGGTACCATCGGTGCTGCCGAAGCTCGCCAAGCTGGGAGTGACGGTGCAGATGCAAGCCGGGGCAGGGACGCAAGCCAGTTTCCCGGATGCGGCCTATCCTGGGATCGAGTTCCGCCCGACTGCGGCGGCGACGATCATCGATGCCGACATCATACTGGCGGTGCAGCCGCCGACGACGGCGCTGGTTGCGTCGATGAAGCATGGCGCCGTGCTGATCTCGTTCGTACACCCGCAAAAGGAGCCCGGACTGGTCGATGCGCTCGACGCGCACGGCGTCGTCTGCTTTGCCATGGAGCGGGTGCCGCGCATCAGCCGGGCACAGTCGCTCGATGCCCTGACCAGCCAGGCAGCGCTTGCCGGCTATTACGCGCCGCTGCTCGGCGCCACCAGGCTGCCTCGCATCCTGCCGATGATGACCACGGCCGTCGGCTCGCTCCGTCCCGCGCGGGTCCTGGTGATGGGGCTCGGCGTCGCCGGGTTGCAGGCACTGGCCACCGCACGCCGCCTCGGTGCCATCACCGAGGGCTACGACGTCCGTCCGGAAACCCGCGAGCAGGCTGCATCGCTCGGTGCGAAGTTCGTCGATACCGGCATCGATGCCCGCGGCGAAGGCGGCTACGCCCGTGCCCTGACCGAGGACGAGAAGGCGCATGTCGCCCAGGTGCTGACCGAACATATCGCCATGGCCGACATGATCGTCACCACGGCAGCGCTGCCCGGGCGGGACTCGCCGAAGCTGATCAGTGCGGCTCAGATCGCTCAGATGAAGCCTGGTTCGGTCATCGTGGATCTCGCGGCCGAAGGCGGCGGCAACTGCGAGGGTACCGTGCCGGGCGAGACCGTCCAGCGTGGTCCGGCGACACTCATGGGCCCGCTGAACGTGCCGTCGATGCTGGCCCAGCATGCGAGCGAGCTCTACTCCAAGAACCTACTGGCCCTGCTCGACCTGATCGTGAAGGACGGGCGGCTGGTGCTGGACTGGGACGACGAGGTGGTCGCCAAGACGGCACTCACCCGTGGTGCGATGCCGCTTGCCGCCGCGCCGCTGCTCGCCACCGTCTGATCCATTCATCGGGACTACGACAATGAACCTCGAGACCTCGATGACCTGGGTCATCGCGCTTTACATCTTCATGCTCGCAGCCTTCACCGGCTACGAGCTGATCCGCCGGGTGCCGGCGATCCTGCATACGCCGCTGATGTCCGGCTCCAACTTCATCCACGGCATCGTCGTGGTCGGCGCACTGCATGTGCTGTTCACCGCCGATGGCTGGGCACCGCGCGTTATCGGCTTCCTTGGCGTACTGCTCGGCGCCGGCAATGCCGCCGGCGGCTACGTCGTGACCGACCGCATGCTGGGCATGTTCAAGCCGAGCGCCAAGCCGGCAGCCGCCGCACCGTCCGCCGTCACCGCCGCGACCCCGATGGCGAGGAGCTGAGTATGGCCGTCGTTCCAAGCTTCATTTCCGAACTCGCCGCGATCGCCGGCTTCGTCGCGGCGCTGCTGTTCATCCTCGGTCTGAAGCGGATGTCGTCGCCGGTGACGGCACGTTCGGGCATCGTCGTGGCCGGTGTCGGTATGCTGGTCGCCGTCGCCAGCGCCTTCGTGACGCTGGCGGAGATCCCGGCGGAGCTGCTGCTCCGTTACGAGCTCAACATCCTGCTCGCCGTGGTCGCCCTCCTGCTCGGCACCGGCTGGGCCTGGTGGAGCGGCAAGCGCGTGGCGCTCACCGCGATGCCGCAGATGGTGGCACTTTATAACGGCATGGGCGGTGGTGCCGCCGCCGCGATCGCCGCCGTGGTGCTGATCGACGGGCCGTTGCCGACCCGGCTGATCCTGGCCTCGACCATCATCGGCGCGCTGATCGGCTCGATCTCGCTATCCGGCTCGGTCATCGCGTGGGCCAAGCTCGATGGCCGCATCAACGGCACCTGGCGCTTCAAGGGCCAGAGCGTGTTCAACGGCATGGTGTTTCTGGCCTCGCTGCTGCTGGGCCTGATCGTCATCGCGGTGCCCGGACTGCCGGCCGCACCGGTGCTGGCGATCATCTTCTTCATCGGCGCACTGGTGTTCGGCGTGCTGATGACGCTGCCGATCGGCGGTGCCGACATGCCGGTGGTGATCTCGCTCTACAATGCCTTCACCGGCCTGTCGGTCGGCCTCGAAGGCTACGCGATGCAGAACCCGACCCTGATGATCGCCGGCATGGTGGTCGGTTCGGCCGGCACCCTGCTCACTGTCCTGATGGCCAAGGCGATGAACCGGTCGCTGTTCAACGTGCTGTTCAGCAACTTCGGCGGCGGCGGCGGCATGGACGAGGCCGACATCAAGGGCAGCCAGAAGCCCGCCGACGCGGCCGATGCGGCGGTTGCCATGCGCTACGCACAATCGGTGGTGATCGTGCCGGGCTACGGTCTAGCTGTCGCCCAGGCGCAGCAGAAGCTGTACGAGCTGGTCAAGATCCTGCAGGCCGCCGACGTGGACGTGAAGTTCGCGGTGCATCCGGTGGCGGGACGCATGCCCGGCCATATGAACGTGTTGCTGGCCGAAGCCGGTGTTCCCTACGACATCATCTTCGACATGGAGGACATCAACGAGGAGTTCTCCAACGTCGACGTCGCCCTGGTGATCGGTGCAAACGACGTGGTCAACCCGGCAGCGCGGACGGACAAGGGATCGCCGATCTACGGCATGCCGATCCTGAACGTGGATCACGCACGGCAGGCCTATGTGATCAAGCGCGGCAAGGGCAAAGGCTATGCCGGCGTCGAGAACCTGTTGTTCTACGCAGACAACTGCAACCTCGTTTACGGCGATGCACAGGCGGTGCTGGTGCAGATGATCTCCGCGCTCAAGGACCTCGGCGGCAACACCGGGCACGCCAAGGCGGCGTGACGGTCAGGTTGATTAAACGAATCATGTGAAGGGCGTACTTCGGCCTCGGCCGTGTGTATGCTCGACGCATGGCACGTTCATCGTCTCGACTGGTTATCTACGCGGCCCTCGGCGGCAACATCCTGGTCGCCCTGACCAAGTTCGGGGCGGCATTCTGGACCGGCAGTGCCGCCATGCTCAGCGAGGCGATCCACTCGGTCGTCGATTGCGGCAACCAGTTGTTGCTTCTGCTGGGACTGCGGCAGGCCGCCCGGCCCGCCGACGCGCTCCATCCATTCGGCTACGGGCTCCAGCTCTATTTCTGGACCTTCGTAGTCGCGGTGCTGATCTTCGGGGTCGGCGCCGGCGTGTCGGTAATCGAGGGTATCGACAAGATCCGTCACCCTCATGCGGTCACCGATGCTTGGCTGATCTACCTGGTGCTTGCCCTCGGCGTCCTGTTCGAAGGCGGCGTCTGGCTGGTCGCACTTCGCGAGTTCCGGGGCCACAAGGGTAAGCTCGGCTGGCTCGAAGCGATCCGGCACAGCAAGGACCCGACCGTATTCACCGTGCTGTTCGAGGACACGGCGGCGCTGCTTGGGCTGTTCACGGCGCTGATCGGTGTCTGGCTGTCCCAGGCGCTCGATCTGCCGGTCCTGGATGGGGTCGCGTCGATCGTCATCGGTGTGATCCTTGCAGGTACGGCCTCGTTTCTCGCCTGGGAATGCAAGTCGCTGCTGACCGGCGAGGGCGCCTCGGCCGAAGTCCAGACCGGCATCCGTCGCATCGTCGCCGAGGAGCCGTTGGTCGCGCGAACCAACGAGGTGCTGACCATGCATTTCGGCCCGCAGGACGTGCTGCTGGCTCTCAGCCTCGACTTCGTCGACCGGTGCGGCGCGGTCGACGTCGAGCAGGCGGTGTCGCGGATCGAGCGGCGTGTGCGTGCGGCCCATCCCGAAGTAACCCGCGTCTTCGTCGAAGCGCAGGACCGCGAGGCGCACCGCCTGGTCGAGGAGGAACGCACCCGGGCGCGCCTGGAGGACGAGACCGGGGGCGGGTAAAGCTTACGGGATCAGACGGTGATCTTGTCCAGCGCGTTGCAGAAGCTTTTCATTTCGGATGCCGAGCCGACAGTGATCCGCGATCGTGTCGGCCAGATTGTCCAGTCGCGTCCGATGGCGATCTGCTGCGCGGCGAATGCGGTCTTCATTTCGGCGGCGGGCTTCCCCCAATCGACCATGAACATGTTCGCGTTGCTGGGCAGGTGGGTGATCCCGCGCGACTTCAGATGGGCGAAGGTGGTTTCGCGCGCGTCGATCATTTCCTGGCGTCTGTTCACGATGTCCGACGCCATCAGGATGCTTGCACCACCGGCCGCGAGTGCCACGACCGAAAGCGCGCCGCTCTGCATCCGGCCATCGTAGCGCATCATCCGCTCATGCAGGTCGGGACGGGCCATGCTCAGGCCCAGCCGCAGCCCGGCCATGCCGAAGATCTTGGAGAACGTCCTGAGGACCACGACGTCCTTGCCCTGGGCCGCAAGGTACGCCGCACTCGGCGTGCCCGCGAAATGCAGATATGCCTCGTCGACCAGGACGATGGAGCCGGCGGGCTTGTTCTCGACCAGCCATGCGATGTCGGCGACCGGGGTGACCGTTCCGGTCGGGTTGTTCGGCGAGCAGACATAGTAGAGCCCGGCGTTCGGATCGGCGGCCAACATCGCCTTCACATCTGTCGCGTAATGATTGTCGGGTCGCAGCGGGACCTTCGACACCTTGATCTTCAGCCAGGCCGCAGTGACCCAGGCTTCCTCGAAGGTCGGGTCCGCGGTGACCACGCCACGCGTCGGCGAGCAGAAGCTGACGATCGCGCGCGCCAGCGGATCGCTCGATCCGGGCCAGGGCAGGATATGGCTGACCGGTACTTTTTCGACGGCGGCCACATTGTCCAGAAGCCGCTGGCGAAGGTCGCTCGGTTCGTAGCGGTTGCCCTGCAGAACCATTTCGGCGCCGGCTGTCGCAGCGGCTGGAAAAGGGCCTGTCCAGCACTCGTTGCTTCCGATCCGGACCATCCCCGCAAGGTCCGGTCTCGATGCCATTTCGGCATGGTTGGGCGCAGCGAACGCCGATCGGCCGGGAACTGTCAGGGCGCCGGTCGAAACCACCGCCCCGATGCCCAGCAATGCCGACACGCGTCCGAACTGGCGACGCGAATAACCGCGTGCAATCAGGTCTTCTTTTGCTTCCCGGACCAACGCCACACTCATATTCGTTCCTATTCTGAAACTACAGCGAGGTGATGATGATATTACATTAACGGGTGGGTCAATCTAAAACACATACCAGCATTGAGCGCGAAGCAGTTTACGTTCGCGAAACATCGTGCAGCAGGAACCCGGCAAGTCACGAACGATCATCGCTGCCAACCGACCGGATGGGGCAGCACATGCCCGATCGGCATCCCGTCGCGTCGACGCTTTTTTATGGTGCTGCCTCGTTCGCGGTCGCCGCCCTGGCGGTCACCTTGGTGCCTGCATCGACCGTGCCGGTCGACGGTTCCGGCTTCTGCACCAGCCGGACACGGACGCGGCGGATATGACGTGCATCGGCATCGAGCACGCGGAACTGGATACCGCTCTCGTGGCTCAGCACCTCGCCGCGGGTCGGGACGTGGCCTGCAAGCTTGAACACCAGTCCGCCGACGGTCTCCATGTCGCTGTCGCGTTCCTGCTCGGTCAGGATCGGGCCGAGCCGGTGTTCGAAATCCTCGAGCGGCATGCGGGCGTCTATGTCCAGCGTGCCGTCGTGACGCTCGACCAGCATCGGCACGTCGGGTTCGTCATGCTCGTCGGCGATGTCGCCGACAATGGTCTCGACCAGGTCCTCGATCGTGACCAGGCCGTCGATGCCGCCATATTCATCGATCACCAGCGCGAGGTGGATCCGGCGCAGGCGCATCTGCAACAGCAGGTCCAGCACCGGCATCTGCGGCGCGATCATCAGCGGCTGGCGCAGGATCGCCTGCAGCCGGAAGGTCTCGCTCGGACCGGCATAGGCCACGAGGTCCTTCACGTGGACCATGCCGACGATGTCGTCGAGCTGTTCGCCATAGACCGGCAGGCGGGAATGGTTTTCCCGCTTCATCATGGACAGCGCTTCCTCGAAGCTGATCGCCACCGGCATTGCCGTGATGTCCGCACGCGGCACCATCACGTCGTCCACGGTGGTTCCGCGCAGACGCAGCACGTTGGCGATCAGGGCGCGTTCCTGCCGGTCGAGCTCGGGCAGCTCGCCGTCGGTCTGTGTCGCGTCCGCGGCTTCCTGCACCAGGGCGGCGATCGAATTGCGCAATCCCTGATCACCGCGACGTCGCGAGAACCGGGCCATCAGACCGCGCAGGATAGGTCGCGGCTGCGGTTCGGAACCACCATCCGCACGGCCATCGGAGGGCCCGCTCATCGGCCGGATCCGGCAGCTTGCATGGCCCGGGGCTTCCATGGGTTAGGCACGCCCAGGCGGTGCAGGATTCGTGCCTCCTGCATTTCCATGCGCCGTGCCTCGCCGACTCCGTGATGGTCGTGGCCGCGCAGATGCAGCGCGCCGTGCACCACCAGGTGGGCCAGGTGGTGACGTGCCGGACGTCCGGCGGCAAGCGCCTCGCGACGCACCGTTTCCAGCGCCAGCACGATGTCGCCGCCGGCAATGCCCGCGGGGGTTACGAAGGTCAGTACGTTGGTCGGCTTGTTTTTGCCGCGATGCCGCGCATTGAGCCGGCGGACACGCAAATCGTTGTCCAGCACGATCGACCCGGCGCCGCCGCCGGCAATCGCAGCCAGGCGGGCGAGCCGTTCGACATGTGGCACCAGTCGCCGCCAGCGCTGGTCGATCACGAAAATCTCGACTGCACCTGCAGGCTCGAGGCGTCGCCGCTCGGCTGCAAGCTGCGACACACCGGCGATCGCTTTCGCGCGACGTTTCTCGCGCTTGGCCTGCTTCGACGAACGCTTCCCCTTCTTGCCCTGGTCGGGGTCGCCCCGATCCAAGGTGGGGGGTCGTTCGGATCTACTTGGCGGTTCCATCACTCTCCCGGCGCGTCCTGTGCCGGGAGATGTCCCGCTCGGCTGCCGCGCGTTGATCATACGCATCCACGATCCGTGCGACCAGCGGATGACGCACCACATCGCGACTCTCGAACCGGGTGAAGCCGATCCCGGGCAGGCCCTCGAGCGTTTCGACCGCATCGCGCAACCCGCTGGACACGCCCTGCGGCAGGTCGATCTGGCTGAGATCGCCGTTGATCGACATGCGTGTGCCGGAGCCCATGCGGGTCAGGAACATCTTCATCTGCGCAACCGTGGTGTTCTGTGCCTCGTCCAGGATGACGAAGGCGTGCGCCAGGGTGCGGCCGCGCATGAATGCCAGCGGCGCCACCTCGATTTCGCCCGAGGCCATCCGCCTGAGCACCTGGTCGCCCGGCATCATGTCGTGCAGCGCGTCATATAGGGGGCGCAGATAGGGATCGATCTTGTCCTTCAGGTCGCCGGGCAGGAAGCCGAGCCGCTCTCCCGCCTCGACCGCGGGCCGCGACAGGACGATCCGGTCGACGCGGCCGGCCTGCAGCATCGCGACCGCCTGAGCCACCGCCAAGTAGGTCTTGCCGGTGCCGGCCGGGCCGATCCCGAACACCATCTCGTGGTTGGTCAGCATCTCCATGTAGGCGGCCTGTCCCGGCGAGCGTGGCTCGATCGCGCCGCGCTTCGTGCGGATCGCCGGCAGGTCGGTGAACGGCAGGCGAGGGTCCGCGTCGGTTCCGTGCAGGCCACCGAGCCCGGACGGTCCGGGCAATCCGTGAAAGCCCTCATTGTCGCGGCGCGGGCTCATCGGGCGTCCGTTCGAAGCGCGTGCGGGTGCCGGACCGGAAACGCGTATGGTTTCGCGCCTTGGATCGAGCACGTTGCCGTGCAGGTCCGACATGCGGATCGCCGCATCGATTTCGGCTGAGTCAATCGGACGTCCTTCCTCGAGACGGCGATACAGGGTGGCGAGAGTGGAGCGGGCCAGCGCCACCCGGCCCGGATCGCCGCTGATGGAAACGCGATTGCCGCGGCAAGCCAGGCGTACCCCGAGACCCTGTTCGAGCCGCACCAGGTGTCGGTCGTGATCGCCGAGCAGCAGTTGCAGCAGGGCGTTGTCGTTGAACTGCATGGTCGCCGCCCTGGCTTCCATGTCGTGGCCCGGTCGAGGCACCGCAGCGGGCCCGGAGGCCGCCGACGTGGCGGACAGGGGCGGAAGCGAACCGGCATTCGTGGATGCCGGGGTGGTCGGGGTGGCGGTCACGAGCTCGTTCAAGCGCAGGCTCTCTCCAGCAAGGGGTTTGCGCGGATGGACATGAGGCGGGTCGGTATGGGTAGCAACAGGGATGCAGTCAGTGAGTTGGTGAGCATCTGCTCGATCTTCACCATCGCCGTGGTGCCGATCACATGATCGGGGCCCGCGGCATGCACCGCCTGCAGGTATGGGCTTCGTCCCGAGAGCTGGCCGGGCTTGCGGCCGTGCCCGGTGAACAGCACCTCCATCGTCTCGCCGACGCTGGACGCGTTGAACTGGTCCTGCTGCTCGCGCACCAGCGCCTGCAGTTGTTGCAGCCTGTCGTCGCCGACCGGACTCGCTACCGGCATGGGCGCGCCGGCGGCCGGCGTGCCGGGACGGGACGAATATTTGAACGAGTAGGCCTGCGCGAAGCCGATGTCGCGGATCAGCGCCATGCTGGCCGCGAAGTCGGCGTCGGTCTCGCCCGGGTGGCCGACGATGAAGTCCGACGAGAAGGCGAGGTCGGGCCGTGCGGTGCGTAGCCGCTCAATCAGCCGGCGGTAATCGTCAGCGGTGTGGCCTCGGTTCATCGCCGACAGCATCCGGTCCGATCCGGACTGCACCGGCAGATGCAGGAACGGCATCAGCGCGGGCAGGTCGCGATGGGCGGCGATGAGATCCTCGCCCATGTCGCGCGGGTGCGACGTGGTGTAGCGGATGCGCGCGAGGCCGGGGATTTCGGCCAGCGTCCGCATCAACCGGGCCAGGCTCCAGCTGCTCTCGTCCGCGCCGCCGCCCGAGCCGGCACCGTGATAGGCATTTACGTTCTGGCCGAGCAGGCTGATCTCGCGCACGCCGCCGGCGACCATGCGACGGGCCTCGGCGATCACCGAAGCCGCCGGGCGGCTCGCTTCCGCGCCGCGCGTGTAGGGCACCACGCAGAACGAGCAGAACTTGTCGCAGCCTTCCTGCACGGTCAGGAACGCGGTGACGCCGCCGGGAAGCTGGGGGCCGGTCGCATCCGGCAGGAAATCGAACTTCTGCTCGACCGGAAAATCGGTCTCGATCACCGCGCCGCCGGCCCGTGCCGCGCGTGCCACCATCTCCGGCAGCCGGTGATAGGTCTGTGGTCCCAGCACGATATCGACATAGGGAGCTCGTGCCAGGATCTCGGCACCTTCCGCCTGGGCCACGCAGCCGGCGACGGCGAGCACGGTGGTCCGGCCCTCGGCGGCGCGTGCCTGCTTGATCACGCGCAGGCGGCCGAGCTCGGAAAAGACCTTCTCGGCGGCACGGTCGCGGATGTGGCAGGTGTTCAGGATGACCATGTCCGCATCGGCAGGAGTCGCGGTGGGCCGATAGCCGAGCGGCTTCAGCACGTCGGCCATTCTGGCGCTGTCGTACACGTTCATCTGGCAGCCCCAGGTGATGACGTGCAGGCGCTTCTCGGCGGGTGGAGGGGTCACGGACAGGGATATCCCGGCAGCCGCCGGAGGAGTCCGCACGGGAGCACGGAGAGCAATCGTGTCGGAGCGGCCCGCGGTCAAGGGCACCTGTCCGTCGAGGTGTGGCAACGCGTCAAAGGGTAGGGTTACCCCTGAAGACGATCTGTCCGGCACCTCGTGTGTCGATAGCTATTCTCCTGAACCGGATTCCCCACGATGGAGGCATTCCGATCAGGCAAAAGACGGGGCCTTGCTGTCAAGCGGAAACGTCTCGACGACGATATCGTGGTTGGAATTGGTGACGATCTTCACCTGGGCGTCACGAATGCGGTTCTGTCGCAGAGCGGCCGCGCCCTCGGCGATCGCGGTCCAGGCCGCGAGTGACAATGCCTTGCGTGTCGCGAAGTCCGCCGGGTCCAGAACCGGATGCAGGAGGATGGTGGCGCGCATCCCGCGCCAGCGGGCAAGCCTGGTGAAATGCGACGCCAGGTCCATGTCGCCGTACCAGGCGAACACCGGCCGGTTCGAGCGGCCGATCGGCAGGCCGCCGAGCCGGTCATAGACGATCGAGACCGGTTGTATCAGTGGCGGGGCGAACGCGGCGGTGCCTTCCTCGCAGCCGATCCTGTCGAGGCCACCCGACTTGGCGGCGGCAAAGAAGCTGGAATGGAACGGCAGCACGCGCGAACCGTCCGAGCTGGTGCCTTCCGGGAACAGGATCAGGTTGTCGCCGCCCGCCAGCCGAAGCCGCATGTCGTCACGCTCGCGGCCGGTCGCCTTGCGCTGCCGGCTGACGAAGATGGTGCGCCCGAGCCGGGCCACCGTGCCGACCACCGGCCACCGACTGACATCCTCCTTGGCGACGAAGCAGCCGAGCACCCGCGCGCCGAGCACCGGAACGTCGATCCAGGAGGAGTGGTTGGACACGTAGATGATGGGCCGGCCGGACGTCGCGCAGGCTGTCGAGGGCCGGATGACACGGATGCGCATGCCGAGCAGCACGCACGTGACCGACCAGTAGACACGGGCGAACCGGGCCTTGGCGCGGCCGGGCAGAAGCAGCAGCACGGACTGGATGGCGCACGCGACGCCGGTCCAGGCCAGGATCGCCACGCCGCGCCGAGCCACCCGCACGGCGCGCAGCAGCCGGATTGCCGGGCTGGTTCTCCTGTCGCCGGATGGCCATGCCTCGACGTCCGCAGCGCCGGCCCGCTTGCAGGAGGCGGAAACGGCGCGCGGTACCCGGGAAAATGGCGACATGCCTGGTCGCGACGAAGACGCCGAGCGTTGAAGCTCAGGCTGGGAATGACCGGCATGGCGAGGGTCGGAGTTGCCGGAGAGAACCTGCATCGGCCCGACATAGCGTGATTAGGTGCGGGACGACAATCATGGCCAGTGCTACAGGAACAAGCCCAAGCCGAGGAAGACACGTTCTGACCGCACGTGCCGACAGAGCCCGCCATGGCCGGGACCGCGTCCTCGACGGGCGTTTCATCGTGTCTGCCGCCGCCAGAATAGGGCTCGGCGCGATGCTGCTGGTCCTGGCGGCCCGGACGACGACGCGCGCGCTCGCCGCTGATCCGCAGGCTTACAAGGTGACCGTGGTAGCCACCGGCGATGCCACCCTCGACACTACGCTCAAGGCTGCTTCCAGCCTGGTGAGCCTGCAGAAAACGCAGGCGGTCGGGCCGTTCGCCCTGGCCGGCCGCGCCCGTGCGGACGAGGCGCGGCTTCGCACAGCGCTCGAGAGCTTCGGCTATTATGCCGGTCGGATCGACATCGACGTTGCCGGCCATCCGGTCTCCGACCCCACGCTTCCGGATCTGCTGGGAAAGCTGGCGAAGGGCAGCGTCGCGCCGATCCGGATCACCATCGAGCGGGGACCCCTGTTCCATGTCGGCACGGTTACTCTGCAGCTTCCTGCCGGCGAGACGCTGTCCACTTCCGACCAGACCGCGTTCGGTCTCAAAGCCGGCCAGCCGGCGGTGGCATCCGATGTGCTCGCGGCACGCGGCCGGTTGCTGACAGCATTGCAGGAGGAGGGACACGCGTTCGCCGATGTCGGGCAGCCGGCCGCCTATCTTCGGCCCGCCAGCCGGACGCTGGATATCGTGACGACTGCCAAGCTCGGGCCGCGCGTGGATATCGGACCGATCCATCTGGCCGGGTTGGTGAAGGTGGACCCTGCCTACATCCGCCGCCGGCTGTTGGTTCATTCGGGCCAGCTCTACCAGCCGAGCAGAATCGAGGCGGCGCGCCAGGATCTGGCATCGCTCGGAGTATTTTCCGACGTAGGTGTGGCTGCTGCCCCGTCGCTGGACCAGGCCGGCACGCTGCCGCTCACCTTCGATTTCACTGAAGGGCTGCGTCATACGGTCGCATTGCAGGGCGGCTACTCGACCGATCTCGGCGGGAGCGCCGGCGTCACCTGGACCCACCACAACCTGTTCGGTCATGCCGAGAAGCTCGACCTGGTGGCGTTGCTGACCGGCCTGGGCGGCACGTCGCAGAACGGGCTCGGCTACGATGTGTATGCCGACCTGTCGAAGCCCGACTACTACCACCGCGACCAGACGCTCGACCTGCGCGTCGAAGGCCTGAAGCAGGATCTGGAGGCCTACAACCAGACCGCACTGCTGGTGCATGCGATCATCAGCCGCAGGATTTCCGCAAGCTGGAGCGTCTCCGCCGGGATCGGCGCGGAACAGGAGCGGATCGTGCAGCAGGGGGTTTCGCGCAGCTACACGCTCGCATCCGTGCCGCTGAGTGTCAGCTATGACAGCACCCACCTGGCCAATCCGCTCGATGATCCGACTCATGGGTTCCGCATCTCGCTGAATGCGACCCCCACCTATAGTCTCGGCAGCCAGTCGGGTGATGGGTCCGGTGGCCTTTCGGACTCGGGCGGGAACAGCTTCTTCACCATCCTGCAAGGTTCAGCCGCCACCTATTTCGACCTGGCCCGTTTCGGCCTGTCGAAGGCGGGGCGTAGCGTGCTGGCGGTTCGGGTCGTGGTCGGCACGGTGCAGGGCGCCACGACGTTCGACCTGCCCCCCGATCAGCGGCTGTACGCGGGCGGCAGCGGCACGGTGCGCGGCTTCAAGTACCAGGGGGTCGGGCCGTTATTCGCCAATGGCGACCCGGTCGGCGGCACCTCGCTCGATGCGGGCAGCTTCGAATTCCGGCAACGCATCGGCAAGAGCTTCGGTGTGGCCGCATTCGCCGACGCGGGCCAGGTATCGGCCAACAGCGCACCGCTCCAGGGCAAGCTCAGGATCGGCGCAGGCGTCGGTGCGCGTTACTACACGCCGATCGGGCCGATCCGGCTTGACGTAGCGGTTCCGCTGAACAAGCCCTCCGGGGGCGACAGCTTCGAGCTGTATATCGGCCTCGGGGAGGCGTTCTGATGAGTGGATCATCGGGGACCCCGTCCCGTCGGAGTGGACCATCCAAGGTGCCATCCCGGCGTAGGCGCGCGCTGCGGATCGTCGGCTGGGTACTCGGGCTGCTGGTCGGGCTGCCGCTGGCACTGGTGGTGCTGTTGCTGACGGTGGTGCTGATCGGTGCGAACACCGGTCCCGGCCGACGGCTGATCGAGCGGCAGGCGGCCTCGCTGAGCGGGGGGCTGGTCGTCCTGCACGGGCTCGGCGGGCGTTTCCCCGATGCGCTCGCGGTCGACCGGCTCGAAATACACGATACCAAGGGCGTCTGGCTGGCGATCGACCATCTGGTGCTCGACTGGTCGCCGCTGCGGTTGCTGGCGCTCGATGCGCATGTCCAACTCGCCAGCGCGGACCGGATCGAGGTGTCGCGCCTCGCCGTGCCTGATCCGAATGCCAAGCCGGCGCGGCCGCCGAAGCCCGACCAGAAGAGCGGACTGCATCTGGGCGTATTGATCGACCGGCTTCATGTCGGCCGGATCGATCTCGGCGCACCCGTGACCGGAACCGCCGTCAGCGCCGGGGTCGACGGGCATGCGCGCATCGCCGATCTGGCGCCGCTGCTGAACGGCGCTACGGTCGCCACCCTGCCGAACACCGACCTTGCTTTGTCGCTGGCCCGTCTCGACCATCCCGGTCACGTCGACCTTTCCGCCCGGGTGACGCCGGCGCGGCTCGCCCTGCACCTGAAGGCGGACGATCCGGCCGATGGCTTCGTGACCGTGCTGGCGCACATGCCGGTGCTCGATCCGCTGCATCTGGCGCTGGATCTGGACGGGCCGCGCGATCGTGCGGCCCTGACCCTGGCAGCCACGGCGGGTGCGCCGGCCAGTGGAGTCCTGACGCTCGCGGCCAATGGCACGATCGACCTGGTGCAGCCGCGTTTCGACCTGCAGGTGAAGCTCGACGCCCCGGCGATGCAGCCAATGGCAGGCATTGCCTGGAACAAGGTGGCGCTGGATGCGCATGTCCAGGGAACGCCGCAGGCGCCGTTCGGGCAGGGCAACCTGGTGCTGGACGAGCTGTCCGCTGCCGGCGCCGGGCTCAACCGGCTGACCGCGCGCTTCGACGGGGCCGAGGCCTCGGGGCCTGTGCATCTGCATGCGGTGGCGGAGGGTATCCGTATTCCGGGGCCGAAGCCGATGCTGCTGGCTGAAGCGCCGCTGACGCTCGACGCAACGCTCGACCCGCACCAGCCGGACAGGCCGCTCGATCTCGTCGTTGCGCATCCGCTGGCCGGCATCACCGGCCGGATCGTCACTGCCGCGCCGCTGCACGGCCAGCTCATGGTGACCTTGCCGGATCTGGCGCCGCTCGCCGCCGCCGGCGGTACCGACCTGCAGGGGAATGCCAAACTCGCTGTCGGCTTCTCCCAGGATGGTCCGAAAGCCGATGTGACCATTGCCGGTCCGGTCGCCATCACCGGCGGCCAACCCCAGGCGGCCGGACTGATCGGACCCAGCGGACAACTGGCACTTTCAGCCGCGAAGGACGGTCCCGATCTGCTGCTGCGCCAGCTCAAGCTGGACGGGCAGGCGTTGCACCTGACCGCGTCGGGCACCGATCGCTCCAACGTGCTGGACGCGCAATTCGCTGTCGTATTGCCGACGCTCGAACGCGCGCTGCCGAGCCTGCGCGGCGCCTTGTCGCTGGCGGGCAACGCCACCGGGCCGAGGACCGATCTCGCGGCTCACATCACGGCGGACGGCAACCCGGGCACGGCGACCATGGCGACCGGGCCGCTGCATCTGCTGCTCGACGCCCAGCATCTGCCGTCCGCGCCGGAAGGCACGATCTCGCTGACCGGCACGCTCGATCATGCACCGCTGACGCTGAAGGCACAGGCAGCCAAGCTTGCCAGTGGAGCACTGCACCTGACGCTGGACGCGCTGTCCTGGAAGAGTGCCGCCGGACATGCCAACATGACGCTCCCGGCCGGTGCGAAGCTGCCGCTGGGCACCCTGGATGTGCGGATGGCCAGGCTGGCCGATCTGCGGCCGGTGATCGGCCAGCCGGTCGCCGGCAGCCTGCAGGCCAATATCCGGACTGCACAGGCGGCCGGGGCAGCGCCACGGGTGACGCTCGATGTCCGCGCAGATGGCGGCATCCAGACCGCGCGGGTCGGACGGCTGCTGCTCGCCGGCACCGTGAACGACCCGATCGCGGCACCGTCGGTCGATCTCCGGCTGGATGCGACCGGCATCGCCGCCGGCGCGATCACCGGCAACGCGCATATCGTCGCGCGCGGGCCTCAGACGGCCCTCGACGTGACGGCCCAGGCGGATTTGCGGAATGTCGCGAGCGCACCGGCCCGGCTCGACACCGCGCTGCGCCTGGACCTGCCGCACAAGCAGGTCGCGATCAGCCGGCTCGAGGCCAATGCGAAGGGCGAAAACATCCGCCTGCTGGCTCCCGCGCGCATAGGCTTCGGCAAGGATGTCATGGTGGACCGCCTGCGTCTGTCGGTGGTACCCGCAGGATCGGCCGGGGCAACTCCCGCCACGATCGACGTGGCCGGCCGGATCATGCCGCGGCTCGACCTGACCGCGACGATCGCCAACGTGACCCCGGCGCTGGCCCGGCCGTTTGTCCCGACTCTCGACGCGGTCGGCGTGATCGCGGCCCAGGCCCGGCTGACCGGGACCACGAGCCGTCCCGAAGGCAAGGTGCATCTGACCGGCGACGGGCTGCGGCTGCGCACCGGGCCGGCTGCCTCGCTGCCGCCGGCCCGGCTGGTCGCCAATGTCGCCCTCGCCGGCACCAGCGCCCGGGTGGATGTGCGTCTCGATGCCGGGCCCGATGTCGCGCTGGCGCTCGTCGGCACCGCGCCGACATCGTCGACCGGGCCACTGGCCCTCAGGGCGGATGGCACCGTCGATCTCGGGCTGGCGAACGCGATCCTCGGTGCGCAGGGCCGGCAGGTCAGCGGTCGCGTCACGCTCGCCATGGGCGTGGCCGGCACGGTCGCGGCGCCCCGGCTCGACGGCACCGTGCAACTGGCCGGCGGCGGGATCCAGGATTTCGCGCAGGGCGTGCGCCTTACCGATATCGCGGCGCTGATCCGGGCCCAGGGTCAGAGCCTGACGATCGAGACCTTCACCGCCCATGCCGGTGCCGGCACCATCGGAGCCAGCGGAACCGTCGGCGCACTCGTGCCCGGCCTGCCCGTCGATCTGCGCATCACCGCCAAGAATGCTCAGCCACTTTCCAGCGATCTGCTGACGGCGGTGCTCGATGCGGATATCCGCGCGCATGGCCAGGCAAGCGGCCGGCTCGATGTCGCCGGTACGGTGACGATCGACAGCGCCTCGATCAACATCCCGAACGGCCTGCCGCCGTCGGTCGCCCAGCTCAATGTCATCCGTCCGGACGACAAGCCGGCGCCGGTCGCGGCGACGCCCACGACCTCGTTGATCGGGCTCGACCTGACGCTGAACGCACCCGGCCAGATCTTCGTGCGCGGCCATGGTCTCGATGCCGAACTCGGCGGCAAGCTGCATGTCGGCGGCACATCGAGCGCACCGGCGATCAGCGGCGGCTTCGACATGCGACGCGGCACCTTCGACCTCGCCGGTATTTCGCTGACCTTTACCAAGGGCAAGGTCGGCTTCAACGGTACCGGCGTCGCGCACAAGATCGACCCGACGCTCGACTTCACCGCGGAGAGCGTCGTCAGCTCCACCGTCGCGCGCCTGAATGTCGGCGGCTACGCGGACGCGCCGAAGATCACCCTGTCCTCGACACCGTCGTTGCCGCAGGACCAGGTGCTGGCGCTGCTGCTGTTCGGCCAGAACACGAAGTCGCTGAGCCCGTTGCAGATCGCCCAGGTGGCGGCAGGCCTTGCATCATTGACCGGTGCGGGCGGCGGCTTCGACCCGCTCGGCACTGTACGCAAGACGCTCGGACTGGACCGGCTCGCGGTCGGCAGCAGCGGGAGCAGCGGCGCCGGGGCCAGCGTCGAGGCCGGCAAATATGTAGCGCGCGGCGTGTACGTGGGTGCCAAGCAGGCTACCAGCGGCGGCGGCAGCCAGGCCACGGTGCAGATCGACCTGACCCGCCGCCTGAAGCTGCAGACCACGGTCGGCACCGGCGGCGCCACCACCGGGATCATCACGCCGGAGAACGATCCGGGCAGCTCGGTCGCGCTGAAGTATCAGTTCCAGTACTGAAGCCGGTCCCGGTGGTCCGATAGGTCGCCGGGCAACGTGTTCGAACTCTGGTTGCGTTCAGGCTTTGTCGTCGGGCCAATACGTCCTGACAAGTTGGCTGAACCTTTCGCTTTCGAGTGTGTGGCAATGACGTCTGTAGCCTGTCCGTCCGATGCTGCTCGTGTAACGACCGGGATATCGGGGCTGGATGAAATTCTGAATGGCGGCCTGACCCGCAACCGCGTCTATCTGGTCGAAGGGTCGCCGGGCACCGGCAAGACCACTTTGTCGCTGCAGTTCCTGCTCGATGGCGCGAAGCAGGGCGAGACCGGCCTCTACATCACCTTGTCCGAAACGGTGAACGAGCTGAAGGCCGTGGCCGCCAGCCACGGATGGTCGCTCGACAGTCTGGCGCTGTTCGAGCTGGTGAGTGAAGTCGAGCTCGATCCGGACAGCGAGCAGTCGATCCTGCATCCATCCGAGGTCGAGCTGGGCGAAACCACGCGCGAAGTGATGCGCAAGATCGACGAGTTGCGTCCGGCCAGGGTAGTGTTCGACAGCCTGTCGGAACTGCGTCTGCTGGCGCAGAATCCGCTGCGCTACCGCCGTCAGATTCTCGCGTTCAAGCAGTTTTTCGCCAGCCGCAACTGCACGGTGCTGATGCTGGACGATCAGACGTCCGAGCCGAACGACCTGCAGTTGCACAGTATCGCGCACGGCGTGCTTTCGCTCGAACAGGCACCGCGCGAGTTCGGAGCCGAACGCCGACGTTTGCGGATCATCAAGATGCGCGGAATCAGGTTCCGTGGCGGTTATCACGATTTTGCGCTCGACACCGGCGGCCTCACGCTGTTTCCCCGGCTGGTCGCAGCCGGTTATCATGCAAGCTTCGACGACGCGCCGGTCTCGACCGGCAACCGCGAACTGGACGCGCTGCTTGGCGGCGGCCTTGTACCGGGCACCAATACTTTGTTGAGCGGACCATCCGGTGTCGGCAAGACCACTACCGCGGTGCGTTGCATGCTTGCAGCACTGGAGCGTGGCGAACGGGCGACATACTACCTGTTCGACGAGGGCATCAAAACGTTTCTGGCTCGTAGCAGGCTGCTGGGAATGGATCTGCAGCCCTATTTCGACAATGGCAGGCTCACCGTCAAGCAGATCGACCCGGCGGAACTCTTGCCGGGCCAATTCTCCTGCATGGCACGTCACGCGGTCGAACAGGATCGATCGACGTTCCTGGTCGTCGACAGCCTGAACGCCTATCTACATGCGATGCCGGGCGAGCAATTCCTGGTCCTGCAGATGCACGAGCTGCTGAGCTACCTAAACCAGCGCGGGGCCAAGACGCTGTTGATCCTTGGACAGCACGGTGTGGTCGGGGACATGCGTTCGGACCTCGACCTGAGCTACCTCAGCGATGGTATCCTGCTGTTCCGGTTCTTTGAATCGCATGGTTCGATCCGAAGTGCGGTCTCGGTGATCAAGAGCCGAACCAGCGCGCACGAGCATACGATCCGGGAATTCAAGATGGGTCCTGCCGGGCTGCAGGTCGGCGAGGCACTGCGCGATTTCGAAGGCCTGCTGAGTGGCATGCCGTCGTATAAGGGTGACGTCTCGATGTTGAAGGAAACGTCGGCCGCAGGCGTTGCGGGCTGACGATGGTCGAGCGATTTCTCATTCTTGCCCCACGCGGACGCGACGCGACGATCATCGCGCAGGTGCTGGATCGCGGCGGCATCGTCAGTCAGGCCTGCGACGGACTGGCAGCCTTGCGTGTGTGCCTCGATGGCGATGTCGGTGGTGTCGTCGTCACCGAGGAAGCGCTGGCCGAGACCGACCTGCGTTCGCTGCTGGACTGGGTCGACGCACAGCCGCCCTGGTCCGACCTGCCGATCATCGTGCTTGCCACCAGACAGAGTGCACGGCGATCGAAGCCAGCAGCCCATCTTCTGGAAAGGCTCGGCAACGTGGTGTTGCTGGAGCGCCCGATCAACGCGGAAACCCTGCTCAGTGGCGCGGATTCCGCACTCCGTGCGCGACGGCGGCAATATCAGGCGCGTGGTTTGCTGCAGGAGCGCGACCGCAGGGAAACCGAGCTTCGTCTTCTGAACGAAACGCTCGAGCAGCGTGTCCATGAGCGTACGCGTGAGTTGGAAGCGGCGCGCGAAACGCTGGCGTTCGCGCTGGATTCCGCGGGGATGGGCTCGTGGGATCTGGATCTGCGGAGCGACGTATCCCGACGTTCGATGCAGCATGATCGTATCTTCGGATTTGCCGAGCCACAGCCATTATGGGGCCGCACGCTGTTCCTGGCAGTCGTCGTCGACGAGGACCGTGCCATCGTGGCGGCGTCCTTCGATCAGGCGGTCGTTACGGGACGGCTCGATGTCGAGTGCCGGATCAGGCGCCACGACGACAGCATTCGCTGGATCGTCGCCAAGGGCCGTGTCGAATACGACGAACTTCTGCAGCCGGTACGAATGGCCGGCGTCGTCATGGACACCACCGAGCGCAGGCAGACCGAGGATGCGCTGCATCAGGCGCAGAAAATGGAGGCGATCGGGCAACTGACCGGTGGCGTCGCGCATGATTTCAACAACCTGCTGACGGTGATTGTCGGTGGCCTGGATATGGTCATCCGCAAGCCGGAGCGCACCGAGCGCGTGGTTCGTCTGGCCGAGGCGGCGATGACGGCGGCGCGTCGCGGCGAACAACTGACCCAGCAGCTTCTGGCCTATTCACGGCGCCAGATGCTGCAGCCGGAGACGCTCGATCCCTGCCGTCTGTTGCAGGATTTTCAGGAACTAGCCCAGCGGGCGGTCGGCGAGGCGGTCGAGCTGGAGTTCGAATTCGATCCCGGTGTTCATTCGGTTCGGGTGGATCCGGTCCAGTTCGAGTCCGCGGTGCTGAACCTCATCGTCAATGCGCGTGATGCCATTCAGGGTATCAACGGCAATGGCGGGTCCATCAAGGTCACCTGCCGCAACATCGAACTTGGAGTCGAAGCCGCATCCGACCGAAAGCTCGCCCCGGGTTCATATGTGGAGGTTTCCGTGTCGGATACCGGTTCGGGTCTGGATGCAAATACCATGGCACGGGCGTTCGAACCGTTTTTCACCACCAAGGAAATAGGCAAGGGCTCGGGTCTCGGCCTCAGCCAGGTCTATGGCTTCATGCGGAGTGCCGGCGGCGACGTGGCGATCGAATCCGAGCTCGGTACCGGCACGATCGTACGCCTCTATCTGCCGCGTTCGGCCGACGCCGCCACGGAAGCGCTGCCCATTACTTCGAACCTCGCGCCGCTGCGTCAGGCCAGCGACGAGACGGTGCTGCTGGTCGAGGATGACGAGCAGGTGCTCGACATGGCGATCGAGAGTCTCAAGGAGCTGCGCTACACCGTCGTGGTGTCACGCAATGCGCGGGAGGCGATGGAACACCTGACCGGGCAGGTGCGGATCGACGTGCTGTTCTCCGACGTGGTCATGCCCGGCAGCATGAACGGCGCCCAGTTGGCGATCGAGGCCCAGCGCCTGCGGCCCGGCCTGAAGGTGTTGCTGACGTCGGGTTATGTCGGCGAAAGCGGCGCGGACCAACTGGTCGGCAGGGGCCTCCCGGTGCTGAACAAGCCTTACCGCCGCGACGAGCTGGCGCAGAAGCTTCGCGTGGTGCTGGGACGTGCGTCCTGAACTATTCGTCGATCAGGCGGACCACATCGCGTCTCGTGGATAACACTTGGTGCCTGATACGAATTCTCCCGAATTCCAACAAGAAAATCAGGGTTTGAGATCGAAACGATTGTCGCTCCTGTTCGTGTCCGGAAGTTTCGAGTCCGGGTCCAGCACGACCGATCGGATCGGGCCGTGTGTCGGCAGGGTGATACTGGTTTTATTGCCCTGCATCCAGGCTTCGACCGGGACCGTCGCGTGCGTGGCGGTGCCGTCGGTCGACGTGACCAGCAGCGTTGCCGGCATCAGCAGCCAGCCCGTGTTGCGCAGGGCAATCGTCACGCCGTGATCGGGATTATTGTCCGGATAGGACGTGCCGGTAATACCCATATCGAGGGTCCAGTTGCGGTCGTACCAGCCACGCCACCACCAGGACAGGTCCTCGCCGCCTTCACTGTCCATGAAGCGGAAGAAATCGTAGGGCGTCGGATGCTTGAAGGCCCACGCGGCGATGTAGCGACGAAATGCCGGGTCGAACCGGTCTGGCCCCAGGATCTGCTCGCGGAGCAGGACGAGCCCGAGCGATCCCTTGAAGTAGGTGATGGGGTGCCGGTACGTCTCGACCACCAGGTCGGACGGCTCCAGGAGCGTCGGCGCCTTGGGGTCTTTCAGCCACGGGATGATTTCGTCGACCGGGTTGCCGCCGCCGGGTGCATATTCCGAATCACGCTTTGGCGCATATTCGCCGTGATTGAAATGGTCCGAGGCATAGACGTCGATGAAGGTGTTGAAGCCCTCGTCCATGACCGCATTCCGACGCTCGTTGGAGCCGACGATCATTGGGAACCAATTGTGGCCGAGTTCGTGGGTGGTGATCCAGAACAGCTCCTTGCCATGGTCCTTGATGCCGTCGAAGGCCATGCCGGGATATTCCATCCCGGCGCCGTGCCCGGCGAGGTTGAGCGCGTTCGGCCAGGGGAAGGGGTACCATTGGGCCGAAAAATACTCGATCGCATGCTTCACGTATTCGGTGGAGCGCGTCCAGTTGGCTGCAGCCTCCACTGGATAAATCGACATGGCCAGCCGTGGGATCGGCTTGACGCCCGGGGCCGGGGAAACCGGAGGCAGGTTCAGGCGCGCGGCGTCCCAGGCGAATGCGGCCGATGCCGCGAAGGCGACGTCGCGGGTGTTCTGCATGCGGAAGTGCCAGGTCTGGCTGCCCGACCCGGTCGGACGGGTTGCCGGATCAGTCACCTCGGCCGGGCTGCGGATCATGACCGTCTGGTCGCTGGTGGCGGCCCGGGCGAGGCGTGCGCGTTCGGTCGCCGTCAGCACCTGCTCGGGGTTGAGCAGCGCGCCGGACCCCTCGACCAGGAAATTCCAGGGCACCGTCACGCTGTAATCGATGTCGCCGTATTCGAGATAGAATTCCTGCCCGAGATAGGGCGCGGTATCCCAGCCGCGCAGATCGTCATAAACCGCCATGCGCGGAAACCATTGGCCCATCTCGTAGATGTCGCCATTGCTGGTCGGCGTCACCGCCGTGCGTCCACCCCAGGTGCCCGGCACCGTGTGATGCCAGGCGATGTGCAGCCGCAGGCGTCCGCCATGCGGCGCAAGGCCGGCCGGCAGACGCACCTGCATCCGCGTGTCCGAGATCAGGAACGAAACCGCGACCGGCTTGCCGCCCTTCGCAGGTTCGACCGTGACGGACTCGATGACGTCGCCGTCGGTCGTGCGCCCGCTGAAATAGCGTGACGAGAACCTTGCCCGTGCGTCGGCGCGATAGATGTTCTGGTCGAGTTGCACCCACAGCACGTCGAGTTGGTCCGGACTGTTGTTGGTATAGGAAATCGTTTCGCTGCCGTGCAGCACGTGCGGCCCGGTCTCGATCGAGGCGGCGATCGTGTAGTCGGCGCGGTTCTGCCAGTATCCGGGTCCAGGCAGGCCGCTGCCGGACCGGGTGGCGTTCGGCCGGTTGCCCTTCTCGAATGGGGCGAAGATCACCGCCGGGTCCGGAACCGCTGGGTCGTCATGCGGGACCGGAACGATCGCGGGCGGCCCCGCGGGCTCGGCGAAAGCGGCGGTCGCGGTCCATGCTGTGGAACAAAGGAGGCCGGGGAGGAGGGCAAGCTGGATAAGACGCATGACCGGCATCGTTGCGATACCATCGTTCGAACGCAAGCCGATTTGTTGCAACAGCGTCTGCACGACCTCTATGTCATCGGCGTCCCGGCACGTTTCGCGTCCGCCATCCGTTGCAGCAGCGGCACGACCCGCTCGACCACGCCGGCCCAGTCGCCGTAGGTGGTCTGCCGGACGATCCTCATCGACGGATACCAGGGGCTGTCCTCGCGGCCGTGAAACCAGCGCCAGCAATTATCGTAGCGGTCCATCAGGATCGTCGGCACGCCAAGGCCACCGGCAAGATGTGCCACCGACGTATCGACGGTGGCGACCACGTCGAGGTTGCGCACCAGGCTCGCGGTGTCGTCCATGTCGTCGACGAAGCCCATGGGGTCGAACAGCGCCAGGCCCGTGGGCGGATTGGCCGCTTCCGATGCGTGTGGCCCGTGCTGCAGGCTGATCAGGGCGACGTGACGAAGGGCGGCAAGCGGCGCCAGTTCGGCCAACGGCATGCTGCGCTTCCGGTCGATCGCATTCGCATTCACGATATCCGGCCGCGGCGCACCGCCCCAGACCAGTCCGACCTTTAGCGGCCCCGCGGACCGGAAGCCGAGCGGATCGATCGGCGGGTCGACCCGCCTGGGTCGGGGCAGTGCCAGCGCCGCCTCGGCAACGCGTCCCGGATCGGTCCGGAGGTAGGGAACGGCGGCGCCCCATGCCTGCGCGGTCCCGGAGAAGGCGCGCGGCAGGCTGATGAACGGGCAGTGCCAGTCGGCTTCCAGCTTCAACTCGTCGGCGACGATCACCCCGGAAACGCCTTCGACGCGCCCGACCAGCCTGGCGAGATTGATAGGGACCCAGAGCAGGACCCGCGCTCCCAGCCGGCTCAGCAGCGGCACATAGCGCAGGAACATCAGCGTATCGCCGATCCCCTCCTCATGCGTGACCAGGATGGTCTTGCCGGTAAGGTCGCTGGACGGGGTGAGATTGGGCAGGAGCCGGTCGAGCGGAAGCTGGGTGTGACCCGGCAGGCGCAGCCGCCATTCGTGTTCGTGCCAGCCCTGCACCATGCGCCCGGCCTTGAGCAGGCAGATCGAATGGTTCAGCCGCACCTGCGCTTCGGCTGGCTTGATCTGGATGCTGCGGCGATAGGCCGACAGCGCCTCCTCGAAATCACCCTTGGCGGCGAGGGTAATACCGATATTGGCCCAGGCGGCTGCGTGGCCCGGATCGGTGGCGGCGATCTGCCGGAAGCAGGCCAGCGCCTCGTCGTAGCGGCCGAGTGCGGCCAGGATGATCGCGCGCTGGTTCATCGACGGGATGAGCTTCGGGTCGTGGAGGAGGCTTTCGTCGATCTCGGCGAGAGCATCCCCGAAGCGATGGAGCTCGTACAGGAGCTGGGCCAACCTGAGCCTGAGCCTGGAGTCGGCGGGGGTGAGCGCGAGGCAGGCCTGGAACGCCGGTTCGGCATCCCGGCCTCGCTGCCGCTTGTGCAGGAGCGTGACCAGGTCGACGCACGGATGCAGCGTTCCCGGCCGCTCGGCCGCGATTCCGTTCAGCAACGGTGCGGCACTGAGCGCGTCTCCGGCACCCGCCAGTGCCAGCCCGAACACCAGCCTGGTTTCTAGATCCTGCTCCTGGAAACTGCCGCGCATGATCGGCAGCAGGCGATCCCTGGCTGCCGCGAACCGACCGTCCTGAAGGTCGTCGAAGCTCGCTCTCAGATCGGCACGGTGATCGACCTGGACCGGTGCCGACGGACGCCGCATCCGGCTAGCAGTCGCCGATCAGGCGCCGCACCGCTGCCGACATCGTCGAGGGCAGGTATGGCTTGTTGACGTGAAGGTCGAGCGCCGTGTTGGCTGCACCCGGATCGGGGCGTCCGCTCATGAAGATCACCGGCAGGTCCGGCCGGGTCTGCCGTGCCTTCACCGCCAATGCCCGTCCGTCGAGCGAGCCGGGAAGCTGGATGTCGGTCAGCATGATCGCCAGTTCCGGTTCCCGCTCGAGGGTCGCCAGAGCTTCGTCCGCGTCGCCGGCTTCGAGCACCTCGAACCCGTCATCGGTCAGAACCTCGGCGAGCGTCATCCGGATGAGGAATTCGTCCTCGACGATCAACAACCGACGAGCGGCCATTCTGAACTCTCCCGGTAGGGTTTCGCCGGCAGGGTTGCCATGCTGTCGCGCTGATAACAGCAGCGATGGTCGGTCGATGGGTGGTATAGCAGTGACCCACCGGTTGCACGCAAGATGATGCCCCGTTCAACACAGGGGCATCCAATGGCGGGCCACGCGTATTTCGCCACAACGGCAGCCGGCGTAGTGTCGGACCACGATACATATCCCGAGGGCGAGCAGCCTGCACCGCAGGCTGATCGTCCGGACTCGCCGAGGAGCGGCCCATGACCGACCCGTTCGCCTGGATTGCCGGCTGGATTCACGAGACGATCCTGCTGCCGTTGCTGTTTCGCGCCGGCGAGATGGAGTGGGAGGATACGTCGTTCATGTGGGCGCTGTTCGCCGTGTACGGCGTGCTGCAGGTGGTCATCAACTACGCCATCTGCGTGCCGGCGGAACGGTTCGCCCCGCTGGTGCGCTGGGAGCGGCGCGAGACGGTGACGATGGACGTGATCTACACACTGGTCGCACGGATCGGGGTGTTTCCGCTGGTCACCTTCTTCGGGTTCTACTGGATCCAGACGGCGATGAACGGCTGGATGACCGATCATGGCTACATCCCGCCGACGCTGGAGGGCCTGTTCCCGGCGCTGCTCGGCCTCCCGGTGGTCACCTTCTTCATCTACGCGGTGGTGCTGGATTCCGCCGACTACTGGCGCCATCGCTTCAGCCATACGTTCGGCTGGTGGTACGGCCTGCACGCGCTGCATCATGCGCAGCGCCAGATGACCTTCTGGTCGGACGACCGCAACCACGTGCTGGACGACGTAATTACCTATGTCTGGTTCATCGGTGCCGGCCTGCTGATCGGGGTACCGCCGATGCAGTTCCCGCTGCTGGTGCTCACCCTGCGTCTGGTGGAGAGCTTCAGCCACGCCAACACCCGGATCTCGTTCGGCTGGCTGGGCGAACGGCTGCTGGTGTCGCCGCAGTTTCATCGCGCGCATCACGGGCTGAGCGCGGCCGGCCGTAATTCCTGCAACTACGGTGCTGTGTTTCCCTGGTGGGACATGCTGTTCCGCACTGCCGACTTCCGGCACGACGTGGTGGAAACCGGCGACACGCGGGTGTCCGAAGCGCTCGCCACCGGATCGTGGCTCGCACAACAGAAGGCCGGGCTCGCCTTATCGTGGCGGTTGCTGACCCGTCACCGCCGCCAGAAGGTCCCAGCCGAGTAGGTGCCTTAAGCGCCTTTCAGCCGCTTGTTGCACTCGCTGTAGTAGCCGCCGCCCTTCTGGATCCACCGGAGACCGCCGTTCCCGCCCGAGGCCTTGTTCGCCTTGTACTGGTCGAGGCAGGTGCTCATGCGCGCCTTGCCCGGTTTCAGGCTGGCGTATCTGGTGTCGACGGTACTGGGAAAGCTGGCATTGCCCACCGGTCCGGCGCTGGCGACAGCTGCATGGGCCGGAGCAGCGTTGGTCGGTGCAACGACGCTTGCCGCGGGAACCGACGCCGCGGTTGCCGCCGGCGCGGCCGCCGATGTGGCCGAAGCGGTACCGGTGGCCGAGCATTCGGCAGCCCGGAACGCCTTCCAGTTCTGCCCGTTCAGTGTGCCGCCCGTCTTTGCCGCCGCATACTTGACGCTGCACTCCTTCATGCTCAGCGCATGGGCCGGACCAGCGAGGCCAAGGGCCAGGGCCAGGCCAAGGCCGGCGATCGACCAGCGTCCGGTCGGTGTTGTGTCGCGCACGGTGCCGCTTTCGACTTGCATCGGCGATCCCGACGCGCCGGACAGAAATCCACTCATATGATTGTCCTCGTTCTGTGCAGGATCGGCCGGACGGCCGTTCGTCTCATGACGTGATAATGCCGGCCCGTGCCGGAGGTTTCAAACGGTCGGTGCAGTTCGGGCGGAACGACGCAACCGTTTGGCGCTTGCAACGCTTTGGAGCTCGATGCCGCATCCCGAGACATGGTTGAAAGTCCTGCCCGACGGACTCTATTGCGAGCCGGGCGGGTTTTTCATCGATCCGGTCAATCCGGTCGAGCGTGCGCTCATCACCCATGCCCATGCCGATCATGCCCGGCCCGGCCACGGTGCCGTGCTGGCCAGTCCCGAGACCTTGGCGATCATGGATGTGCGCATGGGCGAGGGACGGTCGGGCCGGGCGCAGCAACCCCTGGCCTATGGCGAGGTGATCACTCTCGACAGCGTACGCGTCTGGATGCAGCCGGCGGGACATGTGCTCGGAAGCGCGCAGATCGCGATGGAATGGCAGGGCAGCCGGGCCGTGGTGTCCGGCGACTACAAGCGCGTGCCCGATCCGACCTGCCTGCCGTTCGAGCCGATCGCCTGCGACGTGTTCGTCACGGAGGCAACGTTCGGGCTGCCGGTATTTCGTCATCCGCCGCCGGCCGGCGAGGTGGCGCGGTTGCTGGACAGCGTGGCGCTGTTTCCGGGGCGGACGCATGTCGTCGGCTGCTACGCGCTGGGCAAGTGCCAGCGGCTGATCCGGCTGATCCGCGAGGCGGGCTGGGATAAACCGATCTATCTGCATGGCGCGCTGATGTCCGTGTGCCGCGCATACGAGGCAATGGGCGTCCCGCTCGGCGACCTGCGTCAGGCGACCGTTGCCGCCAAGGCCGAGCTTGCCGGCGCGATCGTGCTGGCGCCGCCGTCGGCGATCGCCGATCGCTGGGCAAGGCGGCTGGCCGATCCGGTCGTGTGTTTGGCGTCGGGATGGATGCGGGTGCGCCAGCGCGCCAAGGCCAAGGGCATCGAACTGCCGCTGGTGATTTCCGATCACGCCGACTGGGACGAGTTGCTGCAGACGCTGACCGACGTCGATGCGCCGGAGATCTGGGTGACGCATGGTCGCGAGGAGGCGTTGATCCACGCGGCCGAAGCCCAGGGGCGGCGCGGCCGGGCGCTTCGCCTGGTCGGATACGGCGACGAGGAAGAAGAGGGCGAGGCATTGGCGGCCGACGCAGCCCAGGATCCGGCCCCATGATCGCGTTCGCCGAACTGCTGGAGCGGCTCACGCTCAGTCCGGGCCGGCTCGCCAAGATCGCCCTGTTGCGCCGCTTCTTCGAGACAGAGCCTGACCCGGATCGAGGCATCGGGCTGGCTGCGCTCACCGGCGAGCTCTCGTTCCAGGCGGCCAAGCCGGGACTGATCCGCGCGCTGGCCGAGAGCCGCACGGACCCGGTGCTGTTCGGCTGGTCTTACGATTATGTCGGCGACCTTGCGGAAACCGTGGCGCTGATGTGGCCCGAACGACGGGTGAACACGCCTCCCCCGCTGCTGGCGGACGTGGTCGAGGCACTGGCGGTGACGCCGAAATCCGAGCTGCCGGCGCTGGTGGCAGGATGGCTGGACGCGTCGTCGGCAACTGTCCGGCTAGCGATCCTGAAGATCATCACCGGCTCGCTGCGGGTCGGCGCGTCGGTCCGGCTGGCGAAGCTGGCCTTGGCGGAACTGAGCGGCGGCACCATCGCGGCCGACGACATCGAGGAAGTCTGGCACGGCCTGTCGCCGCCGTATGCGGAGCTGTTCGCCTGGGTCGAGGGACGCGGAGCCCGTCCGGACCCGCAGGGCGCGCCGGTGTTCCGGCCGCCGATGCTGGCGCATCCGCTGGAGCCCGACGATCGCCGCGCACTCGCCTACGACGCGTTTGCCGCCGAATGGAAATGGGACGGCATCCGGGTCCAGCTCGTATCCACGCCGGGCGGGCGGCGGGTCTATTCCCGCGGCGCGGACGATA